>NZ_JBYPZJ010000003.1:0-620224 GCF_057815135.1 Chryseobacterium sp. II3a | reverse complement strand
ATAATATTTATATTTTTTTGTAAATTTGTTTTTTAAGTCGGCCTAGAGCTAGACTCTGTAGCGTGCTATACTATCTCAGTTTTCACGCTATTTTTTGATTTATATTTACCGTCATAAACGGTTTCATTTTTAAAAAGAATATAGATCAATTCTAATATTTTTCTTTGGATTGCTACTAAAGCCTTCATTTTTATTCCATGTTTTGAAGTGAGTCTTATATAAACTTCTTTGAAGTTATCATCCCACTTCACAATTGTTAAAGCCGGCAAAAACAAACATTTCCTTAACATTCTATTTCCTTTTTTTGATATCCGTGATTTACCTTTTACCGACGTTCCAGATTGTTTTTCTCTAACATCTAACCCTGCATAACTTGATAATTGAGACTTGTTTCTAATCAGTTCAAAGCCATTGGTCTCTCCCAAAACAGTAACCGCAGTTAAAACACCAACTCCCGGTATTGTTGTAAGTCGTTCTATCAATTGTTTTATCACAGGATTAGTATTGATAATACTATCGATATCTTTCTTTATTGCTTTTTCTTGAGCATTGAGCAAATTCATACGAGCTTGCATTCTTTCTATACTTTTTAAATGAGGAGAAGCTTGAATAGTTTCTGCATGAAGCTGATTTTTTATCACATTCCGCTCCTGAACAATTTGATCACGCTCTCTGGTAAGCTGTTGCAGCTCATTATAAGTCTGATCAGGTTTTTTCCAGTGATTTAATTTTCTTTCAAGACCGAACTGAGTAATAGCCTGAGAACAACTTTTATCAGTTATCGTTTTTATATCAAGAGTTCTTAGGTAGCTACTTATTTTATTGGGCAAAACGATATAGACCTTTTTATTATTCTCAGCAAGATAATAAGCGAACTTCTGATGATAAACCCCTGTGGCTTCCATAACATAGTGAATTTCCTGATCTTCAACACTTTGTTTTTCAATCCAATTAATCAATAATGGGATTCCAACATCTGTGTTTTTAAATACCTTATAAGCTAGAAATTTTATAGTTTGATCTTCATATAGACAACCTAAAGTAACTACTAATTCTTTTTGAGACACATCTATACCGGCTACTTGTTTTAATACTTTCATCTTTTATTGCTTTTTAAGTGAGATATCTTCCTTCGTCTTTTCTCCTGATTGGATATTCTGGATATTAAATGGGGTTTTTAATTCCTTACATTCTGCTCTGACTCTAAAAGATAAAAAAAGAATGAGGTCGTTTCTTGCGCCGAATATGTTTCTTTGAACTATTGGATTTTTATTCAACTCTCATTCTTATTCACTTTATGGCTAAGATAATATTTGAGATAAAGCAAATTATAACTTATACAAACATAGGAGGTTTTATACATTGTATATATTTTTAAGGCGCAAGAAAATCAAAGATTTTCAGCAAGCGGAGTGTTTTATTTATGGGTATTCAATTTTATCGTAGATAAAACCTTTGCGCCTTAAAGCCCAGTGATGGGAAATAATTTTGAGTCTTTGCGTTTATCCAACAAAAAAATTAAACCTTATTCTGTTTCAAAAGCATCAGTAAGATCACAGGAATTCCAAATACGGAACTTATCACATTCAGCGGGATCTGAGTTTTTTCCGCAATCACAGAGAAAAATAACATCACGAGCATTCCCAGGAACATATTTAAGATCCACTGCTGCCATAATTTGGAAGGATTGTAGATTAGTCGGCAAAAATGCGGAACAATAATTCCAATAAACAGAATTGGTCCTAAAAATGCAGTAATAGAGGCAGAAAGCAGGGAAGATGCTACTATTATTAAAAGTTTTAAATGCTTCAGATTAACTCCTAAACTCTGGGCATACGAAGTGCCTAATGAATTTCCGATTAATGGTTTTATAGATTTAAAGCAGAAAAATAATCCTATCAATACTAAGATGGATAACACATAGATCTGATTTCTGGTTACCATATTATTAGCCCCGAAAGACCATAAAATATAGTTTTTAAGACTTTGATTCTCCGCGTAAAACTGTAATAATGAAACGATAGCTCCGGCAAAGGCAGATACCAGAAATCCGAAAATAATTAGATAAGATTTATCCTGAAATTTATTAGACATGGATAAAAGGATCAGCATCAGTAATAAGCTTCCCCCAATAGCTGATAAGCTGAGAAAACTGTTCTGCAGAAATTCTGGGATCAGAATATTATGAGAGAAGAAAATATAGAAGGCTACTGATAAACTGGCCACAGAAGTTATCCCCAGAATATCAGGCCCTGCTAACGGATTTTGGAAGTATTCCTGCATCAAAAACCCTGATGTTGGAATTGAAATTCCAGCTAATAGCATAACCAGAACTCTGTTAATACGGATTTCTGCAATTTGGCTCTGTGCAGAATTCTGGAAGAAATCCTGAAGGTTTAAACTCAAAAATCCTGTGTTCAGGTTAACAATGGCGCCTCCAATGATGGCAATGGTCAACAATAAACACAGGATTTTAAATCTTTTTGACATGATTCAGAAAGATGTATATTTTATTTTAGAAATGCATCGATTTTAGAGTTTAATGCTTCCTCAGTCATCATTCCTAAAAATTCATCTGTTTTATCTCCTTTTCTCATGAACGTAAAGGGAATGGAACCGCCATCCCATTGTTTAAAGTTTTTGGAAAAGAAACCTGGATCCAACTTTTGTCCATCCAATAAAATAACATTGTTCCCAAGATTGTGTTCTGCCACAAAATCTTTCACTGCAGTATCCCAATCTGCCCTGTCATCAAGGTTTACAAAGGTGAACTTTACAGGTTTATCTTTCAGTTCCTGCATTTTATTCTTAAAACTTGGAATTTCTCTGATGCATGGGCCACACCACGTTGCAAAAAAGTTCGTAACGTATAACGTATCATTATTTTTAGCCAAATGTTGACCTACATTTTCAGGAGATAGTTCTTTGGGGATATATGTAGCTGTCTGAGCAGGTGTGTTTTGAGTTGTAGCTGCTGAATCTGTAGCAACGGTGCCTTCTTCAGTTTTTGTAGCTTCTTTTTTACAGCTGTAAAGTGCAGTCAGGACCAACGTGGATAAAATTATCTTCTTCATAAATTATTTTTTATCTATTTTTGAATTGAAGTATGGAACAACAAATCTATAAAGGGAAACTAATACAGTTTCATCCGTTAAAAATAGCGAAAAAGGTAGAGCTGACCAAAAATACTTTTTCTCTGGAGTTTGATATTCCGGAGAATTTGAAAGAAAATTTTAAGTTTGATGCGGGGCAGTTCGTCAGTGTAAAATTTCAATCACATGGAGCAGAAGTTATTAATGATTATTCAATGACTTCTGCTCCTTATGAGGGGAAAATATGTTTGGGAATAAAAGTTAATTCTCCAGGTGGAGCTACTTCTCAGCTTTTTCAGAATTATAGTGAAGGAAATGAGTTAATGGTAAGTGAACCTGCCGGAAGATTTACAATAGTATCGAAACCAAGCGAGTTCAGAACAATTGTTGCTTTTGCTGCTGGGATTGGAATTACACCTATTTTAAGTCATTTTAAAAATATCCTCCATAATGAACCAAGAACAAGATTGTTTCTGTTCTTTGGAAATAAAAGTTCAGAAGACCTAATCTACAGAGATCAATTAGACAACCTTGCCAGAACATGTGGAGACAGACTTCAAATCTTTTACTTCTTTTCACAAGAAAAAACGGCAGACCAGTTTTTCTATGGCCGATTAGATGAAAAGAAATTAAACTTAATTATCAATCAGATCCTTCATTTGGATAATACTGACGAAGAATCTACGATTTGGGATGCTGTGGATGAAGTATTGATCTGTGGAAAAGGAGAGATGATTAAAACACTGGCAAATGCTTGTTATCATCACGGAATTCCCAAAAGAAATATTCATTTTGAACTTTTTGAAGAATATAATGATGATATTTATCCTGTAGAAAAAGAATTCCCACTTATTGAGAATATAGAGGTTGAATTTACCATGCTTGGAAAAAAATATACTACTCAACTTCCTGATAATAAGGACAGAATATTACAGCAGCTTTTGATTCAAAAATTTCCGGTTCCTTATTCATGTAAGTCAGGAATCTGCGGAAGCTGCGAATGCTCTTTGGAAGAAGGAGAAGTGGAATTGCTGGAAAATGAATATCTTACCGAAAAAGAGGAAGGGCAGGGGCATATATTAGCTTGCATGTCCATAGTGAAAAGTAAAAAAATAAAGCTTAACTTTGATCTTAGTTGAGAATTATTAAGAACATATTTAACCTGGGATTGGTATCATTAGAATTAGGAATTTTAATGATATGTTTCTGTAATGTTTGGGTTTTCGGACTTACTAACGGCCGTACCTATACCAAAATTTCAAAAATTCCGCCACGGGAAGTTGCTTTAGTGCTTGGAACTTCTCCAAAGATGAGATCTGGTGTGTCTAATCCTTATTTTACCAAAAGAATGGATGCTGCAGCTCTTCTTTATCATCATGGAAAAATCAAAAAAATTATTGTAAGCGGGGAGAAAAGTAAAGGGTACAATGAACCCGCTGCAATGAAAAACTATCTGACCTATCAGGAAGGTGTTCCTGAAGATATCATTGTTGAAGATCCGAAAGGGTTCAACACTTACAAAAGTATTCTACGTTGTAAAGATGTTTATAAGAAGAAAAACGTCATTATCGTTTCCCAGGGGTATCATAATCTTCGTGCTTTATTTTTTGCGAGAAATAATGATATGAATGCGTTGGGATTTGATGCGCAGGATGTAACGAAGCCTGAAAGTTTTTACAGAAATCAGGCGAGGGAAATCCTCGCCCGTGTTATTGCTGTAGTCTATTTTATTTTGGGTGTGTCTCCGGATTAGAAAGGATATCCGAAAGCAAAGTTGATCGTAGGTTTGAAAGGCTGTAACGTTTTGAATCTCCAACGGTCACCTTCTGGCTTATTCGGATCAAAGATTTTATAAGCAAAATCTAATCTTAGGGTGATGTACGCTACGTTTATTCTTAAACCGAATCCACTACCAATACCCATTTGTCCTAAGAACTTGTTGAATCTGAATTCATCCTTGTGCGCATCATTATGATTACGAAGACTCCAGGTATTTCCTATATCTGTAAACAAGGCACCTTCATACATATTATTAAATGGGACTCTGTACTCAATATTGGTTGTTAGTTTTACATCATTAGTCATATAAGCACGTACTCTTTCATCTACCTGAGAATCCGCGGGACCTAGTCCTCCGAAAGCCACCCAAGCTCTGATATCATTAGATCCACCATTGAAATAAGATTTAATAATAGGCATGTCATCAGAATTTCCATAAGGAATACCAACTCCAATAAACTGGCGGAGAACCAAGGTCTGATTGCCATTGAATTTAAAGTATTTTCTGGTATCAATATCAAATTTTACGAATTGGGCATAAGGAATTCCAAAGATCGTTTTTTGGGGTGCTGAAACAACTCCTCCGTCATTACTTTTCTTATTGAATAGACTTAAAATATTACCTGCAAGCTCAACTTTTCCATTAAAATAGAAGGCATTTGGATAATCTTTCTTTCCAATTTCATTATAAACAAAGTTATAGATCATGGAAGATATAAAAACATCCTGTGTCTGTCTTTCTTTATTAATTAAACTTCCTTTGAATGTTGTAAAAAGATCTTGGCCTTGTTGATTAAGACCATTTTGATATTCGGTATTTTGAAGAATCATCTCTGTAAGCTGATCTCCTGTAAGCGTTCCTAATTTTAATCTTTTTAAAATCTCTTCTTTCGGATAGTGAGCATCATAGTCAATAAAAATTTCATCTCTTACAACCTTATCATTGACAAAATAATCATAATAAGCATTTTTATTTTTTGTCAAACTGATTTGTGTATTAAATAAAGTCAGTTTATGATATACCAAATCATTAACTGTTGCCTGATAATTTAATCCCGTATTAAAGTTAACCCTTCCAAGCCCGATATTGTTCTGTATAGATGCTCCCAACAAAATTGATGAAGTAGGTGTGTATCTTTTAGGAATGAATTTATAATAATTAAACGGCAATAGTAATCTTGGAAAGTTCAGAGATGCTTGAGCAGATATTTCATATGCCAATACTCTTTTATCTGTATTTTCTGTACTCGCAATAGACCCAAATGTTCCAGAAAGGCTGGTGGAAAGGTTTTCTGCCCCTCTGAAAAGATTTCGGGTAGTAAGATCCACAGAAGGAGAGACTCCAAGATTCAGAATCTGGGAATAATTAAGATCAGTCCCTACTTTAAGTTCATACTTAGGAAGCGGTTTCAATACGTATAAAACATCTACAATGCTGTCATTAGGGGAAGTAAATCCTCCATGTCTTAGAGAGTCTCTGGCTTTTACGATACTGAAGTTGTTCATCGTGAGAAGATTCCTCTTGGTAACATCCAGTTTCTGCTGATCATAGGTCTGTTTACTGTCTACAATGATGGTTCTCCACAATGATGATGTTTTATATTTGTCATTCATTTTATGGAATCTTATCCTTCTTAAACTGTCTTTAACCGTGTTTTTAGGATAGTCGCTGGCTTCGTCTACAATGGCTACATCAATATTTCCAAAAGTAGCCTTTTTATAAGGTCGATCCAGAGAATCCTTGTGGATCTCCAGAGTTAATGGAACTTGTTTTTTGCTTTTTAAAGAGTCAGCAACAAAATAGACTTCGTCATTGGTGCTGTTGAATTTATAATAGCCATATTCTCTCATCAGGTCAGTAATCCTTGTTACTTCCTTTTCAAGAACGGTCTGGTCCAGTATTTTACCTGACCTTACCAATGTTTTGTTTAGATAGGCATTATAAACCTGTTTTATTCCCTGGTCCGGAATATTAAAAAAGTAATCTTTAATATAGGTAGGGTCATTATGCTTGATAAAGTAGTTTACCGTCGCTTTCTTAGACGCAGAGTCTAAATTATGTTTGTATTTCACCTCTGCATCCCAATAACCTCTATAGGTAAGTCTTTTTTTGATAGATTCTGAACTCTTTTCACTTCTGGTCTGATCCAGAATAACAGGAGGAGAACCCCATGTGTGCAATAGACGGTCAAAGAAAAGATTTTTTCCGACACTGTTTTTCATATTATACTTAATAAATAATGAATCCCTCAGTTTCTGATCTCTCATTTCGCGAGGGTAGGTCATATATTCATTAAGGATTGTATCATATTTTGGATTGGCCATATTGTAAAACATAAGGCCTAAAGGCATAAAAAGAACTTGCTTCTTATTAGGCTTCTGCTGAACATAATCTTTCAGCTCTTCATCAAAAAATTCTTTCTTATCTTCGAATTCAAAATTGTTCTTAGTAAGCAGATAATCACCATCTGGAACTTTTTTTGTGGTACTACACGCATAAAGGAGGCCAACAAATGTTGCAAATGAGATAATTTTATAATATTTTTGAGGAGAATTCTTATAATGCTTACAGCTCATACAATAAAAGTTTTACAATCTTTAGATAAAAAGAAGTTCAGACAAAAATACAATTTGTTTTTGGTTGAAGGTAATAAAATCATTTGTGAACTTTTCAATTCTAACTTTAAAGTTAAAGAAATATTATCAACCGATCCGCAAAAATTGGACCGTACTGATATCCCTATCACTCATATCACTGAAAATGAGTTAAAAAAAATCAGTTTTCTAAAGACTCCCAAAGATTCTGTTGCGGTGTGTTATCTGGCAGAAGAAGAGACATGGGAAGATAAGAAGATACAGCTTGTTTTGGATGGTATCCAGGATCCGGGGAATTTAGGAACCATTATTCGATTGGCAGACTGGTTCGGGATAGAACAGATTATTTGTAGTGAAGATACTGTAGATGTTTATAATCCTAAGGTAATTCAGGCCACAATGGGGTCTTTTACAAGGGTAAATGTCGTATATACAGATCTTGTGGAATATCTTTCTAAAACTGAAAATGTAAATATCGGAACAGATATGGATGGAGAAAACATCTATACTTTTGAGAAACCTGAAAAAATCAATTTGATTCTTGGAAATGAAGGGAACGGAATGAGACCGGAAACAGAAAAACTATTGCAAAAATGTATCAGCATTCCAAGGTTTGGAAAATCCCAGTCTACGGAAAGCCTGAATGTATCCATGGCTGCCGGAATCATTTTAGGCCAGTTATTTTCTAAATAGATTGTAGGCTTCAGATATCAGATTTCAGACATTATTCGCGTGGGAAAATTGATTGCCCAACTGATAGATCTGAAATCTGATATCTAATACCTATAAACTTTCTATATCAATTGTTCCATGCTGGAAACACTTTTGTTTTTCTGGTATACTTCCAGTTTTTTTCTGACATATTTCAGCGCAATAGGAGCGAGGTAAATCAATGCAGCACCTACCAGTTTATTTTTCCAATTAGAACTTTTCATATTCTTTTTGGCGTAATTGCCAACGATAGCGGTAACACCCAGCTTGATAATACTGTCTGCAATATTTCCTTTAAAAGCTGTGTTGGCAAGTCCTACAGCCGTATTTTTACTGATCAGAAGGTCTTTAACTTCTGAAGTAAGCTGCCTGGCAATGACATCCTTTCGCAGGACCACTTTTTCATCACCATCTTCATCTACTTTTTCCTGAAGATACTGATCGCTCAAACCATTGGTAAATGCACTTAGGCTTTCTTTGGTATTCTTAAATGTAAGAAGGTTTTCCAGATCACTAATTTCACCTTTAAGCAGTTTTTTCTTTCTTCTTAATTCTTCTATGCTTTCATATTTTCTACTCATGGCTTGAATGATTTAAAAATTTAATAACCTGATCTGCAACAGTGTTCACGATCTTATTTTTGAATGAAATGACAAAAGCCATTACTAAAGCATAAAATGCTGCTACAATTAAGAAACCATAGGAATAATTATCCAGCGCTTTGCCAATAAGAAAAGCGATTCCAAAATTGAAAAGGATAATAAAAAAAGCAAAAGCAACAAGCAGTACTACAAAGTAGGTAATGAGCCCGGCAGAAAGAGATGACTTTTCTGTAGCTTCTATTTTCAGAAGATCGATTCTCTTTGAGGCGTATTCTTTAATAGTTTCTATCATTGTTTTTTTTTAAAGTTACAAAAAAAGGAACTTTCGCACAAAAGTTCCTTTCTGTAATTTACTTAAAAAAGATAAATTACTTATGATTTAAGATCGTTCAATTCAGCTTCTACATCTTTTACTACATCTGCAGTTTTAGAAACAATTTGATCTTTGTATTTATCATATCCGTCTTTCACAGTATGTGCTACGTTGTTCGCTGTTTCTTTAAAAGTAGAAGAAATATTGCCATATTGGTCTTTCACTTTTTCAGAAACCTCTCCGTATTTGTCTTTTGCCTGATCTTTTAGATCATTTGCTTTATTTCTGATTTTTTTTCTGGTTTCTTTACCTTCTTCAGGTGCATATAACATTCCTAAGATTACACCTGCTGCAGCTCCTGCAAGAAGTCCTGCCAATATACCTGCTGTATTTTTTCCGTTTTTAGACATTTTAAGTTTTTTAATAGTTAATAATAGATTAGTTTTTACACTAATAAAACTTACAATTTGTATACCAAAGGAGGCTGTATGCCTATTAAAAATTGTTAAATCTTTTCGATGTAAGAAAGAATCAGTTCTATGGTTTCTTCTTTAGTAAGCTCAGAATTGTCGATTACTGTAGCGTCGTCAGCCTGCTTTAATGGGGCAATTTCACGCTCACTGTCAATTTTATCTCTCTCAATAAGGTTTTGCTTTACTTGTTCTTTATCGGCTTCAATTCCCAGGTTTTTTAATTCGAGAAATCTTCTGTTGGTTCTTTCATCAATACTGGCAGTGAGGAAGAACTTATAGTCTGCATTGGGCAGAACTACTGTCCCAATGTCTCGTCCATCCATAATAACTCCTCCTTTTTCTGCTATAGAACGCTGAGATTGCAATAAATAATCTCTTACTTCTTTTTGTTTGGCTACCAGGCTTACATTATCAGAAACCTCATTGGAACGAATTTCCTTAGAAATATCAACATTGTTAAGATAAAGAACTAAGGTTCCTTCATTATTTTTAAATTCAAGATGAATCTGATCTAAAGATGAAAATAAAGCCTTCAGATCAATCCTGCCTTCTTCATTCAAACAATACTGCAGGGCAAACCAGGTAACTCCTCTGTAAAGCGCTCCTGTATCCATATGAATAAGTCCTAGCTTATCAGCAATGATTTTGGAGATAGAACTTTTTCCGGTAGACGAGTACCCATCGATAGCTATTACAGGTTTTTTCATACTGCAAATTTCAAGATTTTTTTTAGAAAATCAAGAACTAATGAGAAATTTTAAGAGGTATTTAATACTTTTTTTATTCTCCTCTGTGGCTGGAAATATCCATAGAAACTCCTATCTGATTGACGTTCGAAGCGTTATGGTATCTGATGTGGGCATAATCTATACGGAATCTTGAAACTTTAATTCCAAATCCGCCGGAAAGTCCTGAAAAATTTCTTTGATCTGCTACAGCAAGCTCATTTCCTCTTTTTACATTGTATCCCAATCTTATATTAAAGTTTTTTTCAGGGAATAGTTCTGCTCCTAAAGAGAAGTGGTCTGCAATTTTTCTTCCGGCATTGACTTCCTGGCCATCCTTATTATATTCAGATGAAATATTAAACTGCTGAAGATCGTGTGCTGTAATGGTAATCGCAAGAGGAAAGTTCTTTAATATTCTCGTATATCCCACGTCCACTCTGAATGGAAGGTTTTCACGGGTTCCATTGAATGATTTCAGCTGAAAACCGAAGTTTCTCAATACAAGGGAAAGAACTTCTTTGTTTTTTTTATTATGATACGTAATTCCGGCAGTTCCTGAGATCGCGGAAGAAGTATAATTGTCAATTTTTGAGGTAACGAAATTTAATCCTCCACCAATGGTCCAGTCTTCTTCAAACTGGTAGGCATATCCGGCGCCGATAGCTACATCAGAAGCCTTATATTCACCATCCTGAAATCCGCTTTCATCAGTTCTCGGAATACTTCCATAGCTCATGTACCTTGCATTGATAGTAGCCATGTGGCCATTTTCAAAGTCTTTGGCATACGCAATGGTTCCGTATTTGGAATCGGCAAGATAAGCGGTAGCATTTACTGAAAGCTGCTTGTCTGAATCTTTATTTAACAGGGCCGGGTTTGCAATAGCAAAGGAAACATCATAATCTCTTATCGAAATTGCATCTCCACCCAAGGCTGCCTGTCTTGCAGATACAGGTACATTTAAGAACGGATACACATTTGTTCCTGTTTGCGCATAAGAAACAATTCCTGATAGAAATAATGAAAAAATGATAATTTTCTTCAACTCAATTTATAATTAATGCAAAAATAATCCTTTTTCGTACTTTTCAAAATATTTCTTACATTATTTCTAATTAAATATTTTTCTTTTACCAATATTTTTAATGATTATATTTGCAAAATCAAATTTTGGGGAAACCCACACTAGTAAAAAGTTTATTAAAAATAAAAGATGAAATATAAAAGAATCCTTCTAAAACTTAGCGGTGAGGCCTTAATGGGGAACAGACAATACGGTATTGACAACGAAAGACTGCAGGAATATGCCGCAGAGATCAAAAAAGTAGTTGAAAAAGGCTGTGAAGTGGCGATCGTCATTGGAGGAGGAAACATTTTCCGTGGTGTAGCAGGAGCTGCAAAAGGCATGGATAGAGTGCAGGGAGACTACATGGGAATGTTAGCGACTGTAATCAATGGTATGGCATTACAGGGAGCATTGGAGGATGCAGGGATTAAAACCAGACTTCAATCTGCTATTGAAATGGATAAGGTAGCGGAGCCTTTCATCAAGAGAAGAGCAGTAAGACACCTTGAAAAAGGAAGAGTAGTGATCTTCGGTGCAGGGACTGGAAACCCTTATTTTACAACAGATACAGCGGCAACATTGAGAGCGATTGAAATTGGAGCGGATGTTATTCTTAAAGGAACAAGAGTAGATGGGATCTATGACAGTGATCCTGAAAAGAATGCTGATGCAGTAAAATATAATTCACTATCTTTCGACGAAGTATTTGAGAAAAATCTTAAAGTAATGGACATGACTGCCTTTACTTTAAGCCACGAGAATAAATTACCTATCATTGTATTTGATATGAACAAAGATGGGAACTTAGTAAAAATCGTGGAAGGAGAAAATGTAGGTACTCTGGTTGATTTGTAATCAGGTGATAGGTAACAGATAGTAGCTGCGAGCAGTTTAAATTTACTCATTGCTTATTATTAATTACTTATCATTTATTGTTTATCAATCATCATTTATCACTAATGTGTAATTTATCAAACTATACTATAATAATGGAAGAATTAGATCTAATATTAGAATCTGTAAAACAGGACATGGACGCAGCGGTAAAACACCTTGACCATGCATTTCAAAGAATCAGAGCAGGACGTGCTTCTACATCAATGGTTCAGGATGTAATGGTTGAATATTATGGAGCAATGACTCCCATCAACCAGGTTGCCAATGTTTCTATTCCAGATGCAATGACTATCTCTATTCAACCTTGGGACAGAACAGCAATCAATGCTATTGAAAAAGCAATTATCAATTCTAATTTAGGTTTTGCACCTTCTAACAATGGGGAGAATATTATCCTTAATGTACCACCTTTAACGGAGGAAAGAAGAAGAGAGTTGGCAAAACAAGCTAAAAGCGAAACTGAGCAGACAAAAATCGTTGTAAGAAACGCAAGACAAGATGGTTTGAAAGAGCTTAAAAGACTTGAGGGAGTTTCTGAAGACGTTGTAAAAGGGGTGGAAGAAGAAATTCAGACTTACACAGATAAGTACACCAAGCTTTGCGATGAGCATCTTAAGACTAAAGAAGCTGAAATTATGAAAGTATAATTTTCAGTTTTTGAAAATACAAAAAGAGGATTCCAGTGTTGGAGTCCTCTTTTTTGCATACTATTATTTATAAATTAATTATAATTATCTTTTTTGTTATAATATATTGATAAGGATTATCGTTATATTTATCGAATTATTCCTGAAAGTACTATAGAACAGGATAATGACATTAAGATGATGACTAGAATTATTGGCGTGGGAAATTATATCCCGTCAGAGACAATTACCAATTTATTTTTTGACAAGCATATCTTTCTTAATGAGGAAGGTGTTTTATTAAAAGACAATAATGCCTCTATCACAGAGAAACTTAAAAAAATTACCGGCATTGAAGAAAGAAGATATGCCAAAAGCACACAAGTTACTTCAGATTTGGGCCTTAAAGCGGCTCAGGCTGCCATAGAAAACGCCAGGATAGATCCTGAAACACTGGATTATATTATATTTGCCCACAATTTTGGAGATGTTCGGTTTGGTACCGTTCAGTCTGATATGGTTCCAAGTCTTGCAGCGAGGGTAAAGCATTTGCTGGGCATAAGAAATAATTTTTGTGTTGCTTATGATGTCTTATTTGGATGTCCAGGTTGGATTGAAGGAGTAATACAAGCGAATGCTTTTATCAAGGCGGGGATTGCCAAGCGTTG
This sequence comes from Chryseobacterium sp. II3a, assembly GCF_057815135.1. Taxonomy (NCBI): domain Bacteria; kingdom Pseudomonadati; phylum Bacteroidota; class Flavobacteriia; order Flavobacteriales; family Weeksellaceae; genus Chryseobacterium; species Chryseobacterium sp. II3a. Next base: position 606,674 of record NZ_JBYPZJ010000003.1, on the reverse strand, counting down.
CCTGGTGATTGGAGCTGAAACCCTTTCCCGTGTGGTAGATATCCATGACAGAGACAGTATGATCTATGCAGACGGTGCTGGTGCTGCTGTTCTGGAAACGAATACAGAAGGTGAATCGGGAATTAAATCTCATTTATCTGCTTCTTATACTTTTACGGAAAAAGATTATTTGTACTTTGGAAAATCATATAACAATGAGCGATGCCCGGACACCAAATATATTAAAATGGATGGAAGGAAGATTTATGAATTTGCTCTTGTGCATGTTCCGGAAGCTATGAAAAAATGTTTGGATGATAGTGGGTATTCAATCCATGAACTCAATAAAATTATTATTCATCAGGCTAATGAAAAAATGGATGAAGCCATTGTCAACAGGTTTTATCAACTGTATAATAGTTCAACCCCGGAGCACATCATGCCTATGGTGATTCATAAATTGGGTAATAGCAGCGTAGCAACCATTCCTTCTTTGCTTGCCATGATTTTGAAAGGGGAACTGGAGCATCATGAGATCAAAAAGAATGACATTGTTTTGTTTGCTTCAGTAGGAGCCGGAATGAATATTAATGCTTTTGTTTATCAATTTTAGTCAATCATCAAACGGTATTTAAAAAAAAGAGACTCCGAATCTGGAGTCTCTTTATAATATTCAGTAATTATTTACAATTTTCGTTGTAATCTATAATCACTTCTTCTACAATTTCCGGAACATTAGACATAACATCATCAATCTGGCTTTTGATTAACCTGCCAAGGCCGGATCTTTTCTTTTCATCATTCTTCAGCGAAGCATAAGTACCACTGGTCATTTTACCTTTTGCATAACTACAGTCTGCGATAATTATTTTAGCTTTAGCGAAGGTAAGTTCTTCAATTTTGCCTCCTTTTTTGCTGTAGATATAAGATGGATGTTCTCTCATTCTCTTGGTTTCTGCATCAGCCGCCGCAATCTGGCTGGTTCCGGCTGAAAAAGTGGTAGGGTAACCGTATAATTTATATACTTTGATTTTTCCGTCTGTTACAATTTCAGCAAACTGTGTACTTTTTGTAAGGTTATTGAAGGCTTTGAGGTTACCGCTTAAGCCTCCTGTTGCAGTATTGAAACCTTCTTTCGTATTCGTGTATTTGATATTTTCGAAGTGTCTTTCAATATTGTTATTATCAATGGCCACATATTCTTTGATATCATCAGTGTCAAGTGTTTTGAACTTCTGCTTCTTTTTAGATTTATCAATATCAGATACGGCAACAAATTTTACTTTCTTCTGATTGTCCCAAGGAGACATGGCATCTCCGTTAAGTCTTACGATTCCTTCGACTTTTTTGCCGCTTTTATCGATAATATAGCCATATCTTTCATCCCCTCTTAATTCGTAATCCGTATTGTTATCTTCCTGCGCATAAGCATTAAAAGAAACCAGTGCAAACAGGCTTAAAGCCAGTACTTTTTTCATGGAGTTAAAGTTTTATTTTTTGCAAATATAATCTTTTTTGAAAAGGAAAAGGCAGGAAGCTGGAAGCTGGAAGAGGGATGTTATTTTAGTTTATATAAACAGAGGAAGTATGTGAAAAAATAATACCTGATTGTAATATTGTATTTATCCTTGTTATTGAACCTTATTCACTTTTGATGAAATAGATTATCATAACTTCCAGCTTTCAAGAAATATAAAGACCCGGAAAATCCGGGCCTTTATATTTCTTGAAATTATTGATATCTCTGATGTTCTTTACTTTTCGAGAATCTTTTCGTTATGGGTTTGAACAGTGCTTTGTATTTTTCTGCATCAAATAATTGTGAATCAGTTAGCGCTTTATAGGTCATCCATACTCCAAAAGGAAGAAGAATAAGATTAGGAAGCCAGGCAGCTAAATAAGGATTCATTTTACCACTCCAGGAGACATTTTCCACTCCAACATTGATCACATAGAAAATGATGAAAATAACAATGGCTATAATGACCGGAAGTCCCATTCCTCCTTTTCTGATGATAGAGCCCAAACTTGCTCCAATCAGAAAGAAAATAAGACAGGTTACCGAATAAGAGATGTATCTCTGCTGATAAATAACAACTTTACTGAAGTATTTTACATTGGTACTGAACTCATTTTTTTTAGCATCCAGAGTAGATTTAAGATTATCAAGCCTGTTGTAGGAGTTATAAATCATCTCAAGCTTCTTGTCATTTTTTACCGTATCCATTTTTATCTGTGCTTTGGGAGCAACTTTAGGCTTATTAGCCTGGTCCATGTAAGCCACGAGACTATTGGTTTGATTTAGCACATCAGTTCCTATGCTTTTAAAGAACACTGCATTTTCCTTTTTACTGGTAGCAATAGTGGTGTTAAGTTCATTATAAGTTTGGAAACGGTAGTCATCCGTGATCTGCTCTTTTTCGATGGCTTTGTTGATGAGCTCACTGATGTCAAAGTGATTCACTAATGTATCGAACTTAATCGCCTGATCAGGTTGTTTTTTTCTTACATCTTCTCCTTTTCCTGCAAAACTGTCTTCAAATACATATCCATTATAAAGAATAAGTTTTAGAAAGTTCTTATTGGCTGCCGGCACAAATTTTCCTTTTTCAGCTACAACAGATTGTTGGTTTTCGTATGTATTGGCCTTTTTATGAACGAATACTCCTTCAATATTTTCTCCGTTCTCCCCATAGATTTTATCAAATTTCACCAGATATCCGGGAATCTGATCAATGAACTGTCCTGGAGTAAAGTTGATCGCTGGTTTTGTTTGGGCAATATTGAAAAGCATATTCTTTGCCTTTCTCTGAAAATCAGGAATAATATTGTTGGAAAAGAAAAACAGCATGATGGCAAGAATCGTTGTAATTCCCAGTAGAGGAGTCATTACCCTGGTAAGAGGAATTCCGGCAGCCTTCATAGCTGCAAGCTCATACCGTTCTCCGAATTCTCCGAATGACATAATACTTGCCAAAAGGATGGTAAGCGGTAGAACCATACTGATAACGTTCACCCCAAGATAAAAAAGAAGTTTCAGGATCTGCCAATAGCTTAATCCTTTTCCCATAAACTGTCCTAATTGAACCCAGATAATGTTTACAATGAAAATGAAAAACAATACGCTGAATATAAAGAAAAACGGTCCAAAGAAGGTTTTTATGATATATCTGTCTAGTATTTTTAACATGCGCCAAAATTAATCAAAAAGCCGCAAACTTGCGGCTTTTATATTTTGTTATTTTTTTTTGAAGTAAAATTCCTAAAAGGTAAATTTACCTTTTTGATTATCAACTTTTAAAGTTCAGTAATGACGTAGTTTTTGAATTTATTCTTGTCAAAAACGAACATATTAGGATCGAGATCCTGATTCTCTTTGTATTCTTTGATCGCAATCACAGCAACATCTTTATTATTTCCATGCTGTTCCAGCTTTACCATTTGCTTTTTCGCAGAATCTACAAAAAGATATACAAATTGAATTCCGTTTGCCTTTACTGGTGTAAGTTTTATAAAATCTGTGTTCACTCCATTTACTGTTTTCTTACCATTATAAGTTACATTGTATTCATTTCTGTAATTAGTAAGGTAATTAATAGGGGAGAACATAGCACTGCTTCCGTTAGGTTTTGCAATGGTTACTTCCATATCATCAGCGTTGATATTATAGATTTTATTTCCATCGAAGATTTGTTCAGTATCCATAATCTTCAGTTTGTATTTATCTCCGGCGGCATAATAAATACCAGGTTCTGTTTTGTTCACCTGCCCATTTAATCCGCTTCCAAAAGAAAATTTGAAGTAAGAATTCTTTTTAGAATTGTAATTGGCTGTAATGTCATCCAATATCTTTTTAGCTTTTGCGTCTATTTTCTGAGCATTAGCCATACCTACTGCACCTACTACAAAACTTCCCAATATAACTTTTGAAATAATATTCTTCATTTTTCTTATTTAATAATCTTTAGATAATTTTAAAATTTCAAGGGTGAAACAATAGCGCTTTTTCCCTGTATTGATGCTATTCTTCCAAAAACTGTTCCAAAAAAAACACTTTCAGTACAGTTATCTTATCTCCGGTCTTTCAATGTACTTATCAAAGTTTTCCGGCAGGATATTAGTAATGGTTAATTTATTAGAAGTAATGGTGGGTTCAATTTTTATAACTTTAGTATGTTCATTAATTTCAACCGTATGTTTACTTCTCATATTCACCATATCTATGTGGAGTGCTGTAAACTCATGGTTTCCATTTTCTAAATTAACAATAACATATTCTCTTGGTCTGATTTGTCCCAGAGATTTACCATCCAGCCCAATATTTAATCTTGCTGTATTGTCCATTTTATGAAGAACTCCGGCACCGTTATAAATAAGTACTTTACCATTTCCCAAAGTATTATTGTCAATGACCTCTAGTTTTACAGAAGTATAGTCACTGGGAACGGATCGTAAAGCACATGAAGATAAGGTAAGAGTGCATGCAAAAAGACCCAGTTTGGTGATTTGCTGTATTGAAATTTTCATGATTATTTTTGAATTGAATATAATTTATATTATTCGGGCATATTTAAACAAATATGCCCGAAATTGATTTTTTTGAATTACTTTTTTTTAGGATGGATTAGCTTCTCAAATCTTCAAGAAACTGTTCCAAAGAATGAAGGTCACTAATCAAAACTTCTCTTGCTTTAGCTCCGTTGAACCCACCTACAATACCGCTTGCTTCTAGCTGGTCCATGATTCTTCCAGCTCTGTTGTATCCAAGTTTCAATTGTCTTTGAAGCATAGATGTAGATCCTTGCTGAGTAGAAACAATAATTCTTGCTGCATCTTCAAATAATGCATCTTTTTCATTAGGATCAAAAGAACCAGCAGCAGAACTGTTTGCGTCTTCTGAAACATATTCTGGTAAAAGGAAAGCTGATGAATATCCTTTCTGTTCTCCAATGAATTCTGCAAGTCTTTCCACTTCTGGAGTATCTACAAATGCACATTGAAGTCTTAATATTTCATTTCCATTGAAATAAAGCATATCTCCTTTACCAATCAGCTGATCTGCTCCAGGAGAGTCAAGAATTGTTCTTGAATCTACACTTGAAATTACTCTAAAGGCTGCTCTTGCAGGGAAGTTAGCTTTAATCATACCTGTAATTACATTTACAGAGGGTCTCTGTGTAGCTACTATAAGGTGAATTCCCACGGCTCTTGCCAGCTGTGCCAAACGGGCGATCGGTAATTCAACCTCTTTTCCAGCCGTCATGATTAAGTCTGCAAACTCATCTACCACCAACACAATATAAGGAAGGAAGCGATGGCCATTTTCAGGATTTAATTTTCTTTCTGCAAACTTTTTGTTGTATTCTTTAAGGTTTTTACAGAATGCATTTTTAAGAAGATCATATCTCGTATCCATCTCAATACACAGAGAGTTCAGGGTATTGATTACTTTATTGGTATCAGTGATGATGGCTTCTTCTGCATCTGGTAACTTGGCTAAATAATGTCTTTCAATTTTTGAATATAAAGAAAGTTCCACTTTTTTAGGGTCAACCATGACGAATTTTAGTTCACTTGGATGCTTCTTGTAGAGTAGGGAAGTAAGGATGGCATTGATCCCTACAGATTTACCTTGCCCTGTTGCTCCCGCCATCAATAAGTGAGGCATTTTGGAAAGGTCAGCCATAAATATTTCGTTGGAAATCGTTTTTCCGAAAACTACCGGAAGATCCATATCCGTATTCTGGAATTTATGAGAGGCAATTACTGAACGCATAGAAACCATGGTAGGATTTTTTCTTGGTACTTCGATACCAATTGTTCCTTTACCTGGCATTGGTGCAATAATTCTGATTCCCAAAGCAGAAAGGTTCAGGGCGATATCATCCTGTAGTTTTTTAATCGCTGCAACACGAATTCCCGCTTCCGGTACAATCTCATATAAAGTAACTGTAGGACCGATGGTTGCTTTGATCTCTGCAATTCCTACATTGAAATTTTTCAGAAGTCCAACGATCTTATTTTTATTTTCCTCTAACTCTTCTTTGTTGATGGAAATTTCCTCACTTCCATAATCTTTTAATAGCTCAACAGGCGGCATCTGGAAATTAGCCAGATCCAATTTGTGATCATATAAACCATGCTTTTCTATAAGCTCCTGAGATTTTTTATCAGAATCATCCAAAACATCAATTACTGGAGCTACTTCTACATTAAATTTAATGTTTTCCTGTGCAGGCGCTGGAGTTACAGGAACTGCAGGAGCAGGGGTAGCCACAGGGACAGAAGGTCTGACATCAAACGCTTCCTCTGGACTTGAAACAGGAATTGTTGGTTTTGAAGAAAGATTTAAGCTTACAGGTTGAGAAACCTCCTGTGGCTCATTGTCAAATGAAGTATGATTAGGAGTTGTAATGGCTTCAATAGCACTTGTTGCCGGAACTTCGGGAAATCCTTTTGGAATATTTATAGGTTCTGGTTCTTTAAATTTGTTGATAGTGCCATTGGAAGCAGGAGGCGTCACATCACTTACTGTAACATTAGGGGTAAATTCTTCTTTAATTTCTGTTTCCTCAATTTCTTCTTTTAAATCTTCATCAGCCTCAAAGTCTTCATCAGAATCAGGCATCATAGATTTTACTTTTCCAATAGTATTTTCATTGATCTTAGTCAGCTTTGCTTTGATAGAGCTTGGACGAAGATTGAATTCAAGAATGAAATATAGCAGGATACTGGCAGCCAACACAGTCCATAATCCTACAGATCCAATAATGGCATATAAGTAATCCATGATCTGGTATCCGTAAACACCACCCAGAACTCCTTGTCCTTTTGTAAGTGCTCCCATAAAAATTGGAAGCCAGCAGATGAAAAACAGGGAATGGCCAATTGTTTTCCATGGTTTGAAGATCTTCTTTTTAAGGATCAGGGTTCCAACAACCAGAAATAAAAATGCTATAATAAATGAGGCGATACCAATGCTTTCAAATATAAAAATGTTCCCAAACCAATCTCCGGCTTTGCCAAAAATGTTTGAAGATTTTATACTTTTGTCCAGCATGGTTCCTGCCTGACTTTGGTCTGCCTTCCAGTTCATTAAATAAGAAATGAATGATAGGGCGAGAACCGCAGAGAACAGTATAAAAGTAAGCCCGAAAAATATACGCGGCTTAGATAAAATTCTGCCTTTTTCAGGCGATTCAGTCGGTTTTTTTTGTGTCTTTTTATCCATAAATATCAATGAGGCAAATTTAATGTTTTTTCAATACGAAAAAGAATCTTTTTTCTTCAAAAAACATTTTGTAATACCACTTTTTACTGCGATTGTTTTAAGTTGATTTGAAAATATTTTGTGCCAGAAATATTGGTTGAAATAAAAGTAAGGTTATTTTTATAGTTAATCCAAATACAGTGCTGTTAAATTATATTAATTGACCAGTATTTCTTTATAATATTTCTAGAATAACATCAGCTTTGAATTTATAATTTACAAGAAAAAATAATTATTTCAGTCATATTTTTATCTTAAAATTGAAAAAAAAAGTTATCATGTCTAAAGAAATAGTAACAGTTTCAATTTATTTTTCATCAATTTCCATATTCCTTACTTCTTAGCAAATTGGAAACTTGTTACTCGATTTGCTGATTTGAAAAAACAGATACAAACATTAAAACTAGATCAATGAGAAAAGGACTGCTCTTTGCGTCTTGTTTGATAATTGTATGTTATGAGCAATATTCGGATGGTATCAAGAGTGGCAAGTCCTTATCAATATCAAAAATCCATATTCAGGAGTGATTTGTTATGTACAGTGAGCAAAATAATGGTAGTTGATGGGTTGAAATGGAGTTATTGGAAATAGATAATGTTTAAATAAATAGGAAAATGCTGAAAATATACTCTCAGTATTTTTAATGGCACAATATTGATAAAAACAATTGCTTTTTTTGATGTTCTGATACCAACGTGTGCATTTTGTTGTTTTTTTACTATTTTTTTAATGATAAAAATTATTAATTTTTATTCTCGAATTGATTTAAATTTAAATTAATTGTATTGATAAAAAGTAAATAATTTTGCATAGTATTGAAAAATTATATTTAATATTTTCTTATCATTTCTTAGTGAATTAGTATTGTTTTCTGACATAATATGGTAATTATTTAATATTTTTAATAAATAATCATTGTTTTATTAAAAAACAAGATATATCTTTGCTGTCAATATTAATAATTGCTGAACTTTTAAATACAGTAGTAAGATTAATGGCTATTGATCATATTTTAATTTTTAATACATAAAGTGAAATATTTATCATTAGTAGAAAAACACAATTTAACACAAATGGGAAAAAATAAACAATTATGGACAATAAATGCCTTGCTATTGCCAGCACTATGCTAGTATATACTGACTAAATTCAATATAATTTACCAAGACTGAAAATTAGAACAAAAAGGAAATTAGGTTTTAATAGACTTGATATTTACCTATACTTTTTGTGATTAATTGTACTTCTTTATTGGAGTACAGAGGTATCTTATTGGTTATATGTTCTAATCCCTACTTGATCATATAATAATTATCAAAATAAACACAACAATTGAAAAAAATCAACAAATGAAAAAGCTATTTTTTTTAGCCCCAATGTTATTAAATATTATTGCTTGGGGTCAGGTAGCCCCAGGTGGTGTTAGCCAAAACCTAGAATTTTGGTACAAAGCAGATCAGGGGTTCTCCGGTTCCCGATGGGATGATTCTTCATTGAAAGGAGTGCCTTTGGTCCAGTCGCAATCTCATCCGACTCCGGTACTGTCTACCACTTCAGCCCCGCAGCGTAACTTTAATCCTTCAGTGGGATTTTCCCAGGTTTCTAGTTACAGTATATTATTCAGAAATCAAAATGTTTTGCCTACCCCTTATGTGGCCGGACAAACCCAGGGTTCTTTTTATGCTGTGGCCAGACCTAAAGTAATAGATGGTAATTGGCAGACTGTATGGGATATGAAAGATAATGGGAGTAATTTAACCCTTGACAGAAAATGGACTTTCTGGAATAACGGATATTTTAATAATGCAGGAAATACAAATGATCCTGCGTTGCAACCCAATGTTAACACCATACAGATAGCAACGATACACTTTGCTTATCAGCAAAAATCTTCTTTTGAAGTAAATGGGTATTGGGCAAACGGTAATGCAAATGCGAGCGGCCTTGGGAATGGTTTTTATACAGTGGGAAATCAAAACCCGAATGGGAATGTTGAGCCATGGAGAGGAGATATTTCAGAGAACTTTGGATACTCAAAAAAACTCACTGGCACTGATCTGGAAAAAGTAAATACATATCTCGCTATTAAATACGGAATCACGCTTAAAGACAATAATGGGCTGTATGATTACAGAAGAAGTGATGGAACTGCCATATGGAGTGGTGCTACTGTCAATTCTGCTTATCACAACAATGTGGCAGGGGTAGGAAGAGATAATGCTTCTGCATTAAACCAGAAACAAGCTAATTCTGTAAACGATGGTCAGCAGGTAGTTATTTCAGTAAATGATTTTGTAACAAATGACAATGCGGCTAATGGGGGAAGTATTCCTAATTTACAGTTTCTAACCTGGGGAGATAATGGACAAAGCAGATCTTATGGAACAAGAATTACGGCTCCGTCAGGGATTATAGCCAACAAAAGAATGAACGCAATTTGGAAAATTCAACGTACTTCTGAATTTAATCAAAATGTAACGGTTGCACTTCCGAATGCTGTACCTGCTAACACTATATATATGGTAAGATCTGTAGATGAAGTTTTTGATTCTTCAGATACGTGGATCCCAATGAGTGTAACAACGGTAGGTGGAATAAGCTATGTACGTACACCTAATACTATAGACTTTTCTGTTAAAGGTGAGTATTTTACGTTTGCAATGGCAGAAGCTTCTCCTGGTGGTGTTAGTGAAAATTTAGAATTTTGGTATAAAGCAGATCAGGGATTCTCCGGTGCTCAATGGGATGATTCTTCATTAAAAGGAGTGCCTTTGGTCCAGTCGCAATCTCATCCGACTCCGGTACTGTCTAACACTTCTGCCCCTCAGCGTAACTTTAATCCTTCAGTGGGATTTTCTCAGGGTACTAATTACAGCATATTATTCAGAAGTCAAAATGTTTTGCCTACTCCTTATGTAGCTGGACAAACTCAGGGCTCTTTTTATGCTGTGGCCAGACCTAAAGTAATAGATGGTAATTGGCAGACTGTATGGGATATGAAAGATAATGGGAGTAATTTAACCCTTGACAGAAAATGGACTTTCTGGAATAACGGATATTTTAATAATGCAGGAAATACAAATGATCCTGCGTTGCAACCCAGTGTTAACACCATACAGATAGCAACGATACACTTTACTTATCAGCAAAGATCTTCTTTTGAAGTAAATGGGTATTGGGCAAACGGTAATGCAAATGCGAGCGGCCTTGGGAATGGTTTTTATACAGTGGGAAATCAAAACCCGAATGGGAATGTTGAGCCTTGGAGAGGAGATATTTCAGAGAACTTTGGATACTCAAAAAAACTTATTGGAACTGATCTGGAAAAAGTGAATACGTATCTCGGTATTAAATACGGAATAACGCTTAAAGACAATAATGGGCTGTATGATTACAGAAGAAGTGATGGAATTGCCATATGGAATGGTACTACTGTCAATTCTGGTTATCACAATAATGTGGCAGGGATAGGAAGAGATATTGCCTCTGCATTGAACCAGAAACAAGCTAATTCTGTAAACAGTGGTCAACAGGTTGTTATTTCAGCGGGAGACTTTATAACAAATGATAATATTGCAAACAGTACAAATATGGTCAATTTACAATTTTTAACCTGGGGAGATAATGGACAAAGCAGAGCTTACGGAACAAGAATTACAGCGCCGTCAGGGATTATTGCAACTAAAAGAATGAATGCGATTTGGAAAATACAACGTACTTCTGAATTTAACCAAAATGTAACAGTTGCACTTCCGAATGCTGTACCTGCTAACACTATATATATGGTAAGATCTGTAGATGAAGTTTTTGATTCTTCAGATACGTGGATCCCAATGAGTGTAACAACGGTAGGTGGAATAAGCTATGTACGTACACCCAATACTATAGATTTTTCTGTTAAAGGTGAGTATTTCACATTTGCAATGGGAGATAATAATAGTTATTGTACCAAAGATCCAGCAACAGGAACGCCTACAGGATTTACTAAAATAGGAATCACTGGACAAACGAGTATTCAAAACGGATGGCCCGGAAATATTCCTAACGGATTTATCGCTCTTGAATCTAAAAACAAAGGAATGGTAATCACCAGAACTACTTCAGCAAATATTGCAATACCGGTGGAAGGAATGTTGATCTATGATACTACAGACAAGTGCTTTAAATTGTATAATGGTACTGTATGGAAATGTATTACCAGATCTTGTAATGACTAGGATTTTCAATAATGATTTTTAAAAAAACAAAATGAAAAAAAATATTCTAATAATAATGCTGTTTTATACAGGGATGATCTCAGCACAGATTGCCATTGAGAAACCTCAGGTAGATGGAGATGGTCTTTTGGATTTTGCTGCTAACACAACAAAAGGTATTTTATTACCCATTGTAGAAACGCTTCCTACCAATGCTGTTGCGGGAACTCTTGTAATGGATAAAAATGATAAAACAATAAAAATGAATGTGGAATCTTCCTGGGTGTTTTTAAGTGATGAAGGTTCTATTACGAGTGCTGTTTTTAATACCAATGAAGAAATTCCAGGACAAAATAGAATTATCATGGGGGCGAGTACTACAACTGCTCCGGGAGTTTTGGTATTGGAGTCCTCAAAAAAGGCACTTATTTTACCTAAAGTAGCGGCCCCTCATACCGTTGTCAAAAGTCCATATCCAGGAATGATCTGTTATGATACGGTGAGTAAAACAATGGCTGTATTTGATGGATTGAAATGGAGTTATTGGAAATAAAAGAATGTAAGACCGAAGGAATACCCTTCGGTTTTTTATTTTTCAATCTTTATATGTTTTTGAACTAGTTCAAAGGATAGGTATTTAAGATGTGATAATTTTGCGCCATAAAATAGAATCAATGAAAAATATATTGAAAAGGACGTTAATCTTTTGTCTGGTTTTACTATCACTACTATCAATGAACGCACAACAAAAAAGAAAAATGGAAAATACTGCATTATTAATTATCGACGTACAGAATGATTACTTTCCCGGAGGAAAAATGACATTAGAAGGAGCTGAACAGGCAGGTAGAAACGCTCAACAGGTTTTAGGATATTTCAGGAAAAATAATCTTCCTGTAATCCATATCCGCCATATTTCAACCAATGAGGGAGCTTCTTTCTTTTTGCCAGAAACTTCAGGAGCAGAAATACATCCTTTGGTTTTCCCTTTAGCTAATGAGATGATCATTGAAAAACATTTTCCTAACAGTTTCAGAGAAACAGATCTTTTAAAATATCTGCAATCAAAAAACATTAAAAACCTTATTATTACAGGAATGATGACAGATGTCTGTGTAGAATCTACAACAAGAGCCGCTTTTGATTTTGGTTTTAAGAACACGATTATTGGAGATGCTACAGCAACAAGAGATCGGGAACTTAATGGCTATACCATAAAAGCCTCAGAAGTTCAGCAGTCTTTCCTTGCGGGAATATCTGCACTGGACGGCCTTTATGCAAATATTATCAATACAGAGAATTTTTTTAAAGGAAAATAAAGTTCACCAATTCATTAATGAATAAAGATATCAGGAATATGGTATCTTTATTTTTGTTAAATTATATTATGTTCAAACAGCTTTATGACAATATCAGTCGTTATATTGATCTTTCTGAGGGCGAATTCAGTCAATTTGCCGGGCCTTTCCAATTAAAAAGTTTTAAAAAGAAAGAGATAGTTATGAAGGAAGGGGAATATTGTCTTTTTGAAGGTTTTGTTCTGAATGGATGTTTCAAAATCTATTACCTGAATGAAAGTGGATTTGAGCAGACCCTCTATTTTGCAGTAGAAGGATGGTGGATTACAGATATTGACAGCCTTATTAATGATGTTCCAAGTATTTTAAATATTGAAGCCCTTATGGATAGTAAGGTACTAATGATCTCAAAAAAAGATAAGGAACACCTTTATGAAACAATGCCTCAGGCTGAAAAGCTTTTCAGGATCATGAATCAGCGGTCATCAGTGGCATTGCAGAGACGAATTCTTTCTTTAACAGGGAAAACGGCAGATAAAAGATATCTTGAATTTCTTGATAAATATCCTGGTCTTGAGCAGAAGCTTACCCAGCAACAGGTGGCATCCTATCTTGGAATTACCCATGAGTTTTTAAGCAAAATCAGGAAAAAAATATCTCTGAAAAAATAAATGAGTAACTGATTGTTTTTAGGTGAAAACTGTTGGTAAATATTTGAACATATTTTTCTATTTTGAAATAAAAAGTAATACTATGAAATAGAAGTTTTCAATCTCTAGTATAGGTATTATAAATCCTTATTCCTTCGGGGTTAGAAATTGATTTTTTCTTAATAATTTTAATATTATTAAGAATGGTTCAAAATAAGACTAATGGGGCTCAAAATGACAAAAAACAGCTTTTTTTCAGCTCTTTATGGTTTATCATCCTTATTTTTGCATGTCAAGTACATATCAACATGAAGAAGCTCCAAGATATTATTATCTCAACCAGGACAATGGCTGTATTGTTACTGGTTTATGCATTCGCAATGGCCTATGCAACGTTCTTAGAAAACGACTACGGAACTCCTACAGCAAAAGCATTAATTTATGAGGCGAAATGGTTTGAACTCATTATGGTGCTGCTTATCGTTAACTTCATAGGCAATATCGGAAGATACAGACTGTGGAAAAAGGATAAATGGCCGGTTTTGGTTTTTCACCTTGCCTTTGTATTCATTTTTATTGGTGGTGCCATCACAAGATACATCAGTTTTGAAGGGACCATGCACATCAGAGAAGGGGAAACATCCAATGAAATCGTAACGGATAAAAACTTTCTTAAAATCCAGATCGAGGAAAAAGGAGATGTCCTAAACTACCAGGATATTCCTTACCTGATGTCTCCACTTCACAAAGATCTTAATGCTACTTACGATTTCCACGGAAAAGAAGTAAAGATCTTCGCAAAAGAATATATTCAGAGAAAAAAAGACAGTTTACTGGCTGATCCTAACGGAACTGAATACCTTCACTTAGTTTCTACAGGAACAACAGGAAGACAAAATATTTATATCAAAGCAGGAGATACAAAATCCATTAACGGAACTTTGGTAACTTTCAACAGAGCCATTGATGGAGCTGTTGAATTCAAAAATGAAGGGGGTAAATTATTCATCAAAACTCCAGTAGACGCAAGTTACATGACCATGGCAACACAGGCTACCGGAAATACTGTAAAAGATGAATTCCAGCCTTTAGCATTGAGAAGTTTATACAGCATCAATGAGCTAAAGCTTGTAGTACCTGAAGGTCTTAAAAAAGGAAAACTAATGGCTATTGAAGGGGACAGAAAGAAAGATGCTGCCGTTCCGGATATGCTTCAGATTGAATTGCAAGGGCCAAAAACAAAACAACTGGTTGATCTTTCCGTTGAAAAAGGAAATCCAAATGCTTACAAGCAAATTACGATGGACGGGTTAAACATTATGGTTGGATTCGGGCCTAAAGTTTATAACACTCCTTTCGCATTGAAATTAGATGATTTCGTGATGGAAACGTACCCGGGAAGTAATTCTCCAAGTGCTTACGAAAGTCACGTGAAAATTGTTGATGAAGGAAAAGAAACTCCTTATAAAATCTATATGAACCATGTTCTAAACTATAAAGGTTACCGTTTTTTCCAGTCAAGTTTTGATCCGGACAGAATGGGAACTGTATTATCTGTAAACCACGATTACTGGGGAACTTTAATTTCTTATATCGGATACGGTCTTTTATTCTTAGGAATGTTTGTGATCTTCTTCTGGAAAGGAACCCACTTCTGGAAATTAAATAAAATGCTGAAAGACGTTAATAAAAAGAAAGCTGCAGCAGTACTTTTATTATTCTTAAGCTTAGGGTTAAATGCTCAGAAAATTGAAACACATGGAACTACTGACGGAAGCAGAGATCATGTACATGTAGAAGGTGACGGGCATACACACGCAGCACCGGTTCCTGAAGCTAAAACAACGAGCCAGGATAGCGAAATAAAACAAAACTCATTAGCCTCTCCAATGGGGAAAATGAGAACCATTTCAGCTGATGAAATTATTTCGAGAAATAAGATCAGCAAAGAGCACGCAGAGAAATTCGGTTACCTTTTGGTTCAGAACTTTGAAGGACGAATCATTCCAATGAATACGCAAGCTTTAGAAGTTTTAAGAAAACTTTACAAGCATGACAGCTTCAAAGGAACAGACGGAAAATCTCTGGATGCTAACCAATGGTTCCTTTCAATCAATACAGATACAGAAAGCTGGACATCAGTTCCTTTAATCAAAGTTGATGAAAAAGGAGGAAAAGCACTTCTTGAAAAAACAAAAGCCAATGAAGAAGGCTATACTTCTTTACTGAATTTATTCCCGGTAGATAAGAGAACAGGAATGTTAACTTATATTCTGGAAAAAGACTATAACACAGCTTTCGCCAAAAAACCGGGAGACCAGTCTGAATACGACAAGCAGGTAATTAAACTTAATGAAAGAGTTCAGATTTTCAATGAATTTTTCAGTGGTCAGTTCTTAAGAATTGTTCCTGTGAAAAATGATGCAAACCATACTTGGCACTCTTGGCTGGATCAGAAATTTGAACCGGACATGGAGTCTCAGCAGGTAATGGGCCCTTATTTTTCAGAAGTTATCGGAGCGCAGAGATCAGGAAACTGGAGCAAAGCAGACTCTGAATTGGTAAAACTTTCAGACTATCAGAAAAAATGGGGGAAAGCCGTAATTCCAGATCAGTCTAAAGTAGATCTTGAAGTATTCATGAACAATGTGAATATCAACTTCAAATTATTGATTTTTTATACCATTATTGGAGGTCTTCTTTTAATTTTAGGTTTTGTTGAGCTGTTCAAGCCTAATAAAACTTTAAACAAAGTCATTAAAACAATTATTGCTATTGGGGCTGTAGGATATGTATTCCATTTCCTGGGGCTTATAGCAAGATGGTATATTTCAGGACATGCGCCTTGGAGTAATGGATATGAAGCTATTATTTTCATCTCATGGGTAGGTATTTCAGCAGGTTTTGCATTGTATAGAAATGCAAATGCTTTGATTCCTGCATCAGGATTCATGGTAGCGGTAATTATGATGGGATTTGCGCACGGAGGTTCAGCACTTGATCCACAGATCACACCGCTGGTTCCGGTATTGAAATCTTACTGGTTGATCGTTCACGTGGCTATTATTGTATCTAGTTATGGTTTCTTTGCCCTGTCCATGATTATTGCGGTGCTATCTTTGGTGTTCTATATTATTTCAAGCAAAGAAACTTATAAAATTCACCACGATACAACCTTGAAAGAACTGGTAATTGTTTCTGAAATGTCATTAACAATTGGTCTTTTTGCTTTAACAGTTGGAAACTTCCTTGGAGGAATCTGGGCTAATGAATCTTGGGGTAGATACTGGAGCTGGGACCCGAAAGAAACTTGGGCTTTCATTTCCATTATGGTGTACGCTTTCGTACTACACATGAGATTGGTTCCTGGATTAAGAAGCAGATGGGCATTCCATGTAGCAACCATGTTTGCTTTCTGTTCAATGGTAATGACTTACTTTGGGGTAAATTACTACCTGAGCGGACTTCACTCTTACGCAGCAGGAGATCCGGTACCAGTACCAGCTTGGGTATACATCGGAATCGCTACAATGATAACTTTGGCTGCTTTATCTTATTTCAAGTTTAAAGCTTTAACGAAGAAATAATCTTTTAGAACATACAACTCAAAATCCCGGAATTCACTTTCCGGGATTTTTTTTGCCTAAAGTGAAAGTTTATGTATACATATAAAGTCAATAATGAAATAATACAGAGGCATATTTCTGAGTTTGTTTTTTAACGCCAGGTTCGCAAGGAAAATGATAAAGTACGTTTTAAATTTTATGTTCGCAGCGGCACTTCGTTTAGCGAAGAATATCTTAGCTGAATGAAACGCCTTTGCGCTCCTTTACATTATAAAAATAGTAAAATCCTTTGCTTTTATACTGGGATTACAGTAGAACATTAAAAAACGAATAATCCTACATAAATCCCAACCACATACCCGCAACCATTAAAAAAATCAAAATTTATCATTCAGAATCCAAAAATTACTGCTACCTTTATGATATCAAAATAATATCAAATTAAAAATTCAATCATGGAAAAAACATTAAAACCTATGTCGGGTTATCTTACATTAGTGATCTGTCTGATACTTTTTGTTGCTGCAGCTTACTTCTTTATTAGCGGAGTAGATCAAAGTATTACGTTTGTTGTTATTGCAATGCTTTGCTTCCTGCTGGCCTGCTTTTTCTTAAAAGGACTGATGATTATCCAGCCTAACCACTCAAGAGTATTGAACTTCTTTGGAAAGTATGTAGGAACAGTAAAAGATAATGGACTCTTCTTTATCAATCCTCTGTACTCCTCTCAGAAAATGTCATTACGTTCAGAAAATCTACAGGGACAGACGCTGAAAGTAAATGATAAAATGGGAAATCCTATTGAAATTGCAGTGGTCATTGTATGGAAAGTAGGAGATACGTATAAAGCTGCTTTTGATGTTGAGCGCTATTCAGACTTTGTAAGAATGCAAAGTGAAGCGGCAGTGCGTCATTTGGCAATGAGTTTCCCTTATGATAATCTTGAAGATGATCATGCTCCTATCACATTAAGAGAGGGCGGAGATAAGATTAATGCTATTTTGGAACAGGAACTTACAGACCGTCTTTCAAAAGCAGGAATCGTAATTCAGGAAGCAAGAATTTCCCACTTAGCGTATGCTTCTGAAATTGCCGGAGCGATGCTTCAGAGACAGCAGGCTACAGCGATTGTGGCAGCCAGAACAAAAATTGTTGAAGGAGCAGTAGGGATGGTAGATCTTGCCCTGAAAAAACTTTCTGAAGAGAATATCGTTGAGCTTGACGATGAAAGAAAAGCAGCAATGGTAAGCAACCTAATGGTGGTACTTTGTGGTGAAAAAGCGGCAACCCCCATACTGAATGCAGGAACGCTGTATAATTAATTAAAATAATCAAGAATTTCAGATTCACCAAAGCTGTAAATCTGCAAATAATCCAATGCATCTTGCATCAAAAACAAGAATAAATGAAATCAGAAAAAGCTCAGAACACTTCGGAAAACAAAGGCAAAAAATCCTTTGTCTTAAGGATAGATGAGTCTACCTATAAACTCCTAGAGAAATGGGCCAATGATGAATTCAGAAGTGTAAATGGTCAGATTGAATATTTGCTTCATCAGAGTCTTGTTAACTCAGGAAGAAAGAAAAAAGAGTAGCTGGTAGATAAAAATGGAGAATAGAAAGACTTTTCAAACCATTTTCAAGCCAATAAAAAGAGTGTAAACAGGCCTGATAGATGAAAAAAATATTATTTTAAGGCACTTTGTTTGTCAATAAAACATTTAATTAACCTTAACCTTAAAAAGAAAGCAGAGAAAATTTTCTCTGCTTTTTTATTTTATACAACTCTGAAGCGTATCTGCTCCAAAGTAGAAGATTACGAGCCAAATCAAGCCTTTAATGGTAAAGAAAGCAAACCCTGCCCATCCCACACGCTTGAACCACTTTTTAAACTTTGAGTTATTTTCTTGTGAATTTTCCATTGGTGATTATCAAAAAGATTACGCTACAAAGATAAGCATGTTTATAATTAGTCCAAATAAATAACAGATTAAAAAATTAAAGTTTTGAGGTTCGCATAATATTTTTATCTTTAGAGAGAACGAAAAGTAAGATTTTATGTCAAAAAAAGTAAAGGATTTCGGAATCGAAAAAACACTCAAAAACCTTGGTATTAAAGAAGAGAATAAAGGGACTTCAGTGGGCGGTAAATATTTCGCTTCAGGAAAAACGATTGAAAGCGTATCTCCTGCAGACGGGAAATTAATTGCAAAAGTAAAGACTTCCGGAGAAAGTGATTATGACAAAGTAATTGAAACGGCTCAAAAGGCATTTCAGGAATTCAGGCTGATCCCGGCTCCTAAGAGAGGAGAGATCGTAAGACAGCTTGGTTTAAAGTTAAGAGAATATAAAGATGATCTTGGAAAACTTGTTTCTTACGAAATGGGTAAATCTTTGCAGGAAGGACTTGGAGAAGTACAGGAAATGATTGATATCTGTGATTTTGCCGTAGGACTTTCAAGACAGCTTCAGGGATATACCATGCATTCGGAAAGACCTGGTCACAGAATGTACGAGCAATATCATCCGCTTGGGGTAGTGGGAATCATCACTGCATTCAACTTCCCGGTAGCAGTATGGTCTTGGAATACGGCTTTAGCTTGGATCTGTGGTAACGTTACCATCTGGAAGCCATCAGAAAAAACTCCACTTTGTGCTATTGCATGTCAGAATATTATGAATGAAGTGTTGAAAGAGAACAACCTTTCAGAAGGAATTTCAAGTGTATTGGTAGCAGACCACGAAATCGGGCAGAAATTAGTAGACGATAAGAGAGTAGCATTAGTATCTTTCACTGGTTCTACAAGAGTAGGAAGAATGGTTTCTTCTAAAGTAGCAGAAAGATTCGGGAAATCTATCCTTGAATTAGGAGGTAACAATGCGATTATCATTACTAAAGAAGCGGATCTTAACATGTCTATCATCGGAGCGGTATTCGGAGCGGTAGGAACTGCAGGACAAAGATGTACTTCTACAAGAAGACTGATTATCCACGAAGATGTATATGATGAAGTAAAAACAAGATTGGTAAAAGCTTACGGACAATTGAAGATCGGAAATCCATTGGATGAAACCAATCATGTTGGACCACTAATTGACGTTGATGCTGTCAATCAATATCAGGAATCTATCAAAAAATGTAAAAAAGAAGGTGGGAAGTTTGTTGTTGAAGGCGGCGTTTTATCTGGAAAAGATTACGAATCCGGATGCTATGTTAAGCCTTGCGTTGCTGAAGTGAAGAACTCTTATGAGATTGTTCAGCATGAAACGTTTGCGCCAATTTTATATTTAATCAAATACAAAACATTAGAAGAGGCGATCGCTATTCAGAATGATGTTCCACAAGGATTATCGTCTGCTATCATGACCCAAAACCTAAGAGAAGCAGAATTATTCCTTTCTCATGCAGGTTCAGATTGTGGTATTGCGAACGTTAATATTGGTACTTCAGGTGCTGAGATCGGAGGAGCTTTCGGAGGTGAAAAAGAAACCGGAGGAGGAAGAGAGTCTGGGTCAGATGCCTGGAAATATTATATGAGAAGACAAACCAATACTATAAATTACACTGCACAACTTCCTTTAGCACAAGGAATTAAATTTGATTTATAAAAGCTTTACTTCAAGCGACCAAAAAACTATAAAAAACTTAATAACCTGAATGATTAATGCTCAGCCTTTTGATCTTTTTTCATTCACTTATTAAATCACACAACAATTTATTATGGAACACACATTAGATATACAAGCAAATAAAGTTAAGGAAACAGTTGGAAAACATGTGTTGGCAGACGGTTTCGATTTCGTGATGGATATTGAAAAATCACATGGATCATGGCTTTATGATAAACTTACAGACAGAGAGTACCTGGATATGTTCTCTATGTTTGCATCAGCTTCCATCGGGTACAACCACCCGTATCTTGTAGAAAGATCAGAATGGTTGGGAAAAATGGCTGTCAACAAACCAACATTGGCAGACGTTTATTCAGAAGAATATGCTCACTTTTTAGAAGTATTTGAAAGAGTAGTGATTCCTGAAGAATTACAATATGCTTTCTTTATCGAAGGGGGAACTTTGGGTGTTGAAAATGCATTGAAGGCTTGCTTTGACTGGAAAACACGTAAAAACTTTGAAAAAGGTCTTGATACCGAAGCTGGAATTTGCATTCATTTCAAACAGGCTTTCCATGGTAGAAGTGGTTATACTTTAAGTTTAACAAACACTTCAGATCCTAGGAAATATCAATATTTCCCAATGTTTAAGTGGCCAAGAATCTTAAACCCGAAATTATCATTCCCAATTACAGAAGAGAATCTGGCAGAAACAATCAAAAACGAGCAATTAGCTTTAGTTCAGATTGAAGAAGCAATTCTGATGAATCCTGATAAAGTAGCTTGTATCATCATTGAGCCTATCCAGGCAGAAGGTGGTGACAACCATTTCAGAGATGAATTTTTGTTAGGATTAAGAAAAATCTGTGATGACAATGAAATCTTACTGATATTTGACGAAGTTCAGACAGGTATTGCCATTACAGGAAAAATGTGGGCTTTCCAGCATTTTACAGCAAAGCCGGATATCATTTCTTTCGGTAAAAAAGCTCAGGTTTGCGGGGTGTTAGCCAACAAAGAAAAATTTGACGAAATTCCTAATAACGTTTTCAGAGAAAGTTCAAGAATTAACTCAACATTCGGAGGAAACTTTATTGATATGCTTCGTTTCCAACTGGTAATGGAAGTTATTGAAAAAGAAAATCTTGTTGAAAATGCAAGAGTGGTAGGAGATTTCCTATTAGAAAGCTTAAAAGCAATGGCTGAGAAATATCCTTCAAAAATTTCAAATGCAAGAGGTAGAGGGCTTATGTGTGCCATTGATCTTCCATCCGGAGCAGACAGAAACAAAATGATGACTGAATTATTCAATGATGGATTGATTATTCTTCCATGTGGAGATCAGTCTTTACGTTTCAGACCACATCTGAATGTTACTAAAGAAGAAATTCAGCTAGCATTAGATAAAATTGAGAATAATATTAATAAAATTTAAAAACAAAGATTTGTAATTTTCAAAAAAACATTGTACATTTAGATACTCAAACAATTAGAATATGGAAAGAAGTACGAGAGTGTCAGTTTACGAAAGTGATAACCCTTCAGAAATTCAGTTGGTTAAGTCTAAATTGGATGACGCGCAAATTACAAATAACATCGAAAACAACTATCTGACATTTACCACAACCCCTACAGCAACATCGCTAAAGGTAATGGTGGATCTGGAAGATGAGAAGAAAGCATTTGAAATTATTGATGCTTATCTTCAACAAAGTGAAAATTAATAAAACAATTTCATAATTTTAAATTTTACTACTTCGAACCGAAAATTAATTCTTAATTAATTTTCGGTTTTTTAATTAAATCAATCATTAAATTATTAAAAAATTAAATGTTTAAAAGATGACTTGAAGAACTATTATTTTATATCAGAACCAAAAGTTATATAAACATAAGTTTGTATTAGTCTGATTTGAATTTGACGAAAAGTTTTAGCAGCCTTATGTTATATTTTTAAAGAAGTAAAGAAGAAAATCAATGAAATTGATTCTCATTAGGTGGCGCTTATTCAACGGCGAAGTCGCAACCTTTGCTTACTTAAAATTTTAAGCCTTATAAATAAACCTTTGTGTTAATAAAAATTGGACTTTAGTTAAGATAATAAGAGATAAATAGTTCAGAATTTTACCTTTTTAACTTTATGTTTTTTAATCAAAATCAACAACATGAATCCAGAAATCAAACTAAGAAAATCGGAAATTGAAGACAGAGACATTATTTGGGGAATCATCCAGCAATCCATTGAAAGAAGAAGACAGGACGGAAGTACACAGTGGCAGAATGGCTATCCTAATCTTGGAACCGTAGAGAGTGATATAGCGAAAGGTTTCGGATATGTGCTTACAGTAGACGGGGAAATTGCGGTATACGCCGCTTTGATCCTTAATGATGAACCAGCTTATAGTAAAATTGAAGGCGCATGGCTAAGTGACGGAGAATTTGTAGTGGTACACCGTGTAGCTATTGATGAAAAGTTTGCAGGGCAGGGAATGACTAAAAAGCTTTTCGATCATATAGAAGAATTTACCAGAGCTAATGGAATTCAGAGCATTAAGGTAGATACGAACTATGATAATATTGCTATGCTGAAAATTCTTGAAAGCAAAGGATATTCGTATTGTGGAGAAGTTGTTTTGGCAGACGGACTGAGGAAAGCTTATGAGAAGATTATAATTTAAGCAAAAAGTTAAATCCAATTTCATTGAATTTTTAAACCACCCTGTATTTATAATGTCTATCAGCTTTGTTCGTTTGGTTCTGAACTAATTTTTACTTTTGTTCAAATTTTTATATTATGCACCAAAGTATAGAAATTGATGAAAAAATTTTTCAGGATGCCGTAAAATTCTACGGCACCATTTTCAACCTACCCCCATTAGCTTCGAAAATCTATTCCTACCTTCTTTTTGATTATGAGAAAGTAGGAATTACTTTTGACGAGTTTGTTGAAGTGCTCTCTGCGAGCAAAAGTTCTGTTTCCACTAGTATTTCATTACTATTGAATGCTCAGCTTATCGTAGATCATAACAAGATGGATGAGCGGAAACGGTATTTTTTCATCAATGATGAATACAAAAAGATCCGATTTGAGAAAATTGTCCAGAAAATGCAGGACGAATTAAGACTATTAGATGATTTAAACAATTTTAAAAAAAGTAAAGACGATGGATACAACGAAAGAATAGAAGTTTACAAAGCACTCTTAAATAAAAACATAGAAAATATTCAGGAATCTCTTAATAAACTATAAAATGAATAATAAGCTAGTTATACTTTCCATTGCAGCGCTTTCTCTCACAGCCTGCAAAAAAGAAGCTCCGAAACAGGATGGTGCCAAGCCGTACCCTGTTGTTTCTGTGGAGTCAAAAAATATAGTAGGGTATCAGACGTTTCCGGCTACCATCCAGGGTAGAGTAAACAATGATGTACGTGCTAAAATACAGGGATATATTACCCAGGTATTGGTAGACGAAGGACAATACGTTACCAAAGGGCAGCCTTTGTTCCGGTTGGAAACCAATATTCTTACTGAAAATGCCGCTGCTTCTAAAGCAGGAATCGGGGCTGCTGAATCTACTATTGCCGCCGCACAGGCATCTGTAAATGCTGCCCAGGTTGAAGTGAACAAACTCAAACCTTTGGTTCAGAAAAATATTATCAGTAATGTACAGTTACAATCTGCACAGGCTCAGTTAGCCCAGGCTCAGGCTCAATTACAGCAGGCACATGCTGCGAAAAGACAAGCAGAAGCCAACTATAAAGGAGTAGAAGCCAATATTGAATATTCCATTATTCGTGCACCTATTTCAGGAGTCGTAGGAAGGCTTCCGTTAAAAGTAGGAAGTTTGGTTGGTCCGTCTGATCAGACCCCTCTGACAACAATTTCTGATACTTCTGAAATCTTTGCCTACTTTGCGATGAATGAAAAAGAGTATTTTGATTTCCTTGAAAAATCTCCGGGAGCTTCTATGCCTGAAAAAATTAAAAACTTACCAATGGTTGAGCTCCAGTTAGCCAATGGAAGTCTTTATCCTGAAAAAGGAAGAATTGAAGCCATTACTGGTCAGATTGATCCTACAACGGGTACCATCCAGTTCAGAGTTGGCTTCACTAATGCTCAGAAATTATTAAGCAATGGTAACAGTGGAACGATCAGATTCCCTCAGAATTATGATAATGTTCTTGTTGTTCCTGAAAGTGCTACTTACGAGCAGCAAGGTATTGTATACGTATACAAAATTGAAAAAGGAGATACAGCGAGAAACGTTGTTGTTAATGTTATTGACAGAATCGACAATTTGGCGCTTATCAAATCTGGAGTTAATAAAGGTGAAAGAGTTGTTGCAGCTGGTATCGGAGGTTTGAAACCGGGAACCGCAGTGAAACCAAAGCCAATTAAAATGGATAGTCTTGTTCAATCAATAAAACCGAAATTCTAATGATAAAAAACTTTATTAACAGACCGGTTTTATCTACCGTAATCTCAATCTTGATTGTGATTCTCGGTGTGCTAGGACTGATCTCGTTACCGGTTACACAGTATCCGGATATTGCACCGCCTACAGTAAGCGTTTCTGCGAACTATACAGGAGCCAATGCGGAAACTGTAATGAAAAGTGTGGTAGTCCCTTTGGAAGAGCAGATCAACGGGGTGGAAGGAATGGACTATATCACTTCCTCTGCAGGAAATGATGGTTCTGCACAGATCCAGGTGTTCTTCAAACAAGGAATAGATCCGGATATTGCTGCAGTAAACGTACAGAACCGTGTTGCCAGAGCAACGCCTCTTTTGCCGTCTGAAGTAACCCGTTCAGGGGTTGTAACCCAGAAACAGCAGACCAGTGCCCTGATGTATATGTCTTTCTATTCGGAAAATAAAGATCTTGATGATGTGTATCTTCAGAACTTTCTGAATATCAATATTATTCCAAACCTGAAAAGGGTAAATGGTGTAGGGGATGCCAACGTTTTCGGAGGTAAAAACTATTCCATGAGAATTTGGCTGGATCCTGCAAAAATGGCTGCTTACGGTGTAACTCCTACAGATGTTACTAATGCGATCAATGAGCAGAGTAGAGAAGCTGCTGCCGGTTCTATTGGTCAAAACAGTGGAAGCTCTTTTGAATATATCATCAAATATGTAGGTAAATTCAACGATAAGGAACAGTATGATAATATCATCATCAAATCTCTTGCAAACGGACAAAACCTGATGCTGAAAGACGTTGCTAAGGTAGAATTGGCAGGTCAGTCTTATACAGGAGTGGGTGAGAACGGAAACAATCCTTCCATCAGTATGGGGATCTTCCAGACGCCGGGTTCGAACGCACAGGAGATCATTAAAAATATCAAAACTTATCTGAAATCGGCAGAAAGTACTTTTCCTAAAGGAATTAAATATACTTTCAACTTTGATACCAACGAATTCTTAGAAGCTTCTATTGAAAAGGTAGTGCATACGCTGATCGAAGCTTTCATATTGGTATTTATTGTGGTATATATTTTCCTTCAGGATTTCAGATCTACCCTGATTCCGGCCATCGCGGTTCCGGTATCTATTGTAGGAGCGTTCTTTTTCCTTAATTTATTTGGATATTCATTAAACCTATTAACCTTATTTGCATTGGTACTGGCGATTGGTATTGTGGTGGATGACGCCATTGTCGTCGTCGAGGCTGTGCATGCAAAGATGGAACACGGTATTTCAGATGCTAAAAAAGCCACCGTAGAGGCGATGGATGAGATTACAGGTGCTATTATTTCTATTACTTTGGTAATGGCAGCAGTATTTATCCCTGTGACATTTATTACGGGTCCTACAGGAGTCTTCTACCAACAGTTTGGTATTACCCTGATTATCGCGATCATCATTTCTGCGATTAATGCATTAACGTTGAGTCCTGTTTTATGTTCATTATTCTTAAAGCCACATGCTGAGCACCATAAAGAGTATCAGAACATGAATTTCCTTCAGAAATTCTTCTATAAGTTTAATATTGCTTTTAAAACAACAACAGATCGTTATGGAAGAGGATTTGTATTCTTATTGAGACACAAATGGGTAACCTTAGTGATCTTTGCTGTTACAGGAGGTATTTTATATTGGGCAAGTGGAAGCATGAAGAAAGGTTTCGTACCTACAGAAGACAGAGGGATTATCTTTACCGATGTTCAGCTTCCTCCGGGAGCTTCTATGGAAAGAACTTATAATGCATTGAAAACACTTCAGGCTAAAGCAATGAAAGTTCCGGGAGTACAGAATGTAACGATTTCCACAGGTAGAGGATTCTTATCCGGAAATGGAAGTAACAACGGTCTTGCCTTTGTGAAACTGAAACCATTCGAAGAAAGAAAAAAAGATGGGCAGACGTCTGAAGATATCACCAAAAAATTATTTGGAATTGTAGGAGCTGTTCCTGATGCTAAAGTAGTATTCTTTCAACCGCCAAGTGTACCGGGATTTGGTAGCAGTGCAGGTTTTGAAATGGTATTGCTGGATAAATCAGGTGGAGAATATGTTGACTTGGATAATAAAACCAATGAGTTCATTGGGAAATTGATGGAAAGACCTGAAATTCAGTTCGCACAAACTTCATTCAATACAAAATATCCTCAGTATCAGATGGAAATTAACGTTCCTCTGAGCAAGCAGCTTGGGGTTTCTGTAAATGACATTCTGGCTACCATGCAAGGGTATATCGGGGGTATTTACACAGCTGACTTTACCAAGTATGGAAAACAGTTTAGGGTAATGGTTCAGGCTCTTCCTGAAAACAGAAAGAGCATCGAAAATCTGAACCAGCTCTATATCAGAACAGGTTCAGGGATCATGTCTCCGATTTCACAGTTTGTAACCTTGAAAAAAGCTTATGGACCACAATCTGTAAGCCGTTATAACTTATTTACTTCGGTGAAGGTGACAGGAGCAAACTCTGACGGTTACAGTTCAGGGGATGCTATTGCGGCAGTACAGCAAGTTGCCCATGAAACCCTGAATCAAAACTATGCAGTAGAATTTACCGGATTAACCAGAGAAGAATTAAATTCAGGATCTCAGACCCTTCTGATTTTCGGGCTAAGTTTGGTCTTTGTTTACTTTATCCTTTCTGCACAGTATGAAAGTTATATCCTTCCGCTTATCGTTGTTATCTCTCTTCCTCTTGGGGTAATGGGAGCTTATTTCGGACAGAAGATTATGGGCTTGGAAAATAATATTTATTTCCAGATTGCCCTGATCATGCTCGTCGGATTATTGGCAAAAAATGCGATCCTTATTGTTGAATTTGCAGTCCAGAGAAGACATCATGGTGAAACCATTGTAATGTCTGCCATCAATGCAGCAAAAGCGAGAGTAAGGCCGATTCTGATGACTTCATTTGCCTTTATCTTCGGTTTATTACCATTGGTGTTGGCAAGTGGAATTGGAGCTGTAGGGAACAGATCCATTGCAACGGGAGCAGCCATAGGATTGTTGATAGGTACTATTTTAGGACTTTTTGTAATTCCGGTATTGTATGTGATTTTTGAAACCCTACAGGAAAAAATTAAGCCTATTAAAAAAGAAGATATCAATTTAGCAGAGTAAATTAATTTAGTTTAAGGTTTTGGAGTTAAAGTTAATACTGAAAACCGGAAACCTTAAACTTTTAAATTTCAAATAATGAAAAGTTTAATAAACATCATAAAAGGAATCACTTTCTCAGCGATTATGCTGGGAGCCATCACGTCCTGTATGGCCAGAAAGGAATACGAAAGGCCGAAGAACGTTGTTGACGAAAAGCTTTTCCGTACAGATATGCTTCCTTCAGACAGTACTACTGTTGCTAATGTTTCCTGGAAGGAAATCTTTACAGATCCCTTGCTTCAAGGACATATTTCAAAGGCTTTAGATAATAATCTGGATATCAGAATTGCTTTACAGAGTATCACTTCTGCAGAAGCTTACCTTAAACAAAGTAAGGCAGCCTATGCACCAACCCTTTCGGTTGGACCCAATTATACTTTCCAGACCCAGTCTATCAATACTCAGTTTGGGCAGATCATTGGAGAAAGACGTTATGTTAATCAGTTTGACATTACTGCAAGTTTAGGTTGGGAAGCAGATATATGGGGGAAAATGAAAGCACAGGAAAAAGCACAGTTAGCGGCTTATTTAGGAACTGTTGCTGCTCATAAAGCGGTAAAAAGCAGTCTTGTTTCTTCCATTGCTTCTGCATATTATCAGTTGCTGACATTTGATGCTCAAAAGAAGATCATTACAGAAACCATTGGAATTCGTGAAAAGAACCTGGAAACAACAAAAGCACTGAAAGCTTCCGGAACCCTTACAGAAGTTGCCGTACAGCAGAGTGAAGCCCTTGTATTCAATGCAAAATCTTTATTGATTGATATCGATACACAGATTCAATTACTGGAAAACACCATGAGTCTTTTAATGGGAGAGCCATCACATACTATTGAAAGATCTACATTGGAAGGTCAGAATCTTCCAATTGATCTTAAGCTGGGTTACCCGGCTCAATTATTGGCCAACCGTCCGGATGTCATGAGAGCAGAATACAACTTAATGAATGCTTTTGAGCTGACCAATGCTGCAAAAGCACAGTTTTATCCTACCTTAAAGCTTACAGGAACGGGAGGACTTCAGTCTGTAGATATTGATCACCTGTTCAATGTGAATTCATTATTCGCAAATGTGGTAGCAGGATTAGCCCAGCCTATTCTGAATAAAAGAACTATTAAGACCAACTATGATGTGAGTCTTGCCAATCAGGAGACAGCATATCTGAACTTCAGAAAAACAGTTCTTACAGCAGGAAAAGAAGTTTCTGATGCCATCAGAGTCTTCTCTGTTCAGGATTCTTTCATAGACTTAAAGCAAAAAGAACTGGATGCCTACAAAAAATCAGTAGATTATTCCCAGGAATTGGTTAACTACGGTATGGCCAATTATCTTGAAGTGTTGAATGCCAGTGTGAATTCATTGAATGCAGAACTTAATATTTCTAATGCGAGATATAACAAAATGAAAGCTGCCGTTGAACTGTATCAGGCTCTTGGTGGAGGCTGGAAATAATACGGTTTTATAATAATTTAATGAAAACGTGTATCAGTAATGATGCACGTTTTTTGCTTTTAAAAGAAAGAACTGGAGATTGGGAAGAAGGGAAGTCTCTTAATCAAGTAACGAAAAACATTGCTGTTTCCTAGCATTAACGCTATGATATTGTTGCCAATATTTCCATGGCCTTTTTTTCTTTATTGGATATTGTTTTTAAAATCCCTGATGCTTCTTGAATATATTTAAAATCTTTTGTCTGACTAATCTTTTCAAATAACTTGGCCACCGTTGTCCAGTCTTCTGCAATTTCTGTAAATGTTTTAAATCCTGTTTCTAATTGATCAAGCTCAAACAGTTCACTACTTTCTTTCAGGAAATCTTTATAAAGGTTTCTGAACATGGCACCACCTGTTCCAGCTTTCTCCATCATCATCGCAGAAAGTCCAAATTCGCCTTCAATATCTTTACTGGTCTTAAACCATTTAACAATTTCATTGCTTGTTTTCAAAATACCTTTATATGAAATATTGGTGATAGGTGGATGCAGATATTCAGTAGCATTGTTTTTGATAGCTGTTAAAATTGCTTTTTTTAGATCAAATGGCTGATCCTTTTTCTTTAAAATATAATACATATTTTTAGAAGCCATAGGCCCTTTTTCAGCTCTTGCCAAAGACAAACTTTCCAGAGAGGTTTGTACTAGACTGCCTTGCTGCTGAGTATCTACAAGGAATGCATTTTGTGTATCATAACCATATATAGCAGCATAATGCCCTGCAAAATGAAAAGGATTAGAAAAATATTCGAGATGATAGCAATCCATTTTTAATCCAACGGCATGCCCATTGTCAATAAGTTCTTTTACAGAGGTCCATGCCTTTTGCGTGGAAGAAGTTTCCTTAGCCGTTAGCTCCAGATTAAGATTTCTGGCTATATTCTGGGTTAGTATATCCGGTTTTACTCTTCCACCCATGAATGGAAAGTCCATGGTCTTCATATTCCAATAGATAAAACCCAGTCCTTCACCCAATCCAAAAAGCATAGGTTCGGAAAGCTCAATTCCAAGCTGTAATAATAAAGTTCCTGTTGCAGTAGTTTCACAATGTTGTCCTTTGAATGGTTTTAAATTCTCTATTATCATTTCTATGTGGGGCAATAATTTATTTAGATCAAGAAAATTACATAAATAACCTGAAATACAGAAATTATGAGTTTGATATTCAGGGATATTTGATAAAGGATATTATTTTTAATCTATGTTAAATTTTTTTAAAAACCGATTTCAATTTGCATATATGTATTTAACTACGTAGTTTTATACTTTAAAAATCAACCACTATGAAATTGCAGATTCAACCCATAGGAAATGCTTACTCGGAACGACTTATTGATCTGATCCTGACTATTCAGCAAAAAGAGTTTAATATTCCCATTACAGTAGAAGATCAGCCAGATCTGAAGCAGATAGACAGTTTTTATCATGATGCAGGTGGAAACTTTTGGGGCGCTTTTATAGATGGCAAGCTGGTAGGTTCAATTGCTTTGGTAAAATTTGATGAAAGAGCGGGAGCAATAAGAAAGATGTTTGTAAAAAAAGATTTCAGAGGCAGAGAGTTGAATATTGCTCAGATCCTGCTCGAAATTTTAATTGCTTTCTGCCGTGAAAATAAAATTGATGACCTATATTTGGGAACAATAAAGGTATTAAAGGCAGCTCAACGTTTTTATGAAAGAAATGATTTTGAGAAGATAAAAAAGGAGACCCTTCCGGAACGTTTCCCATTAATGAGTGCTGACGATATTTTTTATCACTTACATATTAACTGAATATGAATGTTATCAACGAAGCAGGAATTCTTGCGATATCCACAAGACTCCATCGCCTCAGTGAACAGCTGAGAAAAGATGGAGCACTTATCTATAAAGCCTTTGGGATTGATTTTGAACTCAAATGGTTCCCTGTCATTTATACTATTTACCAAAAGGAATTGGCCAGTGTTGTAGAAATTGCCAATGAAATAGGATATACCCATCCATCCACCATTACACTTCTCAAAGAATTGGAAAAACAGGAGCTGATAGAATGGAAAAAAGACAACCAGGATGAACGTAAAAGACTATTTAATCTTACTTCCAAAGGAAAAGAGCTTATTGAAAAGATGAAACCGGTATGGGAACTGATGTCACAAATATTAGGAGAAATTTCTGATAATCAGAATAACTTGTTGGCAGCTATTGATGAAGCAGAAGAAAAAATTGCCAATCAGTCTTTTTATCAAAGAGCATTGCAACTTAAAAATTCAAAGTAAAGCGAAGGATATTTTCTGAACTTTTTATAGAGATTTTTAACTAAAATTTAACATCCATGTTACTGATAATCTGATGGTAACATGGGTATTTTTGTTTAGCAGTTATTGCAAAGCCCTGCTGAAAAGGCATTGCAAAATTCAATGTCGTAGTTCTACTACAATTTTTTAAATAAACGGTAATTCATTTTGATGTGAATATTTAAGGTTATATATTGCATTACCAAAATCACTAAAAAATCTTATGAAAAAATACCGAAATCAACCCATTTTTAAAGTATTCCTAACTTAAAGTGGAATTTATTTTCTGAAAAATTCCAACTGCACCCATCTCAGATCAATCATAAAAAAGCTTGTTCAAGAGGCCGTTGCAAGCAACAGATTGATTCTTTGAACTGAAGGGTCTCACCTGTAAAGGTTGAATATCCAATTAAGTCATACACCAAAAAAAATATGTCATGTTTCAGGAACAGAATGATCTTCCCAAGCAGGAAATAGATTCAGACAAGACAGGGTTTGTAAACAAAATCCAAGACAATAAAAAGATCAAAGAAGTAAAGAAAGCTGCTTCAAAAGTAAATAATGCAGCCAATGTGATGAATACAGGGAAACAATTCCTGAATCAGCCATTATTACCCAATGAACCTTCCATTATTAAAGAAAAGCTTTGGGCAAAACAGCCTACTTCCAAAATATTTAATGCAGACAGTATTCCGGAAAGTGCTATCGCAGGAATCAACCGAGTCGTAAAGCTTGATATCCATGTGGAAGGTAAACCTATTAAATATTTCAAACACTTTAAACTTACTCAAAGTGCTACTAAGCATCATGAGTTTGAGCTTATTCTTGCCCACGATACTTTAGGAAGTGCAGAAAATCATAACCTTGAAGAAGTGCAAAATTTTCTGGGAAAAAGAATTACTATTGTTTTCAAATATAAAGATGTTGAAGGGGGAGCTGAACGAAACTTTGTAGGAGTGATTACGGAAGTCGGATTTAGCCAGGAAAAAGGAAGTTTGGGCAATCTTATTTTATCAGGTTTCAGTCCAACGATTTTGTTAGATGCAGCTCCTCACATCCAAAGTTTTGGCGGGGGAAAACCTATCAGTTTAAATAGTATTGCCAATGAAGTCATTAAAGAAGGATTGGGGCAGGGAAAATTTGATTTCAGGGTAGATGCCCGCCACGGCAATGTATCTTACAGTTCTCAATATGGAGAAACACATTATAACTATTTGGCAAGAATGGCTGAAGCCTACGGGGAACAATTTTTCTATGATGGAGAAGTTTTACATTTCGGACAGCTGCCACCACAAGAAAAACCTGTCTTGCTGACCTATGGCAGTAATCTGACCGATGTTAAAATTAAAATGAAAGCTCAGCATGTGAATCCGTCATTCTATGGATATAACAGTAGTAAAAATGAAAAGTTTAAAGGCGGCAGTTCAAAAATAACCCATACTTCAGATATTGCTAAAAGAGCTTATGAAATTTCTGAAAAAACTTTTCAAACCCCATCTTTAAGAGTAGCTCCCATCAAAGCTTCATCTTTTATGGATATTGACGCTTCTCAGAAAGGGACAGCAGGAAGCAATGCTTCACAAGTTTTCATTACTTCCGGAAATACGACAGTTCCATTTCTTTATCCGGGATGTATTGCGGACATTCAAATGCGTAAAACAGATACCAACGATACTTCTTATTTTACAAAATTAATGCTCATAGAGGTAACCCATCAAGTAGATGCCCGCGGGTATTATGACGGATCTTTCCAGGCGATAGCTTCTGATACCGGATATATTCCAAGACCGGAATTTATTGTTCCTGTGGCAGAACCTCAGTTTGGAAAAGTAATTTCCAATACCGATCCTGATAATCAAGGCCGTGTACAGGTTCAGCTTGACTGGCAGAATGGACAGGACACTACCGAGTTTATCCGTGTCATGTCTCCGGATGCCGGAAGCAGTGATAAAGTAGGTAAAAATCGTGGTTTTATGTCTATTCCTGAAGTAGGAGATCAGGTCATTGTCAATTTTGTTCACCTTCATCCGGATCGTCCTTTTGTGATGGGCGGAATGTATCATGGCGGGATAGGAGCCGGTGGTGGAGCTGGTAATAATGTCATGAGCTTTAGTGGGCGAAGTGGTGC
This sequence comes from Chryseobacterium sp. II3a, assembly GCF_057815135.1. Lineage (NCBI taxonomy): Bacteria > Pseudomonadati > Bacteroidota > Flavobacteriia > Flavobacteriales > Weeksellaceae > Chryseobacterium > Chryseobacterium sp. II3a. Next base: position 572,587 of record NZ_JBYPZJ010000003.1, on the reverse strand, counting down.
AGAACTGAAATATGATAATGGGGCTGGATCTATGAATCTTAAAGATCAAGGGGGGGCCAATATGTTCTTTGATGGAGCAGGAAATGCAACTACAAATGCCAATAAGAATAAGGAAGTAAACGTAGGGAATGATAATACTGTAAGAGCAGGAAATACCAATATGATCAACGTAGCTGATGCTTCGGTTCTTCAGATGGATAAAACAGGAAAAGTATCTCTTACGGCCAATACAGAATTTAAAATTGTGGTGGGAGCCAGTACTGTTATTATTGATAAAGAGGGGAAAATCACCATCAACGGAAAAGAAATTAAAGTAGATGCCAAAGAAAGTCTGGATCTTTCAGGAAAAGACAGCACTAAAATAGGGGGTAAAAATGTAGTGATGACAGGAGGGGATGAAGTACAAGTTAACAGTAAAAAAGTAAATATTAATAAGTAGAAGAATGGAGATTGGAAAAGAATACCTCTACAATACTGCTATTACCGGAAAAACCAAAGTACACAGTCTGGACAGCAATTATAAGATCAATATCAAAACATCAGTAATTTATAAAGGAAAAGATCTGGATGAAGATTATCATATTTTTGAAATCACAGAGACAGATTATGCCTTAGAAATGTATGAAGATCCGTTAATTGTTCAGATTACTGAAATGACCAATAAAGTATGCAGCATCTACAATACACTGGAAGTCGGGATCAATAAAAAAGGAGAAATTGCTAAAATCTATAACGGTGACATGATCCGTGATAAGTGGAAAGAGGTAAAAGAATGGCTCACGAATGCTCATCCTATTGAAGCTTATGAAATTATCAGGGCTAAGGAATATGAATTAACTAATGAAGAAATGGAAATAAAAAGCATACGCTACATCCATTTTATCTATCAGTTCTTTTATATTTTTGGGAAAGAGCCCATGCAGGAAGGGTCTAAAAGTTATCTTAAAAGAGAAGATATGGACCGGTTTGGCGCTGGCATTGTAATCCCTATTAATCTTTCCGTATCGGAAAGACAGACGGAGCAAGGTTTCGATGAATGGAACGCAGAAGGAAAGATGATCCGTGACGAAAAAATGATCCGAAGGTTACGGGAATTTGCAAAAGACAATTTTATGCATCCCGAATATCAAGTAAAAGGAAAATACCTGTATGATAACCGGATATTGTTAAAATCTGATTTTACCATTACCGAAAAGTTGGGTGAATTTTTCTATTATCATTGTTATATGGATACTCATTTAGAATTGTAACATTATGGAAGATGAACAGTATCTTACCGAAAAACATTATCTGGTTTGCGATAAAGGAGTAGCCCCGAAGCAAATGAAAGTTACCAGTCAGGATTTTGTAACCTTCAGTGGAGACAAAGCCGCTACAGAGCTGGATACCCTGAAAGGCAATAACTTTGTCTGCCTTGGAAGTGTTGCTTTTATGGCAGGAGCCGTAGCTGGAATTGCTGTGGGGATTTGTGCCATGATTCCTGGACCCGGCTGGCTGGTTGCCGCCATTATTGCCGCTGCTATTTTGGCTGCAGTTGCTATCGGACTCATAAAATGTAAAGCTGCAGCTTCCCAAAGAGTCTGGACTAATACCTCTCAAAAATTTGCTATACAGGATCATAAAACACTTACCCTTTCATCCATTATGGTTTGTCCGGCAGAAGGTGGAACTATAACAGCCAAAGAAACCGTTTGGGAAGCGTGGGGGAGTGCTGCCCTTACCAACCTGGGACATGTTGCCAACTTTGCTTTTGGATTTCTTGCCGGGAGAGGAGCTACAGGAATGGTTACCGGAGCGGGTTCGGCGGCAGCTGGAGCTACCACTTTAAGGGAAGGAGCCTCCAGATTTGCGACAGCCTTTGGACAGCAGTTTATGAATACAGCACGAAAAGAATTAATAGAACAGTTTACTTTTAAAGGATTTAAAAATGCTTCACTATTTTGTAAAACCATGCGTGGACTGGGAATTGGCGGAGCTTATTACGACCAGTATAATATCTGGAGCAGTGATAAAGACGTCCTTGAAAAACTGAAAGACAGTGGTGTAAGCCTTGTATTGGGAATTTTTGCTGCCCATGGAGCTACCCTGGTGTGTTTTCCGGAAGGAACCAAAGTTCACACCCCAGATGGAACGCAGAATATCGAAGATCTTTATGAAGATGACCTCGTCTTAACGTATAACGAAATAACAAAACAACAAGAATATAAACCTATCCTTATAAAGCATGAAAGATTTACCCAGCAAATGCTTTCTTTGGAATTACCCACTGGAGAATTTGTACGGGTAACTCCTGAACATAGGTTTTTCTGTAATGATGAATGGATAGAAGCCGGAAGTCTGAAAGCAGGAGATTTATTACATTTAAAAGGTGGAGATTATACAACAGTTATCAGCGTGGAAGTCTTGCCACATTACGAAAAAGTTTATAATTTTGATATTGAAGATAATGAAAACTATTATGTAACTGAGGATGGAATTCTGGTGCATAATGGGTATAAACCAGAAGCAGGAAGTCCTGAGCATAGAGCTCAAGCGTGGGAGGATTACCAAGAACGAGGAGGAGAATGGAGTAAAGATAGATGGGACAAAACTTATGATGCCAATATGCAAAATGCAAACAAAGGGAATGCAGCAGCAGATAGTTATCATAATGAATTAGGTTGGGGAGCTCGAGAACAAACCGTTAAAGTGAAAATTGATGGAGAAGAAGTTAATAGAAGGTTAGATATTGCAGACGTAGACGCCAAAATGGGAGTTGAAGTAAAATCAGGAAACTATTTTTCCAGAACAGATGATATTAAATACGAAATATTAAGAGATAAACAGCTCGTTAAGGATGGCTGGGATATTGAATGGAGAATAGAAGGAGGAGCTAGCCAACCATTGATAGACGAATTAAAGGCTGCAGGAATCAAAGTTACACACATTAAATAATTATATAACTTATGTCATATACACAAGAAAACTTTCAGGAATGGATTTTTTTCATTGGTGAAAAAATGGATTCATTTACAGAAGGGTTTGCACAAGAAAATAATCTTAATCTGGATTACAGCATCAAATCATTAGATGAATTAGAGAAATGGATTATCAATAACTATCCATCGATTAATAATTTAAAAGAAGATACTAAAATGTTAGACCTTCTTACCATTTATATTGGAGAAACATTTCGAAAACATTTAGGAGGCAAATGGGTGATGGATACGGAGGATCAGGAAAATGCTTATTATATGATGCCGGTTCTTACAAGTCCTGATTATAAAGGTGAAGTATATAAAGCTCCAAGAACTTTCGCAACAGCTTCCATCCCAAGAAAAAAAGGAAATTATATCAGCACAATTTTAAAGAATAATATGGAAGATATGGCAATTCCTATTAATGAATAAAGGATGCTCTGAAATCTAAAACTAATAGTTAATTATAACAAAAAGGAAGTGTTTTAAACATTTCCTTTTTATATTCAATAGGGGTATAATTTTGATATTACAGCCTCAAAAGCCATAAATTATGCCTGGGAAATATAGATGATAGGACTAAGAGAGGATTTCTGTTTTAAATACAGTTTATCATCTTCCGTGAGTTCCTTGGTTTCAAGTCCAATCCCATTCCATGGTTTTCCGTTATTCTTTCTGTTAGCGAATTCCACTGATTCAATTTTAATTTTTTTATGAAGTCCGAATACCGTTAAATCCATCCATTGTCCTGGATGGATTTCCCCTTCTATGATTTCCCCAAGCAGATAAAAACCTCTTCCTGTAAGCTGAAACATATTGTCAACCTTAAACTTAGCAGTAATATGATGCCAGTTGTATCCACAATATCTGCATTGTTTTGCATAAGGAGTACGAGCCAGCTTATGACATTGAGGACAATTTTTTTCTGATGATTCGGTCATTATCCGTTGTGCTACATTGAGCTCAAATTCATCATAACCATTTTTGAGAAAAGCAGCAATTTCAGGATTAGAACTTATCCACCCTTTCTCTGTCAGTATTCTTCTCATTTCAGGATTATTGGATGTTTTATAGGTGTACATATGATAGTTCAATGCTAATTTTTCATCCTTAGTCATCAGGTTTCTGAAATAGGTGATGATATAATTTTTCGTCTCTTTGTCCATTACACTGTAGAAATGATTTTTAGTTTTGTCTAATTTATTATTTTTCCCAAGAAAATATCTGATAATAATGATAGTAATGATTTTTAATTCAGATGGAAAGCAATAAGATAAGATTAATTTTTCATAATAAATCTATAATAAGTGATTTTTATTATTAATTATTCTTATATTAGTGAAATATTATTTTTTGAATAATATTTAATTATTAATACCAAATTAACAAAATTATGAACACAAAAAAAACAATGCTAAAAAATGCAAAAAGACTAGGAAAAATTCAGTTAAAAACAATTAAAGGAGGGGCGGCTGACTGTGACAGATACCTATGCTTTGTTTTAGGTATAAAAGAGGATGGTACTATAGGACAAATTGTTACTGAAATATCAGCTGCGGAAATACCAGCTTGTCAAGCTAAAAAAGGATATAGAGGGCATGTATCTCTTTGCAATCCTGGAATATAATTTTAAAAGTATTGATAGTTTAGAGCTTAAATCAGAGCAGAAAACTAAAAACCCGCCAAAATCCGGCGGGTTTAAATCTATTTTTATCTGAGTCTATTGTATTAGAATCTGAAAGTAGCCGCCACGGACCAAGTTCTTCCGAACCCTAAGAAACCTGTATTGGCATCAGCAATACCTTGATACACTCTACCTGCTTGCTGATACGTTTTTCCAGCATCAGGACCAGTAGCAATTTTATCTGTAGCATGAATATTAGAACTTAGTTCAGAAATATAGTATTTGTTGAATAAGTTATAAACATTCGCTCTTAGTGTTAAAGATTTTTTCTGACCGATTTCGAATTTGTAACTAGCTCCTATATCAAATAGGTTATAGCTGGGTAATTTTACAATTCCTCTTTCTCTGTCAGCCTCTGTAAGGAAGTTGATAGGATTGAACTGGGCATATAATTTGTCATAATATTCCCAGTTAGCATCAATACTGAAAGCTTTGGTAATGTTATAATCAATACCTAAACTTGCTGTTGTTTGTGCAGCATCACCAACTTTCAGATCCTTGATGTTGATCATCCCTGTAGCTCCGGAAATTTCCTGGTTGCTTTGAACATCCAAAATGTTGAAATTTGCGTTTCCTTTGTACTTCCAATTACCCAATGAAACCATCCCTCTCACTCTAAGATTAGCAAAAGGTCTTGCTTTAGCTTCCAATTCTATCCCTTGGTGAATTTGTCCCACATTTAGAGCATTATAGAAGTAAGCATTTCCAAGTTTCAATTGAGAGAATTTCGCAACATCTGCAGCGCCTGCATTGAATGTTCTTGAAATGAATCTATCATCCCATTGCGTTCTGTAAGCATTGATGTTAACATCTATATAGCGTGACTTGAAACCATATCCTAATTCCAGAGAGAAAATTCTTTCATTTTTTGCATCATTGTAGATATTCTGATTTGAAGGGAATAATGCATTGAATAAAGGCTGTCTTGAAATTACTCCTGCATTGAAAAATACATTGTGATGCTCATCAATATTGTAATTAGCTCCACCTTTTACAATATAACCTGTTTTGTGATACCATTTGGTCTCTTGGTTTCCAGGGGTATACAGCATATAGTCTCTTCTCTTGTAATACTGTTCAGAAACTGATGCCTGAACTGATGCACTTAGTTTTTCAGAACTATATTCCACCATTCCATAAATACCAGCCCATTTTACAAGACCTTCATTGTGTATTGATATTTTTTGAGCATTTCCGGTCTTTGTCAGTGGTTCTGGTTTTACCGTACGATCGATATAGTACCCGTTTGGAGCGTTCACTGTACTTTTAACAAATAGAGCATCTGATCCTAATAGATCAGTAGTAATATCATAAAGAGCTCCTTTGTAAGTTTTAAGGTCAACCCCTCCGTTAAAAGTCCAGTTATTCTTTTTATAGTTAAGGTCTGCAATAACACCATACCAGTCATGAGCATTAATACTTTGCTTTCTTACAATACCACTAGTTCCGTTTAAAGTAGCTACATTTTGTCCATTATAATCAGTAGGGGAGCCTGCAGGAGCTGCAAAAGGAGATTTCTGGAAGGTATTTCCATTATAATCTGTTACAGCACTTCCTCTGTTATAACGATAGATCATATCCCAATTGATGGTACCATCACCACCATAATTCATGAAATTCATGGTTTGGTCTTTGGCATTTTTAATAGAACCGTTAAGTCCGGTTCCACCACCGCCACGTCCCCAAGAACCATAAACAACTGTAGATAATTTCAGGTTGTCATTAATATTCCAATCCCAGTTTAATGAAGCGATTGGCTTGTGGTAGAAGTTAGGTGCTAAGTTGAACTGAGAACCATTCAACATTCCTGTTTGTGGATTGTATCTTCTTCCATAAGTTTCAAACTGCTGCAAGGTGGCTACATTCGCTCCGGTTGCAGAAGATCTTCTGGTGTCGTGCACTTGTGGAGCACCCGTTGCAATTAAATTGAATGCATGTTTCTCATTCGGTTTAAATCCTGTAGAGAAAAACCAAGAATATCCTTCACCTTTAGTTCCATTGATATAACCATCACCTTGCCAACGGGAAAGCAATACTGTAGTTCCCCATTTGTTTTTCAAACCGGAAGAGTACATGGCTGAGAGTCTGGAGTAGTTGTCATTACCCGCTTCTGCTTTGATCATTGCTTTTTGCTCAGAGTCAGTAGCTTTTGTAACAATATTGATGGTCCCTCCTACAGAAGGAACTACAAATTTAGAAGCTCCCAAACCTCTCTGGATCTGAATAGAGCTGGCAATATCTGCCAATCCAGTCCAGTTAGACCAGTAAACAGTACCTCCCTGCATATCATTAACAGGCTGTCCGTTGATGATTACTGCAATATTGGCTCCATCAAAACCTCTCATGTTAATTCTACTGTCACCAAATCCACCACCTACTTTGGTAACGTATACTGATGGGGTAGACTTCATAATTTCAGGAAATTCTCTGTTTCCTAATTTCTCCTGGATTTCAGCTGCCTTAATGTTGGAAACTGCAACAGGTGTTTTTCTCTCTTTGGCGGTTTGGGAAAGGTTTCTTCCCACCAACATCACCTCATCAATAGATTTAGATTTTTCTAAAGAATCCTTCGTACTCTGCCCATAATACAAGGCGGCCGTTGGTAATACAAGCGCTATAAGTAAGCGCTTTTTCAAAATAATGCTCATGAAATAAACTAGCGTGTTTGATTTTAAGGCTGCAAAGATGAAAATTTATTTTTTAATTAAGTATTAAATGTTTTTTAAGCGATTTTGTAAATGTCGAAGAATGAGTATGATCACTGGTTGTTTTATGATATATTAACTTTATTTAACAGTTTAATTTGTAGATTGTTATATCAATAATTTTAACCAAAATGAGTTTGTTTTGATGTTAATATAAACATTTATTGGATAAAAAATATTGAGAAATATCATCATTTTTATACAAAAAATAAATTTTACTAATATTAAATCTAAATAAAGGGAATTATTGTATTTGATATTTTATAATGGATATGTAAAGAGTATATTATCAATGAGTTTTATAGGAGGTTATACTTAAATAATTGTGGAGCGAAAAAAGAGAAAAACTGATCGTTTTGGTTATGAATATAATTTCGTAACATAGATTTATCTTTGCTATATATTCATGAAAATAAATATTTTGATTATTAAATTCTATAAAAGTGTATGGAGGATTTTAAAATTGAACCTTTTTTGCATAGTGAGAATAGTTCTCATTTTATCACAACAAAAGAGATATCTGATCTTTTATTAACTAGACCCACCCAACTTTTTCAGCCCCATAAAATATTATTTAACTGTATTCATCTTTTTTGTGAAGATGAAGGAACTATTAATATTGATTTTAAAACAATACATATTAAGGAAAGGCACATTTTATTTGCTTCACCCAATCAAATCTGCCAGTTTAATAGGCCTGTTAATTATAAAAGCAGGATAATGATTTTTACCGAAGATTTTCTTTGCCAAAACAGTGCACAAACTCAATTTTATAGTGAAACCAGTTTGTTTAATGATCCTTTGAATATACGATATTTCAATTTAGAAGATAGGTTTGAAGAAGTATTAGCTTTATTCGATTATATAAAAAATGAATTGGCCAGGCCATACAGAGATGTACAGAGTACTATATTAAATAACTATTTGTTTAATATACTTCTGATTGCTGAGGAGGTATCCATACATTCTAAAATTAACCTGGATTTTTGTGGAGATAAGCTTTTAGTTGCTAGATTTAAATCTTTGGTAAACAAATATCTAAATCAACATTTAAGTCTTGACTACTATTGTGAAGAATTGAATATAACGCTTCGCGCACTACAGAAAACTTTTCTTAAAATAGAAAAGAAGACGCCCAAACAATGGCTAATTAATAGAATGATATTGGAGATTAAAAGAAATCTGATGTATAATACATTAAGTGTAAGTGAAATTGCCTACGATTTAGGGTTTAAGGAGGTAACCAATTTCACTAAATTTTTTAAGATAAAAACAGGGATGACTCCAACCCAATTTAGGAAATCTATACAAAGATAGTTTCTATTAAAATGAACTATCTGTTTAGCTGCATATTATTTTAACATCCGATCAATTGTGATTTCTTACTAAGTATAGAAATTGTTGTGTGCCATTTATTATCATTTTTTTACGCTTTTGTATCATAATGTGTATGATAATATGTATAGTTTTACAATTCGAAATAATTTTTTTTCATCATTTGTGTTTTTATCTCCGGTTCTGCCGGAGATTTTGTTTTTTTTAATAGCAAAAGAATGCAATATTTGGTGGAATTCTTTGCAGATTCCTTATCAATAAAATGATTAGTCTAATACTGCAAATTATAACTAATCGAAAAAGATCAAACTGGATAGAAGAGGTACAGGTTGAGTGAAGGAGAATAAGAACTCTTATCAATATTTCAAATACTATCTTGGATAGTCTGGAAAATTAGTTATAAAACGATTGTAAGTTCTTATTTACAAATAGAACCGATTTATCAAATCTCTTTATGATTTTTTTATTCAAAAAAAATCCTACAAAAATGAATTTTGTAGGATTAATAAACTTTTAGCATATTTTGAATTCTTTTTTCAAGTACACTCAGTGGAGAATACGGGATTCGAACCCGTGACCTTTTGACTGCCAGTCAAACGCGCTAGCCAACTGCGCCAATCCCCCATTTTGAAGCGGTACAAAAGTAAGTATTTAAATCATATTTACAAATATTTGTAAGAATATTTTTTAAATCTAATAACGTATCTCTACAAAAATTATATAATGAAATCATTTACCTATAAGGTCGAAATATGAAAAAGCACCTCAAAAACAGAGTATGGGAAAGAAATTTAATCAAATATAATAAGAGCATCATTAAGCATATTAGACAAAAAAATCCCTCAATTGAGGGAGTATTTCTAGAAATCAGGGCAATCTAAAATATCTTGATCCCAATAACATTGTGGATTTTCGGAGCCTGGACAATGCATTTCATGCATTCCTTTTGGACATGTTTTTTGCCCTCCATTAACACTCTTTAGTTTTTCTCTTGAAACTTTCTTTAAATTTTTCATAATTTTTATTTTAGTTTTATTGTATGACGAATATAATGAATATTCTCTAAATAGAGATTTAACATAAAAAAATTAGTAATTAAAAGTATAACTGCATTATGACCTTCATGAGTTGTTTATTTTACAGATAAGTTTGAAGTTGATAAAATAACAGCTATAATTTTTTGGAAGCATATATTATAAAATATAAATCAATAAGGAAAGAGTAAAATAAAATACTAAATTCTTTTTATAATTGTGATAGGCTTTGTTGAAGTCAATTTTTTACTTTATCCCTAGTTTAGAAGTTTTTTACTAGAATACTTCAGGAGTAACTTTATCCACTATTGCAATAAAGCTATTTTTCAAAAGGTCTGATGGATAGATAAACTGTTCTCCATTGTCATTTCGAACAACTATAGCGGCCTGTTCATTATTTAAACATCTGTCAATTTGTTCCTGCATCTCATTAAGCCTGCCTGGCAATATATTCAATGTATATTTTCCTGTAGAATGGGTAATCTGAACGACTTTTTCTTTCATGATTAAAAATTTAATTCTGTCAAAGATAATTTTTTTCCCTTAAGTGGGAAGATCTGTATTTAGAAAATCATATATACAGAAATTTGCAATGTCGACTAATAAACAATTTTCTTAATAGTAAAATAGATTAGCTCAATATGATTAATCATCTGTTTTTTCTAGTTTTGGTCCAAATAAAACCAAAATTTCCCATGACTAAACAAATCAAAGCGACAACCATCGGATTTTGTGCTATTTTATTATGGTCCACTATTGTTGGATTGATCAAAGAAGTAAGCCATTCTTTTGGAGCAACAGCGGGTGCAGCTTTAATATATACTGTAGCTTCTATATTCTTGCTTTTCACTATGAAATGGGTCCCTTTGTCAAAATTTCCAAGGAAATATTTGATATTTGGTGGGTTGCTTATGGTTACTTATGAGCTTTGTTTGGCACTTTCTATAGGATATTCTACCAACAGCCGCCAGGCGATTGAAGTAGGGATGGTTAATTATCTCTGGCCTACCTTTACAATGGTGGGCACCATTCTTTTTACCCATAAAAAAGCAAACTGGCTGATTGTTCCAGGAATCATTCTTTCCATGCTGGGGATTATTTGGGTATTGGGGGGAGAGCAGGGGCTTGATATTTCTCAGATGATTGCCAATATTAAAACTAACCCTTTAAGCTATGGATTGGCTTTTATTGGAGCACTATTGTGGGCTGCTTATTGCATAGTTACGGTTCGTATAGCTAATGGGGTGAACGGAATCACCTTATTTTTCATGATGGTAGCTGCTGCCTTATGGATACAATATCTAATGATTGGTGATACAGGCATTATGGTGATCAGCTTTTCTTCCATTGTCTATCTTTTGCTTGCAGCATCTGCCATGGGATTTGGATATGCGGCATGGAATATCGGAATTTTGGATGGAAATGTTACGATTTTAACAGGTGCATCTTATTTTATTCCTGTTTTGTCATCCGCATTGTCATCCGTTCTTTTATCTACAGCATTAGGATTGTCTTTCTGGCAGGGAGCTGTGATGGTTTGTGCAGGTTCAATACTCTGCTGGCTGGCGACCAGAGAACGAAAAATTAGGCAATAATATTAATCCTGAATAGCTGAGTAGTGATTAGTGTATTTATTAGTAAGAAAATAAAATAATTAACGTATTTTTATTTTCTTATTAATAAACTAATAAATATGATGAAGCATAAGCTAGCTCTACTCAGCACTGTTATTGTTTCCTGTCTGAGTGCGCAGCAAAAGAATACCCAATTACACCAGATCTTTGACCAATATTATAAAGAGTCAAACGTACTAAGTCCATTGAGCGCAACCTTTAACGGAATTGATGGTTATAACGATCAGCTTCCTGCTGATGATGAAAATCAACTTAAAAAAATCCATGATTTCTATGTAAAATATACCAATCTTCTGAAACCTTTTGGAAATCAGGATTTGAATAAAGAAGATCGTATCTCACTGGCAATTTTGGAGAATGATCTGCAAATTGCTCTGAAAACGGAAAAATACCATCAGGAATACATGCCTGTCAATCAGATGGGAAGTATTCCCACTTATATGGCATTGTTGGGTTCAGGGAGTTCAGCACAGCCTTTCAAAACGGCAAAAGATTATGAGAACTGGATGAAACGCTGCCAGGCTTTCTCAAGATGGACAGATGTCGCTATACAGAATATGCAGAAAGGCATCAAAACAGGAGTTGTTTTACCCAAAGCTTTAGTACTGAAAATCATTCCGCAATTACAGAAACTGGCACAGAACAATGATCAGTCTTCTTTTTATAACCCGATAAAGAATTTTCCCAAGGATATTTCAAAAAAAGAACAAGATCGTTTAACTAAAAATTTTAAGGAAGTTCTGTCGAAAAATATTTTTCCTTCCCTACAGAAACTTGCAGATTTTTTCCAGAATGAATATCTACCAAATGCCCGCTCTTCTTCAGGAATCAATGTTTTTCCTAATGGAAAAGAGATGTATAAAGACTATATTTTATCGATGGTAACCATTGATAAAGATCCGGAAGAAGTATATCAATTAGGCTTATCTGAAGTGGCAAGAATTACCATAGAGATGGAAAAAATTAAGAAATCTATTGGTTTTAAAGGTTCTCTTCCCGAATTATTTGAATTTATGAAAACAGATAAGCAGTTCATGCCTTTCAAAACAGATAAAGAAGTATTAGAAGCTTATCAGGATGTTTATGACAAAATAAAACCTAATTTATCAAAGTATTTCGGGATTACCCCTAAAACGCCTTTTGAAATCCGTAAGACAGAAGAGTTCAGAGCAGCTTCAGCATCACCACAGTATTTTCCGGGAAACCTTCCTACCAATCGTCCGGGTATTTTTTATGCTCCTATTTTAGATCCAACAAAAATCAATATTACCAATATGGATATGGAAAGTGTGTTTTTACATGAAGCCATTCCAGGCCATCATTACCAGATAAGCATTCAATATGAAAATACCTCTGTTCCGGAATTTCGACAGAAGTATATGAATGGGGCATTTGTAGAAGGTTGGGCATTATATACTGAATCCCTGGGAAAAGATCTTGGAGTGTATACTAATCCTTATCATCAGTTGGGAGCATTGGGTACAGAGATGCACCGTGCGATCCGCCTGGTGGTTGATTCAGGATTGCATACAGGAAAAATGACCCGTGAAGATGCTATACAATATATGCTGTATAACGAACCTGTTTCTGAGCAATTTGCCATTGCTGAAATAGAGCGGTATATGGCTAATCCTGCGCAGGCACTTTCCTATAAAATCGGAGAACTGAAAATAAGAGAACTGCGTGATAAATACAAAGCACAGTTAGGCTCCAAATTTAATATCAAGGATTTCCATGATACTATTCTGAAAGGAGGAGCAATGCCGCTCACTGTTTTTGAAAACTATATGGATGACTGGGCAAAAAGTATCAATTAAAAATATTGAGCTTTAATAGTTTGGATATTAATACAGTGGCTGCCTCAGGGGGCAGCCACTGTAATGTTGTTTACCAAATGTAATAAATATTCTCTCTTGGATTTAAAATAAAAAATAATTCAATAATCAATATTTATTCAGGTCTGGAAGTTGAATGTTTTCAAATTCCTCATTCATTGAGATAAGATTCAGGTGCTCATCGTAATCAGCATTAAAAGCAAAAGCTTTCTTTTCCAGAATATATTTATAAATGTACCAGTCTGTTTTTGGGGTAGGGACACTCAGCAGATCATCAAAAGAAATCCATTTTAAAGTTCCTTCATTGCATAGCGGTGGTTCTATATAATCTATCTCAGCCAGATAGACATAGCTAATCCAATTGTATTTTGTAGGAGATGTTTCTGTCAGCATTCCACAGAATTTCATCGATTCAACATGAATGCCGGTTTCTTCAAACGTTTCCCGGATAGCTGCTTGTAAAGGGTTTTCAAATGCATCAATTTTACCTCCAACTGGAGTGTACATATCCTTATTGGGTTCCTTTAACCTTTTCAATAATAAGAATTTGTTTTGATGACGTAAAATGCAAAGCGTTGCGACACGCTTTATCCCAATAGGTATTATATTCATGATCGGATTCAGTCTTTAATTTGTTTTAAAAGGGTTTGAATATTCGCAGCAGGATTAATGGCTAATAAAAATAATATTCCTTCATACTTGGCAATAATCTGCGTAGCTGTTTTTTTTGATTTTTCACCATTATCTTTTGCATGAGTCAGTAGAAATTCCAGGTTGCTGTAAAACTTTTTGATCTCTTCTTTAAAATGTGGAAGAATAGTAAATGCTTCAAAATACATAATATAATATGCAGACATTCCATTTTCTGTTATAGATAGGATCTGTGGAATAAAACCTAAATAAAAATCTTGAATTTTCTCCTCGATATCTTTTAGCGTCATTTCAGCCTTTGCGTAAATGCTCCAATCAACAGAATGATAAAATTGCAGGAAATAATGATTGATAACTTCCTTATAAAGATCATTTTTGTTTTTAAAATGATGATAAAATGCTCCTTTAGAAAAACCAGAAGCTTCAACAAGCTGCTGCATGGAGGTATTATGAAAACCTTTATTGATAAATTGCTGATAGGAGACTAATAATATTTTTTCTTTTGTATCCATTACTTTTCTGTCATTGCGGCATTGGTTGCAAAGATAATAATCCCTATTCCTATGACAATAGCAAATCCCATAAACCAATACAAAGATTTTGAATAATGAATAATATTTTCTTTGCTTTTAAATTCTTTAATTTTCTTTTGAGCATAAAGCATGAGCGGAATTGATACAATTGTTCCCAGTACTTCTAAAATCAAAAGTAAATTAGGCATTGGGGTAGGAGACTGCGGAAAAATCTCCAATAAATCAATGGTGTATACTATAAAATAACTGATTCCCGAGAAATAAGCTATTCTATAGGCCCAGCCATACTGCCTATTAATAAAATAAACCAGAAATAGACTTATAATCCCCAAGGTTGTCAAAAAAAAGTTAAACACTCCCAGAATAAGAGGTGAAATTTTCGAAAAATCTCTTGACTCAATAAACCCTCCGGGGATCATGAATGTTAGATTTACTGATGATAAAATAAGTAATGCATTAATCAATTTAGATGTTTTCATAATATATATAATTTTGTAAACCGACCGTTCGGTATGTGAAATTATGCAAATGATCTGAATAATCAAAATAGAGGTAAAATTTTTTAAACATTCAAGAAAAAGATATCTGCTTTTAAAATCAATAATTCTATTTGGGCAGTAATGAACTCTGTGATAAAAGAATAGTTTCCCAGTGCCTATTTTCGTCTTTACATTTTTTGCCACGAGCTAAAGAAGCGTTAAATGACCATTATAAATATAAAACGATCATTTTCTAACATAAGGAATGCTCTAATTTTGCTGGAAAGAGTAGGATAAGATAAATAAAGGCATTAAATGCAGAGCATTATTAAGAAAAATAGATAAAAATATCTTATCCATCTATTATCCGGATTGGTTCGCTCAGTATTACTAATGCTTCAAAATTGGAAAATAAAATAATAGTCACAATATTTAAATAATGAGTCATGATAAAAATTAACTTTTATCCCCAACAATTGGGGTTTTGTAGCTTACTCTTCCTTTTATGTTTTTATTTTAATACCAAAGCACAAAAGAATATAGAATATGTTCTTCCTACAGCTGCTTTTAATAAAGAAGAAGCTTATAAATTGCTTGATCCGGGGAACAGCAGCATTGAAGGTACTATTTCATTTAAAAAAAGAGGATATGTCAATTATCCGGACTACCTGTCCAAAGTTTTATTATATCCTGCAACCCCTCATCTTACTGAATATCTTGAGCTTAAAAAGAAATATGACAGTCGGAAAAAACAGGCTGCTATGATAAAGGAAGCTGCTATGGCCCGCATTGAAACAAAGACCAGAGACAATAAGGGCAATTTTGTTTTTACTAATATAAAACCGGGGAAGTATTATATTGTAAGTTTGGTAAAGTGGGAAAAAGTTAGAGGAAATAAAGTTCAGTCAGGGGAGGTTGTTGCCAATAAAAACCTGATTGGAATCCAGATGGGAGGTGGTTATTTTCCAACAGAGACGCAATATGAATCGAAGGCCTATGCAGAAGAAGTAGGAGAATATATTGAAGTATCGGGAAATAATAGAGTTACTACGATCAATATTGCTAAATAATCAGCCTTTTTTAAAGGTCATGGTTATTACATAAAAATGAATCATTAAAAATCAAACTTATGAAAGCTGTTACAATAATTCTCATATACTTATATTTAGGTATTTTCACCATAAAAGCCCAAATTATCAATTTTCCGGATGAAAATTTTAAAGAAGCCCTGATAGCCCAGGGCGTTGATACAAATAAAGATGGAAACATTCAGAAATCAGAAGTAGTAAATATTAAAAAGCTGCATGTAAATAACGCCAACATTTCTTCGGTTGTGGGGATTAAAAACTTTACCAGCCTTGAAGATTTTGCCTTTCTTGATAACAAGCTTACCATTGTTGATCTTGAAGGGATGCGAAATCTCAAATACCTTTATGGAATCAATAATAAAATTAAGCAGCTCAAATTAAAAGGCTGTACAAACCTTGAAGTGATTTTTATGGATCAAAATGAATTATCTGTTCTGGACCTTTCCAGGCTTACAAAGTTAAAAGATATAAGAATCAATGTAAACAATTTAGAATCAATAGATCTGAGCAGAAAGCCTAACTTGGAAAATGTGCAGCTTTTTAGAAATCAGATAAGAACATTTAAAGCAGAGGACTCTTTTGATATTAAAGGATTAGATCTTTCTAAGAATCTAATCACAGAAATAGACTTGAGACCTTTTTCTAAACTTGAAGAAGTGGATCTTAATGGCAATCCTTTAAGAAAAATCAATGTTGAAGGTCTTAGCAAACTGGTAAAACTTTATCTGGAACCCGCAGCTTTTACATCATCTTATATTAATCAATTGAATACCAGTGGACTTGTTAGTCTATAAGGAGTATAAATGGTAAATCTTAAGGTTTGTATCTAAAAAAAGACTGATCACCATCAGTCTTTTTTATTGAATCTGTTTTTCAAAGAATTCTTATTCTCACTTTGAGCTTTGCTACAAACTTCTGGAACGGGCTACCGAAAGAAGATACACTAGATGGGCAAACATATTTCTTTTTACAGATTCTATCTTTATATCTCCAGTGGTCTGGTTAATAGTCGTTACCAGATCCGTATTGCACTGCCCATTAAAATTTCCGCTTCCTAAATAATTTACAGAATTGGCAGCTGGATAAGAAATTCTGGGATAATCAGGAGCTGTTTGGTTGGCAGCAGGAGTAGCATTTGCAAACCCTTTATTATCAATATATCGGGCAGTCCATGAACCTAGGAATTGTCCGTTAGCTGTATTAATACTTTGTCCTACCACTACTTGTGTGTCTACAGGATTGCTAAACCCAGCACAGGAAGTATAATGATTTATAGAAACAGTACAGGAAGAAGCATTGTCTGCAGGTTGAAAGCATTTTCCCTCATATACCGTTAATCGTTGCTCAGTAGAAGACATTGAAGTATTTAATAGAGCTTTAGGAGCAAAAATCTCTTCAGGAGAGATGAGTGTCAGAACTCCCTGAGCATTAGCAGCAACAATTTTATTTTCCGGATTTGCAAGTCCTCTTACTCTTACCGATCCGTTAACATCCAATGTATTGGTAGGTGATGATGTATTAATTCCTACTTGTGCACTTGCAAAACTACACAAAGCAAATGCTGTTAAAAAAAAAGGCTTTGTTTTCATGGTATTTTTAGATACGTTTAAATTTTTTCACTAATGTAAGAAATATGTTTTAATAGATAATAAAAAACTAATTAAAAATATTAAATAACTAAATTTATATACAAAAATGTGTTTTTAATGAAAATTTTAAACATGGCTTTTGAAACATTAACTCAAAATTCATGGTTATCAAATTTGTTTGAAAAATATTTGTATTTTAGCCGAAATATATTGGTTTTTAACAAACATATTGTCTACTCATTAAAATTCAGATAATTTGAATGAAAAAATTAGTAGATTTGCACGGAATTAAAAAATAATAAATATTAAGCTCATTCTCTATGACAGGGTATTCCTAAATAGAATGGAATAGAGGATAACAGGATTTTAGGTTATAAAACTACTGAAACTATGAAGAAACTTTTTTTACTTTTACTAACAGCATTTTTATTTATCGGTTGCAGCTCGGATGATGATACAATCTATGATTATGTAGGAACATGGTCCGGAACTTATGAAGGAGGAGATAAAGGAGTGTGGAACTTTGTGGTTGATAAGACGGGTAAAGTATCAGGAACCATGCATTCCGACGTTAGCAGTGAGAACTATAATATTGCCGGTAAGTTAAGTACCACTGGAGATCTGGTAGGAACAGTAGGTCTTCCATCGAAGGGAGAATTTAAGGGAAAACTTAATCCGGATAAAAAAGGAAACGGAAGCTGGTCAAACACCCTTCCAACTCCGGCACAATACGGAACTTGGAACGGGGAAAAGAAATAAAACAAAAGCCTGCAAATTTGCAGGCTTTTGTTTTATATAAATCCCATATGGGAAATTTCATTTTTTTCATTCTTCAATACGACAAAATAAAGCACACAGTCGGCATCTGAAAAATATTCTTTAAAAGATGCATGATGATCATCAAAAGAGCACTCTTCTTCAGCCTTTTCAATAGTATAATTTTCTGAATCCAGTTTTAAAATAATGAGTATTGCTTTTTCAACTTGAGCTCCTTTTTTAATAAGGGTACAGTCTTGATGTTCAATTTCTGCCGATACATTTTTTGTTTCACCAAACTGAAAAGATTTCAATAGTTTTTTTCCTTCCTCAGTTTTTAAGCCGTTTTCGACTGTTCGTTTTCCTCTTCCGGAAATGGTGTCTAGATCTTTTATTTCAGTCATTAGCTTTGCAAAACTCTGGTAGAGTAGGGCATCTCCTGTTTCTTTAAGATAAAGATCCAGACTGTTTCTGATGATCTTTCCGGTTTTAGAACAATGTCCGAATTCAGAACTGTTTTGCCTTACTTTTTCATAAGACGGATTCTTTTTAAAAGCCGTTTTATTGAACCCGCTTTTCTTCCGAACCACATTTTTTCCATTCAGAGTATAAAAAACAAGGTCACCTACAGAACCTTTAATCTTAATGAGACTTTCATAAGTTGCCATATCGCAAATTTGAATTTCAAATATAGCAATAAATAACGGAAATCAAAATTTTAACATATATTTATCATATAGTTGTAGTATAGTTATACTATAATTAAAATATAAAATGTATATTTGTACATCAATCGTTAATCAAGTAAAAATCAGACGAGTATGGGACCAGGATTATTTGAAAAAAAATTGAGTATAAAGCAGCTTTCTCTTTGGCTGATTGCATCTGCTTTTGTAGTGTCTTGCGGCTCTTCAAAAAACGTTTCTTCCAGCAAGAAATCGGGCTCTAAAACCGTAGTGAAATCTGAAAATCTGAGAAAATTGGATTCTAAAT
Organism: Chryseobacterium sp. II3a; assembly: GCF_057815135.1. Taxonomy (NCBI): domain Bacteria; kingdom Pseudomonadati; phylum Bacteroidota; class Flavobacteriia; order Flavobacteriales; family Weeksellaceae; genus Chryseobacterium; species Chryseobacterium sp. II3a. Next base: position 553,314 of record NZ_JBYPZJ010000003.1, on the reverse strand, counting down.
TCGATGGGAATGTATCAAGATCCATCAATGATGTCTTAAAAGATGCTGAGAAATACCTCGGTACTCCCTATAAATTCGGAGGGAATACATCTTCAGGCTTTGATTGTTCCGGTTTTACCGTAAAAGTGTTTGAAGAAAATGACTTTAGCCTTCCAAGAAGATCAACCGATCAGGCCGGAACTGGGAAAAACATTGATATCAGGGATGTAAAGCCTGGTGATTTGCTATTTTTTGCTACTGCCGGAGGAAGCAGAGTTTCCCATGTAGGAATTGTTCATGACATTGGTCCGGACGGAGAAGTGAAATTCATTCATGCTTCCACTTCAAAAGGAGTTATTATTTCATCCCTGAACGAAAAATACTGGAATAAAGCCTATCTTCATGCTCAAAGAATTTTATAATAATTCCAATGGAAGGGCAGAGCGTTTGCTTTTTTAGAATAAAATTATAATGCCATTCAGTGCCTTAAGGTATTAGATTGTATCTATCCATTATCATTTTAGTATTAAAATTAATTCCATTGGCTTTAAACTAATAAAAAAGCAACCCCAAAAGAGTTGCTTTCAATATAGATGAATATATAAAATGAATTAAATTTGTTCACAAACCGGTGTTCCAAGTTCTTTTTCTTCACTGCTTTCGTCTGTCGTAATATTTTTAGGGAACGAAAAGAAACTCAGGAATAATGTTGCTGTAAGTAGTAAGATACTCACTGAAAGGACATACTGAACTCCATAATAAGCGCTTACAATCCCACCGAGAAATGCACCTAATGAAATCCCGATATTAAAAGATGACGTAAGCAAACTGTTGACAAATTCCAGCGCATGATGAGGAATGTTTTGTGTAGTTCTGATATTGGAGACTAAAAAGCCACCTGTGTGAATCATGCCCCAAAAAGATACAATAATAACCATAGGAACAAAAAGTCCGCCCAGGAAGTAAGCCAGAATTTGTACTGAAATGAGAAGCAGCAAAAACAATCTTGTTGTGAGCTTTACATTTCGGCTTAAAGCTATTCCCATAAGCCAGTTACCAAGGGTTCCCATGCCTCCGAAAAGAAGCAGCATAATGCTGATCTGGGCTCCATTCATTTTGGTAATTTCTTCAAGATAAGCCGTAAGGTAGGTATAGCTAGAGAACATGGCTGCTAATGTACCGATGGTGGAAATCAGATTGATCCACAAAAGAGGGTTTTTCAAAACAACGAACTGATTTTGCGCTGATTTTTCTTTTTCCGCAGGGAGAGAGGGAATAAAAAGCAATAACCCGATAAATGCAATAAAGCTGATGATACTGCTCAGGAAAAATGAAGCTTTCCAATCATGAAAAAGATCTGCGGCATAAGTAGTCATAGGAATACCGAGAACCGTGGCAAGGCTCAGTCCCAGCATAACTGTGGATACTCCTTTTGCCTCCTTTTCTTTGAAGGCAATGGCAATAGAGATATTCCAGAACAAAGGATGCAGTATGGCTGGTAAGATACGGGCAATCATAAGCATCGTAAAGTTGGTGGAAAAAGCAGAGATAAGATTGGAAAGAACAAATATGCTCATCACGAGACATAGAAGAAACTTACGGTTTATTTTGCTGGTAAAAGAAGTGATAAAAGGGGAAGAAACGGCAACTGTGATAGCAAAAGCACTCAGCAGCCATCCTGCCGTATCAATTGATACCCCAAATTGCCTGCTGATCGTAGGAAGAATACCCACCACCCCGAATTCGGTAGTAATAATGCCAAAAGCACCTAGTGCCAGGACATAGATTGATCTTTTCATTGATTTTAAATTTTAATGTAGCAAATTTGAACAGAAAAAATGTAAAAAATCAGTATATTTTTATGATAAATAAGTATTTTTGCCACATGAAATCGTCATAGTTTGCCAACACAACCACAAATGAGGATGGCGCGATTCCATATGACCATTAAAAAAACAGTTAAATATCTTCATATGAAAAGAGAGAATATAGATCAATTGGTAAAAGTTGAATATCATGAAACTGAAAATTGCCCTTTAACAGGCAATCGTTTCTCTTTTTTTCAGATTATCTATGTGATTTCCGGAAAAGGTTCCTTTACCATCAATAATAATATAGCCTCTTATAGCAAAGGCAGCCTGATATTACTAACCCCTGATGATGAACACCACTTGGAGATTGAGGAAAAAACTGAGCTTTTACTTGTAAAGTTTAGTGAACGTTATGTAAAGGATTACAAATGGAATAGTATTGATTCAATAGGGTGCTTATTGTATGGGGCCTCTTATCTTTCCGGGTGTATTTTACAGAATAAACCGGATGTTGTTTTGGTGGATTCTATTGTCACTTCACTGCTTCACGGTCTCAATTATCCGGATCTTTATCAGGAGGAGCTGACCCTGCATTATGTGAATGCATTAATTGTAATTGCTGCAAGAAATATATCAAAAATGCGGGTGGAGCATATAGCATCCAATACGGATAAAAGAATAGTGGAGATTATTGATTATATCCAGGGAAATATCCATGATCCGGCACTTTTAAAGGTGGCTGTCATTGCACAGAAATTTGGACTTTCCGAAACCTATCTTGGCAGCTATTTTAAAAATCATTGCGGAGAAACCATTACCCATTATATCTTGAATTATAAATTAAGATTGATCGAACATCGGCTTCTTTTTAGCGATATGAGGATTAATGAGATAGTCACCGAGTTTGGTTTTTCGGACGAAAGCCATCTCAATAAGTTCTTTAAAAAGCAGCATAACATGAGTCTTACAGAATTTAAAAAAAGCAAATCACTATCTAAAGCTGTAGATTAAGTAAAATCGCGTAATGTGTTATTATACAATTTTCTATATAGGTTTAAATATTGATTGTCTTTAATTTATTTCAATAAAAATTTAATAATCATTCCCAACAAATAAAAAAAGATTGCAATAGTATTGCATATCAAAAATTATTGAAATTTGCAGCAAACAAATAAGCCATGACAGATTTCATCCGATTTTTTATTCCGTGTTATTTTATATTTTTTTTTGTTGTTTCATTTCTTGGAATCAGTATAGCTGTTGCAAAGAAAATTGGCAAGAATCCTAATGTATTGCCAAAAGATGATTCTGCTTACGCATTAGTAGGTTGGTATTTCAAGTTGCTGTTAATTGTTTTATTCATTTATACTTTATTGCCTTTATTCTTTCCAAGAGTAGAAGACTTATTTAAAATAAATCTTTTGAGTTTTGTTCTATTTCAGAGCATTGGAGTCGGATTAATGATTTTAGCTTTTATCTGGGTGGTTATTGCCCAATTTCAAATGAAAAACTCCTGGCGTATAGGCATCGATGAGCACATGAAAACAGAACTTATTACAATCGGATTATTTCGGTTTTCACGAAATCCTATTTTTTTAGGGATGACACTAAGCCTTACCGGATTTTTCTTTGCTTATCCTACAGTAATTGCCTTCTTTTTGTGGATAATCGGCAGTATCTTAATGCAGATTCAGATTCGTCTTGAAGAAGAATACTTACAGAGACAGCACGGCTCTGTTTATCTGACTTATAAAAAGAGAGTTGGGCGCATGTTAAGCCTTTATTAAAAGCAAAAACTTAAAAATCGTTTTGCTGAACTTTTTTGTATCTTTGGCGGGTATAATTTTTCAAACTAATTTAAATAAGAAACATGTCGTTACAACAAACTATTGAAAACATTTGGGATAATAGAGAACTATTACAAAATGAAGACAGCCAAAAAGCGATCAGAGAGGTTATTTCTTTATTAGATTCCGGAGAACTTCGTGTAGCAGAGCCTACGGAAAACGGATGGCAGGTAAATGAGTGGGTGAAGAAAGCAGTAGTAATGTATTTCCCGATCCAAAAGATGGAAACTATTGAAGTAGGTCCATTTGAATTCCATGACAAGATTCCTTTAAAGAAAAATTATGCGGAAAAAGGAGTGAGAGTAGTTCCTCATGCAATTGCCAGAGAAGGGTCTTTCGTCGCTTCAGGCGTTATTATGATGCCATCTTACGTAAATATTGGTGCTTACGTAGATTCAGGAACAATGGTAGACACTTGGGCAACAGTAGGAAGCTGTGCACAGATCGGTAAAAATGTTCACTTGAGTGGTGGTGTTGGAATCGGTGGTGTATTAGAGCCATTACAGGCAGCTCCGGTAATTATTGAAGATGATTGTTTCATCGGTTCAAGATGTATCGTGGTAGAAGGAGTGCATGTAGAAAGAGAAGCGGTATTGGGAGCGAATGTTGTTTTAACAGCATCTACAAAAATCATTGATGTAACAGGAAGCGAACCTATCGAAATTAAAGGAAGAGTTCCTGCTCGTTCTGTAGTAATTCCGGGAAGCTATACAAAACAATATCCGGCTGGAGAATATCAGGTTCCTTGTGCATTGATCATTGGTCAAAGAAAAGAATCTACAGATAAAAAGACTTCTCTTAATGATGCATTGAGAGAGAACAATGTAGCTGTTTAAGATTAGGTTTTTAAACTAATACCACTTATTTTGAAAGAAAAATTTCTTAAAATACTATTAAACCCTAAATATATATTTGGGGTTTATATTATTGTAGCCATAGCTACTGCACTTTCTAAACTCTCCAGAGGACCTCAGGCGATTAATAATTACCTGATTTTCAAAGGAGTTTTCTTTAATACCATTGATGAGAAAAACTTGTATCTGGCATATCCTGAGCGTTATGGTGATACCAACCATTATGGTATCTTTTTCAGTTTGCTTATTGCTCCTTTTGCGGTAATGCCGGATTGGATGGGAATTGCTCTTTGGAACGTTGCCAATACAGCTGTTTTTCTATATGCTATTTATAAACTTCCATTTTCTGATCCTAAAAAAGCACTTTTTGCTTTATTATGTTTGCAGGAATTCATCACTGCGGCAGTGAGTTTACAGTTCAATGTGGCTTTAGCAGGGCTTTTAATGCTGTCAGCAACATTCATTTATGAAAGAAAAGAAGTACAGTCAGCAACTGCTATTGTTGTGGGAATTTTTGTGAAAATTTATGGAATTGTAGGCTTGTCACAGTTTTTCTTTATCAAAAATAAAGTAAAGTTTATTCTTTCAGGAATCGGTATTGCCGTCCTGTGTTTAGTGATCCCAATGATCTATTCAAGCCCGCAATTTGTTATTCAGAGCTATTCAGACTGGGTAACATCTCTGATTGCAAAAAATGGTGATAACCAGACACTAGGGAATATGCAGGATATATCGCTGATGGGGTTTGTAAGAAGAATTTTGGGGGATGCATCCATTTCCAATCTTACTTTTTTAGCTTTTGGTATTCCTTTATTTGCATTACCCTATATCAGAATCAAACAATATAAAAATTATGCCTTTCAATTGATGATCCTGGCTTCTACATTGCTGTTTTTGGTATTGTTTAGTTCAGGTTCAGAATCGCCAACGTATATCATTGCCGTAGCAGGAGTCATGATCTGGTTTACCCTTCAAAAGGAAAAAACACCTTTCATTATTGGATTATTGGTATTTGTTATCATTTTAACCTGTTTTTCACCATCGGATTTATTTCCGAAATTTATCAAACAAAATTATATTATTAAATATTCTTTGAAAGCCGTACCTTGTATCATTGTTTGGTTTAGAGTTATTTACGAACTGATGACCAAAGACTTTGAGAAGGATTACACTTTAAATTAATGTATGAAGAAAATTTCTATTGTCATTCCTGCCCATAACGAAGAAGGAAATGTGGCTTTAGTTCATGAAAAAATAAAAGAAGTTTTTTCAGGGCTGGAGAATTATGATTTTGAAATCATCTTTGTGAATGATGGGAGCAGGGATAGCACACAGCAGAAGTTGGAAGAACTATCCCAAAAGTATGAAGAAGTAAAATTTATTGAATTTTCCAGAAACTTTGGACACCAGCCGGCGGTAAAGGCCGGGATGGATTATGCACATGGAAATGCTGTGGTTTCAATGGATGGTGATCTTCAGCATCCCCCTGAATTAATCCCTGAAATGATTCAAAAATGGGAGGAAGGCTATGATATTGTGTATACGGTAAGAACCTATCCTAAACAGATTTCTTATTTTAAAAGAAAGACTTCAGATGTTTTCTATAAGCTTTTATCCAGCCTTTCAGATGTAAACCTTACCAAAGGAGGCGGATCTGATTTCAGATTAATGGATGCCAATGCTGTAGAAGCTATGAGAAGCTTTAAAGAAGATGATCTGTTCTTAAGAGGGTTAACAAGCTGGATGGGCTACAAACAAATCGGGATTGATTTTACTGCAGGAGAAAGAATGGCAGGAGAAAGTAGTTATAACCTCAAAAAAATGCTCAAATTTGCGTTTACGGGAATTACAGCTTTTAGTGTAAAACCACTTTATTTAGCAGCTTATCTGGGCTTTTTATTCTCTCTTTTTTCAGTAATTGGATATGTTGCCTATGTGATTCACTCATTTGTTGTTCATACTGAAATCTCAGGTTGGGCATCATTAATTATGACCATTGTATTCTTTGGAGGGATTCAACTCATCATCCTCGGAATCATTGGTATTTATTTAGGGAAAATCTTTAAACAGGTTAAAGAAAGGCCTAATTATATTATAAAAAACAAAAATTTTTAAATGGTTTTATTAAGTTTTGATATCGAGGAGTTTGACATGCCTTTAGAATATAAAGGCGAGATCTCTTTTGATAAACAAATCTCTATATCTCAGCACGGGCTTGAAAATATTTTAAATATTCTGAAAAAACATGGAGCAAAAGCTACTTTTTTTTCAACCGTAGTCTTTGCAGAAAATAGTAAACATCTTATTGAAAGGCTTCTTAATGAAGGTCATGAATTAGCTTCCCATACCTGGTTTCACTCAGAATTTGAAGATCAGCACCTGAAAGAGTCCAGAGAAAGACTGGAAGAATTATTTTCCACAAAAGTAACCGGATTAAGAATGCCAAGGATGATGCCGGTAGATAAAAAAGAAGTGGAAAAAGCAGGGTATTCATACAATTCATCCATCAATCCAACATTTTTACCAGGAAGATACAATAACCTTAAAGTATCAAGAACTTATTTTAATGAAGGAAATGTAATGCAGGTTCCCGCCTCGGTATCGCCTAATTTCAGAATACCTTTATTTTGGTTAAGCTTTCACAATTTCCCATTGGCAATCTATAAAAAACTGGCTGCTGATGTATTGAAAAAAGACAAGTATCTGAATATTTACTTCCATCCCTGGGAGTTTTCATCCATTAAAGATGAAGCATTCAAACTGCCTGGCTTCACGGTAAAAAACTCCGGAGTAGATATGGTAGAAAGATTTGATACCTTTGTAGGATGGCTTAAAGAAAAAGGCCATACTTTTGGTACATTCCAGGAATTTCAAAAACAGGTACACGCATGAAAATTGCTTTTGACGCAAAACGTTTTTTCCATAACACCTCCGGGCTGGGCAATTATTCAAGAGATCTGGTAAGAATTCTTTCTCAATATGAACCGGACAATGAATATCTGCTTCTCAATAAGAACAAATCTGAGCGTGGAAAGGATATTTTGGGCCGTTCCAATGTTAAGTTTATAGAAACCTCAAAAGGGAAGTTTTCACGCCAGCTGAAAATGGGAAAAGATGCCCAAAAGCTGGGTGCAGATATTTTCCATGGGTTATCCGGTGAGTTACCCTTGAAATGGGATCAGAAACCTATTAAAAAGATCGTAACCATCCATGATCTGATCTTTGTAAGATATCCGCAATATTACTCTTTTTTTGACCGTAAAATCCACTTGTGGAAGTTTAAAAAAGCGGCTGATATGGCAGATAAGATCATTGCTATTTCAGAACAGACTAAAAGAGACATTATGGAGTTCTTAAAAGTACCTGAAGGCAAAATTGAAGTCATTTATCAAGGTTGCCACCATGCATTTAAAGAGCAACAGCCTTTGGAACAAGTTCAGGCTGCTAAAGATAAATTCAAGCTCCCTGAAAGATTCATTCTGAATGTAGGGACCATTGAAGATCGTAAGAATCTTCTGAATGTGGTAAAAGCCATCAAAGATACCGGAATACCATTGGTGGTGGTAGGCAGAAAGACTAAATATTATCAGAAAATAGAAAACTTCCTGAAAAAAAACAAAATGGAAAAGCAAGTGCTGTTTCTGGAAGGAGTTTCTATGGATGAACTGGCTATACTGTATAAACTGGCTGATATTTTTGTGTATCCAAGTTTCTTTGAAGGCTTTGGAATCCCTGTGATAGAGGCTCTTTTCTCAAAAACAGTTGTTGTAACAAGCAATACAAGCTGTCTGCCGGAAGCAGGAGGAAAAGATTCTGTTTACATCAATCCGAATAATGATCTTGATATCAGGGCCAAAGTAAAATTTTTATGGGAAAATGAATCTGAACGAAAACGCCGTGAGGAAAAGGGATTCGAGTTTGTTCAGAAGTTTAATGATGAACCCATTGCCAAGGATCTGATGAATCTTTATCAAAAAATTATCTGAAAAAACTTTGCATTTTAAAAATAAATACTACATTTGCATCATAATTCAATACAATGAAACCAATTTTTTTAGCATTACATCATTATTATCATCATCTCTGTTAGGCGGAATTGATTGATATATGTTTGTGCTAAAATCAAAAATATTTAAAAACCGTCTGAGTAAGTAGACGGTTTTTTTGTTTCCTGAATTCTCCTCAGAAATTTCAACAGATCAGTTTTATTTACTCGGACTCAAAAAAGACGAAATGAGTAAATTAAAAATTGCGATTCAAAAAAGCGGCCGGCTTTACGAAGAGTCTCTACAGCTTCTTAAAGACTGTGGAATCTTTGTCAACAACGGAAAAGATCAGCTAAAAGTTTCCGTAGACAACTTTCCGATGGAAATCATGTATCTGCGAAATTCAGATATTCCCCAATACCTTGAAGATGGAGTGGTGGATGTAGCCATCGTAGGCGAAAATCTTTTAATTGAAAAACAGAAAAGAATTCAGATTGTTGAGAAACTAGGCTTTTCAAAATGCCGTGTATCTATCGCTGTTCCAAAAGATATAGAAACTGATGATCTAAGCTACTTCCAAGGCCGAAAAATTGCCACCTCTTATCCTAATACCCTTAAAAACTTTTTAGAAACAAAAGGAATCATTTCAGATATCCACGTGATTTCCGGTTCTGTAGAAATTGCACCCAACATTGGGCTTGCAGACGGGATTTGTGATATCGTAAGTTCAGGAAGTACCTTATTCAAAAACGGATTGAGAGAAACCGTAACACTTTTAAAATCAGAAGCCGTTTTGGCTCAAACCCCGCAATTATCCTCCGAAAAAACAGCTATTCTTGATAAATTTCTTTTCAGAATCAAAGCCGTTCTAAGAGCAAAAAATTCTAAATACATCCTGATGAACGTTCCAAATGAGAAGATTCAAAAAATTGCAGATGTACTTCCTGTCTTGAAAAGCCCCACAGTCATTCCATTGGCGGAAGAAGGCTGGAGCAGTATTCATTCTGTGATTGATGAAGAAAGGTTCTGGGAAGTTATTGATGAGCTGAAGGACAATGGAGCACAGGATATCCTCATTATTCCCATTGATAAAATGGTGATTTAACAGAAAATAATGAACTGTTAAGAAAAGAATAGTAAAGAAAAATTAAGATAAGTTAAGTCTAAAAAATAATTAAAAGCTTGTTACTTAAAACATTCAGAACTAAAAATCAATTTATACTAAGAAAAAAATATACAGATGAAAATATATCGATATCCAACAAAAGACATATGGACAGAGCTTGTACAGCGTCCTGTTTTTGAACGAGAGGAAATTTCCGGACTGATCACAAAGATATTTGCTGAAGTGGAAAACAACGGAGACCAAGCATTAATAGCATTCAATAAAAAATTTGATAAAGCAGAAACTAAAAGCATTGTTGTTACTGATGAAGAGATAAATAATGCTGAAAAACAGCTTAGTAACGATTTAAAATTAGCCATTCAGCAAGCGAAAGAAAACATTTTTACATTTCACGAATCCCAGAATCCGGAAATTCAGAAAATTGAAACAACAAAAGGAGTGGTTTGCTGGAGAGAAAACCGGGCGATTGAAAAAGTGGGAATTTATATCCCCGGAGGGACAGCACCTTTATTTTCAACAGTTTTGATGCTTGCAGTACCTGCCAATATTGCGGGATGTAGGGAAATTATTCTTTGTACTCCCCCCGATAAGAATGGAGATGTTAACCCTGCCATCTTATATACCGCAAAGCTTTGTGGGATTTCAAAAATCTTTAAAACTGGAGGTGCTCAGGCTGTTGCTGCCATGACTTTAGGAACAGAAAGTATTCCACAGGTGTACAAAATTTTTGGTCCGGGAAATCAGTTTGTGGTGGCTGCAAAAGAATATGCTCAGCGTTTTGGGGTAGCCATTGATATGCCTGCAGGGCCAAGTGAAGTTCTCGTAATTGCTGATAAGAAAGCGGTTCCGGAATTCTGTGCTGCAGACTTACTTTCTCAGGCAGAACATGGAAGTGATAGCCAGGTGATTTTTCTTACGACTGATCTTAAAGTTTTTAATGAGACGATTAGTGCGGTTGAACAGCAAGTCAAAGACTTACCAAGAAATGAAATGGCCGGGAAAGCTTTGGAGAACAGTTATTTTATTTTGTTGAGCAGCCTTGAGGAAGCCATTGAGTTCAGCAATCTATATGCTCCGGAACACCTTATTCTTGCAATGGATGAATTTGAAAAATATATTCCGATGATTCAGAATGCAGGTTCAGTATTTCTTGGAAATTATTCTTGCGAAAGTGCCGGAGATTATGCCAGCGGAACCAATCACACGCTTCCCACGAATGCGTACGCAAAAAATTATAGCGGAGTATCTCTGGACAGTTTTGTAAAGAAAATTACCTTTCAGCATTTATCAAAAAAAGGGCTTCAGAATTTAGGAAAAACAATAAAAATAATGGCCGAGGCCGAGGGGCTTATTGCCCACAAAAATGCAGTATCAATAAGATTAAAACGATAATATGAGTACAATAAGTATCAATACACTGGTAAGAGAAAATATTTTAAAATTAAAACCTTATATAAGTTTCAGGGACCATAACGAATTTAATGATCCTACACTTCTAGATGCTAACGAAAGCCCTTTTGGAGAATGGAACCGTTACCCGGATTCTACCCAAAGAAAGCTTAAAAGCAGTTTAGCTACGCTTAGGAATCTTTTTCCTGAACAAATCGCTTTAGGAAATGGAAGTGATGAGTTGATTGATTTAGTCATTAAAATCTTCTGTGAACCTAAAAAAGATGCTGTTCTGATGATGAACCCCTCTTTTGCGATGTATGGTTTTTATGCCACCATCAATGAAAACAAGGTTTTACAACTGGATCTGGATGAAAATTTTGAGATGGTAAAAGATGACTTTTTAAAAATAGTGCAAGACAAATCTCTAAAAGTTTTCTTTCTGTGTTCTCCAAATAATCCAACGGGAAACAGTACCGAGGACATTGAGTTTTATCTTCAGAATTTCAACGGAATTGTTGTTGTAGATGAAGCTTATATTGAATTTTCAGGAAAAAAATCAAGCTTGGAGCTATTGGCTAAGTATCCTAATCTGATTGTTCTTCAGACTTTTTCAAAAGCCTGGGGGATTGCTGGGGCAAGAGTAGGTGTTGCCTATGCTTCTGAAGAGATTATTCAATTGATTAATACAGTGAAAGCACCTTACAATGTCAACGCATTGAGTCAGGAGCTGATTTTGAAAGCCCTTGAAAATGAAAATCAATTAAAAGAAAATGTCCGCGATATTATGATAGAACGCGAATGGCTTCAGAATCAGTTTAATAAAATTGAATGTATTGTCAAAGTATTTCCAACAGATGCTAATTTCTTTTTAATCAAAATGAAAGACATAGAAAAGGTGTATACGCAAATGTTAGAACAAGAAATATTGACAAGCAGAAGAGATCCGGCAATCTCAGGATGTATCAGGATTAATGTAGGAAACCGAAAGGAGAATGAAAAACTGATCAATCTTTTAAAAAATATATAGAGATGAAAAAAGTATTATTTATCGATCGGGATGGCACATTGATTATTGAACCGCCTGTTGATTTTCAAGTAGATTCGTTGGAGAAACTTGAATTCTATCCCGGAGTATTCCAAAACCTTTCAAAAATTGCTAATGAACTGGATTATGAATTGGTGATGGTAACTAATCAAGATGGTTTAGGGACAGATAGTTTTCCCTTTGAAGATTTTATTAAACCTCATGAAAAGATGCTTAAAGCTTTCAAAAATGAAGGTATTATTTTTAGTGATATTTTAATTGATAAAAGCTTTGAGTACGAAAATCTACCTACCCGAAAACCTGGGACAGGAATGTTGATGAAATACATTTATGGTGAATATGATCTTGAAAATTCCTATGTAATTGGTGATCGAATTACAGATATTCAACTCGCTAAAAATATAGGATCTAAATCTATTTTTCTAAATGAAAACTTTAATACTGAAGCAGATCTTTGCACAAAGGAATGGAGTAAGATTTACCAGTTCTTAAAGACAGGAATGAGGAGAGCAAAAGTCTACAGAAAGACCAATGAAACGGAAATTGAAATTGAGGTCAATATTGATGGAAAAGGGAAGTCTGAAATCTCTACCGGACTCCACTTTTTTGATCACATGCTGGAACAGATCGCCAGACACGGAAATATGGATCTTAAGATCAAAGTAAACGGAGATCTTCAGGTAGATGAGCATCACACCATAGAAGATACAGGAATTGTGCTTGGGGAAGCTATTTTAAAAGCACTGGGAAAGAAAAAAGGAATTGAAAGGTATGGTTTCTTGCTTCCGATGGATGACTGCCTATCCCAGGTTGCTATTGATTTTGGCGGCAGATCATGGCTGGTTTGGGATGCTGAATTTAAAAGAGAAAAAATAGGAGATGTGCCAACAGAAATGTTTTTTCACTTTTTTAAATCCTTTACAGACTCTTCGAGAACCAATTTAAATATTAAGGCAGAAGGAGAAAATGAGCATCACAAGATAGAATCAATTTTCAAAGCTTTTGCTAAAGCAGTGAAAATGGCTGTCAATCAATCTGACAGCAACTATAATTTACCTTCAACAAAAGGAAGATTATAATTAAATAGATTGAATTGAATTTCAATCCAACTGTCTAGTTATTAAATGGATGGAAGGTTTTAAGATAAGTTAAGCTTCATCTAATGTAGTTTAAAAATAAATCAATGGATTTATTTACAATTAAAATAAGATTTATGATTGCAATAATAAAATATAACGGAGGGAATGTAAGTTCCGTACAGAACGCTTTAAACAGGCTAAATATCGACTCAGTCATTACAGATGACCCTGAACAGATCCTGAAAGCTGATAAGGTTATTTTCCCTGGTGTAGGCGAAGCTTCGTCTACGATGAAGCTGTTGAAAGCAAAAGGGCTTGATACGCTTATTCCAACATTAAAACAACCTGTTTTAGGGATATGCCTGGGTATGCAGCTAATGTGTAAAGGAAATGAGGAAGGAAATACGGAAGGTTTGGGGATTTTTGATATCAATGTCAAAAGATTTCCTCCTTTGGAGCTCGTTCCTCATATGGGCTGGAATACGCTTTCAGGACATAATTCTTTGGTGTTCTCTGGAGTTGAACCCGAAAATGATGTGTATTTTGTGCATAGTTATTACTGTGAACTGTCAGAATTTACTACTTCGGTTTGTGATTATATTCTTCCGTTCAGTGCCTCTCTACAGAAAGAGAACTTTTATGCGGTTCAGTTTCACCCGGAGAAATCGGGAAATGTGGGCAGCCGAATATTAAACAATTTTATAAACTTATCATGATGAAGATTATTCCTGCTATTGATATTATTGAGGGAAAATGTGTGCGTTTATCCAAAGGAGATTATAACACCAAGAAAATATACAATGAAGATCCTCTAGAAGTGGCCAGAGAGTTTGAAGACTTTGGAATTCAGTTTCTTCACCTTGTGGATCTTGACGGGGCAAAATCTAAGCATATTGTTAATCAGAAAGTGCTTGAAAATATTGCGAAATCAACTTCGTTACAGATTGATTTTGGGGGAGGTTTAAAAACTTCGCAGGATATTGAAACGGCTTTCAACTCTGGTGCAAAGCAGGTTACATTGGGAAGTATTGCGGTACAGGATCCTGAGTTTTGTCTTGCCATTATTGAAAAATATGGTCCCGAAAAAATTATTTTGGGAGCAGATTGTGACAACAGAAAGATTAAAACCTCTGGCTGGCTGGAAGAAACCAACCTGGATATTATTGATTTTATTCTTGGATATCAGAAAAAAGGAATCAACACGGTGATATGCACTGATATTTCTAAGGATGGGATGCTGGAAGGCCCTTCAACAGAGCTTTATATCGAAACTTTATCTACGACATCAGTACAGTTGGTAGCCAGTGGTGGTATTTCCGGTATTAATGATGTCTATAAAATGAAAGAGATCGGCTGCGCAGGAACAATCATCGGGAAAGCGATTTACGAAGGTAGAATAAGCCTTCAACAACTTCAAAATTTTATTGAAAATGCTTAAAAAAAGAATTATTCCATGCCTGGATATTAAGGATGGAAGCACAGTAAAAGGAATCAAGTTTGAGGATCTGAAAAATGCAGGAGATCCTGTAGAACTGGCTAAAAAATATGAAGCACAAGGTGCTGATGAGCTTGTCTTTCTTGATATTACAGCTACACTGGAAAACAGGAAAACATTTGTAGAATTAGTAAAAAAAATAGCTCAGGAACTAAGCATACCATTTACTGTTGGCGGCGGAATAGCCTCTGTTGAAGATGTCAGAAAGCTTTTAGAGGCAGGAGCAGATAAAATCAGTATCAATTCTGCTGCTGTTAAAGAACCTAAACTGATTGCTGAACTGGCTAATGAATTCGGAAGTCAGTGTGTAGTGGTTGCCATTGATACTAAAAGAATTGACCAAGCCGATCTCGTCCATATTAAAGGCGGAAGTGAAGCTACAGAACTGAACACGGTAGAATGGGCAAAAAGGGCAGAAGCCTTGGGAGCAGGTGAAATTCTTTTAACTTCAATGGATGGTGACGGAACCAAAAATGGGTTTGACCTTCACATTACCCAAAAGGTTTCAGAAAAGATCTCAATTCCTGTGATCGCTTCCGGGGGCGCCGGAACTGTAAATGACTTTGTTAAAGTTTTTAATGAAACGAAAGCTACAGGAGCTTTGGCAGCCAGTATATTCCATTTTAATGAAATAGGAATTAAAGATTTAAAACAACAATTAAAAACTCAGAAAATAGACATACGATGAAGATTAATTTTAATAAAGATAACGGACTTGTTCCTGTTGTGATTCAGGATAACCGAACACTGCAGGTTTTGATGCTGGGTTATATGAATGCAGAAGCTTTTGAGAAAACACAAAAAGAAAAAGTAGTGACCTTTTTCAGCCGTTCCAAAAACAGACTCTGGACAAAAGGGGAAGAATCAGGTAATTTTTTAACTGTAAAAAGTATCGATATCGATTGTGACCAGGATACCTTACTGATTAAGGTTGTTCCCACTCATATCGTATGTCATACCGGGAGTTTCAGCTGTTTTGGAGAAAAGGATTCAAAAGGTTTTATATATGAATTAGAAGAGACCATATCACAAAGAATTGACAGTAAGGCCAGCGAGTCCTATACTTATTCACTGTATGAAAGAGGAATCAATAAGGTGGCTCAGAAAGTAGGAGAGGAAGCGGTGGAATTAGTTATTGAAGCTAAAGATAACAATGACAAGCTTTTTAAAAATGAAGCGGCTGACCTTTTATACCATTTACTGATTTTATTAAAAGCAAAAGGCTTTTCGCTTGAGGAAATTGAAGAAGTTCTTCAAAGCCGAAATCAATGAAACCTTTGAATTTTTTCAAAGGTTTTTTTTATGAAAAAATATAACACGACATATTCTGTCGTTGTGCTGTAGTAGATTTGTATAATCAATGAAGGATGATATAAATACAATGAAGGATCTTGATTTTTATAAATATTTCATATTAAATCACATAAAAATGATTTGTGATATGTAAAAAAAGTTAAATTTGTAAAAATCTGAAAAGACTAATACTCAACTCAAAACAACACGGGAATGAAAAAACTTTATTTTAGTGCATGTACGCTATGCACCATTCTGGGACTGTCTGCCCAGGAAGTTCTCTGGCAAAAAGATATCCAATCCTCTACCCAGGATTTTCTAAGCCAGGTGACGACAACAATCGATCAGCAATATCTTATTACAGGAAGCACTATACAGTCAGGAAGCGGGAAGCTGGAGGCTGGAAGTAAGCAGAACAACGGCTATGATTTCCATTTGGTAAAACTGAACCAACAGGGAGAACAAGCCTGGGAAAAGTATTTCTCAGGAAATAACCATGATTATCTTTCTGCCACGGTATCTACCCAGGATGGCGGGTTTCTTGTAGCCGGAACTTCATATTCTGGGAAAGGTCTGGATAAAAAAGATGACTCCAAAGGTGGATCTGATATGTGGCTGATCCGAATCAATGAATTCGGGGATGAATTATGGCAGAAAACCTTGGGAGCGTCCTCTGATGAAGATGCCAGAGCTGTTATTCAAACTACAGATCTAGGATTCTTTATTGCCGGAAATGTACAAAACTCCTCCAAAGGCTATGGTTCCAAAGATGTCTGGATCACAAGACTCGACAAAGACGCAAAAGAACTCTCTCAATTAATTTTAGGCGGAAAAGGTCTGGATGAAGTAGAAAAAATGATTCCAACAAGAGATGGGGGAGCCTTATTGGGAATCTATTCAAGGAGCTCCGAAGTTAAGGATTCTGGGGTTAGAAATCCTGAAAGTAAATCTTCGACTGGAAATACTACTAACTATAACCTGATATCTGCTGCCTCAAAACAAAGCAGCAACTTCGGTGAAGGCGACTACTGGATCGTTAAACTGGATAAAAACGGAAAAGTAGAATGGGAGAAGAACTTTGGCGGGAAAGGAGATGATCATATCAGAACCCTGGCTCTAACTTCAAACGGTTATATCATCGGCGGTGAATCCCGATCCGAAAGATCCGGAAACAAAACCGTCGGCATTGAAGAAGGCACAGACCTTTGGCTGATTGCATTGAACGAAAGAGGTGATGAGCAGTGGCAGAAATCCTACAACTTCAAAAACCGCGATATCCTGATGGGAATGAGTGTGATCCAGAGTCAGGAGCCGAGAGCCAAGAATCAAGACATCACCAAAGGAATTTTATTAGGGGGCTACACCCAAGCTGAAGGAAGACTAGAAAAAGATGATGAGACCTTCTGGATGTTATATCTAGATGCAAATGGCAATGAGCAGTGGAGAAAACATGTAACAGGAGAATCCAGGCAAAAAGAAGAACGCCTTTCAGATTTAAAATTAAACAGGGATGGTTCTATTGTGTTAGCTGGAACCAGCGCCAAAGAACTGGGCAAAGAAAACTGGAAGATTGTAAAGCTGGGCGACAAGCAGGTGACTGATCTGATTGCCAAATATGACATCAAGATCTATCCAAACCCAGTATCAGATTATGCCTATGTAGAAATCGGTTTTGATTTTAAGGAAGCAGATATTATGCTGTATGATATGAGCGGAAGGCAGCTCCAGAGCTTAAAAACCAAAAACAGAGTGACTAAGATTGATACGCAGGCTTTGGTACAAGGTGCTTACTTAGTAACTATAAAAACAGATAATAATAAAACAGCGAATGCAAAGCTGATTAAGAAATAAAAAACATTAATCATGAAAAAAATAATATTTCTGGCATCTGCATTGTCAGCCATAATGGGTTGGGGTCAAACTTCTATAGGAGGACAGACTAATCTTCAAAAGATTACTCCTACTACTCCTGAGACCTATAGTATGTTCAAAGCGGGAGATTTTCCGGTAGATTACAGAACAGGAAAACTAAATGTTTCTGTCCCACTACACACTATCTCAACAAAATATGGAATTTCAATTCCTATCAGCCTTACTTATAATACAGGAGGAATAAAAGTAGATGAAGCATCAAGTACCGTAGGTTTGGGATGGAGTCTTTCAGTTCCTAACAATATTGCTGTAGAAGTACATGGAAAAGAAGATCTAAACAATACATTAGCATCCTGGTATCCAGAAAATGCTTTTGATTATCAGTTTAATGAAGTAATGATAGAAACATTTCCTTCTGATATCCGCCTTAAACTCTATGGTTTAAGAGACAATACCTTGAATACTGAACCGGATATATATCATTACAGCCTGCCAACAATATCCGGGTCTTTTGTAAGGGATTCAAATGGAAATTTTCATACAATGCCTTATGAAAATATCAGGATTACTTATTCTGATGCTGAGAGAGTATTTACAATCACTGATGATAAAGGGATCATTTATACATTCGGAATAGGAAGTACTCTTATTACTGATTCTCAATTGGGATCGCCATCATCGACTTCATCCTTATTGTTGAGCAAAATAAAATTTCCAAATAATGAGGAAATTAATTTTAAGTATGAGAAAACGATGTCTTATAAGAATATAAGTTATTCCTTCACAGATTATTATTATCCGGTTCCTTCAGGAGCAGGCGATCCGTGTATTACAGGTCAACAGGATGTTGATGGAGTAACGGTAAATCGGTATTTTGATTCACTCCTTACTGAAATAACTTATAATAATGAGACGGTTAAATTAAATTATAAAAATATTATAAATGGGACGTCAGGAAGGAAGGATCTTTCATCTGATACCCCTTCCTCAACCTATGCCCTTGATAATATCCAAGTTATAAACAATAAGAATAATACGGTTACTAAATACTTGGAGCTGACTCATGATTATTTTATATCAAATCAGCCATCATCTAACTCTGATTATAAAAATTACAGGTTAAAACTGTTAGGGCTAGAAGATAAACTCCAAAAGAATACATATTCATTTCAATATAATGAGACTGTAAGACCTAATTTGGGCAGTTTTGCACAGGATATATGGGGATATTTTAATGGAAAAATCTATGGAAATATCGGTCTGATTCCTAACATGCGCTATTTTAATAAAAATCATACCCAGGGAGCAGACAGAAGCGTGGATGAAAATTATAGCCAGGCTTATATTTTAAAGAAAATCGTTTATCCCACAGGAGGATCTTCCTCATTTACATTTGAAAATAATACAATCTGGGATCAATTACTTATCCCACAGAAAGAAGAAAGTAACTATAGTTTTATCAACAATGCCTACAACAATACTCAATCTGAATACGAGACGATAACAATTACCACTCCTGTAAATGAATATTTTTATATAGATATTGACGTATTAAAAGGTGAAGAGATCGGAATGGAATTTTTCAATAGCTGTTCCAATCAGACTCCAAATCAGTTTCCCGATAACGAAAGTAGTATGGGAACAGCATATTTGGAGGAGTTCATCAATAACCACTGGGAGATATTAACTGTATTTAACGGAGGCAGCACAGCAGGAACATCAACTGATGGAAAATTTTTCATGAATCCTGGAGCTAAAAAAAGAATAAGAACAGAAAGAAAAGGAAACTGCTTTGTTTCATTGAAAGTCTATAAAATAAAATACAATAAACAGAACAATCAAAATAATATTGTTGGAGGGTTAAGGATAAAAAACATTGAAGATTTTGATGGTGTCCATAATTATACCAAAAAATATTTTCAATACCATAATCCGGAGATTGCAGGCGAGAGATCATCAGGATATTTTGCCTCTCCATTGAGCTTTTTAGAGATAACACCTAAACCGGTGCAAAGCTCAAGTTCAGTTCCTGTTTTATGCAGTATGTACACATTAAGTGCAGATCAGGCAATCAATTCAAGTTTATTAGGCAAGGATGTAGTTAATTATGAATATGTAACGGAATATATCCCGGGCAAAGGACGAAAAGTTTATCAGTTTGAAAAGGAAGATAATGCCATGGATATCTCTATGGTATTAGGAAATGGATTCAATCCTTATCGTTTCAGAAATAAAAATTTAATTGCT
This sequence comes from Chryseobacterium sp. II3a, assembly GCF_057815135.1. Lineage (NCBI taxonomy): Bacteria > Pseudomonadati > Bacteroidota > Flavobacteriia > Flavobacteriales > Weeksellaceae > Chryseobacterium > Chryseobacterium sp. II3a. Next base: position 533,288 of record NZ_JBYPZJ010000003.1, on the reverse strand, counting down.
GAAAAATCATACGCGGATAACAGTAATACTGTGCTCAAGGAAACAATATATAAATATAATCTTAGTCTTTTAAAAAATGCTTTGTCTTCAAATACCTATAATAATCCGGGCATGGTAGTTCCTTCTGCCAAAATTGGAATATATGAACAAGCTGGAACTCAATCTATTTTTTATTCAACAAGAGTATTAGGTTCATATCCTGTACAATCCGGAAAGTTCTTATTGAATGAAGTCATTACAAAGGATTATATTACTGGAAATACAATGATTACCCATGTAAATAATGAATATTCACTTAGCGATGTTCAGAAACCTATTAATCTTACTTTAGAAAAGACTACGTTTCCTGACCAAGTGATTCAGACAGTGGCTAACCAATATGCTCATGAAAAAGGAAATCAAAAACTGATTAATGCCAATATGATAGGTATCCCTTTAGAAACAACCGTCATCAAAAAACTGAATAATAATGATGTTGGAACAACTATTGCAAAAACAGGAATCAAATACGATGATCCTACACATTTGCTTCCAACCTCAGTTTTATCCTACGATCTTCAGAATCCTTCATCAGTAGCTAATGAAGTAAAATATGACAAATATGATTCTAAGGGAAATGTCCAGCAGTATACTACTAAAGGTGGTGCTTCAACGGTTATTATCTGGGGATACAATCAAACCCAGCCTATTGCCAAGATTGAAAATGCAAAACTGGAAAACATTTCACAATCATTCATAGACAGCATAGTGAATGCCTCTAATACAGATGCTGCAGCTGAGAGAAACAATGATGAAGCAGCTTTATTTACTGCATTTAACGTATTTAGAGAAAGTTTGCCTAACTATCAGATTACCACTTACACCTACGACCCTTTAATTGGCGTAAGAAGCATCACTCCACCATCCGGCATCAGAGAAAGTTATCTCTATGATACAGCTAATAGACTTGAAAAAATAGTGGATGCTAACGGAAAGATATTAAAGGAAATTAAATACAACTATAAAAACTAACACCGATGAAAAAAATACTCATTCCCATAGGCATGCTGCTGATAAGCCATTCAGCATATGCCCAGCTTACCCAGGAAGAAAACTATATCCAATCCAAGACCTATTTGGATTACAATGGGACTTCTACCACAAAAACCTCAGAAACCGTTCAGTATTTTGACGGACTGGGAAGACCCAAGCAGGTGGTCAATGTAAAAGCATCTCCTCTGGGAAAAGATGTAGCAGTTCATATTGAATATGACCAATTTGGAAGACAGGTTAAAGATTATCTTCCCGTGCCTCAATCAGGAACTCTGAATGGCGGTATTATTCCCAATCCGTTATCCAATGCTGCCAATACGCCTTATGGTTCAGAAAAAATCTATTCAGAGAAAGTATTGGAGAATTCTCCATTAGACAGAATCCAGCAGCAGATTCAGGTGGGTAATGACTGGAATGCTAAGCCTGTGAAATTTAGTTATGAAGCTAATATAGCTGATGAAGTGTATCAGTTTATTACGACCACCACTTGGGAAAAAGGAGCCACAAAAAGTACTGTAAGGTTATCTCCAGGTGTAGTATATGCTCCGGCAACATTGTATAAAAATACGGTTACTGACGAAGATGGCAACCAAACTATAGAATTTAAAAATGGCAAAGGACAGGTTGTACTGGTAAGAAAAACGACAAGCCCTGCATATTGGGATACGTATTATGTGTATAATGAATACGACCAGTTGGCTTTTGTACTTCCTCCCAATGCTATTCATAAGCCTGTTAATGATATTCTTCTTGATGATCTTTGCTACCAGTATCGTTATGACGGAAGAAACAGGCTTGTAGAAAAGAAGCTTCCCGGCAAAGGCTGGGAGTATATGGTATATGATAAATCAGACAGGTTGATCTTGACCCAGGATGCCAACCTTAGGGATGCTAATAAATGGCTTATTACCAAATACGACCAATTGGGGAGAGTGGTTTATACAGGATTTTTAACAGGTGGTGATAGAGCTGGCAGGCAGAATCAGATCAAGGATCTGGTGATTACAGAAGATAGAAATACAACAGGATTTACCCGAAGTGGGATCACTGTGTATTATACCGATAGTGCCTTTGTAGGTGAAATTCCCACTATTTTAAGTGTCAGTTATTACGATACTTATCCTGGGTATAGCTTTAATCCACCATTTCCTTCAACCATTCAGGATGCAGAAATTTTAAAAGAAACCGTCTCTTCCGAAGGAAAAAGTACCAAAGGACTTACCGTAATGAGCCTGGTAAAAAATATTGAAGATGACAACTGGACCAAAAACTACAGCTATTATGATACCAAAGGAAGAGTGATTGGCACTCATTCTATCAATCACTTGGGCGGGTATACCAAAACAGAATCCAGACTGGATTTTGCAGGAGTAGCTCAAACCGTTGTCACCAGGCATAAAAGGCTGGCAACAGACACAGAAAAAGTCATTACAGAAAACTTTGAATATGACCACCAGAACAGGCTGCTGGTGCACAAACACCAGGTAGATTCTAATCCTGTGGAAATCCTTACCCAGAATAAGTATAATGAACTGTCACAGCTTGAATCTAAAAAGGTAGGTGGAGTTGCTTTAGGATCTCCGCTTCAGCAGATAGATTATAAATATAATATCCGTGGCTGGCTGACTCAGATCAATGATCCTGCCGCGCTGAATGGGAAATTATTTGGGTACGGAATAAAGTACAATAATCCATTAAACTATGCAAAATCACCGGGCAGGTTTAATGGAAATATAGCAGAGATAGACTGGAAAAATTCATCAGAAGACGTTCTGAAAAGATACAATTATGAGTATGATCCCCTGAATCGCTTAAAAAACGGTTTTTACTCAGAACCCAATGCCACCAATCCTGATAATGGTAATTTTGATGAATATCTTACCTATGACCAAAATGGAAATATCACGACCCTTAAACGAAAAGCAATTCCTGTATCAGGAGGAACTTCTACTTTGGTAGATGATCTTGAATATAAATACACAGGAAACCGTTTAAACCAGGTCATAGAATCTGCTATGAATGATACAGGGTATGAGGGTGGAAATAATCTGATTGATTATGATGGGAATGGGAATATGACGAGTATGAAGGATAAAAATATCAATTCTATATATTATAATTATCTTAATTTATCTAATCAGTTCTTCATCACTCAGAAGCTTTTGGGATGGAATTATAATACTAATATAAGTTATTTATATCGTGCAGACGGAACAAAACTCAGAACAACGAAGTACAGTGCAAGAGATGGAGATATAGGAAAAACAACCATGATAGATTATCTTGATGGCTTTCAATACAGCTACTATGATAATGGATTAATAGGACCTGTGTTATTGGATAAAACAAGCTTTGCTTATGAAGAACAGGCTTATCAGAAAACAGAAAATACATTGATATCAGGATCAGGATCCTGGAAGTTAGATTTTGTACCTACCTCAGAAGGTTTTTATAGTTTCACAGAAAATCATTATATTTATCAGTATAAAGATCATTTAGGAAATACAAGAGTGAGTTTTGCTAAAGATAGTGCGGGTGTTCTTGAAGTAACAGATACAAACAACTATTATCCTTTTGGTTTGAATCATATCGGAGGAAAGAAGGCTCTTTTAAATGGATATTTAAATTATAAGTACAATGGTAAGGAACTTCAAGAGACGGGTATGTATGATTACGGAGCGAGGTTTTATATGCCGGATTTGGGAAGATGGGGAGTTGTGGATCCGTTAGCGGAGAAGATGAGAAGATGGTCTCCATACAACTATGCATTTAATAATCCTTTGAGGTATATTGACCCGGATGGAAGACAAGGTACGGATATTTATGAATTGAATAAAAAAGGAGAATTGACTTGGAAAGCACCATCAAATACAGATGTAGTATACACTTCTAAAAATTTTGATAATAAAGGAAATTTAAAAGCTGATAATGATGGTGGCTATACAATTGGTGAAAAGGGCTTTGTTGAAAAACATACTCAAACTGATGGAACAAGAAAATTTCTAGACTTTGGATCTGATCAGGATGCAGGATTAAATTATTTCAATCAGGCTACTGATTGGATTGCTTCAGGAGATATAGACGCTGAAATGGGTATTCAAACGGCAAACTTATCAGGAGGAGATCATACCGTTGTATATTCAGGTGCTGAGGATGGCAGTACAATATCACCAGTTTATGATAACCAATCAATTAAGGTAAGTTTACAAGGGCATACCCATAATGATAAATTAGAAACAACTACATTGAGACCAGGTGTTTTAAGTACAGGGCCATTAAATCCAAGTGGAGTTTATCTAAGCAAAATTCCAACAAAAGAAAATAGTTATTCTTTTGAGGTTGGGAAAACGGTGAAAGCATTGGATATTAAAGCTGCAACACCTAACGGAACAACATTTATCAGTGTTCCTAAGCATAATACAACAATTATTTATGATAACACAACAATGTTAAAAGCTTATGAAGGAAAATATAAAAAAAATTAGTCTTTTCTTTTTTTTACTTTCTATTTTTAGTTGTAATTCTGCACAATTAAATAAAAAAGTAGATATAAAATTTTATAATATCTTAGATAGAACTATCAATGATGGAAAAAAGATAAAATATATAGGAATCACTTTTATTAGAAAATGTGATGAAGAGGTAATTTTTTCTGTAGATAGGATGCTATATAATAATGAATTACCTGTTTATAAGTCTTATCAATATAAAGGTTTCCCTGTTTTTTATTTTACAGATGCAACTAATGAAACAAGTGATTACGGGAAAAAAATTTTAGATAATTTATTAAAGACATCAGATTATCGTATAGACAGTTTTGAAATAAAGAATCAATCAGTCGTATATGGTGAATATGCATATTTTAAAAATGGTAAATTTGTTGAGAATAAAGAACAAATAAGTGAATTTTTTGAAAAATGTAAGAGTTCAGAACCTTAATAATAGCTAGAAAAGCTGCCATTGGCAGCTTTTCTTTGTTTGATTAGATAGTTTAATTACAAGTACAATGGGAAGGAGTTGCAAGAGACGGGTATGTATGACTATGGTGCGAGAATGTATATGCCGGATCTGGGAAGATGGGGAGTAATTGATAATAAAGCTGAAAAATATTTTCCTTTCTCTGGTTATAATTATGCGGTCAATAATCCCATTAAATATTTAGACCCAGATGGAAATGATGTTATAATTTGGTATCTGGCTTCAGATGGAAAAATGCATACATATGATTATAAATATGGTGCAGGTTACACTGGAAAAAATAAGTACTTGGTTGCCTTTCATAGAGCAGCAAAGGCATTAATTGAATCTGGGGCAGGAGGTAACCTTAAGGCTTTAGATTCAAGAGAGGAGAAAGTATATGTAACAGATAATGGTTATAATGACAAGGATGGACCTAATTTCGACAATAAAGATAAAATTAGATGGAAACCTACTAAAGGTTTAAGAACTACAAATGGCAAAGAACTAACAGCAACAGCTATTTTAGACCACGAATTTGATCATGCAAATAATTACTTTAGGGATCCGGAAAAACATATAATGAATGTCTTAAAACCTACAGGAGATAATTATGATAATGCCGAAGAAATGAGAGTTATACAAGGAAGTGAACAAGCCACGGCTAAAAAACTAGGGCTAATAAAAGGAAAAGAAGTCACTAGGAAAGATCATAGAGGAGAGTTATATGATACAGCAGGGGTAAATACAACAAAACCAAAACCAACTGAAATCCAAGAGGTGATAATAACCGTTAAAAAGAAAAAATAGTAATGAAAGTTATATTTAAATTATTTCTCACAATTTTTTTGTTTTTAGTTCTTAGCTGTCAAAAGCAAGAGGGACAAATGTATTATATTGATATGAGACTTAGTCCGGTAAGGTCAATAAATTGTGATAGTTTAAGATTACATCCCAATAAAAAACAACTTACTTTGTCTAACGATGAAAATAATAAATTAATAAATATTTTTTCTAAGCTAGAACCAGTAAAAAATAATCTAGATGTAGATGCAAGATTATATGGATTTGTTTATGACGGCTCTAAAAAGTTAGATTTTTGTTCCGGTATTGGAGTTATAGAATTAAATGGGAAAAAATATCTTGTAAATGATAGTTTGAGAGAATACATGATAAAACTAACATTGGGGAAAAAATAAACTCTATAATCATAAAATAATATAGCCGCCAAATTGGTGGCTATTTATCAATACAAGTACAATGGAAAGGAGCTTCAGGAAACAGGAATGTATGATTATGGAGCCAGATTTTACATGCCTGACTTAGGACGTTGGGGCGTTGTGGATCCGCTGGCGGAGAAATATAGAAGGTGGTCACCTTATAACTATGCTATGGATAACCCTATACTATTTATTGATCCGGATGGGAGAGATATAATTATACATTATAAAAATAGTAAAGGAAAACTTATGACGTATGATTATAAGACAGGTAGTACATATAAGGGGAATAATACTTTTATAAAAAATTTTATAAATCAGTTGCTACACTTAAAAAAATAATGCAGATGGAATTATAAATAGTTTAGAGAGTCATAAGGAGAAAATAATAATATCCCAAACATCAGGGTCAAGTTCTGCTTCATACACTGAAAAAGAAATACAATGGAATGATAAACAGGGAATTGAAACTAACAAAAGTGTTTCACTAACTCCAACACTTATACTAAATCATGAGGGAGACCATATGTTGGACGCCTTAAATAATCCCAAACAACATACGGAAAATTCGCAAGCTGATAAGGACAATCCTTATTCTAATAAGGAAGAAGAGAGAGTAATTAAAGGATCTGAACAAGAAACAGCAAAAAAACTAGGTTTAATTGAAGAAGGAGAAATGACAAGAGATGACCACGGAGGACACCCGTATAAAGCATCTGATGTAAATGAAAAGGTATCTCCAAGTACAAGTACATTTCCAAAAATTGAAGAAGTTATTATCACTGTACCTAAAAAAAATAAAAATGGTAATTAAGAAAGTTAATGTTTTATTAATATTATTTATTTTAATGTTTTCATTTGGGAAAGGACAAAAAAGTAATATTTACATTGCGCCAATTGATGCAACAACTCCATATTCAATAAGTTGTAGTAATTTACTTGATGCTTTTCAAGATAAATTAAAGAAGATTGAATTAAATAATAAGCAGAATCGAGATTTTTATTTATTCACTAGATGTTTAAAAAGCATTAGTGACGAGCCTCATGTAAATATTAGATTTAAGGGCGAAATTTATTTTAAGAAACAAAGGTTTAATTTTTGTGGAGATCAAGCTACAATTAATATTAATGGTCAATATTACGAAATGACAAAAGAATTATTTGATTATATAAAAAAACTTAGAAGAAAATAATCATTATCCTTGCTATAATTCATTATAATACTACCAATATAAGTACAATGGAAAAGAACTACAAGAGACTGGGATGTATGATTATGGTGCAAGAATGTATATGCCAGATTTGGGAAGATGGGGAGTATTAGATAATTATAGTGAGAATTATTTTCCTATTTCGCCTTACAGCTATGTAGCAAATAACCCTGTTAAATTTATTGATATAAATGGAGAATGGATATATATAAATGATCAAAATGGGACTCAATACAGATATCATAATGGAGCTACACAGCATCAAGTAGATGGAAAATGGACAAATGTAGATTCAAATACTAACTTATCAGACTATGTTGTTCAGACTATAGCAGGATTGAACCATTTAGACAAAAATACTTCTATAGGAAATACTATGATTGGTTACTTTGATCAAGCTCAAGGTAATGATGGAAAAGTGAGAGATGTTTATTTTAATCAAGGTAATAAATCCCAAGTGAAATATGGAATAAGTAATATAATTGAGTTAGATTTCTCATCAAGTAAAGGGGTTGAGACTATGCTCGGAAATGATGCAAAATATTCGCCTTTATACACAACTATTGCACATGAAATGGGGCATGTTTATGGATATTTTGCATTGGGACAAGTCGCACAACCAGATACTAGATTTGGAGATAATTCTACAACAGCAGAAATTTATGGTACTCATGTAGAAAATATTGTAAGATCTGAATCAGGTTTACCACTTAGAACAAATTATGGTAATGTTTGTATTGGTTCGCATTGTACTTCTAATAATGAAGGTAGGTTAATAGATAATATTGGTAGCAGTATTTATTTTAATTCAGCAGGAAATCAAATTTCTCCTATGCCAAGTGTTCAAAGTGTACTTAAAATAAATAATACCATATTACAGAATCGGTATAATTACCTTCGCTCCCGCACGATTGCATCGTGTGGTGGATGTTAACTCTCCAGAAGTCTACCTTCCGACAAGAACATCTTGCTCATGTCTAGATTAATATAAACAGGTTGCTTTTCATAGCAATCTGTTCTTATAAAGAACTTATATTTCAGAATAAATATGGCTATCTAAAGAGACGATACCAGAGCAAACAGATAATAATTCAAAATATTCCGGATGAAAAAATTAAAGATTAATTTCTTACTCATACTTATTTTATTGTTACATGTAAGTTGTACATCTAATCAAATAAGATATACCTATATCCCTGAAAATAAAATGTCCTCTACATTTTCAGGAAAAGAAATATTATTATATCTATATAATGAAAAAGGACTAAGAAAAGATATTACCTTAGTTACAGATAATGGAGATTTAATTTATTCTAACAATGGGGAATTGAAAAAGAAATCTCAATATATAAAATTAAATTACCCTCAAAAAGCTAAAGAAATTATTATTAGATATAATGGCAAAAGAAATCGTATAAAACTTAATACTAGTTATAAATATTTATATTTTGAGTTTAAAGGAGAAGATTTTATAGAGATTGTTTATTCAGACGAAAAACCAGCTTTCACTTAAAATAAAACCATCCTCTCATTGGTATTAGTTTCCGGTTTCTTCTCCATAAATAGATAGATAGTTGCAGAACAATAGTAAAAACAAAAAAACAGAGCATTTTGCTCTGTTTTTTGTTAAATAAAATATCTAATTATCTCTCAATCATAATGTTCTTCACAACCGTCTGATCTCCAATTTTTAAAATTCCTACATAAACCCCTCTATCCAATGTAGAAACATTTATTTTAGTTTCATTGTTCACCTTCAATAAGGTTCTTCCTGTCACATTGGTGATTTCAAAGCTGAAGCTGGCTGTTTTATCCGGTAATTCAATATTAAGGATATTATGGGCCGGGTTAGGGTAGAATTTCACATTTTCTAATGTGTTTTGTGATGCTGACTTGTTCACTGTTAAAGTGGTAGAGGCTGCTGCAAAATGCTGTAAAGCTCCTACGGTGGCCTTTCCGATATTGTAAACATATACAGGGTCTACATTCGCAAAAGTATCTTTGGAACTATGGGGAAATGTGCTTCTTATTCTTTCAAAAAAGCCGGTAATAACTTCTCCTTTCTGCTCAAAAGGGATATAGTCAGTATCTGCAGCAGGATCTACAGCAGTCTGAAGTGGAGAATAGAGCGCTGTACAGTTTCTGAGCTGTTGTGTTACGGCAGCTGATGCAGCATTATTGCTGGAAAGACCTCCCTGATCTTCGTCGCAGTATACCGTATTATTGTTATTTCCTTTTACGCCTCCTACCTGATCTAGGTTAAAGACCAATTTTATATCCAATTTGCGAACTCCGTTTTGATAAACCACATTATTCACGTAATGAGAACTTCCAATCAATCCTTGTTCCTCACCGGAAAAATGAATAAACTTAATGGAATACTCTGTAGGTACATTTTGTAATATTCTGGCTGCTTCAAGAATAATAGAAGTACCACTTCCATTATCATTTACCCCGGGTCCGTTAATGGTATCAAAATGTCCACAAATAATTACATACTTATTAGGATAAAGAGTCCCGGTTTTAGTAATGATTAAGTTCTTTGAAGTTGCTGATCCGTAAGTAAAAGGGCTTTCAGTAATTTGGCTGGCAGTATAACCATACGAAAGATACTTGTTTTTGATCCAGTTTAAGGCATTAGTATTGGCTTGAGAACCGGTCTTTTTAATCCCAAAGTTACCGAAATCCTGAAGGTTTGTAGTGATATTAGTCTGGGTGACCATATCGGCTCTGTCTTTATAAGCCTGAATAAAAGTTTGAGCAGCAATGCTCTGCACAATCAATGAAGTGCATAAAAGAGTGGTAATTCTTTTCATATAATTAATTTTTAAATGGTTGTACGAATGTAGTAAATAAATCACAATAAAGTGTTTAAAATTTTATGGATGCCATAATTTTTATGCAAGAAAAAGTGAAAAAGTAGTAGGATAGTGGTATGTACTTTGTCTGGTACTAATATATCGAGCAATAAAAACCCTCTGAATTATTTCAAAGGGTTAATTATTTAAAAAAAGATTTTTTATTATTTAGCTACAATAACTTTCCTGACTACAGTTTGGTCTCCGGCTTTTATTACCCCAACATACGCACCATTTCCAAGTTTTGAAATATTAACTTTAGCTTCATTATTTGTCTTAAACAAAGAGTGTCCCTCAAAATCAGTAATTTCAAAACTAAAATTCTTTATCTTGGAATCCGGAAATTCAATGTTGATGAAATCTTTTGCCGGATTAGGATAGACTTTTATAGATTCTAAATTATTTTTTGCCGGAAGCTCATGGGTTCCCAAAGTTTGGGTAGTGGCAACCGCAAAATGCTGCAAAGCTCCTAAAGCAGCCTTTCCAATATTATAAATATACACCGGATCAGTATTGGCAAAAGTATCATTAACCGTATGGGGAAATGAGCTTCTGATTCTTTCAAAAAAACCTGTGATGATTTCACCTCTTTCCTCAAATGGGATATAGTCTGTATCTTCAGCAGGATCCACAGCAGTCTGAAGTGTTGAATACAAGGCCGTACAATTCCTTAATTCCTGAGTAATTGCTGCGGACGCTGCATTATTACCTGGAAGCCCGTCTTGATCTTCATCACAATATACCGTATTATTGGTATTTCCCATCACGCCACCTACCTGATCCAGGTTGAAAACCAGTTTAATATCCAGAACACGATTGTTTCCTTGATAAACAACATTATCTACATAATGATAGCTTCCTAAAAGACCTTGCTCTTCACCAGAGAAGTGAATAAATTTAATGGAATATTCGGTGGGAACGTTTTTTAAAATTTTAGCAGCTTCTAACATGATAGAAGTACCGCTTCCGTTATCATTCACTCCCGGACCAGTAATTGTATCAAAATGCCCGCAGATAATCACATATTTATTAGGATATACTGTTCCTGTCTTTGTAATAATTAAGTTTTTTGAAGTTGTATTTCCAAAGGAGAAAGTATCTTCCTCCATCTGGCTGGCGGTATATCCATAAGAAAGATATTTATTTTTGAGCCAGTTCAGGGCATTGGTATTGGCTTGAGTCCCTGTTTTTTTGACTCCCCAACTGGCAAACTCCTGCAGATTGGTGATAATATCCGTCTGAGATACAGCTTCAGCTCTGTTTTTATAGGCTTGGATAAAACTTTGGGCACTAATAGTATGTGAGGCTATAGCAACCAGTAAAAAGGAGGTTATTTTTTTCATCGTATAATTTATAAGACTTAATATATATTACCAAAACCGAGAAACACCTATGAGTTATTTTTGAATGATCAGCTTTTTAGTAAGATGGTTTTTATTTGTTTTTACTGAAATCATATACATCCCATTATTCAATGGAGTAGTATCTATTTTATTCTGATTCTCAGCACGAAGTATGATATTGCCTGTCATATCAGAAATTTCAATAGTAAACTGTTGTGTCTTTTTTGGAAGCTCCAGAGTTAATAGGTTCTTTGCCGGATTAGGATAAATGGTAAAATCTTCTGATAATTTTTGACCTGTAGTTTCCTGGGTTCCCAGAATATTATTGGTAGTTGTAGCAACCGCAAAATGTTGTAATGCCCCTACAGCGGCTTTACCTACATTGAAGACATAAACGGGATCTATATTGGCAAAAGTATCGTCTGTTGTGTGTTCGTTTTCACTTCTGATATATTCATAAAAGCCGGTAATAATTTCTCCTTTCTGTTCGAAAGGGATATAATCTGAACTGTAGGCATTAGAAATAGAAGTCAGAAGTGGAGAATAAAGTCCGGTACAAGCAGCCAGTTCCTGGGTAATAGTAGCTGATGCTGCATTATTCCCAGACATTCCGCTGATGTCTTTTTCACATATTATCGTATTGTTGTTATTACCTAGCTGACCGCCTACCTGATCAATATTAAATACTAATTTGATATCCAGCTTACGGGTACTTCCCTGGTAGGCAATATTGTCTGCATAATGGTAGCTGCCTTTCAATCCTTGTTCTTCTCCGGAAAAATGAATAAACTTAATGGAATATTCAGTAGGAACATTTTGCAATATTCTTGCTGCCTCTAAAAGAATAGAAGTGCCGCTGCCGTTATCACTCACTCCAGGCCCGATAATGGTGTCAAAATGCCCACAGATAATTACATATTTATCAGGATAAACAGTTCCTGTTTTCGTAATGACCAAATTTTTAGAACTAATAGAAGTTCCATTAAAAGCCTGGTAAGTAAAAGGATCTTCCTCAATCTGGCTTGCAGTATACCCATAAGAAAGATATTTATTTTTCAACCAATTCAGAGCATTGGTATTTGCCGTTGATCCGGTTGTTTTTACGCCCAGACTTTCAAAATAAGTAAGATTGTTTGTAATATTGGTTTGAGAAACCATATCCGCTCTGTTTTTATAAGCTTGTATAAAATTTTGAGCTCCTATATTTTGCAATGCTAGCGAGGTAAATAAAAAAACAGCGATCTTTTTCATTTATTCAATTGAATTATTTTTCGATTGCTAATATAAGGATTAATCAGGATTTTATTTCACAAATAAGTGTTGTTTATTTCTATTTAATTGATTTTTTGATAATGATATGATCTGTAGTATTATTTGACCTTAAAACTAATTTTATTTTCATCTCAATATCATTTCAGGCTTATTTTTTACATTCTGTATCAAAGTATTGAACCTCAGGCAACGTCTTTAAATATAAACAAAAAATCCCGGGAAAACCCGGGACTATATTGATAACAAAAATAGTATTCTACATTATTTTACTTGATCTACAACAGCTTTGAAAGCTTCAGGGTGATTCATTGCTAAATCTGCTAAAACTTTTCTGTTAAGCTCAATGTTGTTCTTTTTAAGAGCTCCCATAAATTGAGAGTAAGACATTCCGTGCTCTCTAGTTCCCGCGTTGATACGAGTGATCCAAAGTGCTCTGAAGTTTCTTTTCTTCTCTTTTCTACCACGGTAAGCATATTGCATTGCTTTTTCTACCGCGTTTTTAGCTACTGTCCAAACATTCTTTCTTCTACCGAAAAAACCTTTAGCTTGCTTAAAAATTTTCTTTCTGCGAGCTCTTGAAGCTACCGCATTTACTGATCTTGGCATAATTTAAATTGTTTTTTTGAAAAGGGCGGTAACTGATGTTACTCTTTATTTGCACCGTTTCAGGGTTAAATTGTTGAATTTGTTTTGAATTCTTATAAACCGAATATAGATTTATAAAAACTACTTAATTGCTAATTGACGTTGAACGCTTTTCTCATCCACTTTAGCTACGTAAGAAGTAGTAGTAAGATTTCTCTTCTGCTTAGTTTCTTTCTTAGTTAAGATGTGGCTTTTGTAAGCGTTTTTTCTTTTGATCTTACCAGATCCGGTAAGAGCAAAACGTTTCTTAGCACCTGATTTCGTTTTTAATTTTGGCATTGTTTTGCTTTTTTATTGTTTTTGTTATCAATATCTGTTTATGGTTTCCTAAAGACATTAGGAATAATAGTTTGCAAAAGTACGAAAAAAATATCAATATACCCTTTCCAGGACAATACTTTCTAAAAACATATTGCTTTGCGGGATAATTTCAAGGGTTAACTGCCCATCTTTCATATGAATATCAGTATTTAATTCTGCATTTCTCTTTTCTGAATCTACAATTTTCCAATTTCCCGATGGAAGATTGTCAATAGACAGAATATAAGATTTCCCCTTATCCATTGTTTTTACCAGTTTATTTTCAGAAAATACACTTAGGTTATCTGATGAAGCCTGGAACAGATATCCGGGAATAATTAATTGATTTCCCTTGTTCTTAATCCCCGTATTTTTCCCGTATTTGTTAAAAAATAATTGATATTCCTGATCTTTTCCCCTTGCTTTTACTCTAATATAATTATTGTTGAAAAGTGTATTGGTTTTCAGCTGATCACCAATATTAAAGTTGAGTTCACCTCCAATATGGAAAATAATAATGTCAGGATTTCGGCTCATAACATAGTTAGCATCACCTAGTTCATGCGCTAAAGATCCGTTCCCGAAATTTTTAGGCGGATGTCTTGGGATATAATAATCATTTAAGCCCAGCATATCTACAACAGGCAGCTCAGATGAATAAGGAATACAGCCGGCAGCAGTAACGGCAAGCAAGGTTTGATTAGGAAAGGTTTTCTTCAACGTTGCTCCCAGTTTCATTCCTCTGAACTCCCATCTTTCATCATTGGCATATTTATTATCCATAATTAGAGTCTGCATAAACGCATTTAGTATTAAAATGAGAACCAGACTCCAGCCCAATTTTTTTGAGGTAAGATTGATCTTTTTAAAATAATGCAATCCAAAAATAATTGAGAAAACAAACAGTATAAGTACAACATAATAATGTCTGAAAGCTGGAAATATATCTCCGCCAACCGAAGTCACATAGCCAACCCAGGCTGTTGCTAACAGTAATAAGTAGTATCCGAAAAGATTTTTTTTCCTTACAAGATTATAAAGGGATATTAATCCTAATGCTGACAATAAGAGAGTACCAAAGAATGCTTTAAAATTATAAAATCCACCGCGTAAAACATGATGAATGGTCACTTTTACCTTCACCAAAGCCGTGTTAGGAACCAGTTCCCCGTAAAAGCTATAGCGAAATGCAAGCTGCCCCAATAAAAATAATGTTGGAATAATGGCAGCAGCGATTCCTATTTTAATAAACTGATCTTTCTTTTTTCTATAGACTAACAATAGAAATCCTGCTGTAAGTAAAGTAAATAAAAACCCGTCCGGTCTGGTCAGTGCTAAAAGGCCTAACCAAAATGATAACAGATATACGGTTTTGAAATTCTGGTCGTTAATGATCTTTGAAACCTCAATTAAAACCAAGGTCAGAAGTAACACATATAAAGGCTGTTCCAATCCACCTATTGCCCAAACAGCAAAACATGGAGTAGTGGCTAATAATGTAACTCCCAGGAAAACATATTCCTTTTGTATATTTTTATTTCTAAAATAATAAAGAATAGCTCCCAATATTCCCAATGAACACAAAATGCCTATAATTCTGGCTGCAAGAATCAGATCCATGCCTAATTTGCCTAATACAGATACTCCCAAAACCCAAAGTAAATTAGAATATCCTTCAACCGGATGTCCATCATTCCAGGTTAAACCTTTTCCTTCAATGAAACGCTGTGCATATCGTAATGAAATCAAACTGTCATCTGAAAAGAAAGGGTAATAATAGAAGCATCCGAGAGAAAAAAGGAATACTGCTATGAAAAAAAAGGATAAATATCCTAATCTCATGATTAATATGTATTTATACTAAGAGTTTCCTAATCTTTTTAGGATAACGAATGCAAAATAACGAAAATATAAAAAAACAACTGATAAAATATCTGTAGTTTTTCTTCTATGCTGAACCTTTCCTGAAATATGGCTGATAATCGGGATTGTGGTGTTCTTCACTTCTTTTTAATATTGACCAATATGATGAATAAATTTTCGAAGATGAAAACAACAGTATGCAGTATCCTTTTAATGCTGACCTCAGCGACTGCCTGTACGCAGGAAAAAAAAGATAATCATTCACAAGTTCTTTCAAAAATGAAGATCATCAATAGTATTCCCCTTTTAACTCAACAGAATAAGTTTGCTTATGCAGACAAGACAAACCTCAAACCTGTTAATAATCAAAGATACCAAAGTGCATCACTCTTTACGGTTACAGGTTTTGCTGTTGTTGTGAATGAAAAAAGTGAATATGCTGTTGTAGATGAAACCGGCAAAATAATATTGGATTATTCGGCGGAGGAAATTAATTTGGATGTTGTCAATGGCCTTACATTTTATAAAAAAGAGATTGAATACGAAAAGAAAATGCCGATCTGGAAATGGGACTGGAATATCATGGGAAGTGGTGTCCAAAAAGAACAGACTTACCATAAAATAGAGATTGGTATCGTAGAAAGCCAACAGGTTTTGCTTCGTGAAGATATTCCATATTTGGAGAGCAATTATTATCTCAATTTCATTTCAGTAGATGAGAACCATATATTTTGGAATGGAACTCTTTATGAAATGAAAAGAAACCGCCTTAATAAGATCGAAAATAATATTGCAGAGCTGTTAGAAAATAAACGGTTTATCAAAGGCTCTAATACCAACTTTTCAATGTATCAATTAGGTCAGAAAAAAGCAATTCATAACGAATTGAAAAGTACCGAGACTCTTTCAATCCTTTTTGGACAGGAAACGATCATACTAAAAGAAGTGAATAAAGAACGTTTTGCACCGGAGGTTCCTAAGCTTTTAACAGACAGTAAAACCAATGATGTATATCTTTTTCCACAATATGAAAAGGTATTTCCTAAGAAAATTACCAAGGCAACCGCTTCACAGATTGATTTCATTAAAAATACCGGCTTAGTATATTCTATCACCAATTCACCTTATTTTTTATTAGGAGTTTTTAATGATGATCATAACGTTTGGGCGTATGATTGGCTATATATTGATACAGAAGGAAAGGTAACAGATTCTATTGATACTTATAATTTTAAAGTGTTGGATCAGGTTGGATATCTGGTCTGGCCTGACAGAAAAATGATTTTACCTGATCAATATATTGACAAAAACTGGAAGTTCGGGAAAATAGATTCTTATAGTGGAATGAATGATTTGTACCTTATCAGAATTGAAGATGAAAAGCAATTAAGAACCATGGGTTTATGGAATAGTCGTGAAAAGATCTGGGAAATACAGCCTGAGTATCATACTATTTCCGTGTTGGATGCAGATAAAGGGATTTATGCACTTCAGAAGAAAGAAGAGGGATTGTATACCCTTTTTGACAATAAAAAGAAAAAGGGTATTGGTTCCAAAGCTTATCAGTCCATCAATTCAGATGGCTTGGTGAGTGTGAAGTCTGGCTCAGAGAAAACACAGTACTATTATATTGATATCTATTCCGGGAAGGAATATAAAAAATAATGTATAAAGGTTGGAAGCAGGAAGAAGGAGGTTGGAAGTTAATTTTTGTTATTATTAGCGATGATCATCTTACATTAAAAAGATAACTAGTTATTATTATGATCATTATAACTTCCATCATCAGGCTCACAGCTTTCAGCCATCTTAATGTCTAAATTAAATATTAAAATATGCTGTCATCCGTAGATTTACATTTGGAGAGACTATTATTCATTACTATTTTGACCCTCTTTTTCGGAGCGGGATTTTTATGTACGTTGATTATTTTTATCATAAACTCCATCCGGAAAAAAAATAAGAAGCCGATTTATTATTTTCTTTTATTTTTCATTTCTGGAATTATTGCCATAGGTTTAGCGGCATTATATTTTTATATGACTTTCATTAATGAATCCTATACGTAGAGTCAGACCAATTTGGAAGTCCAAAAACCACCATTATCAGGGATATTTTGACATGACACCTTTGATTATCTTTAGCTAAAAGATTTATTAAAGATAAGCGGGTGAAATACTTTATAGCTGTAACTTCAACTTTTGTACTATTGGGATGTAAAAGCAATACCCAAAAATTGCAGACTTCTCCGATTTATACAGAACCCAAACGGGTTACAAAAGAGATTCCCGAAACAGGGAAAATCCAAACCTATACAACCCGTAAAGCTATTACGGAGCATCTTAGTCCTATGATTTTAATGCTTTCTAAAAATACTGAAACACTACAGTTTCGTCTACAGGGAAATATTAGTTCCAGCGGACATGCCATGCATCAGGTGAGAAAAATTCGTTTTGAAAAAGGAGAACAAAATGGAAATACTATTACCCTAAGATATTATGTAGAGATCAAAAATATCCCAGGTAAAGAAAGTGCTAATATCCAGGGTTATAATTATATAAAAGATGAGATCTACAAAATACCAAATGATGTTAAAATCATAAGAATTGAATTGTACGAAGACAGAAGTAACAATGATTTAGACTCCCACCCTAAACTTATTGCTCAACAAATCTTTAATTTCTTTGCAAAAATATAAATGGTAATACCACAAGTTTTTTGAAGATAAAAACGGGTTATCAATCTAGGAAGAATAAAAACTATAGAACAAAAATTAAAAAAGGTTATGCTTAAAGAATTTATAAAATTGAGTAAAAAAGCAGAAATATTAAAAGAGAATCTGTTTTTTATAGATCCAATTCTGAAGAAAATATCAGCAAAAGTAAAGTATACTTTATAGCTGAAGTTTGATGAATTTTTGAGAACTTATCTACTTGTATTATAAAAGAATTACTAACATTAATAGTATGAAGCAAGAATTAGCAAACCCGCCATCAGATGAACGTGATCGTGAACTGTGGATGCAGCATGGAGCAGGATATATTATCTTTGAAAATATTAGGAAATATGCCATTGGAAAGATCCCGACAGAAATAGACGAAACCCTTCGTGAAGCTCATTTACAAACCATCGACAATACGATTTATGGAATGATGATGCAAATGGATGGGATTTTTGGTTCGTTAGAAAATGAAAATTATCGTCTAACACTAGAAACCAATATTGTCCTGTATAAAGATGATGATGTAATAAAAGAATTGAATACGCTTGATGGAGATGGATTGGGTATGGGATTTCATGGATGGATGGAAAATGATTTTGGAAGTGATGAAATTATAATAAAGAAATAAAATGTAATGACGAATCTCACTTCAGATTCATAGCTGCAAAACCAGTTAAACACAAACCGGAAATATTTAACTCCAAAACAAATTGAAATTTTAGAAGATATTTATACCCGTGATATTTTTGAATACACCTATAAAACGTCTAATGGAGGGGAATTTGAAGCTAAAGGCATGCTCACTTTTGATGAACTTAAAAAAATTATTAATAAGGAAATTGCTTTTGAAAAATTAAATACAAAATTCGAGTATACGGAATAGTAAATTAAATAAATTTAAAGATTATTGCCATGAAAAATATTTTCGTTTTCCCCTTTCTGTGTTCTATGTTAATGACAATATTTAGTTGCAAAAAATCTGCACGAAAAAAAACAAATTTTCCGAATTATTTAAAAAATACTGAGTGGATTGTAAACGAAGGCGGACTTCTTACTCCCGATGGCCCGAAAGTCTATTACATGTCTCCAAGAGATACGGCAGTGATCTTCAATTTTCATGCAGTACACTTTTTGGACTCAGAAAACTTTAATAGTTATGATGCCTGGCAATGTGGAAACGATTGCTTTACAAAAATACACGGGAAGTATTATTTCACTGAAAAGAATCGAATACAAATGGAAATCGATAGTATTGGCAAGTCTGACTTCTGTGATACACCGACACAAATTTTCAAACCAGCAAAAGCCATGTATTTTGACCTTGTGAAAAAAGGAAATCAGTTACAGCTTATAAGAAAATAAAAATGCCAGGTTTAATAATTATAGTGCATTGAAATAGCAATAAACATGGTTCTAAATTGATTCGCAAGTATTTTACTTATATTTACGTCCTTTATAGCAATAAAATTTAATAGAGATAAGGGTTTGATGTACAGGTTATTATTGATATTCACTTTATGTATTTTTCCGTTTTTTGTTCAGGCACAAGGTGTCTTAAACAAATTAGAGAAGGAATATAACAATGCTTCAGATAAAACAACAGAGCAGCTGAGTCTGGCTCCCCGTTATGCTACGGCCTTATTTTTCCATAAACTCAAACCGAAATCCTATCAGATTTTGGCCTATAATATTTCCATCGCAACAAAACAGACTGATGGGAAATATGCCACTATTTTGTATGCTGTTCAGGCGATGAATTACAGACTGGATAATAAAGAAGCTGAGTCTTCAAAAAGTCTTGAAATGGCCAGGGTGTATAGCTTAAAGACAAATAGCAATGAAGCGAAAGGTTATATGGAGTATGCAAAAGGCTGGATTCTCACTCGTAATAATAAAATCACGGATGCTGTTGCGGCTTATCTGAAAGCAATTAACTATTATGAAAATTCACCAACAACGTCTACACTGTATGGACGATTTGGGAATGTAGCTAAAGAATTATCTACCATTTATTCCAACCTGAACGAGTATCAGCTGGAAGAAAAATACAGCAAACAGTTTCTGTTACTGGCATCTAAACAAAATGATCCTAACCTGATCTTTGACGCTTATATGCGAATGGGTTACATGTATGAACAAAAGTATGCTCAAAACCCATCTGATATACAACTGAGAAATAAAACAGAGCAATACTATCTGCAGGCGATTACGACTTTCAATAAAAATAGTGAAGCGATGCTTAATAAGAGTAATCTTTCCTATGCAGCCATTAATTTAGCCAATTTATATACTGAATTTAACCCTGATAAGGCCATGCAATACGCTCAACTGGCCAACAAGGTAAGTCTGGAAACCGGTGATCCTATTCATATTGCTTCTTCATTTGGGATTTTGGCAGAACTGGCCATTCAGGATAAAAATTATGATGTAGCAAAGTCTTACTTTCTGAAAGCTTCCATGGAAATTGGGAAAAGCCCGGTCAGAGATCATAATATAGAATTATCTATTCTTGAATCGTTATCCAGAATTAGTGAAGAACAAGGCAATTATAAAGAAGCTTTGACTTATTATAAAAGTTATGTAGACAAATACAAAAGCGTTTACGATCAGGAAAAATTGGATATTACCAAGAGATTAGAGTCACAGTTTGAAAAAGAACGACAGGAACAGAAGTATATAAAACTGCAACTGGAAAGTGATAAGAAAGCACAGCAAATCAAGTTGATTAATATCCTAAGAGCACAAAGAGAGCAAGTATACAATAACTTAAAACTGGTAGAAGAAAATCAGCGTGAACGGTTAAAATTTTCAGAATTGGAGTCAGAGAAAAAAGAACAACAGCTCCGTTTGGCAAAATTGGAAACCCAACAAAAGAATAATGATATCAACAGTTATAAAAAACTGCTGGCCTTCAAAGAAAAGATCAATACCTATTATATTGTTTTTATTTTCATCTTCATCGTCCTGATTTTCTTATTGCTTTATGCCTATAAACAGCGTGTAAAATCTATTAAACAAAGGGATGAACTGCATGCTCTAGCCATGGAAAAAGAAAAACAAAACTCCAAAATCTCTACACTTACTGCATTGCTAGAAGGGCAGGAACAAGAGCGTGGCCGTCTGGCAAGGGATCTTCACGATGGATTAGGTGGTTTACTTTCAGGAACTAAACTTCAGTTGTCTATTTTAGATCCTCAGCAATCTGACAATATAGAAGATGGAATTTCAAAGTCAATTACCCAGATTGATGGAGCTGTAGAAGAATTGAGAAGGGTAGCTCATAATTTAATGCCTGACTTATTAATGAAATACGGTTTGGTAGCCGCCATTCAGGAGTTTGCTTCAAGGATGTCCAACAGTGCATTAAACATTCATACCGAATTTATCAATTACAGTAATTCCTTATCGGAAGAAAAACAATTGCTTATTTACAGAGTCATTCAGGAATTGGTCAACAATGCTATAAAACATGCCAAAGCATCAGAAATTATCATCCAGATCAGTGAAGAAGATAAAATATTAAATCTTACAGTAGAAGATGATGGGAAAGGTTTTGATCTTGCCAATTTAGACTTTAGAAAAACAGCAGGTTTTCATAATATAGAATCAAGAGTACAATTTTTAAAAGGAACAATGAATATCAACTCCCAATTGAATATTGGTACGAGTATAGAGCTTCAGATTCCTATTCATTAATAAACATGATAAAAGTAGCCATAACAGATGATCATCCGCTTCTATTGGAAGGGTTGAAGAATATTTTAGGAAATAACGAGAGCATAGATGTGGTAGATTGCTACAAAAATGCTTCGGAAATGAATGCAGGGTTGAAAAAACAAGCTGTTGATATTTTACTGCTGGATATAAACCTGGCAGACATCAACAGTATTGAACTGATAAAACCTTTAAAGAAAAAATACGAGAATCTTCAGATTATTATGTTGAGTGTTCACAATGAACTGCCTGTTATCAACAGTACTTTAGCTGAAGGAGCTTTAGGATACATTCAAAAAAATGCTTCAGTTTCTGAAATCCTGGAAGGAATTAGCACCGTATATACTGGCAACCAGTTTTTGTGCTCACAAACAAGATCAGTATTGGAGAAAAAATCAGCTGATGGATTAAACCAGGTTCCCAAACTAACCCGAAGAGAAAAAGAAATTCTGGCCGAAGCTGCCAAAGGGCTTACCACCAATCAGATGGCAGAAAAGCTTTTCATCAGCCCACACACTGTAGAAAGCCACCGAAAAAACCTTATTGAAAAATTTCAGACGTCTAATCTTAGTTCAGCTATTAAACTGGCCATAGAATACGGCTTGATTATAGAATAAAATAAGTAAAGTATTGAGTAGATACAATGTGTTTTTAGTTCCCACAGATCACGCCGATTCCACAGATAGTTTTGAAAATATTAAGGGATAATTACTTCAAAATCTATACGACTTTACGGGATTATCAGCCACATTAATACAGCAAAAAGGTCTGCTTACATCGTAAAAGCAGACCTTTTCTATATAATTTAAAATTAGGTGTTCAATTATTAATCTTTAAATCTTAATGTCCCCTGGAACAGGTTTTTCTTTCCAGTTAAATCATATTCAGCATTATATTCAGGCTGATACATCAATACATAAATTCTTTCGCCAAAATCTTTTAAGTTAACAGGCTGATCTACCATAATGTCATAAAATCTTGTAATAGTACGGGTAGCTGTCCATTGTTTCAAAGTACCTTTAGGATTTTTATCGAACCTGTGATCTTTAGCATCTGTATAATACCAATAGGAAGGGGCGGAATCCATTAAAAACATTTCTTTATCCTTATTATAGAGTTCTTCCGCCATTCCTGTACTCTGGAACCATGGAACCTCGGTATTGAAAAGCCCTAGAGCTCCTGCATAAATGTCTTTATTCGTCGTCGCTCCTACTAAAAAACCTTCAAGATTGGTCGATGTAAACTCAAATACAAAAGGTGATTTTTTCAGATCATAAACATCATTTATGGGTTCAATTACTTTTCCATCCTGTTTAATCACTACTTTTAATGTTTGTGCGAAAGTCATAAAACTTAGTAAACAAAAAAGAAATGTTAAGCTTATTTTTCTCATGGTATATCTTTAAATAACTGTTGCAAAGATATCGGACTTTACCACCATAAACACTGGCCGGTTTCAGGGGTTTTTATTTTATTTCAACCTCTTTTTTACAATAGATTAGCTTTTAACTGAATTTTTATGAAAGCTGACTTTTGCTTTTTATCCTTGGTTGAAGCGGAGTTGACAGGATATACTTCAGCATAGAAGGTGTCATTATTCGCCCAGAAAGCTTTCTTTTCGTTACCAATTTTGAAATTAGTAAAGTTGATATATAAAAGGTTTTCCTGATTATGACTTTGCTCCTTATAATGATTGATCTCAAAATTACTTCCTACCTCACTATTTGAAGAGATAGAAGAGATCCAGTTCTTATTGGGAAGAATCTGTGGATATCCTCCTGTAAATAAAGCAAAATCTGCTGTTGCTTTTACACTATAAAAAGAATAGTACGTATCTATAGTCTCTACTGAGTTTTCCTTGAAAACTTCCAGATGCAGATAAGGTGACTGCCCAATATATTCATTGGATAAAGTTCCATCTTCTGTAGAGACATTTTCATGTTGTGTAATCATGGTTTCTTTTGCATTTTCTGTAGAAATCCAGTTGCCTTCTTTTAGTTTAATCTGAGGATTTTTTATTAAGGCTTCATTAATTCTATTTTTAGAAGCTGTTGTAAATTCCTGTTCTGAAACTTCAGTTATCGTTCCATATTTACTGAATGACTTATTTTTTGAATCGTGAACTTCTTTGAATGTACTGCTTCTGATCTGATAAAGATCCACCCCTTGTAACGTCAGATCAAACGCGGCTGTAAATTCTGATTTTATGACAAAAGCTTCGATGCTGTTTGAAATATTATTATTAATACTGTAATGAATAGAGTAGAAGTCATCAAACTCTTCAAATCCGTAATAATTATGAAGTTTATTGTAAGCTATTTTCAGATGGGCAGCTCCTTTATTTGGTGATACAAAAAACTGTATAGAATCCAGCTTAGTCGATAATTCGAAAGGTACATCCTGTACATTCTCTACTCCTTTTATCTTTTTGAAATCAGCAAATGTTATGGTCTTCTGTGTAACTTCAGTTTCTGTCTTGTAGGCTTCTGATGATTTGTTCTTAGAATTACATCCCACAAAAACAATCATAGAAGATATAAAGAATTGAGATAAAGGTTTCATTTTTCATTTTTTGGCAAATGTATCGGTATTAAGATCAGCAGCCAATAAAACCTTTGATTACAAGGGAAAAATGGCTGAAAACAGGGATATATTGAACCACATATTTTGAACAATTTTACAACCGAAAAAACTAAGTATTAATAGGAGATGAAAAACGTAATAACCAGCTTTTCATTAGTGATTGTTTTACTCGCTTCCTGTTCTCCCGCAACGGAAAAAGAAGCAGATAAAACAGACTTTATGACGGCCAAAGAAGATATAGATTCTAAGCCTGCTTCAGAAAAGAAAACCAATTCTAAAACAGAGTTACCAAAGGATTTCTCAACATTGGTTCCTATTGATGTTTTGGATACCAAAAACACAAATGTGTATGAAAAATATGGAATAGAGTTCTCCGGAAATTGTTATTCATGCGATCTGGCAGGCTTATCCATAACAGAAAATAAAATGGTATGGACAAATATCTGTGATGAAAAAGATACCTTTGAAATTAATAGTTTCATGGTCTCTGGTGAAGGTAATACAACGATTATAAAAACATCAGAAAGGACTTACATTCTAACACATATCGATGAAGCACCTGTTTATGAGTTAACTATTGAAGGCCAAAAACTGGAATTACATAATAAAAGAGCCGCCAAATATTTTACAACTAAAAAAGCATTATCTCTTTTTAAAGAACATGAGTGTGGCGAATTTGAAGGGTAAAAACTAATACTAAATAACCTGTAGAAAGGGGGAGTGATGAAAGAAAATTATTCGAATACAAATGGTATCTACATAATCCCTCTTTCTATTTTTGATGAATATACCATGAAATCTTTAATAAAAAAAACCTCAAAGTAATTTGAGGTTTTTATATGTAAAATAATGATTGAATTATTTTGCTGGTTTCTTAGGACTCATCATCATAATCATTCTCTTTCCTTCAAGTTTAGGAAGCTGATCTACTTTACCAACATGCTCTAGTTCTTGAGCCAGTTTTAAAAGCAAGATTTCTCCCTGATCTTTAAAGATAATCGAACGTCCTTTAAAAAATACGTAGGTCTTCAGTTTAGAACCTTCTTCAAGGAATTTCTCAGCATGCTTCTTTTTGAATTCATAATCGTGGTCATCAGTCTGAGGTCCGAAACGGATCTCTTTTACAACCACTTTTACTTGCTTAGCTTTAAGTTCCTTCTGTTTTTTCTTTTGCTCGTATAAGAATTTCTTATATTCCAATACTCTTGCAATAAAAGGTTCTGCCTTGTCAGAAATTACTACTAGATCCAATTCTTGTTCTGCAGCAATCTGTCTTGCTTTGTCAATTGGATAAATTCCCGGCTCTACGTTATCGCCCACCAAACGAAGCTCTCTCACACGAATTTTATCGTTGATCAAGTGTAAGTCCTCCTGTACAGGACGTCTTTGTGGGCCCCTGTTGTTAAATCTTTGTGCTATTGTATTATAATTTTATTGGTTAACTACTTATTTATATTTAAAGCATTGAGAGGCTATTCTTAATCTCTCAATACTTTAATTTTATTTTTAAACTGCTGCTTCTTTTTTGAAGTAAGCTGCGAAATCTTCCAGATTCATCACTCCAAGATCTCCTTCACCACGTCTTCTTACAGAAATTGTACCTTCTTTTTCTTCATTTTCTCCCACTACAAGCATGAAAGGAATCTTCTTTAATTCAGCATCACGGATCTTTTTACCCGTTTTCTCGTTTCTGTCATCAATCTGACCGCTAATATCGTGATTTTCCAAAAATTGTGAAACTTTTTTTGCATAATCTACATATTTTTCACTGATCGGAAGAATGATGAACTGATCCGGGCTTAACCATAGAGGGAAATCACCTGCTGTGTTTTCCAACAAGATCGCAATAAAACGTTCCATAGAACCAAATGGTGCTCTGTGGATCATTACGGGTCTGTGTTTCTCATTGTCATTCCCAATATAGTGAAGATCAAATCTTTCTGGTAAGTTATAATCTACCTGGATGGTTCCAAGCTGCCATTTTCTTCCTAATGCATCTTTCACCATGAAATCAAGTTTAGGGCCGTAGAATGCTGCTTCACCATATTCAACTACAGTTTTAAGACCTTTCTTCTCTGCTGCATTGATAATTGCAGTTTCAGCTTTTTCCCAGTTTTCATCAGAACCGATATACTTTTCTCTGTTTTCAGGATCTCTTAATGATACCTGAGTTACAAAGTCTTCAAAACCTAAAGATTTGAAAACATAAAGCGTTAAATCAATTACTTTTTCAAACTCCTCAGAAAGCTGATCCGGAGTACAGAATAAGTGAGCATCATCCTGAGTAAATCCACGAACTCTTGTTAATCCGTGAAGCTCCCCACTTTGCTCATATCTGTATACTGTTCCGAATTCTGCATATCTTTTCGGAAGATCTCTGTAGCTCCATTGTGAAGTCTTATAGATCTCACAGTGGTGCGGGCAGTTCATGGGTTTTAATAGGAATTCCTCTCCTTCATTTGGAGTTTTAATCGGCTGGAAGCTGTCTGCTCCATATTTATCCCAGTGACCTGAAGTTACATACAATTCTTTAGCTCCGATATGTGGAGACATTACAAATTCATACCCTCCTTTTTTCTGTGCATCAGAAAGGAAATTTTCCAATTTTCTTCTTAAAGCTGTTCCTTTTGGTAACCAAAGCGGTAAACCAGCACCTACTTTTTCAGAGAATGCGAAGATTCCAAGCTCTTTACCAAGCTTTCTGTGGTCTCTTCTTTTAGCTTCCTCTAATCTTTCAAGATATTCAGTAAGTTCTTTCTGTTTAGGGAAAGAAATACCATATACTCTTGTTAATTGAGGGTTCTTTTCATTTCCTCTCCAGTAAGCTCCTGCAGCATTTAAAATCTTAACAGCCTTTACCAATCCGGTGTTTGGAATGTGTCCTCCACGGCATAGATCTGTAAAGTTATCATGTGTTACAAAAGTAATTTCTCCATCATTCAGATTAGAGATCAATTCTACTTTGTAAGGGTTGTCAGCATATGTTTTTAAAGCCTCTTCTTTAGAAACCGGGTATAAAGAGAAAGTGGAACCTTTCTTAGCGTTTTCCAGAACTTTCTTTTCTATCTTTTCAAAATCTTTTTCAGATAAACTTTCATCCCCGAAATCTACATCATAGTAGAATCCGCTCTCAATTGCCGGACCAATAGTCAGCTTAGCATTAGGATAAAATTCAAGGATAGCCTGCGCCAAAAGGTGGGCAGAAGAATGCCAGAAAGCTTTCTTTCCAAGATCATCATTCCAGGTCAAAAGTTGTACCGTAGAATCCGTGGTTATAGGCGTGGTTACTTCTACTTGTTTGTCATTAACAATTGCGGAAATGGTATTTCTAGCCAATCCCTCGCTTATAGATTTTGCCACATCTAGAGCAGTTACTGCTCCTTCGAATTCTTTGACACTATTGTCTGGAAGTGTAATTTTTATCATTGTTTACTAAAAAATTTTAAGATGCAAAAATACGCATTTTTTAGTTAAAATACTATATTAGCAACTATTTAAAATGAGAATTAATAGTAACCATGAAAAAGATAATGTTGATTTTAGTTTCATTAAGCTCCACATTGATTTTTTCCCAGAAAAGATCAGCTCAATTTTCTGTTGATTACAATAAGAATATTGAGACTTATTTTCTTGCAGAAATATTGTCTGCAGAACATCGAAAAAATAATAAAGATTTTGAACTTTATAAGATAAAACAATGTTCTGTTTATCAGCTGATTGTTAGAAATGCTTTACAGAAATATAACCATTTGAAAAATTCAGATATTGCTGTTTTAACTGCAAAACTCAATGATGTTTTATTGGAAAAATATGGGAGTGGAAATGATGTAATGATGAAGCCTCTAATGTATCATAAAGAATTTCCGAATATAGAATGGATTAATGATTATTACTTTGAAAACAATAATCTTACAAAAGAACAGAATAAAGAAGCAACAGATTTAATTAAAAATTATCTTTCAGAGCTTTCAAAATTCTACATTAAGGAGAACATCGGACAGTTTTTTAAAGAGAATGCACTCTTTTATAAGGGTGGAATAGCAGAATATGGGAAACAGATTCCTGATGGATTTACGAGAGCCATGGAACAATTTTATGGGGAAAGCTTTAATAGTTATACTATTATTATTTCTCCTATGATGATGTGGCCCATTGAAGATAATGAAGGAAGAGGAATTGGTACCAATGTCATATTACCATCCGGAAAACAGAACATTTACGAGATTGCAAGCCCTTTTGTAAGGGTACAGAAATTAGGAAAATTCGGATATGATCATCAGTTTCAGGCCCGATTTTTAAGTGTTCATGAATTTGGACATTCCTTTGTTAATAAGGAAGTCTATCAAAACATAGATAAGCTTACAAAATTTAAAGTCTTATTCGAAAAATCAAAATTAAAAGAAACTATGATCAAAACAGGAGGCTATGGAGACTATCAGACCTGTGTAGCAGAACATTTGGTAAGATTAGGTGAAATTGAAACCGCCAGAATTCAAAAAGATAAGGAAAGGGTAAAAAGGCTTCAGGAATATCATCTGAAAAATAATTTTATTTTTATTCCATTATTAAAGGAAAAATTACAAGAATATCATTCTGACAGGAAAAAATATAAAACATTCGGAGCTTTCGTACCAAAACTGCTTGAAGTTTTTGAAAACAGTTCTGTGGAATTTATCAATAGTGAACTTAACAAAATAACAAAATAAAAATTCTAATATTACAATACAATGAATACTATAAATGTAGATTTACACTGCGACTTATTATGCTATTTACTGGAGCCAGGCTCATCAATTGATGATAAAGAACTTGGCTGTTCGCTTCCTTATTTAAAAGAAGGAAATGTAAAGCTTCAGGTTATGGCCATATACTCAGCAACAGGAGCCAATAGTACTGCTTATGGAGCAAAACAGAGCGAAATATTTTCAAATTTCCTTCAAAATGAGAATTTTTTCTTGTTTGAAGGAGAAAATTATAAAAATTCTGAGAACAAAGACAAAGTAGGAGTTATTGCTTCTATTGAAAATGCATCCGGCTTCTGTGGTGAAGATGACACTTTGGAAACGGGGTTTAAAAATCTGGAAGCGATCCTTGAAAAAACACAGCGGGTCCTGTATCTTGGAATAACCCATCATACTGAAAATCGCTTTGGAGGAGGAAACAATTCCGATGTAGGATTGAAAGAAGACGGAAAAGTTCTGCTTGACTATTTCTCAGAAAAAAACATTGCCATTGATCTTGCCCATACCAGCGATCAGCTTGCCTATGGAATTCTTAATTATGTTGATCAGAGAAACTACAAAATTCCTATTATAGCAAGTCACTCCAACTATAGACAGATACATGATAAAAAAAGAAATCTTCCTGATGAACTGGCAAAAGAAGTCATTAAAAGAAAAGGATTAATCGGACTCAATTTTATCCGTAATTGTGTTGATGATACCAATCCGGAAATGTTATATGAACATATTCAGTATGGTCTTGATTTAGGAGCAGAAGATGCGATTGCCTATGGAGCAGATTTTTTCTTTTGGAAAAACCATCCGGATAAATCCCGATATCCTATTTTCTTTGAAGGCTATGATGATGCATCTGCTTTTAATACAATCAACAAAGAAATTGAAAAACGTTTCTCTTCCGAATTGTTAGAAAAGATCAGTCACAAAAATGCATTGGATTTCATAAAGAATATGCATAAATAAAATTATTCTGTCTGATTAAATAAAAGCATAATTAACAGGTCGCTCCTCCGGAGCTTTCTTTTTAAGGCTCTTCATTTTTTCTACTAACAATAGATCCCGATGGGCTCAAATCCAGCTCCAATAGGAGCTAATTGTTAATAGAAAGTGTTTGTTTTTAAAATTAGAGCTCCGGAGGAGCGACCTGCTAATACCTAAATCTGTGAAATTATAGTAAAAAGAAAATAGATTTGTGTGTTTTTATTTTACATGAAATAATGTATGATAAAATACTGTAAAATAAGTTTTAATGTAAATTTATTTAATGCTTTCTTTTATACTTTACTTTCTGCTTGATGATTTCAATTACATCCACATTCTGGACTTTAGATTTAATCCATCCGTGAATATCAATATAGAATAAGGATCGTCTATAGTATTCGTTATTGGAATACTCTTCCAGTTTTTTATCAAAGCTTTCAAATGCTTTCTGCCTCTGATCCAAAACCTGATTATTAAGGTTCTTAAAAAACTGAATGCTTTCAAAATGAAACTCTTCAGGCTTTTTCATCTTTTTAGCAAACTTTAGCGTAGAAGCAATGAATTCATCATAATCTTCATCATTCCCGGATTCATACTTGGACATTAAAATTAAAATCCGCGTATGAAATAATAAATCTTCCTGTACATTACCCTTTGATTCTATAACTCTCATAGAGTACTCGATGGCTTTTTTGTACATTTTACTTCCAAAAAACATAGCGGCCATTTTAAGATAAAGGATCATAAAGTGGTGTTCATCAATTCTTTCTCTAAGCTTTTCCATTTTCAATTCAATTTCCGGAATAAGCTTAGTTCCTGTAAAAAATTCACCTTTTACAAAATGAATATTCATCAATGTATTGTAATGGGTAAGGAAAATAAGGGATTGAAGATTCTCATTCTGTGCAAAATTTTCAGCATTTACCCGAGTGTTAAACTCTTCGAAATTCTCTTCCAGAATATCAATATTTCCGTACAGGAAAAGGATTTTTAGCAGGTATGTATTTCCTTTAATATACCAAACCGGATGACTGAAAATCATTTCTGGTCTTTTATGAAACAGGTCTACCCATTGATAAGCATATTTCAAGGTGTATTTGTAATCCTGCAGCAATTGATTTTTCCAGACATGGGCTTTAAAATACCATAATTTTTCTGTAAAATTCAGTTTATCAAACCTAATGTTTTTAATTTGAGCATTGAAAATTTCCAAAACTTCCTCGCGGTCTGAATCATTTTTTACATATCCGTGAGTCAGCATTTCACTGTATAATTTCAGAGAAAGATTGGATAATTTTGTTGTATATCGGTTTTGTTTGCTTAATTCCTGTGATTGTCTGATCAATTCTTCTGCACGTCCCACAATACTTCGGGTAATGAATTGAGATTCAATTACTTTTTCCAGGTCGATAATTTCGGAAGCAATGCTTTTTTCATCAAGCTCCAATGCAGACTGCTTGGTTCTATCCAATATTTTTAAAGCTTGTTTATAAAGCCCTTTTTGGTACAAAATATTGGCAAAATCCAGTTGCTCCCTAAGCTGAATTCGGTAATTCTGGTGACTTGGGTTCATTCGTAAGCTTACCAGAATTTGTTTGTAAAGGTGTGCCTTAAGATTGGAGAGCTGCTGCTTGGTAGATATTTTCTTTTCAATAATGATGCTTTCATCATATTCTTTCATTTTATCCATTTCAGAAAAAAGGAGTAAAAACTTAGCATCTACATTAATTCCGAGGCGGTTAACATACAATTTAAACTGTCGCTTTTCTGAAGTCGTCAATGACTTTACCAATACAAACAAAAAATCTTTCTGCAATTCTGCCATTGTAATTTTTTAAATTTTAAACAATTGTATACCAGCAATATGCGTTTATTTCTTCAACTGTTGAATATTGTAATTTTCTGAGAAATTGAAAATGAAAAAATGTAGCAAGCTGTAGTTTTGGATCAAAATTAAGTAAAAAACTTTATTTATGAATTCCGAAAAAATTGAAATTTTTGATACCACACTGCGAGATGGAGAACAGGTTCCTGGTTGTAAACTAAATACTAAGCAGAAACTGATTATTGCTGAAAAGCTAGATGAACTGGGTGTTGATATCATTGAAGCAGGATTCCCGATTTCTAGTCCGGGAGATTTTGAATCTGTTGCTGAAATTTCAAAACTCGTAAGAAATGCAAAAGTTTGCGGATTGACCAGAGCCAACAAAAAAGACATTGATACAGCTGCCGAAGCTTTGAGATATGCGAAAAAACCTAGAATACATACAGGGATCGGAACTTCTGATTCTCATATCAAATACAAGTTTAACTCAACAAGAGAAAATATTATTGAACGTGCTGCGGAAGCTGTAAGATATGCTAAAAACTATGTGGAAGATGTAGAATTTTACGCTGAAGATGCAGGAAGAACAGATAATGCTTATCTGGCACAGGTTTGCGAAGCGGTAATTAAAGCAGGTGCCACTGTACTTAATATTCCTGATACTACAGGTTACTGTTTACCGGAAGAATACGGACAGAAAATTAAATACCTGAGAGAAAACGTAAAAGGAATTGAAAAAGCAGTTTTATCATGTCATTGTCATAATGATTTAGGTTTAGCTACAGCCAATTCCATTTCCGGAGCTATCAACGGAGCCCGACAGATTGAATGTACCATCAACGGATTGGGAGAAAGAGCTGGTAATACAGCACTGGAAGAAGTCGTCATGATTCTGAAGCAGCACAAACATTTGAACCTGCATACGAACGTGAATTCAATAATGCTCAACGAAATGAGTACTATGGTTTCTGATCTGATGGGAATGGCAGTACAGCCGAATAAAGCGATTGTTGGAGCAAATGCTTTCGCCCACAGCTCAGGAATTCATCAGGATGGGGTGATCAAAAACAGAGAAACCTATGAAATCATTGATCCGGCAGAAGTAGGGGTAAATGCATCTTCTATCATTCTTACTGCAAGAAGCGGACGTTCAGCATTGGCTTACCGATTCAAACATATTGGACATGATGTTACTAAAGAAGAGCTGGATTATTTATACCAGGAGTTCTTAAAAATAGCAGATCTAAAGAAGGAAATAGGAAATGAGGATCTTGCTATGATCATGGAAACATGCAGCAGAAAAATAGGATAGGGTTTGATTTAATTCAAAGATAAAAGTAAAAATGAACAACGATAAAAAGACACTTTTTGATAAAGTTTGGGATGCTCACGTCGTAGATACGGTTCCTGACGGACCGCAAATCATCTATATTGATAAGCATCTGATCCATGAAGTAACCAGCCCGCAGGCTTTTGCAGAACTTGAATCCAGAAATCTGGAGATCTTCAGACCGGAACAGATTGTAGCAACTGCTGATCATAATGTTCCAACGCTTCATCAGGAAGAACCAATTCGTGATGAATTATCAAGAAATCAGGTTCAGCAATTGACTGAAAATTGTGAAAAAAATAATATTGAATTATTCGGTTTGGGCCATCAATATCAGGGAATTGTGCATATCATTGCTCCTGAGCTAGGGATTACACAGCCGGGAATGAGTATTGTATGCGGAGACAGTCATACTTCAACACATGGAGCATTTGGAAGCATTGCCTTTGGAATTGGAACCAGTCAGGTGGCTCAGGTTTTTGCCAGCCAGTGTCTGCTGCTTAACAAACCTAAATCGATGAGGATTACGGTGAATGGTAAACTCAACGAAAATGTTCAGGCTAAAGATGTTATCCTTTATATCATTTCAAAAATAGGAACAGATGGCGGAACAGGGTATTTCTGTGAGTATGCCGGAAATGTTTTTGAAGAAATGTCCATGGAAGGAAGAATGACGGTTTGCAATATGAGTATTGAAATGGGAGCCAGAGGAGGAATGATTGCTCCAGATGAGACCACTTTTGAATATGTGAAAGGAAGGAAATTTGCTCCGGCAGGAGGCGAGTGGGACGAAAAAGTAGCGTATTGGGCGACTCTTAGAACCGATGATGATGCTGTTTTTGATAAGGAACTTACCTTCGATGCGGCGGATATTTATCCCATGATTACCTATGGAACCAATCCGGGTATGGGAATTTCTATTCGCGAAACCATTCCTGCTCCTCAAAATGAATCTGAAGCAAAGGCTTTACAGTATATGGGACTGGAAGCAGGGCAGACTCCATCCAGCATTAAAATTAATTATGTGTTTATAGGAAGCTGCACAAATGCGCGAATTGAAGACTTCCGTTCGGCGGCTCAATATATTAAAGGAAAAAGTAAATCTGAGGCTGTGAAAGCATTGATTGTACCCGGTTCTCAGCAGGTGGTAAAGCAAATTTATGAGGAAGGTCTGGATAAAATCTTTAATGATGCAGGATTTCAGATCCGACAGCCGGGATGTTCGGCTTGTCTGGCGATGAATGATGATAAAATTCCTGAAGGAGAATATTGTGTTTCCACTTCAAACAGAAATTTTGAAGGTAGACAGGGACAAGGTTCAAGAACCATTCTGGCAAGTCCTCTTACGGCGGCAAAAGCAGCAATAGAAGGTAGAATTTCAGCTTTTGAAAGTTTAAATTAAAACAGCACATGCAAAAATTAGTTATTATAAAATCCCGTGCAGTTCCATTGCCGGCAGAAAATATAGATACGGATCAGATTATTCCGGCAAGATTTTTAAAAAGTATAGACAGAAAAGGATTTGGAGAAAACCTGTTCAGAGACTGGAGATATAATATTCATACCCATGAGCCTAATCCTGATTTTGTATTGAACAATCCTAAATTCGCTGGCGAAATCTTAGTAGCAGGAAATAATTTCGGATGTGGTAGCAGCCGTGAGCATGCTGCCTGGGCATTAACCGATTATGGGTTTAAGGTAATTGTTTCCAGCTATTTTGCCGATATTTTTAAAGGAAATGCTTTAAATAATGGTCTTCTTCCGGTAAAAGTTTCTGAAGAATTCTTAAAGGAGATTTTAGAAGGAATCAATGAAAACCCAGATAATGAAATTGCCATTGATGTAGAGCTGCAATCTATTAGTTTTAAAGATACCACCGAAACATTTGAATTGGATTCTTATAAAAAAATATGCCTTCTGAATGGTTATGATGATATTGATTTTTTAATCAGCAAAAAACAGGCGATCACAGAATTTGAACTAAAAACACAGACAAAAAATGAACAACAATTATTTTAAAATCGCAGTTCTTCCAGGAGATGGAATAGGACCGGAAATTATCAGTGAAAGCATCAAAATTTTGGATGTGATTGCGGAAGCTTTTGAGTACAAATTTCAATTTGATTATGGATTGATAGGTGCTGAAGCTATTTTTAAAACAGGAGATCCGCTGCCTGAAGAAACATTAAAGATTTGTAAAGAATCGGACGCCGTGCTTTTCGGAGCAATAGGTGATCCTGCATTTGATAATAATCCTGAAGCCAAAGTAAGACCTGAACAGGGGTTATTGAAACTTCGTAAGGAACTAGGACTATTTGCCAACATTCGTCCTTTAAAAACGTATGCATCCCTTATTGAAAAGAGCCCGCTTAAAAGAGAAATCATTGAAGGTGCAGATATCCAGATTTTCAGAGAACTGGTAAGCGGTATTTATTTTGGTGAGAAATTTACTGATCCTGAAGGTGCTTATGCTTACGACATATGCAAATACAGCAGGGAAGATATTCTTCCAATTGCTCACATGGCATTCCAGGAAGCACAGAAAAGAAATAAAAAACTGACATTAATTGATAAAGCGAATGTGTTGGATACTTCCAGATTATGGAGAAAAATCTGTCAGGAAATCGCTTCAGAATATCTGGATGTACAGTTAGACTATATGTTTGTAGATAATGCAGCCATGCAGTTGATCCTTAATCCAAAACAGTTTGATGTGATTGTAACGGAAAATATGTTCGGAGATATTATTTCTGATGAAGCCAGTGTAATCGGTGGATCTATCGGATTACTCCCTTCAGCATCAATAGGAGAGAATAATGCGTTGTTTGAGCCTATTCATGGTTCATATCCCCAGGCAAAAGGAAAGGGAATTGCCAATCCTATAGCTTCCATTTTAAGTGTGGCAATGATGCTTGATCATCTTGGATTACAGCCTGCTGCCAGTAAGCTGAGACAGTCTGTAGAACATGCTATTGAAAACAAATATGTAACAATAGATCTTAATACAAAACAATATTATTCAACCAGCGAGGTAGGAAGCTTTATTGCAGATCATATTAAATATTCCGAGAAGTCATATTATAATTTCGAGAATGTAAAAATCGGAAAATCAACCATTGTATAAGTATTTTTAGTTCACTTAGATAGATAGTTAGAAGAAAGGTTCGGTCTCAAAGAGACCGAACCTTTCAATTTTATTTTCTGAAATTTTTAAACCTTTATGGTTTATTTACTCTTTTGTATTATCCGTTTTTCCTGATTTATTTTTGGAAGATTTTTGAATATCTTCTTTATCAATGTCAGGAGGATTAACTTTTTTCGATGAAGCAGGAATATTCTGGAAATCCTGATTTTGCTTTTTAGTTTCTGCGGTGTTGGCAGATTCCTTTTTTTTGTTATTTCCTTTTGAGTCCATTGCTGAATTATTTTTAGAGTCCAAGAATACCGATCTTTCCGGTCTTATCTTCTATAGTATAATTCAAAGCCTTTGCCAAAACAAAAATATTATCAAGGTTTTCCATTAATTGCTTGCGTCCTTCACTTCTCAGCTGGTTTTGATCAATAGATTTAATCGCAGTTTCTTTAGCCTTTGTTGTTACGTTTTTTATATCCTTTTCAGAAATTCTATTAAAAAACGAATCATCCATAGACTGAATTTCAACGCTGGGCGTAATCCTAATGTCTGCATCAGGGAGTTCCGTGATGACCAGCTTTTTATTAATGGAGTCTACTTCAATCTTCATTTTATTCAGGTCATAAGAAACCTGGGCATTGGTTTTGGTAAAGGTAATGATACTATTACTTGAAACTTCTTTTCCCATGAATTCATACCCCATTTTGGTTTTCTGCATAGAGGAACTGTTTTGTTCTATCACCACCATCTTATTCATTTTGGAGATCTGGTTTGTCAGAATATAATACTCTGATTTTTCCGTTTTTCCACCAAGATTCAGACAGGATTTAAGTCCAAAAAACAGCAGTACCATAGCTCCGGCACCGGCTACAAACGATAAAATTGTTTTATAATTTCTCAAATCTATTTAAAAATTTCTTTAATTATAGATGAGTCATTCTTTTTCAGAATTTCAACTAAATCTCTTTCTATATATCCGCTGGTAGGCATTTCTACAATTCTTCCTATTTCTTTTCCATATCTTTTAAGGATAATGGTAGGAACTTTCTGGATATTATAAAGAGATTCGTCTCCGGTTGGAGATTCTTTTTTGCGATTAACAGCGATAATGGTCAGTTTACTTTCAGGATAGTTTATTTCTTCCAGAATTTTCATCAGCCTTGGTACATCTCTGTGGCTGTCTTCACACCAGGTTCCCATAAAAACGGTGATATCATAAGATCCCAGTCTTTCTTTTTTCAGTTCACTGATCGCCTTTTGATCCATAGCATATTCGTCATGTTCCTTTACATACCAATCAGCATAAGGAGCTTTCAAAAACTGCTGTTTTAACTGGTGACCCAAAAGCATTTTACCATCTTTTTCAGTAGTAACTTCGCGGTTAACCACTACTTTCTGAGCACTAAGCTGCTGAGTAGTTAAAAATAAACTTGAAACGGCAACAATATTTGTAATAAATTTTTTCATATTTTATTTCTCAATAATTGACTTTAGATCAGCAGGAGAATAATATTTGTTTTTTAATACTTTATGATCTGCTTTTCTATACACATTGAACTTTTCACCAGATTTCTCATAAAAAGATTCTACGTCTTTTTCTTTGTAGAATTCAACGGTTTCATTAGCCTGCTCTTCATTATCACACGCCTTCGACATGTTAGAACGCTGAACTTCGTTGAATAGCTCTACAAATTTACTGCCAAGTCCGAATTCAAGTACAGCACCACTTAAAACATACTGTAAATCACAAAGAGCATCTGCAATTTCTACAATATTGTTGTCAGCTATGGCTTGTTTCAATTCATTAAGTTCTTCCTGTAGAAGTTCTACTCTAAGATTGCATCTTTCTGCAGAAGGAATTTGTGGGGTGTCTAGAATAGGGGCTTTGAAAGTAGTATGGAATTCTGCTACTTGGTTCAAACTATCAATTTTATCCATGAATTTTTTTATTTATGACAAAGATAGAAAACGATTTGCTAATTGTGAAATGTAGAAGGTAAAATAAGAATCATTAATTTTTTGGTACCTAATATATAATTTTACAGCATTGCCATTGGTTGCACCGAATCTTTGATTTCTGATGAAGGAAGAATCTCATTTATAGTTAGATTCTTCATTTCACTGCGTTGCATTCAGAAGGACAGAGCAAAATAATAGCTTAATGTAAAATTGTAGATAGTTGCCAATTTTTAAATCACACATGGATACAGGTTAAAAAAATAGTCCATAAAGGATTCTGAAGCGTCATTATCCATGTTAATTTTTGGTTAAAAATAACAATACAAAAACCACAATGATGAATTGTGGTTTTGTTTTAAAATAGGCTGATGATATTCAATTACTCAACTTCCTGGTATTCCCATATTCCGGAGATATTTAATATTTCTAGACTTGGCTGTTTTTCTCCATAACTGAATATACAAATATAGGATGTGTTACAGGAAGTACAACTGGTTCCGAAGTATAAGGTTGGCAAATCGTTTACGGTGAGTTCTCCGTAATGTTGCATTCTCTGAGAAGTCTCAGTAACCATTTGATTCTTTAAAAGCTCAGACTTTGATAATACTTTATCTCCATCATAGATTTGAAAGATTGGAAATCCCGATTGATAAGGCGAAATAGTAACCGTATTTTCCTGCCCGCATTCACAGCAGCTAAATTGGGTAACCGCAGCCGGAATGGCTTCGTCATTGATGAATCTTTCTTTTTGAGTCAAAGCTTTTTTACCCATCTTTATCTTTTTTGATATTGAATACATCTGAATATATTTTAGTTCTGAATAACGGTTCCTTCCAGATTAGGATATTTCCCGCTTGGACTTTTTTTAATGGTAATTTTTATATACCCTTCTTCTGCTAATTTATTCCAAGTTTTCGGAAATCCGGTATTAATATCGATAGGAATTTTCCACATGGTCTGTTTTCCGTTTCCGACTTGATTAAACCAAGGGATGATATCTGCTGTTTGAGATTTAAAAGGTAATGCATTCAAAACATCAATCTGGTAATAGAAATCGTATTTGTTTTCCGGCTGATTTAAAGCTCTTTCAGCGAAAGTATACACATACCCGTTAATAATAGGACTGGTGAAGTTTCCACCTAGTGTTGGATTTCCGGTACCATTATAACTTCCCACAGCACCACTATATCTGTCATATTTTTGTCCGGCTTGTATGGCAACATCGTCTACAATATTGTATCCGCCATTTGCTGGTGGCCAGCCGCCATTAAGTTCATTTGCCTGAAATAGTTTTTCAAGCTCTTTCCAGTTTCCTTGTTTGTACAAATCAAATGCCTGTATTCTGATGGTTTGACTTACTTTGTTCTCCGGATCATAAGTGGTGGCAAAGTCGTCAGCACTTTTGAAAAATACAATTTTAACCGGGCTTGGTTTGATCACAACTTCTTCTGTGTCATCAGAACTACAAGCCACAGAAAAAGATACAATGGCTAGAAAAAAGAAGTACTTAAATACATGTTTCATATAAAAAATTTTAAATTATGTAAAAATTTAAGTAGGTATTATCAGGGATTCAGACCAATGGCAATGCTTATATAGAATAGGTTATCTTTTATACCTGCAGGCGTGTTTTCTTTATCAAAAAAATATTTGATTTTAAATATAATGAGCCTTGTCTTCTCATATGAAAGAAATAAGAGAAAGATCCATCATAAGAAAAGCTATTGAAAGCCTCCCTTAAATACAAACGGATAACAGTACAATAAAAGAATGATATTGAGTGATAAAATTAGCTGAAAATATAATTATATATAATATTATTTTTAATAAAACATTATTATTGAAAATAATTCAATGGTTATTAGTGATTTAAATAAAAAAATAATGAAAAAGAGTATGAAGATCAAATAAAAAAAGACCGCCCGTAAGCAGTCTTTTCTATGTATATTTGGATGTGATTTTACTTTTTAATGAACATCTTTGAGAATTTCTCAATCTGAATGACATAATTTCCTTTTATCAGGCTGTTTACGTTCACTGTTCCGTTCTGTAGAGTACCTTCCATGATCAGTTTCCCGGACATATCATAGATTTTATATCTTTCTGAACTTGTATTGGAAAGGGTTAAGAGATCCTTCACCGGGTTTGGATACAGTTTAATTTCTATATCGTCTTGCAATTGAGTTTCCGCTGTAGACAATTCATTAGTAGTGACCGAGATATTCGTATTGTTTACATCAAAGAAGATATGATTCGTTCCTTTCACCATAATTCTTCCTGAACGAGTGGCTGTATTAGGAATTACAACAGTCTCTGAACCATCATTAGGCGTTCCTGCCAATAGGGTAGTCCAGGTTTCTCCGCCATCTGCAGACCAAAGAATATCCACATTGGCAGCATTGATATCATTGGCAGTTGTTCCTGCTACATCCCAGGTTACTATTTGTGAACTTCCCCCAGGATAAGTTACCGTGTTATTTTGGGAGGTAATCACAAATGGACCTGCAAAAGCATTCACCGTGATTTTAACATCATCAGAATTGTTTCCAGCCCCTCCTAATCTATTATCCCTTACAGTAAATCTGAAATTCAGATCTCTTGAAACAGAAGATAGTGCTTCAACTCTTATTTCATCTCCTAGGGTTTCTGTATCTCCTTTTAAAATACTTTCCATTTGAGGGAAATATCTTACCGGTGAAGCTGTAGGTACCCATGATCTGAATGTAGGTCCTGCGGTTTTTGTAGGTGTAGCTACAGAATTGCTTCCTGTTTGGGAGGGGGTTCCTTTATCCATTTGTTCCCAGATGTAGGTAAGTGAATCTCCATCCGCATCTGTCCCGGAGCCTGTCAGTACAAATGGTGTGCTTTTAGGAATTGTATAATCTGCTCCTGCATTAGCTGTAGGAATTCTATTTCCTGTAGGGGTATTTACAGAACATGTTGTTGCTTTAATGGTATTGGTTATTTGTTCAATACTTCGGGCGTGAAAGAATGCATTTGAATTTCTTTGTACGTTATAAGGCGTAATTCCTGCATACCCCATAATGGTAGATCCGGAACCTGGCTCTACAGGTTGTAGCCCAACTTGTGTCGTATATGAAAATGTATGGTTTCCTCCAAACTGATGCCCCATTTCATGAGCTACAAAGTCAATGTCAAAAGTATCACCAGAAGGAATACCATTAGAAGGAGAGGTGAAGCCGCTTCCTTTATAGTTCTCAGGATAAACAGTGCCCTGATAAGTATAAGTAGACATATCATCACTGCATATACAGCCAATGCAGCCAGCATTACCACCACCTCCGGTAGCACCAAATAAATGACCTATATCAAAATTGGCATTACCAATAGTGGAACTTAAAGTATTCATAAGCTCAAGATTCCATTTGTTCATTTTATTGGAGGGTGAAAAAGGATCGGTATTGGCATCAGTATAAACGATGGAGTCGTTATTAGGAATCAGAACCATTCTTGCCGCAAAATCATTTTCAAAAATACCATTTACCCGGGTCAGTGTATTATTCATGGCTGCCAATGCATCAGCTTTGGTTCCTCCAAAATAATTGGCATATTCTCCGGTACAAGATAGTGCCAATCTGAATGTTCTTAGAACGGCATCATCCGCATTTTTGGCTGTAATTACATTGGGAGTTTCTTTTTGTGCAGATTCCAGTACTTTGCATTCAAAATTATTCAGATCACTCTTTTTGTCAGAACGTTTATAAACAGCATAAGTAGATAGATCTTTGGTATAGGGCTCAATAAAAACCGCTGATTTATCACCATAAATTTCCATGGAAGATAGTCCTAAAGATGAAATACTGAAATAAACTGTTGAAGATTTATCTTTTAATCCCTGGCCGATATAGGATTTAATATCCGGGTATTTTGCTGCCAATTCAGGATCGAAATTTGAATTTTCCATTACGCTAAAACGTTCCATTTTTCCAGATGAATTGGGAAGAGAAATGATAACAGAGGATTTTTCTGTTGCCCTTTTAGGAGTTTTTGTTAATGCATTTTTCAAACCATTAATGTCCAAATGAAAAATTCTTGGATCATTGATATTTTTCATATTTTCAAAAACAGACGAAGTTCTTTCTTTATTTTTTTTTGTCCATAATCGATCAGTTTGCGCAAAAGAAACGCCAGATAACACCAGCATCCCCATCATTAATAGTTGTTTTTTCATGTTGCCGTGAATTTTTTTGAATAATTCAAAATTAATAAAAAAATCTTTAAAAATTATTCTTTTTTAGAATAATTAAAAATAATAATCAATAAAAATATTCAACTCGCTGAGTAAGAATAAATAAAAAAACTGCCCAATAAATGGACAGTTTCACATCGCTTAAATTATTATAGTAATTAGTTTTTGATAAATCTTTTAGAGGTTTCTCCAATTTGGATTAAATAAGCTCCATTCACTAGTTTGCTTACATTTACCGTTCCTCTCTGAAGTGATCCTTCATGTACTAGTTTTCCGGACATATCATAAATTCTATATTGTTCCGAATTGGTGTTTGATACAGTCAGAATGTCTTTTACCGGGTTGGGAGATAGCCTGATCTCTTTCACGGCCGTTGGTGCTATTTCTGATGTAGATTTTGCAACAGAAGATGTTACTGAGATATTAGCATTATTTACATCAAAGAAAATATGATTGGTTCCTTTTACCATAAGCCTTCCTGAAGAAGTGGCAGCATTAGGAATGATGACAGCTTGTGATCCGTCATTAGGAGTTCCTGCTAATAAAGTTGTCCAGGAATTTCCATTGTCTGTTGACCAAAGGATATCTACATTTGCGGCGTTTATACCATTTGCTGTAGTTCCTGCAACATTCCATTTTACGGTTTGTGAGCTTCCTCCTGGATAAGATATGGCACTATTCTGTGAGGTGATTGTGAAAGGTCCTGCAGCAGAGCTAACAGTGATCTTTGCATCATCAGAACTATTTCCAGCACCACCAAGTCTATTATCTCGAACGGTAAATCTGAAATTTAAGGCTCTTGCAACTGAGGATAAAGCCTCTACATTAATATCTAAACCAGCAGTAGTGGTAGCTCCTGCCAATATTGATGCCATTCTAGGGAAATATCGTATTGGAGAAGCTGTTGGTGTCCATGATCTGAAAGTAGGTCCTGCTGTTTTAGTCGCAGTAGCCGCCGAATTGGCTCCTGTCTGAGAAGATGTTCCCTGATCCATTTGTTCCCATATATAGGTAAGTGAGTCACCATTAGCATCGGTTCCTGATCCTGTTAACATAAAAGGCGTACTTTTAGGAATGGTATAATCCAGCCCGGCATTCGCTGTAGGAATTGAATTTCCTGTAGGGGTATTTACTGAGCAGCTTGTTGCTTTAATGGTATTGGTGATTTGTTCTATGCTAATGGCATGGAAAAAAGGATCTGAATTTTTCTGAACATCATAGTTTGTAATTCCTGCATACCCCATAATCGTAGATCCGGAACCCGGTTCAACTGGCTTCAAACCTGACTGTGTTGCATTAGACCAAGTGTGATTCCCTCCAAACTGGTGTCCCATTTCATGAGCTACATAATCTATATCAAAAGTATCTCCGGAGGGAACTCCATCGGCTGGGGAAGTATAACCACTACCTTTATAAGCGTTAGGGTATTTTACACCAGATTGTGTAGTATATGACATATCATTGCTGCAAATACATCCAATACATCCTGCATAACCACCTCCGCCGTCTCTTCCAAATACATGGCCTATATCAAAATTTGCATTGCCGATAGTCGCATCTAATGTTTGCATTAGCTCATAACTCCAATTATCTTTACTTGATGATGGTGAGTAAGGATCTGTAGATGCATTGGTATAAATAACAGCATCATTATTAGGAATAAGCACCATTCTAGCAGAAAAATCATTTTCAAAAACACCATTGACACGCGTCATGGTATTGTTCATAGCTGCTAAAGCCTGGGCTTTGGTTCCTCCGAAATAAGAGGTATATTCTCCGGTACAGGAAAGTGCTAGTCTGAATGTTCTCAATGTCGAATCGTTGGCATTTTTAGCTGCTAGAGTGGTAGAACTGCCTTTTTCTGCTACATCAAGCACTTTACATTCAAACTTATCTAAATTATCTTTCCTATCAGATTTTTTATAAACAACATAAGTAGACAAATCTTTAGTGTAAG
Organism: Chryseobacterium sp. II3a; assembly: GCF_057815135.1. Taxonomy (NCBI): domain Bacteria; kingdom Pseudomonadati; phylum Bacteroidota; class Flavobacteriia; order Flavobacteriales; family Weeksellaceae; genus Chryseobacterium; species Chryseobacterium sp. II3a. Next base: position 488,434 of record NZ_JBYPZJ010000003.1, on the reverse strand, counting down.
GCTCAATAAAAATTGCAGACTTATCACCATAAATTTCCATAGAAGATAATCCCAAAGAGGAAATACTAAAATAAACTGTTGAAGACTTATCTTCCAGTCCTTGTCCAACATAGGACTTAATATCAGGGTATTTAGCGGCTAATTCAGGATCGAAATTGGAATTCTCTGTAACTCTGAAATTTTCCATTTTCCCCGTTGAGTTAGGAAAAGAAATGATAACTCCTGATTTCTCAGCTAATCTTTTAGGAGCTCTTGATAAGGTACTTCTTAATCCATCAATATCCAGATGATAAAGTTTGGGGGTTTCAATGTTTGACTTGTTTTCAACAACTTCTGATAATTCTTTTTTAGACTGTGAAGTCCATAAACGATCTGTCTGTGCGAAAGAGATGCCTGATACTGCAAGCATACTCATCATTAATAATTGTTTTTTCATGTACGAAGTATTTTTTTTATTTGTGTAATGCCAAAGCTAATAAAAAATATGATATGAAAAATGCATAGATTGATAAATTTTAAAATAATATTCACAATAAATTAAATGAAATATTAAAAATAATTAAATAAAAACAACTAAAAAAATAAAACCACTCTATGAAGAGTGGTTTTTTCAATGGTTTAATATTAAGATTATTAATTTTTAATGAATCTTTTACTTGTTTCTCCTATCTGCAACATGTAGGCTCCTTTAATCAGGTTGCTTACATTCACAGATCCTCTCTGAAGTTTTCCTGAATCAACCATTTTTCCGCCCATATCGAAGATTTTGTAATCTTCAGAAGTTGTATTGGAGATATACATAATATCTTTTACCGGGTTAGGGTATAGTTTAATATCTGTAATCAGATCTTTCGTATTAGAAAGTTCTCCTCTTCCTGAAGAAACAATGTTTAAAGTATAATCTTCAACCTGTCCATACGTATAAGCTTCACAAGATGAAGTTGGAATTGAGCTGTATTTCATCATCACTCTCATTCTTGTAGAACCTAAAGTTGATGTTGAAGGGATAGTAATCGATCCTGTAACTGGACTTGTCGTAGAGCCGGCTTTTGACCATGCCAATTCTCCACTGTCCGTAAAGTCACCATCTCCGTTATAATCAATATAAACAGCATAAGCCTCACTATACTTCGTAGAAGTCCATACCGGAGTAATAGAAAGAGTATAAGCTGTTCCTCTTGTTACATTGGTAGAAATAGACGTAAAGTTTTCATATCCTGCCGTTCCTGTTGAAGTATTATTAATAGTTCCGAATTTCACATTACCAATTCTTTCGTCAGCAGTATTAGATGCCGAAGCTGAGCAGTAAGTAACAGGTCCTCCACCTGCAAGTGTTGTAACGTTTACGGTATTACTTGAAGATGACGCATTACCTGCAGCATCTTTTGCTTTTACAGAGAAGCTGTAAGTAGTGGAAGGAGTTAAACTTGTTACAGTAAGAGTAGTAGAAGCTGTAGAGCCGATCAATGAAGCCCCTTGGTATACATCGTAACCAGTAACTCCTACATTGTCTGTAGCACCTGACCAGGAAAGGTTTGTGCTTGTAGAAGTAGTTCCTGATGCAGCAAGCGTCGGTGCCGTAGGAGCAATCGTATCAGGTGTTCCGGATCCTGCATTTACAGAAATATTAGCATTATTTACATCAAAGAAAATGTGATTAGATCCTTTTACCATAAGTCTTCCTGTAGTAGTAGAAACATTAGGAATTGTTACAGCCTGTGACCCATCATTAGGAGTTGCAGACAATAGAGTAGTCCAGGTATTTCCATTATCTGTAGACCATAGAATATCTACATTCGCTGTGTTTACACCATTTGCGGTAGTTCCTGCTACATCCCAGGTAACGGTTTGTGAACTTCCGCCTGTGTAAGTAGTTGCAGAATTCTGAGAAGTAACAGCGAAAGGTCCTGCAGTGCTGTTTACTGTAATTACGGCGTCGTCTGAATTATTCCCTGATCCTCCGGCTTTATTGTCACGAACGGTAAATCTGAAGTTTAATGTTCTGGCTACTGAAGGAAGCGCTTCTACTGTAATATCGGTGCCGGCTGTAGTTGTTGAACCTGCCAAAATAGAGGCCATTCTTGGAAAATATCTTGTAGGAACAGTAGTTGGGGTCCATGATCTGAAAGTAGGTCCTGAGGCTTTTGTTGCACTAGCTGCAGAGCTGGCTCCGGTTTGAGATGAGGACGCATTATCCATCTGTTCCCAGATATAAGTTAATGAATCTCCGTCTGCATCAGTTCCACTTCCTGTCAGCACAAATGGAGTTCCTTTTGGAATAGTATAGTCTGAACCTGCATTGGCTGTTGGGATAGAGTTTCCGGTGTTGGTATTTACTGAACAGGTTTTAGCTTTAATATTATTGGTAATTTGCTGGATACTTACTGCATGGAAAAATGAATCGGAATGAGGTTGAACGTCCTGGCTTGTAATTCCGGCATATCCCATGATGGTTGATCCTGAGCCTGGCTCCATATTCACACCTGTGCCTTCATTTCCATGGGAAAAAGTATGATTTCCTCCAAATTGATGTCCCATTTCATGCGCTACATAATCGATGTCAAAATTATCGCCTGATGGAATTGCATCTGCGGGGGAAGTATAGCCGCTTCCTTTTGAGCCGTTTGTACAGATACATCCGATGCATCCTGCATTTCCTCCGCCTCCGGAAGCACCAAACAAGTGTCCGATATCGTAATTAGCTTCTCCAATAACAGAGGTTAATGTACTTTGGAGTTGAGAATTCCAGCTGCTCATTCCTGATGCGGCAGAGTAAGGATCTGTAGAAGCATTGGTATAAATTACAGCATCATTATTGGCAATAAGAACCATTCTTGCAGCAAAATCCTTTTCAAAAACACCGTTCACACGGGTCATTGTATTATTCATTGCTGCTAATGCCTGGGCTTTTGTGCCGCCAAAATAAGCTGTATACTCTCCAGTACATGATAGTGCCAGCCTGAATGTTCTCAGTTTAGCATCATCAGCATTTGGTCTTGCTGCAATATTGGCATTAGATACTCCTTTTTTAGCGACATCTATTACAGTACATTCAAATTTGCTAAGATCGTCGTTTTTGTCAGATTTTTTGTAAACAACATACGTAGAAAGATCTTTAGAATAAGGTTCTATGAACACTGCTGATTTGTCACCATAAATTTCCATAGATGATAATCCTAATGAAGAAACACTGAAATACACTGTTGAATTTGGATCTTCAAGTCCCTGGCCAACATAGGATTTGATGTCAGGATACTTTGCTGCTAATTCAGGGGTAAAGTTGGAGTTTTCTCTTACTTTGAAATTTTCCATTCTACCATCAGAATTTGGAAAGGAAATAATGGTTTCGGATTTTTCGCCAGCTGCCAATCTTTTCGGAGCCTTTGCCAGAGCATTCTTCAATCCGTCGATATTCAAACTGAATAATTTTGGATTCCGGATTCCTGTTTTGTTTTCAAAGGTTGGTGAAGATGTTCTTGAGAACTCTTGAGACCAAAGACGGTCAGTCTGTGCGAAGGAGGCTCCTGTAATAAGAAGCATCCCAAGCAGGGTTAATTGTCTTTTCATATTAAATATTTGTTTTTATTATGGTAAATCGAAATTAATAAAAATTATATTACGAAAAACAAAAATTTTTAAGAAAATTTTGGAATATTCATTTAATATATTATGTAATACATTGAATATCCTTAAAATTATAATGTCTCAAAATGAAAAAATGACATGCATCAATTATGCATGTCATTCATTATCAGTTAAAATAATTTTTAAGTTATCTTACATCATCAGCAGTAGGACCATAAAGCCCTGGAACTTTGTTTCCGGTTGACCTCAAATACACAACCAATTCACCTCTGTGATGGTACAAATGATTATAAAGAAAACCTCTCACTACCTGAATTCTTGGTGAAGCAGGAAAAAGAGTATTTCCGTTCATTTCCATCTTCCATTCATTGAAATAAGTTCTTTCATCAGAATTTTCCAGAACCTTCTGTGCATTAGCTACATTTTCTTCAAATTTTGCTACAATATTTTCGGCTTTGGAAATATCACCTTTATCGTACTGGTACTGGCCCATGTCAAAGACATCCTGATTAAAAGTAGGGTTGTACCAGTTATAAACTTCCGCAATATGAGAGGCCAGCTGACCGGTAGTCCAGTTCTTTTCAGAAGGTTTCCAGTCTAAAGCACTGTCGGGGATTGCTTTTAAAATTTTTCTGGTGTTTTCCGCTTCATGCAGAAACTCACCTAAAAGGCTCTGTTTAATCATTTGTATGAGGGTTAAAATTATTTTGTAATATCTCTTCCGATCACCAGTCTCTGGATTTCAGAAGTTCCTTCTCCAATAGTACAAAGCTTAGAATCTCTGTAGAATTTTTCAGCAGGGAAGTCCTTTGTGTACCCATAACCTCCGAAGATCTGAACTGCATTGTTAGCAATTCTTACACAAGCTTCAGAAGCATATAATTTTGCCATTGCTCCTTCTTTGGTCATCTTTTGCTTAGCATTTTTTAATGTTGCCGCTCTCTGAATCAGAAGCTCCGCAGCATCAATTTCTGTAGCCATATCAGCTAACATAAAATTGATAGCCTGGAATTCAGAAATTGATTTTCCAAACTGATGTCTTTCTTTAGCATATTTTAAAGCAGCTTTATAAGCCCCTCTTGCTGTTCCTAAACTTAAAGCAGCGATAGAAATTCTACCTCCGTCAAGAATTTTCATAGCCTGTTTGAAGCCTTCACCCACTTCTCCCAAACGGTGAGAATCTGGTACACGTACATTATCAAAAATTAATTCTGCGGTTTCAGAGGCACGCATTCCTAATTTATTTTCTTTTTTTCCTGAAGTAAATCCAGGCATTCCTTTTTCCAAAACGAAAGCAGTAGAGTTATTTTTAGCTCCTTTTTCTCCTGTTCTGGTCATTACTACTGCAATATCTCCTGAAATTGCGTGAGTAATAAAATTTTTAGCTCCGTTAATAATCCATTCATCACCATCTTTTACGGCGGTGGTAGACATTCCTCCTGAATCCGAACCCGTATTGTGCTCTGTAAGCCCCCAAGCTCCGATTACTTTTCCGGAAGCAAGCTGAGGAAGCCATTTGTTTCTCTGTTCTTCATTTCCAAACTCATAAATATGATTGGTACAAAGAGAATTGTGTGCTGCTACGGAAAGGCCAATAGATGGATCTACCTGAGAGATTTCATCCAGGATCGTAACGTATTCATGATAACTTAAACCAGAACCTCCGTACTGCTCAGGAACTACAATTCCCATAAAGCCCATTTCTCCCAACTGATGGAACAAATCTTTTGGGAAAGTCTGGCTTTCATCCCACTCCATAATATTCGGTCGGATATTCTTTTCCGCAAATTCTCTAGCTGTCTCCGCTATCATTTTGATGTTGTCAATTGTCTCTGTATTCATATTGATAATAGTTAGTTCCCAAAGATAACCAAATTGACGGAATGCTAAAAAAAATTATTACATCCATAATAGTATTGTATCCAATATTTTAATTTCCAATTTTTTATATTTCACGATTTAATGTTTTCTTAATAAAATATTCAAACTTTTGCGCATTATATTTTACTAATTTAGTTGCCCAATTTTTAAGGCATGAAAAAAATTCTATTTCCTATTATGTTGATTTCTTCTTATATTTCTGCGCAGGCTCCTGCCGGATATTATAACGGGACTGCCGGATTAACCGGATATGCCCTGAAATCTAAGGTACATGATATTATTTCGGAAAAAATGATTAACTGGCATTATGATGATCTTCCGAATCTTTATAACCAAACGGATCTTGATAAATATTATGATCACGATGCTTCGAATACGGAATATCTTTTGGATATCTATTCTGAAATTCCCTTGGGACTGGACGCATATGAATACAAGTCTAATCAAATGATAGCTGGTGCTGGTGCTGAAGGAATGGGCTATAATAGAGAACATATGATGCCTCAAAGTACATTTAGCACAAGCTCTAGTATTAGTGATTATCCTATGTATTCAGATCTGAATTTCATTGTTCCTGTGGATGCGTATATTAATCAGCGAAGAAATAACTATCCTTACGGTGTAGCAGGTACTACCAATTATTATACATTTACTAACAATTCGAAGATATCAAAGGCTGCTATTCCTAATTACCCTTATACAGGAAGGGTGTATGAGCCTATTGATGAGTTTAAAGGGGATGTTGCGAGAACATTGCTATATTTCGCTGTGAGATATGAAGGTAAATTAGGTTCTTTTAATACAGCATATAGTACCTCTGCAACCATAACACCAGCTACAGATCAATGTCCGCTTGATGGGACGGAAGAAAGAGCTATTGATCTCCCTTATGTTGCTATGCTTAAGCAATGGAGTGCAATGGATCCTGTTTCACAAAGAGAGATAGATAGAAATAATGCAATATACGCTATCCAGAAAAACAGAAACCCATTTATTGACCATCCGGAATGGATTGATATGATTTGGTCTGAAAATCCTGACAGCATTGCTCCTTTAGCTCCGGGATCACTTGTTTCAACACAGCAGAATGCTTATTTTGTCAATCTGAACTGGACTGCTTCTACTGATACAGATATCTTGGGGTACAGAATTTATATGAATGGCTCAGAAATACCTGTTGCTGTCACAAAAGGAACTGCTATAACTATAGATCACTTAAGTCCGTCTACAACATATACTTTTACAGTAAAAGCTTTTGATAAAGGATACCTGGAGTCTCCATTCAGTAATACGGTTACAGTCTCGACTATAGCTTCAGATTCATTTGCTCCTGATCTTATGATCACAAAATATATATCAGGAACCAATAATACTGCAAATACTATTAAGAATAATGCTCTGGAAATTGTTAATAAGACGGGACATGAAGTCAATTTAAATAATTATAGAATTAATATCCAGCTTAAGAATAATGCTACAGGTGCTATTTATAATGCAGATACTTACGAACTGGAAGGAAAAATAGGGAATAATGAAACTTTTGTAATCCTGAATCCCAAAGCTAATTTAGCTTGCTATTCTAATGATCAGGCTAAATTTGTAACGGCGTCAGATCCTATGACTTTTAAAGGAGAGAATTATGTAGAACTGGCTTATAATAAAACAACTACTGTAGACGCAATTGGTACAAAATACGTACTCAATAATAATGGCAATGTTTCATTATACAGAAAGAATACAATCAACCAGCCTAACAGTACATTTACTATCGGAGAATGGGATTCTTATCCATCCAATTACTGTCAGAATCTTGGAACATTATCTACTACAGAACTTATTGCATCCAAAGATAAAAAGTTAGGAATATATCCAAACCCTGTATATGACCGCCTTTTTGTAAATGGAGAAATTGAAAAAATAAAAACAGTCCAAATTATTGATTTTTCCGGAAAAATAATTTACACTGAGAAAGATCCGTTCAGAAACAAAAAAGACATTTCTGTTCAGGGAATTCCTACAGGAACCTATATCTTAAGACTGGATGACCATACCCAACAGTTTATTAAAAAATAGTAAAAGAATAACTCATATTTAATGATACCCAACCTAACAGGTCTTGAAAACCTGTTAGGTTTTATTTTTTTAGAGATTGTAGTCTTACCCTTGCAAGAGTTATTAGCCCTGATAGCAGCGGTTACCCCACAGCAAGCAGCTGGAGAAGAATAGGAGCGAGGAGTATGAGCGGATAGCAGGAAACAGCTCCTCATACAAAAAATCATGAAAAAAGTTGAGTTAATATTCAATTTATTATTAATTTTTTTCACCCAATTTTACTTTTTACCAATTTCCATATTTAACATAACCTCTTAAAAACCTCATGTTTACTGCATAATCGATATAAGCAGATTCACTAATAATCAATATCTATAAGTGTTTCTGCTTATATTTTTTATTTATAAGTAATTATGCTTATATTTGCAATATGATAGCGGTCATTACCGGTGATATTATAAATTCACAACATGCAGACACTGAAGTTTGGATTACCAAGCTTAAAAATCTTCTCGAAACCTGGGGAAGCGCTCCCGGCACATGGGAAATCTACAGGGGAGATGAGTTTCAGTTTAAATGCAGTATTGACTCTGTTTTCTGGCATTTTCTAGCCATAAAATCACTTATTAAAAGTCAGGAAAACCTTGATGTAAGAATGGCCATAGGCATTGGTGAAGAAAGTTTTTCTTCTGAAAAGATCACCGAATCCAATGGTACCGCTTATGTAAATTCCGGCCGACTTCTGAATGACCTGAAGAATGACGGGCACACTGTTGCTATTAAAACGTCAAACGATTCCGTAGACAGGGATCTTAATATTCTGTTGAAATGGTCATCCAAAGATTTTGATAACTGGACTATGGCAACTTCAGAAATCATTCACGAAATGATTATGAACCAAGATATTACCCAGGAAGATCTCGCTAAGAGATTTGCTATTTCACAGTCTTCTATCAGCCAGAGACTGAAACGAGCTAACTATGAGCTCATCGTGGAAACCAATCAGTATTTCAGAAAGAAAATCTCAGAACTATAAGCATGATCTTTATCAAACTCATATTGGCACATCTACTCGGAGATTTTATGCTTCAGCCAAATGCATGGGTTGCTGATAAGGAGAACTATAAACTAAAAAGTAAGTTTTTATACTTCCATGTTCTGATTCACATAGCTTTAAGTCTTATCTTTCTTTGGGATCTGCAGCTTTGGTGGGTTGCGGTTTTAGTGGGTATTACTCATCTCATTATTGATGCTGCTAAACTTAGTTTCCAGACTATAAAAACGAAAAAAAGATGGTTTTTCATTGATCAGCTGCTGCATGTGTTAGTGATTGCAGGAGTATCTTTTTATTTCGGTGAATTTAATTTTGAATTTTTACAGAATCAGGAATTTTTAAAAATATTAATGGCCGCTTTGTTTCTGACAACGCCAGCATCTATTTTTATCAAAATTCTTTTATCATCCTGGACTCCCGCCCCGGATGGTGCCAACGCTATTCAAACCGAGTCTTTATCAAGTGCCGGAAAATATATCGGAATTTTAGAACGTCTGCTGGTATTCACTTTTATTATGGTGAATCACTGGGAAGGCGTAGGTTTCATGGTCGCTGCCAAATCTGTTTTCAGGTTCAGTGACCTTGCACAGGCAAAACAGAGAAAACTTACAGAATATGTATTGATTGGTACGCTGCTAAGTTTTGGACTGGCTGTCTTAACAGGAATAATAATAAAATAAATCAATAAATCTAACTACAATTTAGAAAGTAAAATTATGAGTCAAAAGAAAGAAATGTTGTACGAGGGGAAAGCAAAACAAGTATTTGCAACCGATAATCCTGATGAAGTAGTAGTACGTTTCAAAGACGATGCTACAGCATTTAACGCTCAAAAGAAAGGGCAAGTGGACCTGAAAGGGGAAATGAACAACGCCATCACTACTCTTATTTTTGAATATTTAAATGAAAAAGGGATCAAAACTCATTTCATCCAAAAATTAGACGAAAGAGAGCAGTTGGTAAAAAAAGTATCTATCATTCCTTTGGAAATGGTGGTAAGAAACTACTCTGCAGGAAGTATGGCACAAAGATTAGGAGTGGAAGAAGGAATTAAGTCTCCGGTAACCATCTTCGATATCTGCTATAAAAAAGACGAATTGGGAGATCCGCTTATCAATGATCACCATGCTGTATTCTTAGGAGCTGCTACATATGAAGAGCTTGATGAAATGTATGAATTATCTTCAGATATCAATGACATTCTTATTGAACTGTTTGATAAAATCAACATCATCCTTGTAGACTTCAAAATCGAATTAGGAAAAACTTCTACAGGGGAGATCATCCTTGCAGACGAAATTTCGCCTGATACTTGCAGACTTTGGGATAAAGATACAATGAAGAAGCTTGACAAAGACAGATTCAGAAGAGACTTAGGAGAAGTAACTGAGGCGTATGTGGAAATTTACAACCGTCTTAAAAATCTTTTACAGAAATAAGATTTAATTTATTTAAAGATTGAATCATTTAAAAATTAAACTGTCAGTACTCTTTTAATCATTAAATTTTTTAATCTTTTAATTTAGAAAAAATAGAAATGAAAAGTTTAGACATTCATAAAAGTGAATATTTAAAACAGTTTGAAAACCAGGTTTACGGAAGAAACCTTTTCAGAACTCAGGAGGAGGAAAGATTAGATGCTCCTAATGAGGAATGTGGAATCTTCGGACTCTATTCGGATGAAGATCTGGATACGTTTTCTCTTTCACAGTTCGGGCTTTTTGCATTACAGCACAGAGGCCAGGAAGCTTGTGGTATTTCCGTTTTAAAGAACGGAAGAATTACCAATATGAAAGATGAAGGATTGGTTTTAGACGTTTATAAAGACATTCAGGAACCTGAAACTTTTATGGGAAATTCTGCAATTGGGCATACCCGTTATACCACTGCAGGAGATAAAAAGAAATATAACTTCCAGCCATTTTTCGCGAAAAACGAATATGACCAGATTATACTTTCTATAGCACACAATGGTAACCTTACCAATGCGAAAGAATTAAAAGCTGAATTAGAAGCTGAAGGTGTAGTTTTCAGAGCAACTTCTGATTCTGAGGTGATTTTAAGGTTGATTCAGAAAAACCTTGATCTTGGACTTCGTGGAGCCATTAAAGCAACCATGGAGAAAATTGAAGGAGCATACTCTGTTGTAGGAATGACAAGAAATAAATTCTTTGCTTTCAGAGATTTCAACGGTATCCGTCCATTAGTTTTAGGAGCTATTAATGAAAATTCTTATGTAGTTGCTTCTGAATCTGTAGCGTTAGATGCGGTAGGTGCACAGTATGTACGTGACATTCTTCCTGGAGAAATCATTTACACTAATGAAAATGAACCTGGAAAACTTCATTCTTATATGATGGATGAAGCCAAAGGAAAACAGAGAATCTGTTCTTTTGAATACATTTACTTCGCAAGACCTGACTCTACCTTAGAAAACATTAATGTTTACGAAATCAGAGAAAAGTCCGGTGAAAAAATCTGGGAACAGGCACCTGTAGAAGCTGACTTGGTTATTGGTGTTCCGGATTCCGGAGTTCCTGCTGCTATCGGTTTCTCAAAAGCCTCTGGAATACCTTTCCGTCCTGTTTTGATCAAAAACAGATACATCGGAAGAAGTTTTATTGTTCCTACCCAGGAAATGAGAGAAAGAGTAGTAAACCTTAAGCTTAACCCGATTATTTCAGAAATGAAAGACAAAAGGGTAGTAATCATTGATGACTCTATCGTTCGTGGAACAACATCCAAGAGATTGGTTAAAATTCTGAAAGATGCAGGCGTAAAAGAAATTCACTTCAGAAGCGTTTCTCCGCCAATTATCGCTCCATGTTATCTGGGAATTGATACTCCGTCAAAAGATGATCTGATCTCAGCAAACATGACTACAGAAGAACTTAAAAACTATTTAGGAGTAGATTCTTTAGAGTTTTTAAGCATAGACAACCTGAAAAATATTTTAGGATCTTCTAACCACTGTTTCGGATGTTTTACAGAAGAATACCCAGTAGGCAAAGGAGAGGAAGTGGAATTATTTAATTAATTTTTCTTACATAAACAGAGAGCCAGGCAATAAATGTCTGGCTTTTTTATTATATAATGTCATTCCCGAGGAACCGGAGAATCTCAAAATATTATAAAATGTAGCAGAATCTTAATATTTCAGTATTATACAGTACATAAGTAAATTTTAATTTTATGGAATTAAATACTGAAGAATGAAAAATATACTTTTCACCGGCCTGTTTTTGGCATTTATCCAACTTTATACTGCTCAATCTTTCGATAATCAGGCGCATCGCGGTGGAAAATCTTTATATCCGGAGAACACAATCCCGGCTATGAAAAATGCCTTACAGATGAATGTTACAACCCTGGAAATGGATCTGGCCATTACAAAGGATAAAAAAGTAATTCTTTCTCACGACGCTTTTCTTTCTCCTGAATTAATCACCAAACCGGACGGGACTTATATTCCAAAAGACTCCGGTTTTTATTACAAAATTTACGAAATGCCTTACACAAAGATTCAGACATTTGATGTAGGTTTAAAAAAACTCGAAAACTATCCTGATCAAAAGAAAATGAAGGCTCAGAAACCTCTTTTTTCTGATGTAATAGATGCTGTTGAAAGCTATGCCCGTGAATTGAAAAGGCCATTGCCTTATTACAACATAGAAACAAAAACACGTCCATTCTCTGATCATATTTTTCACCCGGAACCTAAAGAATTTGTAGACTTAATGATGAAAATTATTCTTGAAAAAGGAATTCAGCATAGGGTTATTATTCAGTCTTTCGACCCCAGAACACTTGAAATTATTCATAAAGAATATCCTAAAATAATGACAGCTTTACTCGTAGAAAAAGTAGATAATCAAAAAATGGCACAACAAAGAACCCATTTCAAAAACATTCCGGTTGATAAATTTAAATTATATCCGGATCATCTGAATGGAGTAGCAGGAGATATGAAGTTTTTAAGCTTCACTCCAACTATTTATAGTCCGGATCATAGACTGGTTACTTCTCAGCTCGTACAGGAATGCCACGCATTAGGCATGAAAGTTATCCCATGGACCGTAAATACTAAAGAAAGATTGCAAGAGTTAAAAAATATGGGAATAGACGGTGTAATTAGTGATGATCCCAGAATATTTGAATAAGTGTGCTCAAAAAATTGAAGAAGACTCTTCATTTCACTCGTAAACTATGTTTGCGGACCTTCAGGATGATAACACCCATAAAAGTATACCTCAATATTAAACAGTTAATTCACTAAAATATAAATAGCCGAAAGAAATTCTTCCGGCTATTTTATGCGATACAGAAATCTGTATCTAAGTTAAAAAATTGGTTTATTTTTTTATTAGAACTTATAGTTCAGACCTAATTGGAAAACTCTGTTGTTGTTCTCAGCAGCTGGTCTGCTTTTTTCGATCTTTGTTAAGCTGTTTGTATATCTAGCACTAATTCCAATATTATTGGTAATATCATATCCTAGACCAAGACCTAAACCAAAGTTAAATCTGTTGATGTTGTCCTTATTAATATCATCAGACTGAGATTGAGATGTTGTTGTTGTTACCCCTCCCGTAGTAGTAGCTATAGTAGCTTCTCCTTTAGTTTTTCCATTGATAAAATAGCTGAACTCAGGACCTGCTTCAATATAGAATTTATCCATAGGTCTCATCTGCACCATTAAAGGAACTGAAATATAGTTCATTGTTACTTTGCTTTCTCCTTTAGTTTTTACAGTAGTTGCTCCTGTAGTAGTTTCTGTTGAATAGGCAACATCTCTTGCCCCCATTTGGTTATATAAAACCTCTGGCTGGAAACTGAATTGTTTAGAGATAGGAATATTTACAAAAGCTCCGGCATGGAAACCTAATTTCTGGCTGTTCATTCCGAATTGTTGCTCACTGAAATACGCTGAGTTTCCTCCGGCTTTAATACCAAATCTAACAGGTTGAGCATCTTTTTTAAGAGGTGATGTATTTACAGTTGTTGATTCCTGAGCAAAGGCTAATGTACCAGCAGTTAATGCCAGTCCTAAAAAAAACTTCTTCATAATTTTTATTTTTTAATTTTTACTACTTGATGGTCTTTCAACCATTCGCGGTTTATTTTGCAAAATGCTTGCCAAACTCAAAAAACCTACATGTAAAGCCGTTTTCAAGAGGTTTTTGAATTAAAAAATGAATCACAATATCACGATTTGTGTAAAATATTTCAACACATATGGAATATTCTTGATAAATTTTATGTTAAATTTATCCTATAAAGAAATATATCTTAATTAATAATAATTGTGTTTTTAATGAGGAGAAAATCCTGTTAAAAGATTTTTATCTACAAAAACAAAAACCAGGTATTGAGAAATACCTGGCTTACATCGAAAAATAATAAATATCTATTTGAATTTATATGCTACACCTACCTGAAAGGCATTGTTTCTTATTTTGTAATCTGAATCACCGTTGTCCAGAATATTGGTAATACCTGCTGTAAATCTTGCTGTAACCCCAAATTTTGGAGTAAAGTAATACCCTGCACCAATACCAATTCCGAATTGGAATCTGTTGTAAAATTCCATATCTAATTTTTCAGAAAAACTCTCATGAGTAGTAGATGTTGTACTTCCCATTCTTTGAGTAATGGTATCATCTCCTTTGAATTTTCCACTTAGTAAAAACCCAAATTCAGGGCCTGCCTCAACATATAATTGTGGAAGAATATTGTACTGAACCATAACAGGTAGAACAAGATAATTCAAATTTGATTTATAGTCAGAATCTCTTCTGTAATCACCATTGTTATATCTTTGTCTTTCTTCAATTTTTGAACCTAATTGACTGAAAAGAAGTTCCGGCTGAACACTGAATTTTTCCGCCACAGGAATATTAACAAAAACTCCCGCGTGAAAACCAGCTTTCATTTTATTTTCGTCGTCCTGATAATCGTAATTGTTATTATCAGAAAAATTAGAGATATTTAACCCTCCTTTAACTCCAAAAGTAACAGGAGAAGATGACTTGGTTTTTTCCTGTGCATTAATAAAAAAGCTTCCTGCAAATGCTAATCCTATGAATAATTTTTTCATGATTATTAAAGTTTAAATTTCCCTCACTTTGTAGCAAAAGTCCCGCCAAAAAGAGGAAAAATGATAAAAATCACATAAAAGCGAAAAAGTCAGATTTAACAAGTAAACCTGACTTTTTCTATTGAAATCAAAATGTATTCTATGGAGTACGGAAATACAAATCTGTATCTCCAAGATCTGTTCAACTACACATCAATAGCAACAGTATTTTCTTTATGATTCTGAAATCATAGAATAAAACTGCAGCTTAAAGACTTTTTCAAAACAGATACAATTATTACTCTATACGCAAATTCCTTGCCAAAAAAATTAAATAAAGATTCAGACATAAAAAAACCGGATTGTAATAAATGATCCGGCTATAAATTTGTTATGAAACCTAAGTACAGACTTAGAATTTATAAGATAAACCAATTTGGAGTGCTCCATTTTTGGTTGAGCTTGAGGCACCAGGTCTGTCTTTACCAATATTAGTTAATCCAGCAACATACCTTACATTAACTCCGATATTGGGAATAAAATAGTAACCAGCTCCTAGGCCAAGTCCGAAATCGAATGTTTTAAATGCATCTTTACCATCTATTGAGTTAGATGGAAATTTAATCTTTGAGTTGACCAAGAAGTTAAATTGTGGACCTGCTTCTAAATATAAATTAGGAAGAACATTGTATTGTAGCATTACCGGAATAGAGATATAATCTAAATTAACTTTACTATCTGTTGGTAAATGTTTTGCTCCCATTCCACTATATAATACTTCAGGCTGTACGGAAAAATCCTGTGCTACTGGAATATTAGCAAATACTCCTCCATAGAAGCCGGCTTTTGAACTCAGTTCAGAATCAGAAAGGCTAGAAATGTTAAATACCTGCTTTTAAACCAAATCTAATAGGAGAAGAAGAGGCTGTATTAATAGATGTTTTTTGTGCAAAAACAAATGTACCCGCTATAAGAGCCAGGCATGGAAAAATTTTTTTCATAAATGTATTTTTTTATTTTTTTTAACATTTACCTTATATTCAAACTGCATGCCAAAAAAGATAAAATAAAAGCATAATCATTTGATAATCAACATATAATAAAAATTAAATTTCATTGTAATATGAAAAAATATTATTTATTTTTACCATTATATTTTATTTTGCTATTTTTTTTTAACAAAATTTAATATTTACAAAAAAAATCAGGTTAAAAAATTTAACCTGATTTTTTTATTGAACTGGAGTATGATTAAATCAAACCGTTCTTAGAATTTATAAGATAAACCAACTTGGAATACTCCGTTTTTGGTAGAATCTGTACCACCAGGTCTATCTTTATTAATGTCTGTTAATCCTGCAACATATCTCAAGTTAACTCCGATATTAGGAGTAAAGTAATAACCAGCTCCAAGACCTAATCCGAAATCAAAAGTTTTCAATCCGTCTTTGATATCCATAGAGTTGGAATTATATTTTGCTTTTGCACTCATTAAGAAACTGAATTGAGGTCCTGCTTCTAAATATAGGTTAGGAAGTGCATTGTACTGAAACATTACTGGTACTGAGATATAATCTAGGTTAGCTTTAAGATCACTATTTGCGCTAGATTTTGCTCCCATACCACTGTATAGTACTTCTGGCTGAACAGAGAAGTCTTGTGCTACTGGAATATTAGCAAATACTCCACCATAGAAACCAGCTTTTGATTTTGAATCACTATCAGTAAAACTAGAAACGTTAAGACCAGCTTTGATTCCAAATCTAACTGGAGAAGATGCTGCTGTATTGCTTGAAGTTTTTTGTGCGAAAGAGAAAGTACCCGCTACTAATGCTAGGCCTAAAAAAATCTTTTTCATAAGTATTTATTTAATAGTTTTTAAGTTTTGTTTAACATTTTTTAAGTTATCAAATATTATGCCAGAATAAAATAATAAATAATTTTATTCTGGCATAATCTTATTTTATAAAAGTCATTTAATGACCTATAAAAATAATTAGTACCCATAAAATTATGCTTTTCCCTAATTTATAGACCTATTCACATAACTTAAGATTTAAAATAAAAAAAGACCAGGCTAAAATTAACCTGATCTTTCTATTGAATATAAAATTTGTTACTGAATGTTAAGAAGCTTATTTAAATTTATAAGCTAATCCTACCTGGAATACATTGTTTCTGATCGCATCAGATCCACTAGGTCTGTCTTTCGCAATATCCGTTAAACCTGCAACATATCTGGCAGTGATTCCAAAGTTTGGAGTAAAGTAATATCCTGCTCCTAAACCGATCCCAAAGTTGAATGTATTCAGATCATCTTTGAAATTTTCTGTTGTAGATGACTGTCCTGTAGATTCATTCTTAACTTTGTTCTTAGCGCTTACCATGAAACCGAACTCTGGTCCAGCTTCCAAATAAAGATTAGGTAGTGCATTGTACTGGAACATTACCGGTACTGTAATATAATCTAGTTTGGTAGAGTTGGAGATGGTTGTATTTCCTAATTTATAATCAGACTTCTCTCCATATTGAGAATACAATACCTCTGGCTGAATGCTGAATGAAGAGGCTACCGGAATGTTGGCAAATACACCAGCATTGAATCCGATTTTAGATTTTTGATCATCCAGACTGTTGTTCTTTGATAATGAAGAAACGTTCATTCCTCCTTTTACCCCAAATGATACCGGATTAGAAGAAGGTGTTTGTTGAGCGAACGCTAATGTTCCTGCAGTTACTGCTAATCCTAAAATTAACTTTTTCATAACTTTAAATTTTTAATTTTTACTCTTTCTTAATTTTAAATTTTACTACTTGTTCACATTTCTGTTGAACGCTGGAGATCTTTCAAATTGCTTGCCAAAAATATTTTTCATGATTAAAGTCAATCATGAAAATCTAGATTTTAAATTTCAATATATTGATTTATAGTATTTTAATTTTTTAATTAAACGTTTGTTTATAAACTATCTAAATTGATAATTTGTTATAAGCAATAAGAATCCAAGTTAAATTTTAATAAGATCAAGTAATATTTTTCCGTTTATTGTAAAAAAAGTTTCAAAAAGTGTTCTTTGATGTTTAGCTGAACTTTATTATAATAGTCAGATTTCTTTAAACAAGGCAATTAAACCCTGATTATCTCATTTTGCTTTATTAATTTTGTAGATCTTATAAAATGATAACCTGATACTCTTACAAAACAGATCTTTGAATTTGTAAGGATTCACTAATCTCTACACTATGAAAAAATGCACATTGCTGCTGTTATTTCTTTTCTTTGAAAATACTTTCCAGGCCCAGGTGGGTATTAATACCATAACCCCAAATCCTTCATCTATACTTGAAGTTGTAGGCTCAGACAAAGGAGTTTTAATTCCCCGAATCGCATTGACCGGAAATTCGGATACTTTGACAGTACCGTCTCCTGCAAATTCTCTAATGATTTACAACACCGCTTCTGTAAACGGAATCGTTCCGGGATATTATTATTGGAATACCACTGCAGGGCGATGGATAAAAGTACTGGATGATTTAACACCTATTGTGATGACAGGATGGAGTCTTACCGGAAATTCCGGTATGGTAAACGGAGTTAATTATATAGGAACTTCTGATAATGTAGATGTTATTTTTAAAAGAAATAATATTGTATCCGGGGTATTAAATACAACCAACACAATATTTGGCGTAAATAGTCTGACAGCCAATACCTCCGGCCTTAATAATACTGCAGTGGGCGTCAATAATTTAATTTCAAATACCATAGGGAGTATGAATACAGCCATAGGAGCGGAGGTGTTGAGCAGCAATAAATCCGGAATACAGAATACAGGTTATGGATACCGGGCTCTATATTCGAACCTGGACGGAAATAATAATGTTGCCAATGGTTATTTTTCACTTTTTTCCGCTAAAAGTACCATAAGTAATGTGGGCATTGGAGCCAGTTCGCTTAGGGAGCTGGTCTCCGGTGATTACAATATAGGAATAGGAGGAGATGCTTTCCGAATGATTCCAGGAGGAAGAGGAAATACCGCAATTGGCGGATCTGCAGGATATAATTTAAATACAGCTAATAATTATAACACTTTTATTGGTTTCCGGGCTGGTGCAGGACTTGTTTCTGGAAAAGCGAATACCATTATCGGGGCGAATGTAAGCACATTGCCTGCTTCACTTTCAAATAACGTGATCATTGCCGATGGGGATGGAAACCGAAGAATCAATATTGATCAGAACGGAAATATTGGTATTGGTACGAATGAACCGAAATTTCCGTTGGATATCCGGTTAAAGACCACTTCATGGCCTTTGGCTGTATCAAGTCTTACGTATTATGGAATAAGCCCTGATTCGGGATCTCCTGACGGAATGTTGACTACCTATCCGAATTATACCAATGATATTGGAGCTTTCAATACGAATACGTCCATTTATGCAGATGGAAATATTATATCGGTAGGAAAACTGAGTGTAGCACAAACTTCTCTTTTTTCAGATAAAAGAATTAAAAATATCATAGGAAAATCTGACACTGCAAAAGATCTAGAGACCTTAAAAAAAATAGCTGTTACCGATTACCTTATGAAAGATGAGGCTATCTACGGGAGAAAAGAATTTAAAAAGGTAATTGCTCAGGAAGTGGAAGCGGTATATCCGCAGGCGGTTAGTAAAAATAATGTAAAAACTTTTATTCCTAATATTTATCAGCCTGCTCAACAAAGTGATGCGGTTTTTACCTTCGAGAAACCTATTGCTATTTCTAAGGAGGAAAAGTTTCTTAAAATTTTTGATGAAACAGGGGAAATTATTTTGAAAATTAAAAATAGTACTCCTAAGAGTATTACCGTACACTTGGAAGGTAAAAAACTTAAAGGAAAGCTCTTTGTTTATGGGACTGAAGTATCGGATCTGAGAACAGTAGATTATGATGCTTTATCTATGCTGAATATTTCTGCAACTCAGGAGCTGGTAAAAAAGATAGAAGCGTTAGAAAATGAAAATAAGATGTTAAAAAAATCGAATATGGAAATGCAGCAAACACAAGCCATCTTTGAAGAACGCTTAAAACGTCTGGAATCATCATTTCCAAAACAAAGATAAACAGTAAACCCCTGCTAAAATAACAGGGATTACTATAATATGATATTCAGATAATGCTATATAAAAAATGATTATGCATTATTTAGATTTCTGTAGAAAGATAATGATTCAAGGATATTTTTTTGACTGCACTGATGATCATAATTACAAGCACCAATATTGGTAAGCAGAGAAAAATTAATCTTACTATCCACATTTTTTTTATCATTTAAAAGTAAAGCCGTAATATCTTCATCCTTAAAATCACTGATATCTAAATAAGGATAATATCTCTGGATGTTTTCAATGATCACTTTTGAATCTTCTTCTGAAATAAGGTTTTCAAGATAGGCAAGATGGGCTTCACAAATCATTCCCATAGCCACAGCTTCTCCGTGCAGAATTGGATTTCCCTGCTGCAGACAAAGACTTTCCACTGCGTGTCCTATGGTATGTCCAAAATTCAGGGTTTTTCTGATATTGCTTTCATGGAAATCTTTTTCTACGACATCCTGTTTAATATCCATAGAATTCTGAATATAAGGCGTTACGGCTTCCACATCAAGCTTATGAATCTGAATCAGCTGATTCCAATGAGCTTTATCAGCAATGAGTCCGTGTTTCAGCATTTCAGCAAATCCGCTTCTTAATTCTTTAAAAGGCAATGTTTCTAAAAATTTAGGATAAATAAAGATCTGCTCCGGGAAAGCAAATGTTCCTACCATATTTTTATAATGCATCAGATCAATACCTGTTTTTCCACCAATAGAGGCATCACACATAGATAACAGGGTAGTAGGGATATTAATAAACTGAATTCCTCTTTTATAGGTAGATGCTACAAAACCTCCCATATCAGTAATCACACCACCGCCAAGGTTAATCACCAATGCTTTTCGGTCCGCCTGCATTTCTGTAAGAATTTCCCAAAGCTGATTAGCGGTCTGGATATTCTTCATTTCTTCTCCTGCTTCAATTTCCAGAATTTCAAAACCAAGATCTGTTTCCATGTTGCCTAAAAGAACCGGAAGGCAGTATTCATGTGTGTTTTCATCCACCAAAATAAAAATTTTACTGAATGTTTTCTCATGAAGAAAATCGTTGAGTTGAGAAAAATTATCGTTTAATATTGTTATCATCTTCGAAAATATGTAAGGTTAAAATGTAAACTATTCTGCAAAGTTATGATTCTTAATTTTTAACTCGTAACTAAATTACTATCTTTGCAAAAATTTTTAGAATGAGCAGAGATAATAATAATTCAGACAGATCAAAGAGACCAAGAATTTCAACCAAGAAAAGTTCTGATGATTCTCGTGCTTCCAGATCTGGAAATTCTTCAGGATCAAAACCTTTTAAAAAGCCTTTCTCTAAAGATGGAGGAAGAAAAGGTCCCGAACATTCAGGATCCAACTCAAGATTTGAAAAGAAACCATTCAAGAAAAATACCGGGAGCTTTAATAGCTCAAGTGATGATTCTGAATCAAAATCTGAAAGTAGAGCTTATATCACGAATAAAAGTGAAAGCTACGAAAGAAAATCTTTTGGAAAACCTAAGAGAGGTGGAAAAAGCTTCGATACTAGAGACAAGTATGAAAGAGGCAGCTTGAAATATGGTAGAAGACCATCTAATGGAGACGAAAAAGCTGATGATAAAACAAGATCTTTTGTACAGAAAAGAAGACTGAACAAGATTGATAAAGACATTCATAAAGACAGCATCCGTCTTAATAAGTATATTGCTAATTCCGGAATCTGCAGCAGGAGAGAGGCTGATGAGCTTATTACTCAAGGGCTTGTAGAAGTAAACGGAAAAGTAGTAACTGAAATGGGATACCAGGTACAGAAAACCGATAGAGTTGTTTTTGACGGACAAAGCATTACCCCGGAAAAACCGGTGTATGTACTTCTAAATAAACCAAAAGGGTATATTTCTACTACTAAGGATGATAAAGCAAGAAAAACCGTAATGGATCTTGTTGCGAATGCTTCTCCTTACAGACTTTTCCCGGTTGGAAGATTAGACCGTTCTACTACAGGAGTTATCTTATTGACCAATGACGGACACATGACTAAAAAACTTACGCATCCATCTTTTGATGCTAAGAAGATATACCATGTAACGTTGGATAAGAAACTGACTGGTGAAGATTTACGTCTTATTGCAGAAGGAATCCGTCTTGACGAAGGAGTAGCAGTAGTAGATCAGATTTCTTACATTGAAGGTAAACCTAAGAATGAAATTGGAATTGAGATCCACATCGGATGGAATCGTGTTATCAGAAGAATTTTCCAAAGATTAGGGTACGAGGTGGAATCATTAGATCGAGTAATGTTTGCCGGATTAACGAAGAAAAACATTAAGAGAGGACACTGGAGAATTCTTTCAGAACTGGAAGTAAACAATCTTAAAATGCTTTAAGATAATTTTAAAGCATTGTACGTAAAGAGGCGCGGGAATTTATTTCTGCGCTTTTTTGTGTTAATTGAATGAAATATTCCTCCTATTTTAAATTTTATCTTAATTTAAAAATAAATGTCTCAAATTTGAGACATTTATCGTAAATTTGAGTCAATAAAGAATTTATGAATACTCAGCAAAAAATTATTGAAGCTGCAATATTAGTTTTAAATGATAATTTTTCAGCAAAACTGGAGGATATTGCGATACATTGCGGGCTGAACAGAAGAACGCTTCACCGATATTTTAAAAGTCGAAATGAATTACTGGAAGCATGCAATAAGACTATGATGGAAGCTTGGGAGTTGGCTGCGATTAAAGCTTGTAACAGTTCACAAGATCCTTTAGTGCAACTTGAACACCTGTTATATGCAGGAATTGACAGCGGAACAAAGTATGCTTTTCTTATTAAAATGAATGATATTAGAAAATCGTCTTCAACACTACATGAAAGTGAGCAAAGTACAGCCTATTTTAAAACGAGAGATCAATTATTCGATGCCCTTCAGAGATTACAAAAAGAACAGGTGATAGATAGTCAGTTTCCATTACCCTGGATAAGAATTCTTTTTACCAGCGTAATCACAGCAACAATTATGGCATTCAGATCCGGAGATATTGCTCAAAATGAAGTGAAAAAACTTGCCTGGGTTTCATTCAGCAGAAGTATTGGCATACAAATAAGCAAAAAATGATACATTCTTTTTTAATGATAGGGCAGTCAAATATGGCTGGTCGCGGTTATGGTAAAGAAGTTCCGTCTATTTATGACGAACATATTAAAATGCAAAGAAACGGATTATGGCAAATCATGTCCGAACCTATTAATTTTGACCGCCCTAGCGCAGGTATAGGCCTTGCAGCTTCATTTGCAGCATCCTGGAGGCTTGATCATCAACATGAGGAAATAGGGTTAATTCCATGTGCTGATGGGGGAACCAGCCTTGATGATTGGACTGTAGGCGGTGCTTTATTTGAAAATGCTGTATCACAAGCCAAATTAGCACAACGAACAAGCCGGATAGCTGGTATTCTCTGGCACCAGGGTGAAAATGACTGTTCGCCGGAAAAAGCTGAAAAATATGGTGATAAATTCTCTATAATAATGGAGACATTACGCCAAGAATTAGATATACCCGAGGTTCCTCTTATTATCGGTGGTTTAGGAGATTTTTTATCCAAAGGGATTTTTGGACAATATTTCACCGCATATCCTTTAATTAATCAAGCATTGGAAGACTTTGCAAGGACTCATGCAAACTGTTATTTTGTTACATCAAAAGAACTTACAGCCAATGCTGACAGTATTCATTTCAATGCCTTGTCGCAAAGAATATTGGGTGTAAGATATTATAAAGCTTTTCGTAATTTAAAACATCTTTTTGACCCACAGTATGATGAAGAAAATACATTAGCCAAAATCTATAGTCGTCCTTATACCCAAACAGAAAAGATCAAACAGTTGGAGAATAAATTTGCAATGGGAAATATTGAACCTAAAGATTTTTTGTCAGAATTAGCTAAACTGAATGGATAATAAGATAAATATTAAAAAAAACAGCATCATTATGGATGCTGTTTTCTTCTGATATAGCCTGGTTAGTATATCATTATTGTTTTATCCAAGTACGGTTACTCCTTTTTCGATCATATCATAGATAGCATCTCTGCCATTTTCCGGCTTTACGTTTACAGCACGGGTTCCATTGAAATGAAGGCAGGTAATATATCCGTTCGCTACAGCATCCTGAGCAGTGAATTTCACACAATAATCCATAGCTAATCCTGCGATTTCCACTAACTGAATATCATGATATTTCAAGAAATCATCCAATCCTGTTTTCATGAAATGATTATTGTCCTGGAAACCGCTATAACTATCAATTTCAATATTTTTTCCTTTTTGTACAATGTGAGTGACCTTGCTTTGGTTTAAGTCCTTATGGAACTCAGCCCCAAAGGTTCCCTGTACACAGTGATCAGGCCACATGAATTGCGGAACGCCATTCAAAATAATGCTATCTCCAACATTTCTGCCATTGCTGCTTGCAAAACTTTTATGCCCTGCAGGATGCCAGTCTTGGGTTAAGATGATTTGATCATATTCATTTTCTTCCATCAAAAGATTGATATAGGGAATAATTTCGTTTGCTCCTGGTACTGCCAATGCTCCGCCTTCACAAAAATCGTTCTGTACATCGACTATTATTAATGCTTTTTTCATATTTAGATTTCTCGAATTTTTGATAAATTTACAAAACTAATCCGCAAAAACTTTTCCAAAATCGAATTATCGGACAAATCGGCAATAAAAAAATAAAAGATAGGAGGATGGAAGAAAGAAGCGGGAGGTTACTTTCAGCTTTACGACGACTAACTATCATTTTTAATAAAGGAGTGTCATTATTTTTTAATGATAGTATGACTTACTTCTTCGATCACCCAGCTTCCAGCCTTTTAGCGTATCTTTGCAGCAAATAAATATTTTTTATGTCATTTGAATCGTTAGGATTATCACACAATATTATTCGATCCGTTAAAAAACTGGGATATCTGAAACCTTTTCCTATTCAGGAACAGGCTGTACCTGTTATCCTGCAAGGGAAAGATCTGATGGGAATTGCGCAGACAGGTTCTGGGAAAACTGCTTGTTTTGTAATGCCTATTTTAGAGAAGTTACAAAATGCAGAAGCTAAAAAAGGACGTAATGTTCAGGTATTGATATTGGTTCCTACCCGTGAATTAGCGATTCAGATTGACGAGGTTTTCAGAGCATTTACAGAAAATCTCAAGCGAGAAATCCGTACAATGGCTGTTTATGGCGGTGTGTCTATCAATCCACAGATGAAAGGAATGTTTGGAGTGGAAGTGCTTATTGCAACTCCAGGACGTTTATTGGATTTAATTGATCACAATTCATTAAGTATTTCGGAAATTCAGCATTTGGTTATTGATGAGGCTGATAAGATGTTTCAGTTAGGCTTTGGCGAAGAAATGAATAAGCTTTTTGCCTTAATGCCTGTAGTAAAACAAACCACACTATTTTCCGCTACTTTGAATGATAAAGTTGCTGAGATGAAAGAACGTTTATCTATTAATCCAACAATTGTTGAAATTAAAAAAGAGGAAGTTGAAATTGATAATATCGAACAATTTGCTTACCACGTTTCTCCTGAAAATAAGGGTCCTTTTTTAAGATACTTAATTAAGGAGAAGAAAGTAGAAAAGGCTTTAATATTTGTTTCTTCCACACGATCTGCAGATAATCTAGTGGAAAAACTCAAAAAGAATAAAATTAAAGCAGTAGCCATCCACAGCCAGAAGTCACAAGGCGCCAGAAGAAATAATTTAGAAGAGTTTAAATCTAATGGAGCCCAAATCTTAGTAGCTACAGATCTGATAGGCCGCGGAATTCATATTGATTACTTACCTTGTGTGATCAATTATGAACTGCCAAGGTCACCTCTGGATTATATTCACCGTATTGGTAGAACAGGCCGTGCTCATGAAAAAGGAATTGCGATCAATATTTTGACCGATGATGAATTGCAGCACTTCAGGGTTATCCAAAAGAAAATGGGTAAAAAAGTAACCTTAGAAAGAACAGAAGGGATTAACCTACATGGTTATTAGAATAAATTTAAATAAAAGGCTTCAATGATATAAAATTGGAGCCTTTTATGTTTTTATATCGCTAATCATAATTAATATAATTAACATTTTTTTCATATTAAATTTTCTTGAATTTTAATACATTTACAGAATCAAAGAAAGGTTTGCCCACATTGAATTACCGGACAGGCCGATAATAATTAAAGCCAAACCTGAACAATGAGTAATCTTGAGAAAAAAAAATTCCCCATAGGATCATTTGAAGCACCGGAAAATATCTGCGATACTACTTTAGATACCTATATTAAGGCCATTAAAGATTTCCCGGGCAGACTTAAGAATCTCATTGAACATTTCTCAGAGGAACAGCTTGATACTCCATACAGAGAAGGAGGGTGGACTGTAAGGCAGCTTGTCAATCACATTGCTGACAGTCATGCCAACAGTTTTATCCGCTTTAAGCTGGCTCTTACTGAAGATAATCCCACCATAAAACCTTATGATGAAGCCAAATGGGCTGAACTCCAGGACAGTATCCACATGCCTATAAAACCGGCTATGAGGATGATAAAAGGAACTCATCAACGATGGACTACACTCCTGAAGAGTCTTACCAATAAACAGTTTGAAAGAACCTTTCATCATCCTGAGCATAACAGGAATTACAATTTGAGGGATAATCTTGCTTTATATGTCTGGCACTGTAACCATCATTTTGCTCATATTGAAAATCTGAAGAAAGAAAAAGGTTGGTAAAAAAGTACCTTAATCATTCAGTATATTATAAGGAGATTACAGACAGAATTTCCAGATTATCTGCAGACAGTCCGAAAAAATGGGGAAAAATGGACGTTTGTCAGATGTTAACGCATTGTGATCTAGTTCTTAAGGTTGCCTTGCGAAAAATTGAGCTTCCCCGCATCAATCCTCTTTTTGAGACCATAGGGATCGTTACAAAACTGGAAATGTATGTTTTCAATAACGGAATTCCCAGAAACATGCCTACTTTTCAAAAACTAATCGTTAATTTTGAGTGTGATTTTGATGAATCAAAGACCAATCTACTGAAAACGCTGGAGGAATTCCGGGAAGCCTGTAAAAACAGAAAACTGCCAGACAGCCACAGATTATTCGGAAACATGACTGAAAAAGACTGGGAATTTTTAGAATATAAACATCTAGATCATCACTTAAAACAATTTAATGTATGAGTTTTTTTGATAAAATATTCGGCGGAAATAATAATGAAACCTCTGATCAAAAATCTTTCTGGAAAAATATAAAGTCTGATGAAGACCTGGAAAAAGCCATTGAAAGTTCTTATCAGCATAAAATAGCCATTTTCAAGCATTCTACAAGCTGTTTTATCAGCAAGACTGTATTGAGGAATTTTGAAAAAGAAGTTGAAAATTCTGATCAAAAGGTTGAAATATATTACCTCGATCTATTAGCTCAGCGATCTATTTCAAATAAAATTGCTGAGGATTTTGGGATAAGACATGAAAGTCCACAGCTGATTGTTATTGAAAACGGAAAGCCCGTTAACAGCGCTTCGCACCAGGACATTTCTTTAAGCCAGATCGTATAATGAAGAATATTAATAATTATTTAGCCAAAGTTTTAAATGTTCCCCTTCAAAGTGTGAACACCTGCAGCTTGCATTATGAAGTGAAAAAGATCCCTAAAAATCAGTTTCTTCTTCAGTATGGCGAAATATGCAGACACATATTCTTTGTGGAGAAAGGACTTTTAAAAATGTATTCCATTGATAAGAATGGAAAGGAACATATTATACAGTTTGCTCCTGAAAGCTGGCTTATTTCTGACCGAAGCAGCCTTTATTTCAATGAAAAATCCAATTATTATATAGAAGCGGTAGAAGATTCGGAAGTATTGTTTCTACATCCTGATTTTTTCAATAAACTGGTAGAACAATTCCCGAACAGTATTGAGCGTAGTGATTTTCTGCTTCAGAAACACATCAGAAGCCTTCAAAACAGGATTAATTCTTTGCTGGGAGAGACTGCAGAAGAAAGGTATATGAAATTCATTAAAATGTATCCGGATTTACTTCTCAGAGTTCCTCAATGGATGATAGCCTCTTATCTTGGCATTACTCCTGAAAGCTTAAGCCGCGTAAGGAAAGAACTGGCAAGAAAGAACTTCGTTCCGGATAATAAATAAAAGGCTGGAAGATGGGAGAGGGAAGCTGGAAGTTCTATTGAACTCAAAGGAATTTTCTCTGCTATTATTTAAATATATTTATCAATAAAAATTGATATAAGTTATTCTTAAAAACCATAATAACTTCCATCTTCCAGCCTCCCTCTTCCTTACTTTAAATAAATCCTTTTGGCAAGCTGTCCAACCTTTTTGAGCTTTGTTTGTGTATCTTCTGACCAAGGAAGCCCAATACACAGTCTCATACAGTTTTCAAACTGTTCCTGGAAAGTAAACATTCTCCCCGGAGCAATACTTATGTTTTCTTTGATGGAGAGATCATAAAGCTCTGTAGTTCGGATTTTCTTATCAAATTCTATCCATAAGGACAACCCGCCTTGTGGACGGCTGGTTTTGGTTCCTTCCGGAAAATATTCAGCAATGGTCTGTACATAGTTCTCGTAATTACTCTGCAATGTTTTTCTAAGCTGCTGAAGATGTTTTTCATACCTACCGGACTTCATGAAGCTGGCTACCGCCTCATTCACAATGGAAATAGATGAAGTGGAATGCAAAAGTTTAAGCTTTAATATTTTATCCTTGTATTTTCCAGGGGCAATCCAGCCTACCCGGTAACCTGGTGCTAATGTTTTTGAAATAGAACTGCAATACAGTACATTCCCATCCTTATCAAAAGATTTACAGCATTTTGGACGGGTAGAGCCAAAATAAAGATCCCCATACACATCATCTTCAATCAACGGGATATTATTCTCTGAAAGGATCTTTACAATTTCTTTCTTATTTTCATCAGGCATACAGCTTCCCAAAGGGGAATTGAAATTAGGAATCAACAGACACAGATCAATCTTTGGGATCAGTTTTTTGAGAGCCTCAATTTCTATTCCGGTAGTAGGGTGAGTTGGTAATTCAAGAACTTTTAGTCCTAAACCGTTGGCTAACTGAAGGATTCCCGGATAGCACGGACTTTCAATTGCAATGGTATCTCCTGGCTTTCCTAAAGCCATCAAACAGAAAGATAATGCATTCATGCCTCCGTTTGTGGTAACCAGATCATTTTCATGTAGATTTCCGCTCCATTGTAAAGAACGTACAGCAATCATTCTTCTCAGTTTCAGATTTCCCTGCAACTCTTCATATTCGGTTCCGCCTTCTTTTAATTCTCTTATCGCATGTACGATCTCTTTTTTCAGTTTGGCCTGAGGAAGAAGATCCCCGGATGGAATTCCAATGGAAAAGAAAGTGATATCCTTTTTACCCATATTTTCATATACCTTACTGATCAACTCATCAGGTTCATCATTATTGGCAATCAAAGAAGGGCGGCTCACTTCAGGCAGCGGAAGCTTTACAGACATTAACTTGCTTACAAAATAACCCGATTGGGGCTTAGATTCCACAAGAGATAATGATTCCAGTTCAAGAAAAACACGTTTTGCAGTGTTCATACTTACCTGATGTTCATTACATAACATTCTTACTGACGGAAGCTTATCTCCAGCCTTTAATACTCCGCTTCTGATCTGAGAAGCAATACCATCTGCAATTTCTGTATATAAAAATTCTTTACTCATTTTTTAACTGTGCTCATGCAAATATACAAAACTGATACTGTGTTTGTCAAAATATCCTTTTTAATTTTGCATTACTCATTAAAACTTATCAAAATGATGACAGATACTATTTCAAAAGACCAGGCTGTAAGTGGTTGGATCAATGGTTTTATAGGCGTATTACTTTTTAGTGGTTCTATGCCGGCTACCAAACTTGCGGTGCTGGAAATGAGCCCTATATTTGCTACAATTGCCCGTGCAGTGATTGCCGGAATTCTTGCCCTTTCCGTTTTATTGATTTATAAAGAAAAACGCCCGGCAAAAAATCAGTTATTTTCTCTGGTTCTGGTTGCTATAGGTTGTGTCATAGGATTTCCTTTGCTTTCTTCATTGGCATTACAATATCTTACTTCAGCTCATTCCATTGTATTTTTAGGAATGCTGCCTCTAGCTACCGCTATTTTTGGAGTTTTCAGAGGTGGAGAAAAGCCACATCCTGTATTCTGGATCTTTTCTGTGATTGGAAGCCTTTTAGTGATTGGTTATGCTTTCTCTCAAGGAATTTCAGCTTCCCCAGTTGGCGATATTCTCATGCTTTTGGCGATCATCTTGTGTGGAATGGGGTATGCAGAAGGAGCTAAACTTTCTAAAACATTAGGCGGATGGCAGGTAATCTCCTGGGCTCTTGTCATCTCTTTACCGGTGATGCTTCCTTTATTTTTCATTTATTTCCCATCCAATATCGAAACGATAAGCTTTAAGGGTTGGTTTGGATTAGGCTATATATCGCTGTTCAGTATGTTTATTGGATTTATATTCTGGTACAAAGGACTGGCACAGGGTGGAATTACTACGGTAGGCCAACTTCAGCTGTTACAACCATTTTTTGGGCTTGCTTTAGCGGCATATCTTCTTCATGAGCAGGTAAGTATAGGAATGTTGGGAATTACAGTTGGAGTTATTCTCTGCGTTGCCGGAACCAAGAAATTTGCGAAATAATCAAGAAATAGATTACAAAAGATAAACTCACCATTATAGATTTAAAGCCCTTTTTCATTATAATATATGAAGAAGGGTTTTATTTATATTAAAATATCTCGATTTAATAAAAATAACAGCAATTAACACGTAAGTGATAATAAATAATACCTATTATTTAAAAATTATATAACACTTTTAACTTTATTTAACATTATAAAAAATAATTAAGGTTTTATTTTTGCATGTATTTATTCATCAATCCCTAATGATATTTTTACTAAGAATAAAAGAAGAAAACAACATTAAAAAGCTATTGTTATGGTTATTGACGAAAATATTTTAAGATCAGCAGGAGCGGAAATAAGGGATTATAAGCCTACAGAAAATATTTTCTGCGAAGGAGATAAGCCCAATTATTATTATCAGATCATCACCGGAAAAGTGAAGCTCAACAATTATAATGAAGAGGGAAAAGAATTTATACAGAATTTCTTATCAGAAGGACAAAGTTGTGGAGAATCCATTCTTTTTATAGACAAACCGTACCCTATGAATGCGGAAGCTGTTACAGACTGTAGTATTTTACGACTTCATAAACCTGCATTTTTCAGCTTATTGAATCAATCTCCCAAACTCTGCATGGAAGTAAGCCGCTTTTTATCGCAGCGGCTTTATTATAAATTTATTATGATGTTAAACATTTCATCTCAAAATCCAGCTGTCAGATTGAAAGGATTAATGGATTATCTTAAAAGTTTTCAGGATGATGAAAGACCCTATTCTTTTATAATTCCATTAACGAGGCAGCAGATGGCCAGCCTTACAGGTCTTTGTGTAGAAACTGCTATAAGAACCATCAAGCATATGGAAAGAGATAAAATTCTTAGAATTGAAAATCGTAAAATCCTGTATTAAAGGTAGTATTTTACAATTTTCATTAAATTTAGATAAAAATATGAAAACAATTAGCTGTATGAATATAGATGAACATTTTCTTCATTCATTTGGAGGTGAAAATAAAATCTGTAAAAAACGGCAAATAATTTTTATATAGTTTATTATAAACTCATCATGATGCAGAATTTATCTTTCCAAAACCCAATGCTTCGCCTGAAAAGACTGCTGAATTACCTGAAAAATTATCATGATGGCGATTGTACCCATAGCTCTAGTGTTGAGCTGAAAAGACAATAGCTTGCCAACCTTACAGGGTTATGGGTGGAAACAGTAATCCGTACCCTGAAAGAATGGAACAGGAAAGGAATATTATCTTTAAAGACAGAAAAACTTTGTATTAATATTATCTAACATGACTCAAATCATAAAAAAGTGAGTTATACAGTCGTACATTTGATGTATCAATTTACAACACAATTCTTTAAGCCTTAATAAAGGAAACGAAAAAAGCATTTTTAGCTTTTGGTCAATTTGAATTTATCGAATCCAAATCATTACCGTCTAATACTAGTCACGGATAGGTAATACATCACTCAATATTAATATAAAAAATTCAGTTATGAATACTAAAAATTCAAGAAATCGTAGCTCAAGAGGACACTCACATTCCCCAGAAAACCTTGAAGAGGTTTACCAATTAGGATATGACCATGGTTTTAACGATGCATCGAGAGATGAAGATTATGACGATGATTTCTCAGAGTATGAAAATTACTTTGATGAAGACAATGAAGACAATGAAGATTATGATGATGACTATGATGAAGATTACGACGAGGATGACTATGATGATGACGAGGATGATAATAACTATAATCAAAGAAGCCATAGAGGAAGAAGTTCTGGAGGCGGAAATGGAAATCAGCAAAGAGACAATATGGGAAGATTTACTTCCGGAAGAGGTAACTCTTCCCGTAGCAATGGCTCAAGCGGAAGTTCTCGTGGACGATCAGGATCAAATTCCAGTTCAAGATCTGGCGACAACAGGAGCAGTTCATCAGGAGATGGTACCTCAAGAAGAGGTTTTGCATCCATGAGTAAAGCTGAGCGTACCAGAATTGCAAGAATGGGTGGACAAGCATCTCATGGTGGCGGACGATCTGGCTCGGGTAATGCAAGAAATGGAAACTCCAGCAGTAATTCACGGAATAGTTCAAATTCTGGTTCTGGCAGCTCTAGAAGAAGCCCCTCATCAATGAATAAAAGTTCCAGAATGAGCGGAGAATCATCAAACGACGGCGGACGATCTTCCGGAAGATCCGGATTCGGCGGCAGACGTAATTCATAATTCTTTTTCCAGATTACCTCTTTATCAAGTATAAAGGGGTGATCTTTTCAACTTTAAACACCACTTCACATTATGCCCAATAAAATTTTAGAAACCGATACGGCAGTTTCTGCTACCAAAAAAGGAACAGCAGACAAGCCTACCATCAAGAAAGATGAAATGAAAAACTCACCGCTTCACAAATTTTTTGTAAGTGCTCTTAAAGATATCTATTATGCTGAAAATGCCATTCTGGAAGCATTGGAAAAAATGCAGGAAGCTGCTACCAGTGAGGATTTAAAGGATGCTTTTGAAGATCATCATCTCCAAACCCAGAAACATGTAAAACGCCTGGAAAAAGTATTTAAACTTATAGATGAAACTCCAGAAAAAAAAGAGTGTAAAGCCATAAAAGGAATCATTGAAGAAGGCGAAGAAATCATCAAATCTACAGAGGAAGGCTCTTCAACCAGAGATGTGGGGCTCATCATTGCCGCTCAAAAAGTGGAACATTATGAAATTGCTACCTATGGAGGGCTTGCCCAGCTTGCTATTACCATGGGGCATGATAAAGCCGCAGATCTTTTGGAAAGAACCCTTCAGGAAGAAGAGGATACCGATGCTGATCTTACAGAAATAGCGGAAACCTCCATCAATTTTGATGCTGAACAGGAAGATTAAACCCAACTACACTGTAAGCCATATAGCTTGTTTATTCTATATGGCTTATTTTAAATCATGAACTCAAAATGTATATGGATTGTCAAAAAATAATAAAGACTTTGAAGCACAAAAACTTCATAAAAGTCAGCAATAATGGCCAATGCTTTGAAGATGGAGCAGCTGTGTATGCCAAAGAAATAAAAGACAATATTTTTCTACTATTTATTATTCTGAAAGATATTAATATTGAAAACATTCAGGCATTAATTGCTCATTTTGACTGTTTCAACAGCATAGGATTAAAAGAGCCGGAACAGATCATGTTCTACCTTTCTATTAAAGATAAAGACGATCTCCATTATTTTGAACAATATTTAAAGGCATCTAATAACTAATAACTTTTACTATATGGTATTCGAAAACGACACTTTACGGCATTCCGGGTTGAATGACAAAAATAATGCAATTGAAAACGAATCCTTATTTCCCGGTATTATCAATTCATACGGAGTAACTGCCTTCTTGATTAAATCTCTGGAAAAGATCAAAAGCAATGCAAAATGTGAAATCTTTAAAAAGGTTATAGATAATTATATTGAAGAATATATTCTCCATATCCGTGAATTTCATATTAAAAATGTTATAGATTCTTCTGAAATGGATACTGAAATAAGAATTGATACTCCTTCTTTTTCTTTATACGCTAAAACAGCTTATTATAAAGTATTAAAAGAGGAAGAATGTATCGGTAAACTGCTCAATATGCTGGAAAACAATAAAGATTGAATTCCAGAAGCCCTAGTCTGGCTGCTTTTAAAAATACACACCCAATTCAAAATTAATATAATATGAAACCAGAAAAAAATAATGAAAAGACGGACCAACTGAAGCAACACAGTACTTCTAATGAGAATGAGAAGCTTACCACCAATCAGGGTTTAAAGATCAATAACAACCAGGATTCTTTAAAAGCTGGTGATAGAGGCCCATCATTACTCGAAGACTTTATTTTACGTGAAAAAATTACTCATTTTGATCATGAAAGAATTCCTGAAAGAGTAGTTCATGCCCGAGGATCCGGTGCTCATGGAGTTTTTAAACTTACCAGAAGTCTTGCAGAATATACAAAAGCCAAATTCTTAACGGAATTGGGAAAGGAAACCCCTGTTTTTGTAAGATTTTCGACCGTAGCCGGAAGTAAAGGAAGTACGGATCTGGCAAGAGATGTACGCGGTTTTGCCATTAAATTTTATACGGAAGAAGGTAATTATGACCTGGTAGCGAACAATATGCCTGTGTTTTTTATTCAGGATGCCATCAAATTTCCGGATCTTATCCATGCCGTAAAACCTGAACCGGATAATGAAATCCCTCAGGCTGCTTCCGCTCATGATACTTTTTGGGACTTTATATCGCTGATGCCGGAAAGCATGCATATGATAATGTGGCTGATGAGTGACCGGGCCATTCCAAGAAGCCTGAGAATGATGGAAGGATTTGGCGTACATTCTTTTAAATTCATTAATGAAGAAGGAAAGGTACATTTTGTAAAGTTTCATTTTAAACCCAGACTCGGTGTACACTCTGTAGCCTGGAATGAGGCCCAGACCATTTCAGGAGTAGATTCTGATTTCCATAAAAGAGATCTTTGGGAAGCTATTGAAAATGGAGATTATCCTGAATGGGATTTTGGAGTACAGCTGATTCCTGAAGAAGATGAAGACCGCTTTGATTTTGATCTTCTCGATCCCACAAAACTGATTCCTGAAGAAGAAGTTCCTGTAGAAATTGTAGGAACATTAACCTTAAATAGAAATCCTGATAATTTCTTTGCAGAAACAGAACAGGTAGCCTTCCATCCGGGACATATTATACCCGGAATAGATTTCACCAATGATCCTCTCTTACAGGGCAGGTTATTTTCGTATACCGACACTCAGCTGTCAAGATTGGGCTCTCCCAACTTCCATGAAATACCCATTAACCGCTCTATCAATACAGTTCATAATAACCAGCGCGATGGGCACATGAGACAGCAGATTGTTAAAGGGAAAAGCAGCTATGATCCTAATTCCACAGGTGGCGGATGTCCCTTTCAGGCGATGATGTCTGAAGGAGGTTTTGCTTCCCAGCAGGAAAGAGTTTCAGGGAGTAAAATCCGTGAAAGAAGTAAAAGCTTTGTAGATCATTATTCACAGGCTAAATTATTTTATAACAGCCAGTCAACACCTGAAAAAGAACACCTTCATAATGCCTTCATTTTCGAATTGTCAAAAGTTACCCTTCCTTCTGTAAGAGAAAGACTGGTAGGACAATTAGCCTATATTGATATGTTCCTTGCATGGCGGGTTGCTGAAAAATTAGGTGTAGAAGTTAAGAAGCTGGATTGGCCGAACCAAAGCTTACCGGCAGACAGCAATATTGTAGAACTGCAAAGTGAGGAAAGAGAGCCTAAAACGAAAGTTTCAGAAGCGCTGAGTATGAAAAATACGGTTAAAAATACAATTAAAAGCAGAAAAGTCGGATTTATTATGGCCAGCGGGGTTTATCATAAACAGGTAAATGATCTGAAAATAAAACTGGAAACAGAAGGTGCACGCGTTGAATTCATTGCTCCGAGTCTGGCTAAAGTAAGAACTGATGACGGGTCAGAGCTTACTCCCAAACATTCTTTAACCAGTACCTCCAGTGTCTGTTTTGATGCCCTTGTTATCTGTTCGGGTGAAGATTCAGTAAAAGAACTCATGATTCCCGAAAATAAGCATCTGGTACTGCATTTTATTAATGAAGCTTATAAACATTGCAAAGCGCTTTATTTTGGGTCAGGTACTGATCCTCTTTACCATAATAGCAATGTTGCTGCAAAAAAACATCAAGATCCAGGGATTATTACATGGGAAGATAATGCAGCCACAGATCACTTCATCAATGCCATTGCCCAACACAGAGTCTGGGATCTCGAAATGGAAAGAAACGCTCAATCATAATATACAACCTTCACACCAACCACACTTAATATTTTTATGATGAAAGGGAGCGGTTTTTACCATTAAAGATCTCAGAAATTCTGAAAAATATAGGACCATTCCATATTCATTACTACATAAAGACTTCATAAACAGAAATGAATGGGTACGGATAGCTGATAGTCTTAAAGCTATCAAAGCGTAATACAAATTATTAAACAATATTTTCCAAAATAAAAATGCTATGGAATTTCAAAAGAACCTTCTCGAATATATAAGCCACTGTCTGATGGCTGCTGATGAAACTATTTCTATTGCTGAAAGCGTAACATCAGGTTGCTTACAACTAGCTTTTTCACAGATGCCCAACGCCTCTTTAACATACAAAGGCGGAATAACAGCTTATACCTTACCGGAAAAAGTAAGACTATTAAAAGTAAATAAGAAAGAGGCTGAAGAATGTGACTGCGTTTCGGAAAATATTGCAAAAACCATGGCATTAAACGTTGCCGGTCTTTTTGAATCCGATTGGTCTATTTCAACCACAGGGTATTGTACTCCAATACGCAACTCCTCTTATAAGATCTTTGCTTATTTCTCATTTTCGTATAAAGGAGAGATTATCCTCACTAAAAAACTGGAACTTCACCCCAAAACCCAGGCTCTGAATGCCCAGCTATATTATACAGAATTCATTTTGGGATGCTTTAAAAGCGAACTTAACAGGCTTTTAATTTTAAAATAAGAAATCATGGAACGTAAAAATAAATATGTTCTGATTACCGGAGCAACAAGTGGAATAGGCTATGAACTGGCTAAACAGTTTGCCAAAAACGGCTATGATCTTGTTATTGTTGCCCGGGATTATGAAGAGCTTAAAAACAAAGCCAATGAGTTTAAAAAATATGGAATTAATGCCATTCCTATATCAAAGAATCTTTTCTCAGAAGATGAAGCCTATTCTCTGTACTCTGAATTGAAAATGAATGGAATAAGCCCTGAAATTCTGGTGAATGATGCCGGACAGGGTGTATATGGAAAGTTTCAGGATACTGATATTCATCGCGAGGTAGATATGGTTAATCTAAATATTATTTCTGTGATCATATTAACCAAACTGTTTATTAAGGACCGTCTTCCTAAGAGATCGGGGAAGATTTTAAATCTGGCTTCCGTGGCCAGTAAAGTTCCCGGTCCATGGCACTCGGTATATCATGGCACCAAAGCATTTGTTCTGTCATGGTCTGAAGCCATACGAGAAGAGTTAAAAGACGTAGGAATTACGGTGACGGCTCTTCTGCCAGGTCCAACTGATACTGATTTCTTCAATAAAGCAGATATGAACCAAAGTAAAATTGTTGAAAATAAAGATAGTTTAGCATCACCTGAAGAAGTAGCTGTAGATGGCTATAATGCTTTGATGAATGATGAAGATAAAGTTATCTCGGGAGTAAAAAATAAATTATCTGTAGCCATGTCTAATCTTTCTACAGATAGTATGGCTGCTCGCAGAATGGCTGAAATGCAAAAACCGGTGACTGAAAATTAGAAATCATGGGAAAGCTGGAAAACAAATCTGTTCTGATAACAGGCGCCGATAGCGGAATAGGCAGGGCAGTGGCACTCCTTTTTGCTCTGGAAGGCGCTGATATCGGAATTATCTATCACTCAAGTGATGATGATGCAGAAAAAACAAAGACTGAAATTAAAAATCTGGGTAAACAATGTATTATTTTCCAGGGAGATATCAACGATTATGAATTTTGTGAAAAGACTACTCAAAAGGTAATTGAAGCTTTCGGAAAAGTGGATATTCTCATCAATAATGCAGGCGTACAATTTCCTGCCGAGACGATTGAAGAACTTGAAGAAAAGAATATCAGGCATACCTTTAATGCCAATATTGTAGGAATGATCCTGCTCACGAAAGTCATATTTCCCTATCTGAAAGAAGGAAGCTCTATCATCAATACAACTTCTGTTTCAGCATATGAAGGCCACCCGGAATTATTGGATTATTCTGCAACAAAAGGTGCTATTGTATCTTTTACCCGTTCATTGGCATTACAGGCAAAACCCAAGGGAATTCGGATTAATGCGGTTGCTCCTGGTCCGGTAGCAACACCGCTCACTAAGGAAACTTTTGATGAGAAAAAAGAGAATCCCAATCAGCCACCTTTAGACAGGAATGCAACTCCCGAAGAAGTAGCTTACAGTTTTCTCTTCCTGGCCAGTGAAGACGCAGCACAGATTACCGGCCAGGTGATCCACCCCAACGGTGGAATTATTGTAAACGGATAACAGATAATTTAACCCTAAAACAATTGGTTATGTACAGAGACGGAGCCAGAAAAAGTATATGGCAGGATGAAATTAAGAAAATTTCAACAGAAATGATCTCAGCCAATGGTTTGATACCGTTATTGTTGGTGGTGGAATTACTGGAGTTTCAACAGCTTTAAAATTACAAGAATCCGGCCAGAAATGCATTATTCTTGAAGCAGCAAATATAGGTTTCGGAACTACAGGAGGAACCACAGCCCATCTGAATGATTTTTTTGATACTACTTTTGCCCAAGCCATTAAGGACTTTGGACTGGAAAATGCCAAACTGTATGCTGAATCAGGAAAAGATGCCATTCAGAGTATTGAAAATAACATTACAAAATATAGCATCAGCTGTGATTTTGCCAGAAAATCAGCTTACCTTTTTGCTTTGGATGAAGACCAGGAAAAACGATTGAAAGATATTGTGACAGGAGCTGCCCAGATTGGCCATGAAATGACTTATGTAAATGAAATTCCATTTCCAATCCCTTTTACAGAAGCTGTACTTATTCCCAAACAGGGACAATTTCATCCTATCAAATATATCAAAGCACTTTGTGAAGCCTTTATCCGGCTAGGGGGCGCTATTGAAGAAAAATGCGTTTGTGAAAACCATGAAGAACAAGCAGACCACGTTGTTCTTACCACTTCCAAAGGAGATATAAAGGCCAAAAATGTAATCTATGCCACCCATATTCCACCAGGAATTAATCTGCTTCATTTCACTAATGCACCCTATCGCAGTTATGCCATGGCATTTACATTGAAAGATGGAAGCTTTCCAAGAGACTTAGGCTATGATCTTTGTGAACCCTATCATTATTACCGTCTTCAGGAAATGAACGGTGAAAATCTCTTGATTGCAGGAGGAGAAGATCATAAAACAGGACATTCTGATGACACCGGGGAATGTTTTTCCAAGCTGGAAAATTATGTCCGGGAACATTTTGATGTAGAAACAACCTATTACAGCTGGTCCAGTCAATATTATGAACCTATTGATGGTTTTCCTTATATAGGCAGGCTTCCCGGAACAAGGGAAAGAGTATTTACTGCCACAGGATTCAGGGGAAACGGGATGATCTTTGGTACGCTTTCAGCACAGATTCTTCATGATCTTATTGTGACAGGAAGAAGTAAATATGAACATCTTTTCAGTCCTTCAAGAATAAAACCTATAGCCGGATTTTCAGATTTTGTAAAAGAAAATACAGCGGTAGCTTTTGATTATATAAAAGATAAAATTTTTGTTGAGAAAATAGATTCTCTATCAAAAATTAAACCCGGAGAAGCAAAAGTCTTTCGATATGAGTCGGACCATTATGCTTTGTACAAAGAACTTAACGGAACTTTTCATCTCCTGAGAAGCAAATGTCCGCATGCCTCCTGTGAGGTGCGGTGGAATAGTGCAGAACTCAGTTGGGATTGCCCTTGTCATGGCTCAAGATTTAATGTCAATGGGAAGCTGCTTACCGGGCCATCCACAAAGAATCTTGATAAAATCTTTCCGTTTCAAAAAAAGTAAATCATTATGCATCGCACCAGTTTTCTTTATCGTAACGGTTTAAGTATAACCCTCATTTTACTCATGCTTTTTTCTCTTACAGGCCAATTTTTCACGGGTTGGAAAACGGAAAACAAAGAGCTGGCAGAAGAGGGATTTCCGATTTTGACCATCAATGAATACTTCTATAGCGGACATTTCATACAGGCTACTTTTGAGAATTGGGAAAGTGAATTTCTTCAGATGATGCTTTATGTTTTATTAACGGTATCACTTCGACAAAAAGGTTCCAGTGAATCAAAATCTTTAGAAGGAGCAGAAGAGGTAGACAGAGAACCTGTTGCTCATCCTAAAGCTCCATGGCCTGTAAGAAAAGGGGGAATATGGTTGAAAATTTACAAGCATTCGTTATCACTGGCTTTTGCATTACTTTTTCTGTGCAGTTTTGGAATGCATTTTTATGGGAGTCTTATAAATTATAATAATGAGCAGGCTATGAAAAAAGAGTCTCCAGCCACCGCCATACAGTATCTTTCAGAATCAAGGTTTTGGTTTGAATCATTTCAGAACTGGCAGAGTGAATTCCTTGCTGTTGCCTCTATTGTTATTTTATCTATCTGGCTCCGGGAAAAAGGATCCCCGGAATCAAAACCGGTAGATATGCCTTATGATGAAACTCCTTGATTTTTAGAAGATTTAGGCTTTGATTTCATTACGGCAAAATACGATGAGGTAAAGGCTGATAAACTTTGATAGCCTATTTTATAAGCTACTTCACTTAAGGTATATTGCTGGGTATCGATTAGTTCAATACTTTTTAAAATTCTGGTTAATTGAAGGTATTTTTGCAGGGTAATTCCGGTCTCATTTTTGAAAATCCGCTGAAGGCTTCGTACTGACATTTGTGCCTTGCCCGCCAGGGAATCAATATCTAGATTATATTTAAAATTCGCATTGATGTCATTGCAGACAGGAATTAGTCTTGTATCTTTTGGAATAGGAATTTCCAAACCATTGCTTTCTTTACAGAAATTAGGAAGGCTTTTCAGAATGGCCTTAAAGAAAATATCCTGTTCCTCATTTTCATCCAGAGATTGATTCCACTTTGAAGCATAAAGGAGCATTTCCTTCAAAACAGGAGGAACAGCAAAAACATGGACATTCTGATAAAAATCGTCTTCAAATACAGATTTAAATAAAAAGACCATTAGATTAACTGTTTTTGCTTCAGAAGTAATTTTATGCGCTTTTCCGGAAGGAACCCAGATCACATGATGCTGTGGAACCAGATAAATTTTCTGGTCAATATGAAAATACTGATAACCGTCTTCCACAAAAGTCAATTGAGCACGGTTGTGAACATGCTCATAATCATCATGTTTCCAATCTTTTTCACACCAGACATAAGCTTCTTTTTCAATGGCATCTACAAACTGGCTTTGTGTTTTTTCAATCAATCCACATTTCATATTGTCGTTTTGTATATATTTTTTGGCAAATTTAATAAAAACGCCAATATTAATTTTGTACTATTAATTTATATCCTTTGCAGAATGAAAAAAATATGTTCTTTTTTTATTTTAATTTTACTATTTAACACCACACAAATTATGGCACAAAATAAAGCTAAAATATTGGTACTTATCCATTCAGACAATGGTGGAACCTATGAATTGGCCAAAGAAATAGCCAAAGGTATTGAGAGTGAAAACAATGCCACGTCTTATATTAAACTGGTAAAACCATCCCAGAATTCCAACCTTAAAAACATCCCTGTTGCAACAGTAGATGAACTTACCAGCTATGATGGAATTGCTTTCGGATCCCCAGTTTATTTCGGAAATATCAGTACCGGAATGAGCGAGTTTTTATCTAAAACGGTTCAGCTTTGGACCAATCATGCATTGGAAGGAGTT
Source organism: Chryseobacterium sp. II3a (assembly GCF_057815135.1). Classification (NCBI taxonomy): domain Bacteria; kingdom Pseudomonadati; phylum Bacteroidota; class Flavobacteriia; order Flavobacteriales; family Weeksellaceae; genus Chryseobacterium; species Chryseobacterium sp. II3a. The sequence continues at coordinate 446,312 of NZ_JBYPZJ010000003.1, read as the reverse complement.
CCTGCAACTGTTTTTATGTCTGCAGGAAGCGGTGCAGGAAAAGAATTGGCTCTTCAGGCATTCTGGAACAGTCTTGCTGTACACGGAATGATTCTGGTATCCAATGGAATTAGGGGTACTGAAGAGCTTAACAAAGCAATCCCACAAGGAAATTCAGTACTGGGAATTACGACTATGGCTTCTCTAAAGGATGTTGAACGCCCTACAAGAGGAGAAAGAACACTTGCTGAACTTCAGGGCAGAAATTTTGCCAAAGTATCATTGGCTTTGAAAGATACCCGCCCAAAAAAAACAGTTTCCATTATTGAAAACCACCAGAATTTTAATGAAGTTTTAAAGCAAAAAAATATCGTTCTTCCACAGGTTCCTAAACCGGCTGGAAATTATCAGCCATTTGTTCGTTCTGGAAATCTTGTTTTTATCAACCAGGTTGCCTTGAAGGATGGAAAGATCTTTAATCCCGGAAAATTAGGTGTAGATGTTAATGAACAACAGGTAAAGGATGCTACCAGAGTTACGATGCTGAATGTTATTTCGGTTCTGAATGAAGCTGTTGGCGGAGATCTGGGCAGAGTAAAACAATGTGTACAGCTTACCGGAATTTTCAATACAAAAGATGATTACACCAAACATGCAGATCTGATGAACGTAGCTTCTGATCTTACCGCTGAGGTTTTCGGAGACAAAGGAAAACATGCAAGAGCTACATTTGGAGCATCTTCTATCCCTGTGAATTCTTCGGTTGAAATTCAGGCAGTTTTTGAAGTAGAGTAGTTATTTTCTGGTAGATAATTCTATACATATTTGTTTTATCTGTGGGAATTTTTTTGGTCTCTCACCGATCACACAGATTTCGTGGATGATTTTGAATAATAGCTTATAAAATGATAGCGCAAACGGATAAAGGTTTGCGCTATTTGTTTTTATGTCTCACTGATCTTGTTGGTTTTCTCCAAAAAGATTATTACGAATGAGAATACATAATGATGGGGAAATAATTATAGTATACAGCAGGTAGAAAAATTGCGTTATTTGCGGAATCTGCGAGAACTTTTTATTAAGAAAGCTGTTTAAAAACTTCGGCAATGATCTGTATACTTTGTTTCAATTGCTCCTCTGAAACGGAGCCATAACTTAGCCTGAAACCATTGACAGAGTTTCTACTATATTGTTTCGGGTGAATAATTTTAATGTTTTTCTCTAATAATGCTGAGGTTACCTTATCCCAATCCAATATTATCTTTGGAACAATCCAAAAGGCTAATCCACCTTCCGGTAATGTAAAGTGAGCAACATCTTTCATATATTGATTCAAAAGACTATATACAAAATCCCTTTTGTGTTTATAATGGGCCGTTGCTTTTCTGATGTGCTTTTTTACCGCTCCTTCTTTGATTAACTGTAAAACAGCCTGCTCCATGATAACATCTCCATGCACATCAATAATCTTTCTTAAATTCCCGATCTTTTGTAATAAATCCTGGTTTTTAGTAGCCAGATATCCAATTCTTAATGCCGGAGCCACCACTTTACTCAATGTCCCGATATAAACATAATGATTAAGTTCAGGAAAACTGGAAATGGGTAGAATAGGGCGGTACCCAAAATGGAACTCATTATCATAATCATCTTCAATGATTGTAATATTATGTTGATTAGCGAGTTCTATTAATTTTAATCTTCGTGATAAGCTTAATGTAACCATTGTCGGGTACTGTCGATGAGGGGTTACATATATTGCTTTGATATTTTTATGCTCTACCAGAAGTTTTTCAATATGCTTTATATTGATTCCTTCTTCATCTACAGAAACAGGAAGAAGCTTAGCTCCTGCATATTCAAAAGCCAGCCAGGCGGGCTGGTAACCGGGGTCTTCTACAATAACATAATCTCCGGAAGTAAAAAGGCTTTGAGCTGTCAGAAACATAGCCATCTGACTCCCTCTTGTAATGGATATTTCCTGTTCGTTAATCTGCATCCCACGCTGATGGTTCAGCATCTGAGAAATCATCCTCCGGAATTCGATATCCCCATGTTCATCTCCATATCCCATCATCTGCCATTTTGCTTTAATTCCGAAAATCTGACGGTAGGCCCTTGCCAATTCAGTTACGGGAGCTATTTTACTGTCCGGATGACCATCATCGAAATGAATCATTACTCCATGATTGGCTATGGGATATCTGGAAGAATCGAGCTTCCTATCCATTCTCTTTTCGTATAAAACAGGCAATTCATCTGAAACAAAAATTCCTTTTCTTTCTTTAGAAATCACCCATTCTTCATTAAGTAATACCTGATAGGCTTCAACCACTGTATTTCTGTTGATTTTCAGCATCGCAGCCAGGTTTCTGCTGCCGGGAAGTGCATCTGCGGCCTTTAACCTGCCTGAGCGGATATCTGCAATAATGGTATCTGCTATTTGTAAATACACTGCTTTATCAAGCTTCTTATCTATTTCGAATTCTAATTTCCAAGGTCGAATCATCTGGACTATCTATTTATATAAAAACTGCATTAGTTAAACAGTCCAAATATAGAATAATTTTGTCATGCAATAAAGCACAAAACTTTAAAATTTTAGAAATTATGGACAAAAAACAGTTTAGTTCAAAAGACTTTCACGAAACGTTTGCAAGACCAAAGTATGTAAAGCCAAGCCATTTAATTCATAAAAATGTAGAAAATGCAGGAGAACATAATCAGTTTTCAACAGAAAGAAAACACCCTGTTTTCTTTGTAGATCTTCCAAGTAAGAATGTCAGTATGACCATTGGAGGATTAACTCCCGGACAGCAAACGAACAGACACCGCCATACCTATGAAACTGTATTATTTGTCATTGAAGGAAAAGGCTGGACAGAAGTAGAGGATGAAAGAGTACACTGGGAGGCGGGAGATGCCGTTTATATTCCGTCATGGGCGTGGCATAAGCATCAAAATCTGAGCGATACAGAACCAGCCAAATATATAGCCTGCGAAAATGCTCCTCAATTACAGAATCTGGGTGTAGCCTTGAGAGAAGAAGAAGGCAGGGATCTTTAATACCATGGTTTAAGCCATTAATCTGATTTTATTGATCATGGATATGATTTTCTTTTTCAAAGTGAAATTTTACTTTAATATAAATCACTATTAATGGTTTACAATTTTTACTAAAAATTATTTTAAATTTTTAACCCAATAAAACATGAAAAACGTACCATTTAAAGGGATAATATCCTATCCCATAACACCTTTTGATGAAAATGAAAAAGTAGATATCCCTCTTTTCAAACACCTGGTAGAAAGGCTGATTACTTCTGGAAGTCACGGTATTGCTCCTTTGGGAAGTACAGGGGTAATGCCTTATCTGTCTGATGAAGAAAAGGAGGAAGTTACAGAAGCCACATTACAGCAAGTAAAGGGAAGAATCCCAACTCTTGTAGGGGTTTCCAATCTTACCACTGAGAAAACGATTCATCATGCTCAATTTGCAGAGAAAGCAGGAGCAGATGCTGTAATGATCATTCCAATGAGCTACTGGAAACTCACAGATGACGAAATTGTGGAACATTATGATGCCGTAGCGCGTAAAATTTCTATTCCAATTATGGCTTATAATAATCCGGCAACAAGTGGAGTAGATATGTCACCGTCTCTCTTAAAAAGACTGCTTGAAATACCTAATGTAACCATGATTAAAGAAAGTACAGGAGATATTCAGAGAATGCATTATCTAAGAAGAGAACTGGGAGAAGAAGTCGCTTTTTATAATGGCTCAAACCCTTTAGCTTTGGCTGCATTTTCTGCTGGGGCAAGAGGCTGGTGTACTGCTGCACCTAATCTTATTCCTGAACTTACTATCAGTCTTTACAATGCGGTTGAAGAAGGGAATTTAGAGAAAGCAAAAACTATTTTCTATCGACAGTTTGATCTTTTAAAATTCATTGTCAATAAAGGATTACCAAGAGCTGTGAAATCAGGTCTGAATATTCTGGGCGAAGATGGCGGAAATTTGAGAAGTCCTTTAAAACCTTTGCATGAAAAAGAAACTGAAGAATTAAAAAACATTATTCAAACCCTTATTAATTAATAACATCTCATGAAAAAGTCCATTTTTTATCACGCAGGATGTCCTGTATGCATCAGTGCAGAACATGATATTGTCAGCCTTATAGGGTTGCAGAATGTTGAAATTATCCATCTGGGTAATGAAAAAAATAAAATTGAAGATGCTGAAAAGGCAGGGGTAAAGTCTGTACCTGCTTTAGTAACACCTAGCGGGAACGTTCTTCATATTAACTTTGGAGCATCTATAGAGGATGTGAAAAATTAGCATATTATTAATCTTGTATCAACGGCTCAATTGCTTGAGCCGTTTTTTACCTTTTTTAAATGATAGCATTACCTTCAACACCATCAGCATTATTCGTTTTATGACCTGTTATTGCTGATGCAACAAAGCTAAAGAGACTGACTAGTTTTCCAGCTTTGGTGTCCCAATAATAAGTTTCTTTAGGTTCTACACGGATAATCGTAACATTGGGATCATCTTTTCCGTCAAACCAGGCTTTTGCAAGGGGAGACCATTTTTCTTCTATAGTGGTCTTATCTTTATAAACAGAAGCTTTTCCATATACAGAAAGATATTGGGAATCACTATTATTCATGAAAAATAGCTGAACTCTCCGGTCTTCTTTTATTTCAAAATTTTTATTGCTGGTTCCACTGCTGATAAACCAAAGGTTTCCGCTGTCATCTGTCTCTTGTAAAGTCATAGGTCTTGAGTTGACAGGTACTGTTTCCAATTCTGTACAGAACATACATATTTTTGCATTTTCTGACAGTTCTTTGATCTTTTTGATCGCTTCGAGATGGGTAAGATTTTGTGTAGACATAATATAATATTTAAATGATTGGTTGAATCGTAATAATTCTACAGAAGCTAGAATTAATTTTATTGAAATATTCAAATACCTGACCAAATAGGCAGAAAGTGTGGTATCTCTATTTAAAATTTTCATATGATTGTTAGAAAATGCCAATAAGAAACGGATAAAAATCTGTGAAATCGGAGCCGTTTTGTGGCGAAATTTTATGTACATTTGAATATGCAGATTTCACCGCCAAAACACCTGGCACCTTTTATCCGGCATTATATCTTTTTGGAAAACAATGAAAAGGATTTCAAGAACGTCAGATTATTCACTGATGGCAGTACCGGGTTAATTTTATCTGCTAATATGCGTTTACACTCTCATCTTTCCGGGGAACCAATGCCTTTTTCTTTTTTTTATGGAGCTTTGAATACTTATAAAGATTTTTATTCAAAAGATACATTCTCTTTTATTGCCGTTATTTTTCAGCCTTACTTTTTAAATATTCTTCTGAAAACCTCTGCGAAAGAGGCTAAAAACCAGATTATTTCTGTTGAAGATGTATTGAAAGATGCATTGCAGCCCTTTCAGGAGAAGCTTTTTTACAAAACAGATCCTTTGGTAATCATCAATGATCTGAATCTATTTTTCACGAAATTTCTATCTGAAAAAATTGATACTGAATACCAGTTTATAGCAGCAGTTCAACAGTATATCCTTCAGAACAAGGGTACAGTACTCTCAAAGGATCTGGAAAAATTCACAGGATATTCTGAACGCCACCTGGAAAGAAAATTTGAAAGCTATATGGGTATCTCTCCTAAAACATACAGCAATATTATCCGGCTTCATTATTTTTTAAGTCTTATGAAACAGGAGAATAAAGATCAAAACATGACTTTGCTTTCCTATCATGCAGGCTACTCCGATCAATCTCACCTGATCCGGGAGTTCAAAAAGAATGTAGGACTTACTCCCAGACAATATGCCAATACGGAAAATAAAATGGCTGTTAACTTTATTGAACTGTAATTTCTATGTCGGTTTTATACAATTTTTCTTTAACAGGCTGTCATAGATTTGTTGAAAAAAATTATGAATATTAAAATCTCAACGGCACAATTTGAAAATAAAAGCGGGGATAAAGAGTATAATTTGTCTGTCATAGAAAAACTGGCCCAACAGGCTGCTTCCAAAGGTTCTGATGTGATTGCTTTTCACGAATGTTCCATCACAGGATATACTTTTGCCCGAAAACTTTCCAGAGAGCAGCTTTTGGATATTGCAGAGCTTATTCCTTATGGGGAAAGTATTCAAAGACTACAACAGATCGCTGGTCGGTATAATATTACAATTTTGGCAGGTCTTTTTGAAAAGGATGAAAATAATAATCTTTTTAAAGCTTATGTATGTGTAGATAAAACAGGATTGAAGGCAAAATATAGAAAATTGCATCCCTTTATCAATCCCCATCTTACTCCGGGTAATGAATATTGTGTATTTGAAATTCATGGTTGGAAATGTGGTATTTTGATCTGCTACGACAATAATATTATTGAAAATGTAAGGGCGACCAAATTGCTTGGTGCAGATATTATTTTCATGCCTCATGTTACGATGTGTACACCTTCCACAAGACCAGGAGCAGGTTTTGTAGATCCTCAGCTTTGGGAAAAAAGGGTAGATGATCCTACTTCTTTACGTCTTGAATTTAGCGGAATGAAAGGAAGAGACTGGCTGATGAAATGGCTTCCTGCCAGGGCTTACGACAATGCAGCGTATATCATTTTCTCAAATCCTATCGGAATGGATGATGACCAGCTTAAAAATGGATGTTCTATGATTATTGACCCTTTTGGGGATATTATTGCAGAATGTCAATCATTTGAAGACAGCTTTGCATCTGCTGTTATTATTCCTGAAAAGCTCACGCAGGCTGGTGGTTACCGGTATTTAAAAGCAAGAAGACCGGAACTTTACAGAGATATTATAGGGAAAGAACATTCTTCTGTGCAAAAAGTGGTGTGGCTGGATGAGAAAAACAATTAACCTATAATTATTCATTGGTCATTTGTATAATAGCAATGAATGATCAAAAATATAAGGGCAGATTATGGGTCTGCCCTTGTATTTTTTAATTTGAAGCATCAACAAGTTGATTTGACTAAGCTAATGATATGATTCTATTATCTAGGTCTGTCTGGTTTTGTTGGATCAATGGTCTCATCTGGATTATCACCTTGAATGGGTGGTGTAAGTTTAGAAGCAGATGATTCTATTTTTAGCCCTTGTTTACTGAAATTTGCATCATTTTTAGGAGTAAGATCTTCATCTCGTTCAGAAGTACAGGAATTAAGTGTAAATACGATAGCAGCACTTGCCGCTAAAATAATTAGTTTTTTCATGGTAATTGTTTTACATTAAGGTGTAAAAATAGTAATTAACAGGTGATCTCCTGCTATGTATTTTATATTTTTATTTTAAAATTAAAAACCTCAAACCTCATAAATCCCATCACCTGTAAACACAAAAAACTTGCTTTTCTTAGGGAGATTCTTTGTATCCAATCCTGTAAATTCACTGAATGCCGGAAGTAACAATTGGTTTTCACTTAATGCAAAACAGGGAAGCCTGATGCTTTTCACAGCAGAATTTAAAACAATTCCGGGATGAATATGGCCAGTGATCTGAAAACTTTGTCTTTCTTTATCAAAATCATGAATCAGCGTAAAGGCTCCCAGTTCCAATAAGAATGCTTTAAAATCAAGACAAAGCTTTTTCTCCAAAGGCTCTGAAATACGGTCGTGGTTTCCCTCAATAAGATAAAACTTCAAATCAGGATATTGATTTCTCCATTGGCAGAACTCATCCACATCAGAATTGTCACCGGCGTGAAGCAGGTCACCCACTACAATCAATTTTTCTGGCTGAAAGTACTCAATTAATGCAGACAGTCTTCCAAGGTCACTTTTCATGATATGGTTAGCGATTGCAATACCATTTTTCCGGAAATGAGCAGTTTTTCCGATATGAAGATCGGAAAGTATTACAGCTTTTTCCTTTTTCAGAAACAGTGCGCGCTGGTTTGTCAGCGTAAAAACTTCATTTTGAATGGTAATTTCTTTAGTGATAATATACACAGTGGATTAGGTAAAGATTTTGGGGTAACGTTTAAGTTTTCTTACAAAAGATTGTTTTAATAATAATTATTCTCTCTTCTGCTTACATGAAATTTTTCATCAAAAATATAAGTGATTGGAACTCCTGTAGCAATTTCCCTTTCCAGAATTTCTTCAGGAGATAAATGTTCCAGGTACATGATAAGGGCGCGAAGGCTGTTTCCATGAGCAACAATTAATACATTTTCGCCTTGTTTCAATAAAGGAGTAATTTCTTTTTCAAAATAGGGAATAACCCTGTTGTAAGTATCTTTAAGGCTTTCTCCACCAGGTGGAACTACATCAAAAGATCTGCGCCAGATATGAACCTGCTCTTCTCCATATTTCAGGGCAGTTTCTGCTTTATTAAGGCCTTCCAGGTTTCCATAAGAGCGTTCATTCAAGGCTTTATCCATCACAATAGGAATATTGGGCTTTCCAATTTCATCAAGAATAATGGTAAGGGTATGTTTAGCTCTTAGCAAAACTGAAGTAAAGGCAATGTCTATTTTTTCTTTTTTTAAGGCAATTCCTGCATTTTTTGCTTCTTCAATTCCTGTTTCTGTAATATCGATATCCTGCCATCCTGTAAATCTGTTTTCAAGATTCCAGAGTGACTGTCCGTGACGGACTAAAAACAATTTTGCCATTATGTATTTTTTATTTTAGCTTTTTGGTAGCTATACTCTAAGGTACGGCGAATATTTAAACTTATCAAGGAAATTCTGTCAGAATATTTGGCCAACAATACGATTAAATTATGCGTAAATGATATCAAATGTCTGCTATATTGGAAAGTTTCAGCATTCTTTTAATTCTTGCATCCAATCCTTCACTGGAAAGAGTCTGCCTCAAACTATCTACCTTAATAGGAAAGCTTAAAGGCGTAAAGGAGCGGGAATGTTTTAAAATAATCGTAGATTTTTCAATCCTTTTAAAAGCTTCTACGAGCCGTTGTTCCTGAAGCTGCATATTAAAGACTTCTGTATAGGCCTGTTTGATTAAAAAGTGGTTGGAATCATGATCTTCCAAAACTTTAAAAATGAGCCCGGCTGAACTTTGCAACGATTTATTGGAGCGCTGCTGACCGGCATAATTTTGAATCACCATTCCGGAGATCACTGCAATATCTCTGAATTTCCGTCTTGCCATTTCTGCAGAATTGATGCTGGCAATCACATCGTTCATCAGATTATCCCTGGTCAATATCTGCTGTAAATTTTCTTCATTCAATGGAATTTCTTTATCACTGAACAGCTCAAATCCATAGTCGTTCATTGCCATTGAAAAGGAAATAGGAGCCAGTTTTGAAATCCGAAAGGCAATTAACGCGGCCATTACTTCATGTACCAGACGGCCTTCAAAAGGATACATAAACAAGTGATATCCTTCGCGGTTTTTGATCATTTCCACCAGAAATTCATTTTCCTGTGGAATGTGAGAATTCTCTTCCTGATTAATCAATAGCGGATGCAGAAATTTAAGTTCTTTTTCCGAAGCTTTAGGGCTTAAGGCATGTGAAAGTTTTTCTCTTAAAAAATGCCCTAGATTGGAACTTAATGGTAATCTTCCACCAAGATAACTTGGAACCAGGGCTTTTCCCTTGGCAGCTCTTACATAGACCGTCATATCCTTAATCATAGCAACTTCCAACGTTCGACCAGCCAGAATAAATTTTTCTTCTTTTTTAAGTTTGGAAATAAAATATTCTTCAATCATTCCCACATAACCACCGGAAATAAATTTTACTTTAAGCATGGCATCGCTTACAATCACGCCCATATTCATTCGGTGAAGCATGGCAATTTTTCGGGAAGTTACTTTATACAAGCCATCTTCCATGATGACAATTTTATGAAATTCCTCATAGTTTTTTAAAACACTTCCGCCAATGGTCAAAAATTCAAGAATACTTTTCCATTCTTCATCCATGATTTCCTGAAAAGCATATACTTTTTTAATTCTTTCATAAGTTTCATCAGGATAAAAGCCATTTCCAACAGCCAGAGTCATGAGGAATTGAACCAAAACATCAAAACATAATACTTGAGGCTCTCTGGGCTCCACTACTTTTTGTTTTACAGCTTCTTTTAAAGCTGAAACCTCTATTAATTCTAAAGAGTGGGTGGGAACACAATAAATCTTAGATGTTTCGAAAGGAGAGTGCCCACTACGACCTGCTCTTTGAAGAAATCTAGCCACTCCTTTTGCAGAGCCAATTTGAATTACTGTATCAACAGGTTTGAAATCTATTCCGAGGTCTAATGATGAAGTTGAAACTACAGCTTTTAGTTTTCCTGAGCTCAGATTTTCTTCAATCCAGATTCTCAGATGGGCATCAATGGAACTGTGGTGAATAGCAATTTGCCCTGCAAAATCAGGGTAGGCATCTAAAAGCAGCTGATACCACATTTCGCTCTGACTTCGGGTATTGGTAAAAACAATGGTAGATTTCGATTCAAGAATGATGGGAACTACTTTATCTGCAAGCTTATGGCCTAGATGGCCTGCCCAGGGTAATATTTCCACTTCATTAGGGAAGACAGGAATAATATCGATCTTCTTATGTTCTTTGGCTGTTATTTTTGTTTTTTTTATATCATAAGGAATTAAAATCTCCATGGCTTCATCCAGATTTCCAATTGTAGCTGTAATACCCCAGATCTGTAATTTAGGAACATATTTTCTAAGCTGAGATATTCCGAGCTCTACCATGACACCGCGTTTTGAGCCTAACAATTCATGCCATTCATCTACCACAACACATTTCATTTCCCGGAAAAAATTTTCATGATTTTTCTGAGCCAGCAGGAGATGTAAACTTTCAGGGGTTACCACCAAAATTTCAGGCATTTTTTTTATCTGCTGCTGTCGTACCTTAGGATCCGTATCTCCGTTTCTTACCCCAACTACCCAATCTAAACCGATTTCATCCATGGCTTCCTGCATCGCTTTAGCAATATCTTTGGATAGAGATCTCAGCGGAGTAATCCAGATCATTTTTAGTCCTTTTTTATAATTTTCAGGATGGTTTAAAAAATCTGAGATTAATGCTAAAAAAACAGAAAAAGTTTTTCCAAATCCTGTAGGCGCTACTACCATGCCGCTATATCCGCTTCCGAATTTCCGCCAGGTATCTGTCTGAAACTTAAAAGGGGAAATGTCTTTATCCTTCATCCATTGCTGAATGATGGTAAATCCGTTGGTATGTTCAAAGGCAGCCATGTTTATTGTATTAATTTTTTAATTTCTTCCAAGGTATCAATCTCGTCTACCGTTTTATCTTTCCGCCATCTTACAATTCTTGGAAATCGAAGGGCAACGCCACTTTTATGGCGGTTACTGAACCCAATCCCTTCAAAGGCAATCTCAAAAACAAGCTCTGCTTTTACCGTTCGTACAGGGCCAAATTTTTCAATGGCATTTTTATTCACAAACTTGCTTACCTCCATGATTTCTTTATCTGTTAATCCTGAATAGGCTTTGGCAATGGTCACCAGCTTATCTTCATTTTTTACAGCAAATGTATAATCTGTATAATAAGCACTTCGTCTGCCACTCCCTTTCTGAGCATAAATCAATACTGCATCAATGGTAAAAGGATTGATCTTCCATTTCCACCAGTCACCTTTTTTTCTGCCGGAATGATAAGGGGAGTTTTGTTGTTTAAGCATCAATCCTTCGCTGTTTATAGCTCTTGAATTGTCCCGGATCTCATTTAGCTCTTCCCATTTTTCAAAATTTATCATTTGGGAAATTTTTATGTTTTGAGGATTTTCATTTAATAATAATTCCTCCAGCATCGCTCTTCTGGCTGAAACCGGTTTTTCCCTCAAATCAGTATTCTCAAGTTCCAATAGATCATAGGCAAATACTTCTATTGGAATTTCTGTAAGCATTTTTTTAGTTAAAGTTTTTCTATTTAATCTTTTTTGTAATTCATTAAAATTTAAAACATTCCCATCCTTTACCGCAAGTATTTCTCCATCTAAAACAAAGTTTCCTTTCATGGCTTTTACTACTTGTGTAATCTCAGGAAATTGCTCCGTAATGAGTTCTTCACCTCTTGACCAGATAAAAACTTCATCGTTCCTTCTGATGATCTGTCCCCGTATGCCATCCCATTTATATTCTACCAGCCATTCATCAGGCTGTCCCAATTCATCAAGATTTTTTTCCAGAGGATAGGCTAAACAGAAAGGATAGGGTTTAGAATTATCAGGATTTACATTCTCTGCAGAGATTAATTCTTCGAAGGAGACTTCATCAGGCATCCATTTCCCCATTAAACTGTGCATCAATACGCTTGCTTCCTGTCCGGAGAACTTGGTCAAGGCATTAATCAGCGTTTTAGCTGAAACTCCGATCCTAAAACTTCCGCCGATTAATTTATTGAAAATCAATCGTTCCGTATAATCCAAACCATTCCAGGAATGGAGAACAAATGCTTTCTTTTCTGAGTCTTTTTTATCTTTTAAATTAACAATATCGTTCATCCATTGGGAGAGGCTCTGTTCGATTTTCTCTTGTGGCGGCGGAAGAACCAATGATAATGTTTCGCCAAGATCTCCAACCGAAGAATAGCTTTCCTGAAAAAGCCAGTAGGGAAGTCCTGTAAGTTCCAGTGCCCATTCTTTCATCAAATTGGTATTGACATTTCGTTTAGGCCTTTTTCCTGTAAACAAAGCAATAAACCAGACTTTGTCATCATCCGGAGCACGCTCCAGATAATCAATAATAGCATCGATTTTAGCATTGGTCTTATTGGTTGTTTCCAAGGCATTGATAAGATCTGCAAAATGTCTCATGATTCCGGATTTTCGATGGTTTCTTTTTCTGATACTTCTTCATCCTCTCCGAACAGGGTTTCTATGACGTCTGCCTTGATTCCGATTTCATTCAGATACTTTGAAAAGATTTCCGTCTGCCCATGGGTAACATGCACCAGTTCTGCTTCTGTTGCTTTTACAGTTTGCAATAACCCCTTCCAATCGGCATGATCGCTCATCGCAAATCCTGCATCCGCACTTCGCCATCGCCTTGCTCCCCGAACCTGCATCCATCCGGAGCATATTGCTGTGGCCGGATCAGGAATTTTTTTGATCACATTACTGTCGAGTAAAGCGGGGGGAACAATAACGATTTTATGTTCTGTATCTTTCGGATGTTCTCTGAAATCCGCAATGGTGTATTCCGGAAGATCAATTCCTACAGCTTCAAAAGCCTCATTAAGCTTTCCGATAGAGTAGTGAACATATATTTTGCTTAATCCCTCCACAGCCTTCATAATTCGCTGAGCTTTCCCAAGCGAATATCCGATAAACACTGAAGTTTTATTGTTTTCCTGGTTCTTTAATACCCAATTCTGAAGTTTTTTATTAAGATCATCTACTTCCAGCCAATTATAAATGGGTAATCCAAAAGTACTTTCTGTAACAAATTCATTGCACCTTACCAATTCAAAAGGGGTACTGAGATGATCATCCTGCACTTTATAATCCCCTGAAATGACCGTTACAAATCCTTTATATTCTAATCGTATCTGGGCAGAACCAATGATATGTCCGGCAGGATGTAATGAAACCTGAACACCATTCATATTGATCTTTTCTCCATATTCTACACTCTGGCACTCAATATCCACTCCAATTCTTTGGTATAAAATAGGTTTTGTAAAATGATGACAAAGGTATTTTTTCATTCCCCAGCGGGCATGATCGGCATGTCCGTGTGTAATAATAGCCATATCCACAGGCCTCCAGGGATCAATATAGAATTTTCCCTGTGGACAATAAATTCCTTTTTTGGTAAATGTGATTAGCTTCAATGGTGTGATAGGTTTGTATAAAGTACTTCAAAAACTTAACCAATTTACAATAAACTATTAATTTTATTATAATTCAAGACTTGATTGTTGGATAATACAAAGGATCATGAATTTCTAAACCTGTTTTAATGCATCAGATGACTTTTAGCATATTTTCAATATTACAGATATTATTTAATGCATAATTAATTAAAAAAACAATACTTTTAGGCAGTGAATTAGTTGAAAGAATTTTTAGTTGCATTAAATAAAGAATTTTTATTGAAACATAATGACAACTAAACCGTTACACAATTTCCATATTCCTGTGATGGGATTGGCTTACACCATAGACAGCCCGATCCGCGTTGCACAATATGGAATTTCTTCTGTGATTTCCATCATTGATGATGAAATTCTGGAAAAAATGAAGAACTTTTATAACCAGAAGTTTAATCTGGATTATTTAAGAATTCCAACAAAAACAGAGGATTACAGAGCCAAAAGAATTACTGCTTATCTGGACATGGTAGATGATATCGTGAATGAAAAATTCGAATCTTTCAAACAGGAAATCAGTAAAAATAAAGAGGCTCTGAAAGATTTCATAGCCATGTTACCCAACACTTCAGATCTGAAGAACAGTCTTCAAAACATAATCAGCCAAAAAGACAACTGGAGTGAGAGCATCAAAAATTTTATTGAAGCCAATCTGATCCCGGGAAGTATTGATGTGAATATCATGACCAAAGTTGATAAAGACAACTATAAAAAGAATGAGCAGCTTCCTGTCATGTATAATGATGCCCACGCTTCACTCCGCGGATTTGCAAAGAGTAAGTTATCTTCTTCTATGGTTCTTTCTGCCGGAATGAATCCGCGTCTGTACAGTTATATGGAAGAATTTGATGACTTTTTTCCGGATGAAAACGGAACGTTGAAAAAGAAAATTATTCTTAAGGTAAGCGATTTCCGTTCTGCTATGATCCAGGGGAACTTTCTGGCTAAAAAAGGGTTGTGGGTTTCAGAATACAGAATAGAATCCGGATTGAATTGCGGCGGTCATGCGTTTGCTACAGAGGGAATGCTGCTGGGACCTATCATGGAAGAATTCAGACAGAAAAAGAATGACCTGATTCAGTCTGCTCATTCCTTAATGATAAATGCTTTAGAACAAAAAGGCAAACCGATTGTTTCCCAGCCTTTAGAAATGAAAATTACGGTACAGGGTGGAGTAGGAACTTCTGAAGAGCATGAGTTTTTACTGTCCAATTATGATGTAGACAGTGTGGGATGGGGTTCTCCTTTTTTATTGGTTCCTGAAGCTACTTCTGTAGATACCGAAACCAGAAACCTTCTCTTACATGCCAGAGAAAAAGATTTTTACCTGAGTAGGATTTCACCTCTCGGAGTGCCTTTCAATACCATAAAAGGAACTTCTAACGAGTTATTAAAACGACAGAAAGAATCTAAAGGAAGATATGGAAGCTCATGTCCAAAGAAATTATTAGCATTAAGCAAAGAATATTCTCCCGAAGGAACCTGTACCGCTTCCAAAAAATATCAGGATATTAAACTTAGTGAACTTTATCTTCAAAAAGAGTTTCTCTCTGCAGAAGATTTTGATAAGAAAAAAGCTGAAATTACAGATAAAGCCTGTCTGTGTGTTGGACTTGTCAATGCCGCCTATATAGAGCAGGGAATAGAGATTAAAGGAGAAAAACAGGGTGTTGTCATCTGCCCGGGCCCCAATATTGCCTTTTTTGATAAAGAAGTTTCTCTTTCGGAAATGGTAAAACATATTTATGGCAATACCAATATTCTGCCTGATAACAACCGTCCTAATATGTTCATTAATGAACTGAAAATGTATGTAGACTACCTGAAAAAGGAAATCAACGATACCTCTGTACAAATTACTCAATCTCAAACCAAGAAATGGAATGCGTTCAAAAAGAATATGCTGGAAGGAGTAGAGTATTATCAGAATCTTTTTAATACATCAGCATTCTTCAAACAGGGATTACAGACAATTAATCATCAACTTCAAGAATATAAACAAATGCTTGTGGTACTTGAAATTCCTCAAGCCGAAAAGCAGTAGATTATATCACAGATTTTACGGGTTATGTAGATAATTTGAAAACTACCCCCAATGAATGAACTAATTATTTTATTAATTTAGTGTTAACACACATAACTCTATGTCTCTATGTGGTTTTAAAATTTAACCACATAGTCACATAGAATTAGAAGGAAATGAATATAGAAATTATCTTGTTGAAACAAAATCGAAACATTCTTGTGTAAAAAAAATTACGCAACTCAAATAAAACTTGCTCCTTTGCGTTAACCCAATAATTATAACAAAACAGTCTTATATAAGACTATTTTGTTATTATAGCACTCTACAAAATAAATGAGGAATCATCGGCTTTTTCATTTATAATAGCTATAGATCGTATGGCTATTTTGAATAGTTATACAGTATAATATTCATTACCTTAGATCTCACTTAGTAAAATTATTTTTATGGAAAAAAGAAAGATCAAAAACACTGATTTAGAAGTAGCTCCTATTAATTTTGGAGGAAATGTTTTTGGGTGGACGCTGGACGAAAAACAATCCTTTGATATACTGGACCAATTTACAGAAGCTGGATTTAATTTTATAGATACAGCAGATACGTATTCATGGTGGGTAAACGGAAAAGGCGGACAATCTGAAGAGATCATCGGAAAATGGATGAAAAGCCGTAATAACCGCAAGGATATTGTTCTGGCGACCAAAGTAGGTTCTGAAACGAAAGAACATGGTTACGATATCAGTAAAAAACATATCCTGAAATCAGTGGATGAATCACTGCAAAGACTTCAAACTGATCATATTGATCTTTATTATACTCATTTTGACGATCAAACTACTCCGGTAGAAGAAACACTTTCTGCTTATGATGAAATCATTAAGGCCGGAAAAGTGCGTTATATTGCAGCATCTAATCTTTCCCCGGAACGTTTAAAAGCATCCTTTGAAGCATCCGAAAAGAACAATCTGCCTAAATATGTTGCATTACAGCCCCATTATAATCTATTGGAAAGAGAAGGGTTTGAGAAAAACTATGCTCCTTTGGCAGAACAATTTGACCTGAGCGTATTTCCATATTGGTCGCTGGCAGCAGGTTTCCTCACCGGAAAATACCGTAATGAAGCAGACCTTGCCAAAAGTGCAAGAGGAGAAGGAGTAAGAAAATACTTAAACCCAAAAGATTTGGAAGTCTTAAAAGCATTGGATCAGGTGAGTGAAAAGCATCATAGCAACCAGGGAACAGTAGCTTTAGCATGGCTGTTAGCCAACCCATTGATTACAGCACCTATTGTAAGTGCAACAAGTTCTTCGCAGCTTGAAACGTTATTCAATGCACCGAAGCTTATGTTAGATCAGGAAGATATCGAATTGCTTACTAAAGTGAGCAACTAGTTTCTAAACTTCATTATTAGATTAAAAAATCCGTTCAGTATTATATTTGAACGGATTTTATTTTAGATACAAAAGTTTTTTAACACTTTAGTTATTTTAGGTTACTACTAACTGTTTGAGAAGTATATTTAAAATTTTGAAAAATATCATAATTAAAGATTTGAAATTTCGCTTGAAGGGACGTCAAACCACAGATTTGACAAATAAGTTCAATTCTTATTAATCAGAATATTCTTTCAATAGCTGTCTATAGCTCATTAAAATAGAAGATTTGGAAATAAATCCAATAAAAACATTGTTTTCACTCACCACAGGCAGGTTCCAGACTCCAGAATCATCAAAGATCTGAAGAATTTGAAGAGGTTTATTTTCAGGACGAACTATTGCTGGTGGAGCTTTCATGATCTGAGCAACCGTTTGGGCAGTATCAATTTCTTTATTAAAAAGATAAGGTCTGATATCATCCAGTGTCAAAACACCTTTTAATGCCTTGGTTTCGTCTACGATAGCAAAAATATTTTTATCTCCATTTTTTACCAGCTCAAAAAGCTCTGTGATAGAGGCTGTTTCCTGAATTGTCTGAGAATATTTATCAATAAAATCATCCGTTCTTAAGGCAAAAAGGATATTTTTATCATGTTTATTGGTAAATATCTTTCCTTCATCAGCAAGGGACTTTAATTCCGGAGAAATAGGAGAGAACCATTTGGCAATAAGATAAGACATAATGGCAACAATCATTAATGGAATAAAAAGATCATATCCAAAGCTGGATTCTGCAATCAGAAATATTGCGGTAAGCGGAGCATACATTACTCCACTCATGGCTCCAGCCATTCCTACCAGCACAAGATTGGTAACCGGAACATCTGTAAACCCAATATGCTGGCAAACCAATGCAAATAAATAACCCAATGTCCCACCCGCAAAAAGAGAAGGGGCAAAATTACCTCCGTTTCCACCACTGAATATGGTAAAAGAGGTAGCAAATGTTTTTAACAATAATACCAGCACCAAAAACACAATAATTGTCCAGTCACCAATTTCAAAATATCTGAAAAAACTATTTTCGATAATTGAATGGGTATTTCCATTGGTAAATGCTTTCACTGTGTCATATCCTTCTCCAAATAAAGGAGGGAAAAGCACACACAGTAAAGAAAGAACAGCTCCTCCAAACATTGCTTTTCTCATTTTTGAAAGCTGAAGCCCTTTTATAAAGTGTTCCACTTTTTGGGAAATGATGACAAAATACCTGGCGTATAATCCGGTTACAATACCTAAAATAAGGTAATAAGGTAGATTTTTATAATTGAAGGCCTCTCTTGTATAAAACCTGAATAACACGTCTTCCTGAAGTAAAATTCTTGACAAAAGGCTTCCGCAAACTGCAGCAACCACTAATGGAATAAAGTCTGTAAAAACCACTCCTGTCAACAGAATTTCAAAAGCAAACATGATTCCGGCAATAGGAGCATTGAATGCTGAAGCAATCCCGGCAGTGGCTCCTGCTGCCAGTAATAAGGTACGTTCTTTATAATTAAGCCTGTAGGTCTGGGCAAAATTGGATCCTATGGCCGCTCCGGTAACAGCAATGGGGCTTTCCAGTCCTGCAGAACCTCCTAATCCAACGGTAACTGCACTCTGGATTACCTGAGAATACATTTTTACAGAAGCTACAATACTTGAATTTTGTGCAATTTCATAGAGAATGGCTCCAATTCCTTTTCGATCCTGACCTTTAAATAGTGTTAATACAATTAAAGTCGTCAGAACAATTCCTAAAAACGGAAAAACAATATAGAACAAAATCTGATATTCAAAATGAACTTTATTGGTAATGAAATAGTGGATGTTATGGACTAATGTTTTCAGGATTACTCCGGCCAATCCGGCTGTACATCCTACAAGAATTCCGGAGAGCACTAGGAATTGGTTCCGGCTCAGTCTGTTGTTCAGCCAATGCAGAATAAGCTCATAGCTGCGGGCTTTTTCCAGTCCATATTTCTGGAAATCTCTTTTAAATTTTAGAAAGCTTAGGTACTTTTTTTTGTTGTGAATTTTCACCTGGGAAGAATTTTAATGCGGATCTCAATTTGAAACTGCTGTGTAAATTTATGAAATATCTTAGAGAAACTTACCCAAAACACGTTTTAAAAACTTTTCTAAGATCAGGAAAAGTTTCTTGTTTTCTATTCAGAATATCTTAAAATACTCACTTAATCTAGTAAAATCAGCTGTAATATTGATTTTCACATCCCTTATTACAGCTAATTTATATGGTATTATTGAGCTTCATTTATTTTTCTTGACATTCCTGAAAACAAAAATTTGGCAGCTGCTATTCCTAAAATTCCGGCGGCAGTCCATATAAATGGTTTTGCAGAAATAGTGAACAGTGATTTTCCATCAATTCCCATATTTCCTTTTGAGGGTTCTAATACATTTCCTTTTGATTTTTCATCTTTATTGGCTTTCTTCATCACCATTCGCATCGCTGCTGAAGAAACATACCGGACAACACCGGGAAAGATTTCATAGATACTTTTAAAAGCCACTGCTGACCAGTCGGGATAAGATGCTTCAGTAGGATTTTTTGCTGTTTTTACAATAGAGGTGGCCAGTTTTCTTGGGTCAAATGATGGAGGAGGAGTACTGAGTTTGATTCCTGAATAATTAGCGGCATGTTCTATTCCTGAAGATTTCTGGAAGCCGGGATACAATGCACAAATGTGGATATCCGGAAAATCTGATACTTCTCCCTGCAATGTTTCAGTCATTCCCCGGATACCGTATTTTGAAGCAGTATAAGCTGTTCCATAAGGGGCTGGCATCCATCCGCCAATTGAAATATTATTAAGTAATACTCCTTTTTTCTGTCGTTTAAAAACGGGAAGTACCGCATGAGCAGCATGCATATATCCTAAAAGATTTGTTTTAACAATCTGATCGGTAACCTCTACTGGAATTTCTTCAAATTTACCAAATGCAAGTACTCCTGCATTATTCACCCAATAGTCAATTTTACCACTGAACTGAATGGCTTCATTCACAAGATGGGCTACTTCTTCCGCTACAGAAACATCAGTAGGAACAGCAATAACAGTAGCTCCCAGACTTCTGCATATTTCTGCTGTTTCTTTCAAAGCTTCTTCATTACGGGCTGCAAGAACAAGATCAGCTCCCTGTTCGGCGAAGGCTTCTGCTGTGGCCTTTCCAATTCCGCTTGATGCTCCGGTAATGACAACTGTTTCTCCAAAAAATGGAGGTTTTCTACTATTTTTCATATCAATATATTTAAGTGTGATTCATTTTTATCTGGATTCAGGAAGAACCATTATCTGTATTTCTTTTGGGATACAAAATCAGTCTGATAGAGGGATTATTTGTTATAAATAAACGGAACCAGTCAAAAGCCAGCTGAAGCTTATTTTTAAATCCAACCAAAGGAATAATATGGATAAAAAGCCAGGTAAGCCAAGCTATAAATCCTTTGAAAGAATGCTTCGGAAGATCCACTACAGCATTATATTTTGAAATAATGGCCATACTTCCTTTATCATTATATTGGAAAGATTTCAATACTTTTTCATCTTCTATCCTCTTAAAGTTTTCTGCAAGATTTTTCCCCTGCTGGATGGCTACCTGGGCAAGCTGAGGATGCCCGTTAGGATATTTTTCTTCAGAAAGCATAAGGCAGATATCTCCTAATGCATAGACATTTTCCATTTCATTTACTTTATTGTAAGCATCTACCAATATTCTTCTTCCTTTACCGATGCTTTTTTCGGGCAGTCCTGCAACTTCACGACCGATCACTCCGGATGTCCAAATCAGGGTTTCTGTTTCAATTGTTTTACCATCACTTAAAATAACTTTACAATCTACATAATCCTTCACAGCTACATTAAGAATAATTTTCACTCCCAGCTCTTTGAGTTTTTTATAAGCAGTTTCCTTGGCCATATCGCTCATAGGGGAAAGGAGAGATGGAAGGGCATCTACCAGATAGAGATGAGAAAGACCTAATTTAATTTCCGGATACTCTTTCTGGGCAATGTATTTTCCCATTTCAGCCAGCATTCCTGCAAGTTCAACGCCTGTAGGACCACCACCGGCAATAACGATATTCTGAAGCTTTTCAGCTTGTTTTATATCTTTATTCCGGGCTGCTTCTTCAAGGGTTAATAAGATATGGTTTCTCAGATAGAGCGCCTCTTCTATATTCTTCATCGGAAGGGCATGTTTTCTCACATTTTCCATTCCGAAGAAATTAGACTCCGTGCCTAAAGACAGAACCAGATAATCATAAGCCAAAGTTCCTGTATCTGTTTCTATGGTTTTTTCGTTAGCATTGATCCTGATCAGACTCCCCATATGGAATTTTACATTTCTATTATTGGAAAACAGTTTCCGGAAAGGATAACTGATATTGGAGGCTTCTATAAAAGAGGTTGCCACCTGATAAATCAATGGTGGAAAGAAGTGATAATTATTTTTATCAACCAGGGTAATTTTGAATCTGTTGTCGCTCCTAAGGGATTTGATAAGATTAATACCTGCAAACCCTCCTCCTACGATTAGAACATGCTTTTTCATATTAAGTGGATATTGAAATGGTGTAGTATAATTCATTCAAGAACAAGACCAAAGGCTTCAAAACACAAAATATTTAACATAATATAAGAAACCCCAATATCTCTACGTACAGCAAACAACAGAAAGGGTTTCAATGATATAACTCATTTTTTCTTTTGAGGTCTGCATGATGTTTGCATCGGTATATATAACACCATAAAATATTTTGATATGAAAACTCAAGTTTTAACAGACAAACACAGGTTAGGAATAGGAGGAGTTGCTATAGGTACAGCTTTTGAAAATATAACGGATGAAGAGGCTCATGATATCCTTCAAACCGCCTGGAATTCAGGAATTAGGTATTATGATACATCTCCCTGGTATGGGCTCACCAAAAGTGAAAGAAGATTTGGAGATTTTCTTAAAAATCAGGATCATAATGAATTTGTATTTTCCACAAAAGTAGGAAGACTCTTTCATCAGGTTCCAGAATCTGAAGTTCCGCCTACCATGTGGAAAAATCCTCTAAACTTTGATTTCGAACATAATTATACTGCAGATGCTGTAAAAAAATCTATTGAAGAGAGTCTGCAAAGAACCGGATTGAGCCATATCGATATTGTTTATATTCATGACCTGTCTGAAGATCAGGTAGGTGACCGCTATCCTTATTTTCTGAAACAGGCTAGAGAAGGAGCTTTTAAAACTCTTTCCGAATTGAGGGATCAGGGAGTTATCAAGGCGTGGGGGATGGGAGTCAATAAAATTGAGCCTATTCTAGACTGTATTGAATCTGCAGACCCTGATATTTGTCTTTCTGCTACCCAATACTCTATATTGGAACATGAAGATGCCGTGGACAGACTTCTTCCGTCAGTAAAAAAAGCAGGGGTAAAACTGGTTTCTGGAGCAGGATACAATTCCGGATATATTACAGGACGTGAACGGTATAATTATACAGATGTGATTCCAAAAGGGATGGAGCAAAAACGGGCAAGAATAATGGCCATTGCAGAGAAATATAAAATTAGTATTGTTGATGCGGCTCTTCATTTCGTACTTGCTTCAGAAGTTTTTGCGTCCATTATTCCCGGTGCCAGTAAATCTTCACAGGTACAAAGCAACCTGGAAGCACTGCATACCCAGATTCCTCTTGGTTTTTGGCAGGAATTGAAAGCAGAAGGATTGATTTATGAAAAGGCAGAGGTTCCTCAATAGAACATGAATTTGTTTTTCAGTCAATATATTCTCAGGCTTATTTTGTTTGAAATTCAAAATTTCTTCAAAATTTAATCCTAGATTTATCACATGAAAATTCTAATTGTTGAAGACGAAAAAGAACTTGCCAAAAGCATTTCCGAATATTTATCTTTGGAAAATTATCTCTGTGAAAATGCGGAAACCTTCAGTGAAGCCATGACCAAAATAGATATGTTCGAGTACGACTGTATCTTATTGGACATTATGCTTCCTGATGGAAATGGGCTGAAAATTCTAGAGGAATTAAAGAAGCAAAATAAACAGGACGGAGTTATTATCATATCTGCCAAAAATGCGCTGGATGACAAGATTGAAGGTTTAAAATTGGGAGCGGATGATTATCTTACTAAGCCTTTTCACCTTTCTGAACTGATGGCAAGAGTCTATTCCATTATCCGTAGAAAACAGTTCAGCAGTTCCAATGTTGTAAAGCAAAATGAACTTCAGATTGACCTGCTGGCAAAAACAGTAGCAGTAAATGATGAAATTATTTCTTTAACCAAAAAAGAATTTGATCTCTTAATCTATTTTATAGGAAATAAAAATAAAGTCATCTCTAGAAGTACGCTTGCAGAACATCTCTCCGGTGACTTTGCTGATATGCTTGATAACCATGATTTTGTTTATGCCCATGTGAAAAATCTTAAAAAGAAGTTGTATGACGCAGGCTGTGAGCATTATCTTAAAACGGTCTATGGAACAGGATATAAATGGGAAGCTTAAATGGTTTGTGGGATTTGTGGTTTGTAATCTAAAAAATAAATTCTAGGTATGCTAGAAATAAAAAATGATGAAATACTTTCAAACTTTTAATCTATATGGTCACAACCAATAAAATACTAAATTGCAAAGAGTAACAATACCCTTATACCCACTTAGCCACTACACTTTAAACCTTGAACTTTATAATTTGAAACCTTTACTTAGTAAAACCACCAAACCTTTTATCATCTATGTACTTATTGTTCTGATGATAAATATTCCTGTATATTATTTTGTAGTGGATACTATCTGGCAGGATGAATTGGATGAACATAATCAGATTATTGTAGAGAAAACGGCTTATAAATTCAATCATTTACAGCTTTCCGATGAAAAACTGGAACAGAGCATCGATCTTTGGAACCATATTCAACCAGAAACTGATGTTGAAAGAATCACCAAAGATCAAATAAAGAAAGACAGTGTTTATATTACAGAAAAACATCTGCCATTTATCTCTGAGCAAAAGAAAGAACGTTATCGATGCCTAAAAAAGGTAGTGTATATCCATGATAAACCTTATTTGTTTACAGTAGAAACCAATATTGAAGAATCTCATGAGACAATTGGTGTCATTGCAATGATTACGGTATTCTTCTTTGTGGTAATTTTGATAGGTCTTCTTTACCTGAACAGAAAATTTTCTGCCTCTGTCTGGGAACCTTTTAGAAGAACTCTTAACCAACTAAAAACTTTTAATCTTAACAGTCAAAGTAAAATAGAATTTCCAACTTCTGACATTACAGAGTTTCAGGAACTAAATCAATCGGTTCAAAAACTAATAGAACGTAATATCTCTGTCTATAAAACTCAAAAAGAGTTTACGGAAAATGCTTCTCATGAGTTACAAACCCCGCTTGCTATTATTAAAAACAAACTGGATCTTTTGCTGCAGGATCAGGATCTTACTGAAAAACAGTACCGCATTGTTGAGGATATGAATAAAGCACTTACCAGAAGTTCCCGTATCAACAAGAACTTATTACTACTTGCCAAAATAGACAATCATCAGTTTGATAATTCTGAAAGTATTTTATTTGACCAGATCCTCACTCAAAGCATTGATATTCTCGAGGAACATTTCGACCAGAAAAATATATCCCTGGAAAAAAATATAGTATCTGATGTTAAGGTAAATGGCAACAGCAGTCTTACAGAGGGTATGATTAATAATCTTATCATTAATGCTATCCGACATACCAATCCTAATGGAACGATTTCTATACGATTAACAAGTTCTGTTTTTGAAGTTTCCAATTCAGGAGTTCAATCATTGGATGAAACATTATTATTTAAAAGATTTTCAAAATTATCAGCGGATAGTAATGGAAGCGGACTTGGGCTGTCTATCGTACAGGAAATCTGCAAATTTCATCACTGGACGATCAGCTACAGATTTGAAAATGGCTATCATATTTTTTCTGTCGGTTTATCATTTTCTTAACATTTAAAACCTAAAAATTCAAAATTAATTCTAAATCGGTTGACATCTTTGTACTGAAAATATATACGTACTGAAGTGTAAATTTTATTTAGAAATGATTTTAAAAATTGCCCTTTTATTCGCAGGAACCATTCTTGCATTCTGGATAAGTGCTATCTGTGGAGGTGGCGCAAGTCTTATTCTGATTCCGATCCTGAATCTTTTGCTTCCTAGCTCATTAGTTCCTTTTACTTTAACGATTGGAACGTTTACAAGTTCAGCCTCCCGTATTGTCGTATTTAAGCAGCATATCAACTGGAAAATATTTCTTTGGTTTGTGCCGTTTTCTATTCCGGCTGTATTGTTGGGTGCTTATCTGATTAAATATGTAAATCCCAATTATCTGCAATTGATTGTTGCTTTCTTTTTGATTGCCAATCTGCCACAGCTTTTTGCTTCAAAAAACAAAATTGAGGAGACTGGAAAAGAATACCCAAAATCGGCATTGGCTCTTATTGGTTTTTCTGCAGGTTTCATTTCGGGAATCACAGGGGCTGTAGGATTGCTTTTCAACCGCTTTTATCTAAAGTTTGGACTTAAAAAAGAGGAAATTGTAGCTACCCGAGCTGCTAATGAAATTTTTATTCATCTTATTAAACTTATCATTTATATTTCATTAGGATTATATTCCAATATTGCACTTTGGCTGGGAATTGAGATTGCTGTTGCCGCTATTGTCTCTTCGTATACCGTAAAATATATTCTTCCTTATCTCAGTGAAAATTTATTTAAAAAAATAGGATACGGAGCAATGGTACTATCTGGAATCACTTTATTCACAAGCACTTCGGGAAAAATTGTTCAGCAGGATCATATTGAAATCAATTCTTCATCTACTGCCCATAAAAAGGTATATACCATGTCCTGGAAAAACACCCGTCTGGTTATGGAATATAAAACTCAAGGAGAAATAGAAATAGAAAAAAGTGTACAACCTGACGAACTGTCCGGACATCTGAAAGAAAAGTATCATACCCTTGTAGAATATTATGATGAAGTTCGTATTGAGAAAGTATATGTATTAGGGAAAAAGACTTCTCATGAATTTTATTGTTATAAGGATAATGTGTTGACAAAATATAAAGCTTAGTAATATAGAATACAATGACGCATGATTTTATCATTCGTGATATGATGGATTCTCTGACAGATTTTGCTGATGGCGCAGATATTTATAAGAAAATCAATATCGTTTTTATCTACCATAAAATACAATCAATAATGTATAGTTCTAAAAACTATGTAATCTATGTGGTTAAAAAAATATAACCACATAGGCACATAGATAAAAATCATTCGTGCATTCCTGGCAAAAAACAAAAGTGTTTTTTTGCTTTCAAGAGTCTTAAAACAATTAAATGTGTCTTAACAAGAAAATAGAAGAGTGTACAAAACTTAGCCTTTTGAAGCTTATCCTAATAAAAAAATAGATATAATGAGAACCGTAAATAAAGTAGCAGCAGTCACTATACTTTTCTGGCTTATGAAAATTGTAGCGACCACCTTAGGAGAAACTCTTGGTGATTTTATTTCCATGACCCTGAATTTGGGTTACACCAAGGGAATTCTCATTACCTTATTCTTTTTTATCCTTATACTATCTATACAACTCAGTGTGAAAAAATACATTCCGGCAGTGTACTGGCTGGTAATCATCGGAACAACCACACTGGGGACAGAAGTTTCTGATTTTATCGACAGAACGTTGAAAGCAGGATATTTAACTGGAAGTCTGATTCTTCTTTCCAGCCTCTTAATTTCACTTTTTCTATGGTATAAGAAGTATGGTAATCTTGAAGTATATCCCATTTTTGAAAGAAATAAAGAATTCTATTACTGGATAGCCATTTTATTCTCCAATAGCCTTGGAACTGCATTTGGAGATTTTCTGAGTGATAATTTAGGATTAGGATACATAACCGGAGCATTTATAACCGCAATGATCATTCTGATTGTTGTACTGCTTCATTATTTTACAAAGATCAACCATGTGGTTCTTTTTTGGATCGCCTTTGTATTTACCAGGCCCTTTGGAGCTACTTTTGGAGACTTTTTGACTAAACCTCTTGCAAAAGGAGGCCTTGATCTTGGAACCATTAATGCCTCATTGGCATCTCTTGCTTTAATGATAGTGATGATTTTTATTTCACAACGAAAACATAGTAACAAACAAACGCTTTAAAATTGAATTCCAAACGCTAGATAATAAGCAATTAAAGAACAAACTATAATGAACAGATCGAAACTTTTACTTTTTCCAACTGTTGCCATTTCTTCTCTGGTTACAGCACAAGTAGCTTCAGTAACTTTATCTGGAAAAGTAATGACCAAGGATAAGAAAGTACTTCCTTACTCCAATATTATTTTAAAAAAGGAAAAGGATACCGCATTTATTGCCGGAACGATTGCTAATGAAGAGGGAAGATTTTCTATTAGCGGAGTGAAACCAGATCATTATTTACTGGAGGTTTCCATCGCAGGATATAATATACATAAACAATCTCTTTTTATAGGAAGCCTTTCTGAATTTCTGGAAATTCCTCCTATTGAATTGAACCGAAAACAAGAACAGGAAACAAAAATCGAAGAAGTTATTCTCTCTGCTTCTAAAAAAAATGAACTTGATAACAAGCTTGATAAAAAAACGTATTCTGTAGCGGATAATATCAGCCAAAGTGGAGGTTCCATATTGCAAAGTATGCAGAATCTTCCTGGCATTACTGTACAGGATGGAAAAGTACAATTGAGAGGAAATGATAAGGTAACTGTTCTTATTGATGGTAAACAAACCGCTCTTACGGGATTTGGAAGCCAGACGGGACTTGATAATATTCCGTCTTCAGCTATTGATAAAATTGAGATCATCAACAATCCTTCTTCAAAATATGATGCCAACGGTAATGCCGGAATCATCAATATCATTATGAAGAAAAATAAACAGAATGGCTGGAACGGAAAAGTAGGCTTTACAACAGGCCTGGGTTCATTGTGGGTAAGAAAAGAGAACTTACCAACCATCCGACCTCAATATACATTGACTCCTAAAATTAATCCGTCTCTTTCCCTTAACTATGGAAAAAATAAGGTCAATCTGTTTCTACAAGCCGATAATTTATACACAGAAACCCTCAATAAAAATGAATTTGTAACCCGTACTTATGATAACGGAACGGTGATCAATTCTCAACTAAAAAGAAACAGAAATACCAATTTCTTTACTACAAAAGCAGGGTTAGATTGGAATATTGATGAACACAATACGTTAACGGTTTCAGGAATGTATGGAAGTGAAAAAATTATTGACCGTGGAGATCAGCCATTCTTTAACGGAGACCTGTCTCAGCGTCTTCGTCTGTGGCAGTTTCTGGAAGATGAACTGAAAACAACCGTAATGGGAAGTGCCTCTTATCAGCATAAGTTTAAAGAAGCAGGGCATGTATTAAATGTTGGATTCAATTATACCTTTCACAGAGAAGATGAAAAATACTTCTATGATAATTATCTACCGGCTTCTACCGGAACTGATGCTTTTAAGCTCTTATCAGATGAGCAGGTGTATGATTTTAACATGGATTATATCAAACCTTTAAAATATGGCAGAATTGAAACAGGTATTAAGCTAAGAAGCAGAAGTATTCCTACCAATATGAACTTTATTCCCGGAGCTAATTCAGTACTGGATGTATCTGCCGGGGGTAAAGCAGACTATAAAGAGTTTATTCCTGCCGTATATGGAAACTATATTTTTGAGAATGAAAAATGGGAAGCAGAGCTTGGGCTAAGGCTGGAGTACGTAAGAATCAATTACGAAGTGAACCCTAATCATCCCACTTATAAAAGTGATGGATATAATTACACCCAGCCATTTCCCAATTTTAGATTAGCTTATAAGCTTAATGATCATAACAAATTTTCAGTGTTTTACAACAGAAGGGTAGACCGTCCGAATGAAGTAGATATCAGAATATTTCCAAAATATGATGATGCCGAAATCATTAAGGTTGGAAATCCGGCATTAAGACCACAGTTTACGAATTCCATTGAATTGGGATATAAATATAATTGGGATAACGGATATTTCTATTCTGCCCTATATCATCGCTTTGCTAACGGAACCATTACCAGGATCTCCAGTATTGTCCCAGGTAGTAATCTTATCTATGCCATTTTCCAAAATGCAGACAAAAGTTATAATACAGGATTAGAAGCCATCTGGAATCAAAAGGTTTCTGATGCATATTCATTCAATATCAATGGAAATATTTATCGCAACCAGATCAATGCATTTACAGTCCAAAATTTATATCCTGAGCCTAATACATTTTCTGCAGACAGGCAGACCGCTGTTTCCGGAAATATAAAGCTGAATAATATCTTCCGTTTTTCAAAAGGTCTGAATCTTCAGGCTACAGCAGTTTATCTGGCTCCGGATGTGATTCCTCAAGGAAAAATAAAAGCAAGGTTTACGATGGATATTGGATTGAAAAAAGCCATTCAGAAAGGAAAAGGAGAACTTTTCTTAAATGCATCCGACCTCCTCAATACAATGGTTATTAAGAAAAATATTCAGGGGATGGGTTTTGCCTATACCAGCAATGATTATTATGAAACCCAGGTAGTAAGACTGGGATACAATTATAAGTTCTAATATAAACCGATCTACATAAAATGAAAAGATCCCTCCAAAATTTACTGATCTATCTTTTGGTTTTCACTTCAGTGATCAGCAAAATGAATGCTCAGAATAATGATACTATTATGGTTAATGAACCTAAACAAGATACTTTATCTAGTATTCAGGCCAATAAACTGAATTATAAAAGCTTAATTATTCCCACAGCATTCATTAGTTATGGTGTATTGGGTTTAACATCAGACAAGCTTAAACAACTTAATTTTTCTACGCGTACAGAGATCAATGAACATCAACCGACACGAATGAACCTTGATAACTATACCCAATATGCTCCTGCAGTAATGGTATACGGACTAAATGCTATAGGAATAAAAGGTAAACATAATCTGAGAGACCGGACGATTATCTATGTTTCTTCACAGCTGATTTCTGCTGCATTTACCATGCCTTTAAAATATCTTGTCAAAGAGGAGAGGCCTGATCAGTCGAATACCCTTTCTTTTCCTTCCGGGCATTCTGCGGCAGCCTTTTCTTCTGCTCAGTTTATGTTCAGAGAATATAAGGATACCAATTTCTGGCTCAGTCTTTCCGGATATCCGTTTGCAATTTTTACGGGAGTGTACCGAATGCTGAATGATAAACATTGGCTGGGAGATGTTGTTGCAGGAGCAGGTTTCGGAATTCTATCTACAGAATTGGCCTACTGGCTTTTTCCAAGAATCGATAATTTGCTGCGTGGAAAAAACAAAGCTAAAAACTTAGCCAGTTCCACGATGGTAATGCCTTTTTATCAGAATAAAATAGTGGGAATAGGATTAGTTAAAAATTTCTGAATCTATTTTTCAGAATCAGCCTTTTTGCAGCTGAAAGTTTTTAGTTTTTAACCCTTAATAAGCTTTGCCTTTATTAATGATGAATACTGTGATTATTTTATGATACAAATATGCTGGGTCCTATTTTCAAAACAAGTAGACATATGACTTTAAACGGGTACATTTTACTGATTGGAGTTGTAGAGTAAAAGGTAAAGGCAAAGGTTTACCAGGGTAAATATTTTTTTCTACACTACTTTTGCCTTTCGGATTACTTTTGCCAGAAGGGCAGGGAAGAACCTTTTCAGGTAAACACCCAATACTTCTTTGCCGCCGATGGCTTTTTGATTTTTCTTTTTTTCAATGGCATTCAGCATTTTTTTTGCGAAGACATTTACAGACATACCGTTATTGGTGGCATCATCCATCGTTCCTTGTGTAGAGCCGTCACCGGTTACTGCATGAATGGAAATATTGGTCTGTATAAATCCCGGACAGATAATGGTTATTGAAATATTTTGAGCATATAATTCTGCACGCAAGGCATCAAAGAAGCCGTGAAGAGCATGTTTTGCTGCAGCATAGCCACTGCGCATCGGAGCTCCAAAAATTCCCATAAGACTTGAAACCACAACAATCTGTCCGCTCTTATTTTGAAGCATATAGGGAAGTATGGCCTTTGTTAAAGCTACTGTTCCTATAAAATCTACATCCATTAAGCGTTTATCTACTTCGATATCCGTTTCGATAGCCAGAGAACGTTGGGATAACCCTGCATTGTTAATCAGAATATCTATTTTTCCAAAGGCTGCAACTGCTTTAGCTGCTATTTCAGGCATATCTTTGTAGTTATTAAGATCCAAAGGAATCACAGCATATTGATTCACAGTTAGTCCTGCGCTTTCTGCCACTTGATATAGCTGTTCTTCGTTTCTGGAGGAAAGAATCACTTTTGCATTGCTGTTTTCTACTAATTCTTTTACTAAAGCTTCACCAATTCCGGATGAGGCTCCTGTAATCCATACTACTTTATTGTTATAATAATTATTCATTCTGCGTTTTTATCCATTTGAATGACCCTGTTTCAATCCGGCAATATACTTTCCTGCTTTCATTCCTGAAAAAAGACATCCTCCAAGAAATGTTCCTTCCAAAGCCCTATAGCCATGCATTCCACCGCCGCCAAAACCAGACACTTCACCTGCGGCATAAAGTCCTTCAATAATGCTGTCATCCTCTCTTAGCACCTGTCCGTTCAAATTGGTTTTTATACCACCCAATGTCTTTCTGGTCAAAATATTAAGCCGAACAGCAATCAAAGGGCCATTTTCAGGAGATAGGATCTTATGTGGAGCAGCAACCCGCCCAAGTTTGTCCCCTAAATAACTTCTGGTACTTCTGATATAATTAACCTGAGTATCTTTTGAAAACGTATTGTCCAGCTCTCTGTCTCTTGCTTCAATCTGGTTTTTTATTTTTTCATAACTAAGAAGATGATTGCCTGCCAGCTGGTTCATTCTTTCCACCAGATCTTTCAGATTGTTGGATACAATGAAGTCGCTTCCATGTTCTTTAAAGGCTTCTACAGGTCCGGGAGCTTTTTTACCAAAAATTCTTTTCAAAAATAGTGCGTAATCCTTATTGGTAATATCCGGATTCTGTTCTGAACCGGATAGTGCAAATTCTTTTTTGATAATTTTCTGTGTCAAGATAAACCAGGAATAAGAATATCCTGTGTCCTGAATGTATTTCAATGTCCCTAAAGTATCAAACCCCGGAAGGAAAGGAGCCGGAAGGCGTTTTCCTTTAGCATCAAACCATAGGGAAGAAGGACCGGGAAGTATCCTGATTCCATGCTTTGGCCAGATGGGATTCCAGTTTTGTAACCCTTCTGTATAATGCCACATTCTGTCCCGGTTGATGATATTGGCTCCTGCATTTTCGGCAATGCCAATCATTTTACCGTCTACATAAGCCGGAACTCCACACACCATATTTTCCGGAGGTGTTCCCAGTCTTTCGGGCCAGTTTTTCCTTACCAGTTCATGATTAGCTCCTATTCCGCCTGATGCAATAATAATATGAGGAGCAGCATATTCAAATTGAGAAATGATATTTCTATTGGTAGCCACGCCTCTTTCCTGGTCATCATTTTCCAGAATATCGCCCTTCAGACCGGTTATTCTTCCTTCTTTCACAATCAGTTCTGTAACTCTATGACGAAACTTCATCTGTAAGAGGCCTTTTTCTTTCGCTTTATATGCTTTTTCTACGAAAGGTTTTACAACACCTGTTCCTGTTCCCCAGCTTACATGAAAACGGGGGACAGAATTTCCGTGTCCGGTGGATGATCCGTCACCACGTTCTGCCCAGCCTACCATGAACATCAACTTAATCCCAAGCTTAGAAATGTATTCGTATTTTTCACCGGCAGCAAATTTTAGATAAGCTTCCGCCCATTTACGGGGCCAATAATCTTCGTTACGATCAAAACCTGCAGTCCCTTTCCAGTCCTGTAAAGCCAATTCATAAGAATCTTTAATTCCCATTCTTCGTTGCTGAGGTGAATTGATAAGGAAAAGCCCGCCAAATGACCAAAAAGCCTGGCCACCGATATTCTGCTCAGTTTCCTGATCTAGAAGCAGTACTTTTTTTCCGGCATTCGTGATTTCCATGGCAGCAGTAAGTCCTGCCAATCCGGTTCCTATAATAATTGCATCCGGCTGGAATGTTTCGTCCATGATAAGGTGTTTTTTGATTCACAATACTTGATATAAATGTATAAAATATTTGTATTTAAACAGGCAATCTATTAAATACTTCTGATAACTTCCGAAAAATACACCATACGCGGTAATGTATGCTTATATAATTTTGTATCAACATCAAAAAACAAAAATTATGAACAATTATCAAAATCTTTTCGATACCCAAAGAGAATTTTTCTTCAGTGACAATACTAAAAGCTATGAATGGCGTATGGATCAACTGAACAGAATGGAAAAATTTCTTACAGAAAATCAGGATGCATTTTGTAAAGCACTTGAAAAAGACTTTAGAAAACCTCCCTTCGAGCAATTATTTGAAATCACCGTACCACTTGGAGTAATAAAGTACTATAAAGAAAATCTTAAACAGCTAATGGCCCCGCAAACGGTAGAAATCCCCAAAGGGCTAGAAGCTACAGGAAACAGTGGTGTTGTCTATAAAGAACCCTACGGCGTTACTTTGGTTATAGGTCCATTCAATGCTCCTGTATTGCTTTTGCTTGACCCAGCTATTGCTGCATTAGCTGCAGGGAATACCGTTATCTTAAAACCTGCCAATACCACACCTAGCGTAGCTCAATTATTTCAGGAGACTATTCCTCAATACTTTGAACCTGAAGCAGTAACAATTATTACCGGAGGAAGGGAAGAAATTACAGAGTTATTAAAACTCCCTTTTGATTTTATCTTCTTTACAGGAAGCTCCAATGTAGGAAAAGTAGTTATGCGTGCTGCCGCAGAAAATCTGACTCCGGTCATTCTTGAACTGGGAGGTCAAAATCCTACTTTGGTTGATGAAACAGCCAATCTTGATATTGCAGCAGACAGGATCGCCTGGGGACACAATGCCATATCAGGGCAATGGTGTATTGCTCCGGGATATGTCTATGTTCATGAAAGTATTGCTGATGTGTTTATTGAAAAACTGAAGGCTTCTATCCGAAAGATGTATGGAGAAAATCCTCAGGAAAGTCCTGATCTGGCCAGAATGATCAGCGAGCATGATACTGAGCGCGTAGCTTCTTACATCATTCCTGAAAAGGTAGTTATCGGAGGGCGTTATGATGTTTCCCAAAGGTATGTGGAACCCACTGTTTTGTATCCCAGCACCTGGGATGATCCGGCATTACAGCAAGAGGTTTTTGGCCCCGTTTTACCAGTAATGGTTTATTCTGATTTGAAAGAGATCACGAATATCATTAAGCGAAAACCAAAATCTCTTGCAGCTTATATTTTTAGTAAAAACCAGAACCATATTGATTATTTTCTTAATTCCGTCTCATTTGGAGGCGGATGTATCAACCAAACCAATTTGCATTGTTGGATAGATAGCCTGCCATTTGGTGGTGTTGGCTATTCTGGAATGGGAAAATATTATGGGAAAGCAGGATTTGATGCATTAAGCAATACTAAGGCAATGCTTGTTGGAAATCCAGATCTGGAACTGGATGTTTTCCCTCCATATGCAGGGAAAGATATTGCAAAAAATTTAAGTGTATTTAGCTAAACATTCTAAGAGTTTCTAATCCAGAATTGTAATTTTTTAACCTGGGTTTAAGTTCTATTAGAAAATCATTATAATCCCAATATATTACCGTGTTGGGATTTTTATATTTTTGTTTAAAAGAAATTAAAACATGAGTGAAGTGAAACAATATCAAACATTTGCAGTTGCCAAAGATGGAACCCGCCACAGCATTGATGCCGCATCCATTATTATACAGCTTGAAGAGGAGGAAATTGAAATATCACTGATCCCGCCACATCCTGTATTTCAAGGAAAACTAACCTTAACAACCGGCTCTGCTATTCATGGCCGGGAGCAGGAGAGAGGCTCTGGAAGCCGGCTGATGATTGAAGCGGGAGCTGCCAATGTCATTCATGTCACTCCGAAAAAGAATAAAACGCTCTGAAACACTAATGATTATAAGGAAACATCCTGCTGAAACCTTTTAAAAATCAACAAATCATTTATATATTTGTGAAAAATAGAAGCATGAAGTATTTGTTCATTATGGTATGTTTTGTCTGCTCCATTTTTGGTCAGGCACAGCAAACACAAGATCCATGGAAAGAAAGTCAGCTAATGGATCCGGCATTGTTAGCCTCCAGAATTTTAAAGCACAAGACCAAAGATTTATTAATCATTTCTGTAGGGCCAGAAGCTATTATTAAAGGTTCTGTAGATATCGGTCCCACCCGTGAGCCTGAAAATCTGGAAAAATTAAGAGCTTATCTTAAAGATATTCCTAAAAACAAGGAAATTGTAATTTACTGTGGATGCTGTCCTTTTGTAAAGTGTCCGAATATACGTCCTGCATTTAATTTATTGATGGAAATGGGCTTTAAAAATGCCCAACTTTTAAACCTTCCCAAAAATATTAAAACCGATTGGTTGGATAAAGACTATCCTACAAATGATTAATATGAAAACAAGTTGTACTTTATTATTTTTAATCCTGTTCTCCGGATTTATATTGGCTCAAAGTAAAATTGAGGTAGGGAAGAAGGCTCCTGAAATAACAATGGCAAAACCAGATGGATCTTTATTTTCTCTTTCAAGCCAAAAAGGGAAAATAGTCCTTGTTGATTTTTGGGCCACCTGGTGTGCTCCGTGTGTAGAGGAACAGCCTGAATTGAAAAAACTGTATGAAACCTACTCGGATCAAGTGAGGGGTAATAAGTTTGAAATCCTGGGAGTTTCATTGGATAAAAGCAAAGAGAGCTGGCAGAAAGCAATTGACCGTTTTAGCATCAGCTGGATACAGATCAGCGATTTAAAATTCTGGAAAAGCCCTGTAGCGAAAGCTTATGAAATAGATGAACTTCCTTTTAATGTAATTATCGACGGTGAAGGGACCATTATCGCCAAAAACCTTCATGAAAAAGAACTTGAAGATTTTTTAAAGAAACATTTAGTTCAAAATTAAAATCGAAAGAATAGCGGTAAAAAAGAGTGGTCATGTGCCACTCTTTCTTTGTTTTTGACAGTTACTTGTGTATTAGAATCGGGGCTGAATGTTGCTTTGGTGTCAATAAGAAAGTCATGGAGGGAAAATCATTTTGATTGACACTTTTTTTAAAGTCAGGTTTTATTACTGCGTAAAAATAAGAATTTAATCAATTAAAATCACAATAAAGGGAATAATTTAAATGTTAATTTTTGTTTTATTTAAAGTAATAATTCGTTCATAAATGACTATCAACAAAGGGATAAATATATTAACAGTCAGACACAAAATAAGTTAGATAGAATTAAAAATATTCATTTTTTCAAAAAAATCAAGAAATTCATAGGCTGTTAGAAGCCATTGATATACAATAAAACCAATTATTTATTCTTGATCTCTATTTTCGTTTCATGAAAAAAAACTTCTACCTGAGATTTGCATTGTCAGTGATCTTACTTATGCATAGTGCTATTTCCATTTTTAGTGGTGATGTCAACAATTTTGGAAACATTTATCTGAATTCCTTAGGGTATGCTCCTACAGGTCTGTATCTTGCCTGGCTCATAAAACTGATTCATCTTGTTTCAGTCCCGTTACTTTGGCTGGATAGGTATATTAAACCAGTTGCGATCAGTAATATGATTATTTTCGTTTTTGGGATTTATTATATTCATTGGGAGAACGGATGGTTTGTAGTAGGGGGTGGAAGTAACGGAATTGAGTTTAATATCCTGTTGATATTTTGCTTCCTGAATCTCATGTATCCTGAAGTTTGCTTAAAAAAGCATCTCTAAAAATATTGAATAAAATATAAGTAAGGTATTACATAAAGCTCTCTTTACCTATGAAATATCTTTGGCCTTATTTTATTCTTAAAGGCTAAAAAAATTAGCTGCAAGTCGTTTGTAGATAAAAGAGCTGTTTTTATAGCCTTTATATTTTTATATTTGACTAAACAATGCTACTTTGTACTTTTAAATCATAGCAGGCTTGAAATCAATTAGAAACTCCAAAGTACAGATTCATTTGCTTTTTTGGATATTGTACTATCTACTGGAAGCTTATCTTGACTTTTATTGGTCCAGATATCAGTTTCCTGATTTCATGTGGCAGACAAGGCTGCAGAATACACTTATTCTTGAATTAGGCTATTTTTTGGTTAAAATTCCTCTTGCTTATTTCTTACTGTATGTTTATGAAAAAGTTCATATTAATAAGGTATTTAAATGTCTTCTCTATGTTCTGATTGTTATACTCGCAGTTTTAGGACATCGTTTTTTCACTCATTATATTATTTATCCTTATATCTATGGGGTTACAGAGACTTTAGATGGTAAAGAACCATCAGGATTTATGAATGGGTTTGTTGCTTTCAATTCATTTATGGATCTAATTTTTATGGTTGGATTGGTTTTCGGGGTGGAAATTACAAGACAGAAAAACCTGTTGAAAGAACAGATTTCTCAATTGAAATCGGAAAAACTAGACCAGGAACTTACGATGCTAAAAGCCCAGATCAATCCTCATTTTCTGTTTAATACACTGAACAATATCTACGGAATGGCTCTTAAAAAAGCAGATGAAACCCCAGATGTAATTCTCCAGCTTTCGAAAATCATGCGGTATAATATCTATGAAGCGGCTGAAAAGAGAATTTCCTTAGAAAAAGACATTGAAAATATTAAAGATTTTATACAGATTCAAAAAATAAGACACCATCATCTTAGTGTACATTTACGAGAAAGTATTGATCATCCTTCTCAGGAAATCTCTCCGCTTATTCTGATTCAATTTGTTGAAAACGCCTTTAAACATGGTGTTTCGGAAAGCCTGGGAGATTCATTCATCAATATTGATATTGAACTGAAAAACGGAATTCTCACCTACAATATTCAAAACTCGAAGGAAGAAAGACCACATCAGCATTCTACTAAAATAGGACTGAAAAATATCCGCCGGCAGCTTGAATTGCTCTACCCTCAACACAAGTTAATAGTAGTGGATAAAATTGACGAATATAGTGTACACCTTAAAATTAATTTCAATGATAACTCCAAACTCTAAAAAATACAATTGCCTGATTGTAGAAGATGAGCCGATTGCTGCTGAAATTCTGGAAACTTTTATTTCCCGGGATCCGGAACTTAATCTTATAGGTAAATGTTCTGATGCTGTTCATGCCAATACTCTTTTGAATATTCATGAGGTAGATCTGATGTTTTTAGATCTTCACCTTCCTGTAGTGAAAGGTTTTGATTTTTTAAAAAAACTTAAACATCCACCTTTTGTCATTGTCACAACAGCCTATCATCAATATGCGATAGAAGGATACGAATTAGATATTACAGATTATCTGCTGAAACCTATTCCTTATGATCGTTTTGCCACATCCGTCGGAAAGTTTAAATATCTAATGGAGGCAGAGGAGGCTTTACTGGAAATAGGTGAACGTGATCATATTTTTATCAGCAGTGGAAAAAAACAGATTAAAATCATTCTACAGGATATTTTTTATATTGAAAGTTTAAGAGAATACATACATATTCATACCAAAACGGAGACTTTTACTTTTAAAATGCCGATCAGCAGAATAGAGGCAAGCTTAAATCCAAGCATGTTTGCCCGTATCCATAAATCCTATATCATTTCCAAACCGAAAATTGAGGTAAAATCAGCAACTGTTGTACAGGTTAAAGGGAAAAAGCTTCCTATTGGCAGAACTTATAAGCCGTTTATTGATTTGTAGTGTTTTACCACCCCGTCAAAAATTCTTTGAATTTTTGACACCCCTCCAGAGGATGGGAATGATTAGTCTTTCAATTCATTATTTGTAGGTACTATAGATTTCTAGCTATTTTTAAGCAATTTAAAATCCATGATGTTATAAGAAAGGATTTCCGCAACTCATTACTCATTACTCATTACTCATTACTCATATTTTAATAGACTGTATCCCGCCATTCATATATAGATTACATTATATTCTTCACCAATTATTGAATTTTGATCAAACAATAAGCAAAATCAATAATTATGAAATACAAATTGAAGCTTTTAAGTGCAGGAGTCGCTTTTTTTATCGGAAGCGAAACCTATTTCAGCCAGAAGAAACAGGATACCCTTACCACCCAGAATATAGAAGGTATTGTTGTTACGGCGCTAGGAATTAAAAGAGAAAAAAAATCTTTGGGTTATTCTACGCAAGAGGTAAAAGGGGAGGATATTAATAAAAATCCTACCACCAATTTTTTGAATAATTTATCGGGAAAAGTAGCTGGGCTTGAGATCAGGCAGTCTACCAATTTCGGAGGTTCAATAGATGCTGTTTCTAGAGGATACAAATCTATTTTGGGGGATAATCAGGCTCTGTTTGTTGTGGATGGAGTTCCTATTATCAACAGAAATATCAATTCCACCGTTCAACAAAACGGATTTGGCGGATATGATTATGGAAGTCCAGTTTCGGATATCAATCCCAATGATATTGAAACCGTAAATGTATTAAAAGGAGCTGCGGCAACTGCTTTATACGGCTCCCGGGCTCAAAACGGTGCCATTATCATTACGACTAAAAAAGGAAAGAAAAACACACAGGGTATCGGCCTGGAATACAGTGGTAGTATTTCTGTCTCTACCATTGACAAATCTACATTTCCAGAATATCAGACTCAATATGGACAAGGATATTTGGGGAATTTTTTCCCTGAATATCAGAATGAACCCATGGCAATTTTTTGGCATGATGCTTCTTATGGAGCTCCTTATGATCCCAACCTCATGGTATGGCAGTATGATGCTTTCATCCCTGGTTCTAAAAACTTTGGAAAGAAAACACCATGGGTAATGGCTAAAAACGGACCGATTACCTTCTTTGATAAGGCTATCAATCAAACCAATAATATTGCTTTAAGTGGCGGCAATGAAAAGGGCACCTTCCGATTGAGTTATTCCAATACCAACGCGACTGACATTATGCCTAATTCTTCTTTAATGAAAAATAATTTTGGCGGAAATGCAACTTATAAAATCACAGATCAACTTACAGCAAGCTTTTTTGCCAATTATATCACACAAAGAACCAAAGGAAGGAATTCCACAGGATATACAGACAATATTATGACCGGATTCCGCCAGTGGTGGCCTACCAATATAGACCTCCAGTATCAGAAATATCTTTATGATTCTTACCATAAAAATTATACATGGAATATAACAGGGCCAGGCAATCTTTTTCCGTCTTATTGGGATAATCCTTATTTTTCCCGATATGAGAATTATCAGAATGACAGCAGAGACCGTTTTGCCGGAAACTTCAGCCTGAGCTATGATCTTTCAAAAAGTATCAATATCCTGGGAAGGGTAGGTATCGACGGATATACGATGATGACCGAAGAAAGAAAAGCTGTTGGATCTATGCCGGTTTTTTTCAGTTTTAATCCCATAGAGCAGCCTTCAGGATATGCTGTTAC
Source organism: Chryseobacterium sp. II3a (assembly GCF_057815135.1). Classification (NCBI taxonomy): domain Bacteria; kingdom Pseudomonadati; phylum Bacteroidota; class Flavobacteriia; order Flavobacteriales; family Weeksellaceae; genus Chryseobacterium; species Chryseobacterium sp. II3a. The sequence goes on along the minus strand of NZ_JBYPZJ010000003.1, from coordinate 405,290 downwards.
CAATCTCCGTTTTACCGAAACCAATTATGACCTGATTGCTACCTATAAAAACAATATTACACAGGATTTAAATCTGCAGGCATTATTAGGGGGAAATGTGAATGTACAGTCCAATTATTCTAATGCACAAACTACTACAGGAGGATTGTATATTCCCGGGCTGTATACGATCTCTAATTCGGTATCAACTCCAGCCAAACCTATTGTAATAGATAATACAAAATATATTTATGGCGCTTTTATACAAGCCTCTTTAGGTTATAAAAATACTTATTATCTGGAAGGAACTTTCAGGAGAGACCAGTCTACAGCATTACCTAAAGCAAAACAGGTGTATTACTATCCATCTGTTTCTGCAAGTGTTGTATTTTCCAATTTATTGAAACAGCAATGGTTAAGTTTTGGAAAAATAAGAGCGGCTTATGCGGAAGTAGGCTCAGATACCAATGCAGATCAATTAAGAAACCGATACATTCCTCAGGCATCTATAGAGAATAATCCTGTATATTCATACAATACCTCTTTAAGGAATGCAGATCTTCTTCCTCAGAAATTAAAAAACTTTGAAATAGGAACCAATATGCAGTTTCTTAAGAATAGGATGGGTATAGACTTATCATGGTTTCATAATACTGCGTTTAACCAGATATTGCCACTCCCTATTTCTCTGGCAACGGGTTCTCTGTCTAAAATTCAGAACACAGGAGAGCTGACTACAAAAGGAGTTGAGCTGACTTTAAATGTTACTCCCTTGAAATCTGAACATTTCACCTGGGATATGGCTATTAACTGGTCTAACCCAAAAACTAAAGTTACAGCCTTAAGGGAAGGTATAGAAAATATTACACTGGGGACATTGCAGGGCGGAGTCACTATCAACGCTCCTCTCAACGAAGAATACGGAAGCATCTGGGGCTCAGATTTTGTGTATGATCCCAATGGAAATAAAATTATAGGAAGTAATGGAGCTTATCTGCATACGGATGACAGCAATCACAGTCTTGGAAGTTTTCAGTCTGATTTTGTCGCAGGGCTGAATAATTCCTTTACCTATAAAAATTTTAACCTAAGCTTTCAGATCGATTGGAAAAAAGGAGGTAAAGTATTTTCCCTGGATCAGTATTACGGTTATGGAACTGGACTTTATCCTGATTCTGTGGGTATTAATGACCTTGGAAATCCTATCAGAAATACCCTTGAAAACGGAGGTGGTGTTATTTTACCGGGAGTCATGCAGGATCCCAATAATCCGGGGCATTATATTCCCAATACCATCCGTCTTGACCGTTCAATGTCCAGCCAAACCTTGGAAACCGATCCTCCTGTAGCAGCGTTTGTCTATGATGCCAGTTTTATCAAGCTGCGACAAGTATCTGTTTCTTATACTTTTAACAATCAATTCTTAAAAAAGGCAGGCATCCAGAACCTCACTCTTGGTTTGATTGGAAGTAACCTATGGATTATTCATAAGAACCTTCCCTATGCAGATCCTGAATCAGGACTTTCATCCGGAAGCATTCAGGGATACCAATCCGGAGTACTGCCTGCTACCAGAAACTTCGCCTTCAATCTGAAAGTTAATTTTTAAAAACGATTATTATGAAAAATATTATGATAAGCTCTCTTTTAGCATTGGTACTCATGAACTGTACATCAGATGATGTGAATGATGATCCGAATGTAGCCTACAATATGGCCCCTGAGCCTCTCCTTACGTACGCAGAAAAAGAACTGAGCGATTATATGACCACCCCAAGTGTTAATGAAAACAATTTCCGTCTTACCATGCAATACTGGCAGGAAGTGACTTATGTGAGTGAAAGTAATTATAATTTTACGGCAAGAAATGTCTCCAATAACGTATGGACAGACAATTACGTGAATGTCTTGAACAATCTGAATAAGGCTAAAGAGCTTATAGAGCAATATCAGCCCACCGCTTCAGAACAGAACGCATGGCCCGTAAAAAAACAGAATCAATTAGCAATTATTGATATACTGTCAGTATATACTTTTCAAACCATCGTTGATACTTTCGGTGATGTTCCTTACAGCCAGGCTCTTAATTATGAAAAATATCCTCTTCCTATCTATGATGATGATACACAGATTTACGAAAAATTAATTACCCGTCTAAAAACAAATATTCATAACCTGGAAGAAGGAGAAGGCAGTTTCGGTTCGGGAGATATTATTTATAGAGGAGATATAGGAAAATGGAAAAAGTTTGCAAATTCATTGCTTTTAAAATTAGGAATTGCTTTATCAGATGTTAATCCATCATTGGCTCAATCTACTATTAATGATGCCATTAGTGGAGGTGTTATTACCGACGAAACAGATAATGCTAATTTCAGATATCAGGAAGAAACGCCGAACTTTAATCCATTGTTTGAAAATATTGCCAATAGCGGGCGGAATGATTTTTTTGGAGGAAAGCCTTTTATAGATTTTCTGAATGCAACTTCCGATCCCAGAAGGCCTCAATATTTTAAGGATGTACATGGTGAATTTATCGGGCAGGCAATTGGCGTACCTGGTGTTTTCTCAGATTTTTCCGCTCCGGGAATTTTTGCTTATATACCTATTACTCCTGGAAAAATAATGACCAGTACTGAAGTTGCTTTTTACCTTACAGAAGCCGCCGCAAGATTCGGAATTGGCGGAAACCCTGATACGCTTTACCAGAATGCTGTACAGGCCTCTTTTTTGGAATGGGGACTTTCTGCTCAGCAGGCACAGACTTATCTCTCAAATCACCCGTATGATGCTTCCAACTGGAAAAAATCTATCGGAGAGCAGGCTTGGGTTGCCATGTATAACCACCCTGTAATATCCTGGAACTTCTATCGCAGATTAGATTATCCGATTTTACAGGCTCCCCCAACTGCTGTTGCCAATGCGGGCGGAAAAGTTCCTGTAAGACTTCAATACCCAACGTTAGAAGCGACTACCAATGGAACTAATTATGCGAAAGCTTCAACGGCCATTGGCGGTGATAAGCTCACAACAAAAATCTTTTGGGATATCCAGTAAAAAAGTTTTTTTAATTTTTTCATATCAATTATTTTGTACACACTGCAAGCCTGTAATTTTTATACAGGCTTTTTATTGAATCCCTAAGAGCATTGATAGACCATAATTCTCCTTTCATAGACGTTTTTTCCTGGTTATTGTTCATTTGATCACCTTTGAAGTAAATAATAAATGATTAAAATTATGAATGTAAATGGAATTCAAAGACTGGTAAGTGTTTGTGTTGTAATGGTACTAATAGGAGGCTTATTTTTGAGTTGTAAGAACAGTGATGATAATGATGATCCTACACCCACTTCCGGACAGAGTATAGATCCGGTAGTGGGAACATTTAAAGGAACCATACGAATCGCTACTCAGGATTATTATAATGCTATTGTTGTAGTTTCAAAAGTGGATGCCTCTCATATTAAGGTTCAGCCTAAATCCGGTGAAGTGTATTCTGGTGCTACTCCTAAAGTTCTAACGGCCCAAAACCCTGTAGGTGTAGGAGTGGGGGGAAATGATCCAGAAGGAAGTGTTAATTACCTTATTTCAACCAAAGCTTTACAGATCAGTACGAAAAAGACAGCTGCCAGTGATGTAGAATTTTATTACGAGGGCACTAAACAATAATAATATAATGTGGTTGGTTTATTATTCGAATATTGAATAATGGTTTGGCTTAATGATTAGTGATAATCTTAAGCCATTTTTATTTAAAAGATCAGGTATGAATGTAGTAAATATTTTATATCAAATCTAAGTATGGATATCCGGAATATTGATACCTTTAAACAAGCAAAATAAGAACAGAACCATTTTATGTCTTCCCAATATGTTAACAGATATCATTACTTCTAACCTCGATGTTATTTTTTGTGGAATTAATCCCGGTTTGAAATCATCCAATGATGGTCATCATTTTTCAGGAAGAAGCAACCGCTTTTGGAAAGTCCTGCATCAATCCGGATTTACGCCTTACGAAATTGAGGCCGTTAATGATACTGTTATACTAGACTTCAGATGTGGCTTAACAACCGCCGTTGCCAGGGCAACGTCCCGTGCTGACGAACTTTCAAAAGATGAATTTGATGAAGCTCTTGAAGCTTTTATAACCAAAATAACGAAATTTCAACCTCAATACGTAGCTTTTCTGGGCAAGGCTGCCTATAAAGCATTCTCTAAAAAGAAGGAAATTCAATGGGGACAGCAATCAGAGGAATTTTGTGGTGCTAAAATATGGGTTTTACCTAATACCAGCGGCTTGAATCGTGGATTTTCTCTGGATGATCTTGTTGGGTATTATAAAGAATTTTATCAGGCTATTCATCCATAGTAAACCCTATATTTTATTAGGTTTACTTACATATTTATTCCCATTCACAAAAAATCTCCAGGGTAACAGAGCGTCTTCCTGTGCATAAGCTACACCTATACGAGGCCCTGCAGCAATAGTATCAGAAGGATAGTGAATCCCATGATCTTCAATCCAGATTTCACTTCCGTTCAGGTCTTTTTTATTGAAGGAACGATCAATCCCCAATGCTTTAGCAGCAGATCCAGGGCCGGCAGAAATGGCTGCTTTGGAAGCCGGCATATTTCTCCTGAATTCCATAATTTCTTTTCCTATTAATGGCTCAACAGCTCTTATCAGAACTGCATGAGGTTCATCTTCTAAAGAAGTCACAACATTGAAAAGGTGATGAATGCCATAACATAAGTACACATAGGAAATCCCGCCCTGACTATATAAAGTCTCAGTTCTGTCTGTACGCCTGCCACCATAAGCATGAGAAGCTTTGTCTGACACTCCATTGTAAGCTTCAGTCTCTACAATGATTCCTGCTGTTATTTCACCATCAATATCTGTAAAAAGCACTTTACCGATAAGATCCTGAGCCAGGAAAAGAACATCTTGATTAGAATAGTAGGAGCGTGGTAGTTTCAATTGGGTGGGTTTTAGTAGTTCATCACTCTAAATTAATAATAATTTGTTAAATGAAAGGCTGGAAGCTGGAAGAGGGAGGTTGGAAGTTACTATTTCGTTTATAACTTCTGAATGGCATTTTAAATTTCAGTAAGGCAATATTTAAATGCAATAAAAAAATAGAATTGCCCCTTGACTACAAGCACTTCCAGCTCCCGGCCCCCGGCCCCCATCTTCCTTACTTCAACAAAAAAGCCCCACATTTCTGTGAGACTTTCATTCATTATCTATCTTCCTCCCGGAGGACAGTGTTCTTTTAAATATTTCGTAAACATTGTGGCTAAGTGCAGCGATGTTCCTTCTCCTTCACTGATAGAGTGGGTTCTGTTAGGATAAGACATCAGTTGGAACTGTTTGTTGTATTTTACCAGCTCATTAATATACACTTCCGTATTCTGGTAATGTACGTTATCATCACCTGTTCCGTGAACCAATAGAAGGTTTCCTTTCAGGTTTTTAGCATAAGCCAGTGGTGAACCATTGACAAAATCTTCTCTGTTTTCCTGTGGAAGTCCCATATAACGTTCCTGATAAATATTGTCGTAGAACAATTGGTTGGCTACCGGTGCAATCGCAATTCCGGTTTGGTAGATATCAGGATATTGCCCTAAAAGGTTTAATGTAGAAGAACCACCACCGCTCCAGCCCCATACAGCTACTCTGGAAGTATCTACATAAGACCATTTTGCAAATAAAGCTTTAGCGCCCATCGCCTGATCGCGAATATTAAGCTGCCCTATTTTACGGTAGATGGATTTTCTCCATTCACGGCCTTTAAGAGCTGGTGTTCCACGGTTTTCAAGAGAAACATATAAATACCCATCCTGAGCCATATCTCCGATATATAAACCATTTTTCCCAGTATAGAAATTATCCGTTACCGTCTGTGAGCCTGGTTCACCATAGACCATGAAAACAATGGGATATTTTTTGTTGGGATCGAAATCTTTAGGTTTTACAACCCATCCGTCTAATGTAACACCATCCTGTGTGGTGATTTGGAAAAATTCTGTTTTAGCACTTGCCGGATTTGCTTTTGACACACTCTTCGCCGCCACAAGTTCCTTATGTTCCGGCAATGATACAACAGCTCCTACTGAACGAGCATTAACACTGCTGTTGCTGAACATTGCGATTTTCCCATTGGGAGAAATCATATATTGATTGGATCCCGTGTACGCTTCAGGAGTAAGTCTTTGAGCTTTTCCTCCCTGCATACTTACTTTATAGAGATATTTCTGAGTGGCATTACCAGGCGAAGCTAAAAAATAGATCTGCTTATTTGGAATATCAAAAAACTCTGGCTTTATTACATCAAAAGCATCTTTGGTAAGCAAAGTTTCTTTTCCGTTCATATCTATTTTATAAATATGTCTCCAACCATCTTTTTCTGACAGCCATAAAAATTCTTTGCCATTGTTGATCCAGTCCCAGCCGCTTGGATCATTATCATTCCATCTGGATTTGATATCAATCCATGCCGGATCTGTCTCCGTATGAATGGTTTTGCTAATTCCCGACTGAGCGTCTGCTAAAATAATTTTACTTTGGTTCTGTTTTCTGTTCAATTGCTGCAGAATAATAGATTTAGAATCTAATACCCATTCCATTCGGGGAATATAATGCTGTACTTCATCACCTGCAATATCTGCTTTTTTAGAAGATTTTGAAGCAAGATCATAGAACCAGATGCTGCATCCGGAAGGATTTTCACCCACTTTCGGATATTCTACAGGAACTGTAAATGAGTACAAACTGTCTGTATTATTAATCATCAGGAAGTTTTTAGTACCTCTGGCATCCAACTTCCAGTAAGCAATTTTGCTTCCATCAGGAGACCATCTGAAACCATCCTGAGTACCGAATTCTTCTTCATAAGCCCAATCGAAAGTACCGTTAATCATTCTGTCTGTACCATCATTGGTTATTTTAGTAAGCTGGTTATTGGAAAGATCTTCAATATAAATATTGTGCTTAGATACATAAGCTACCTTTTTCCCGTCAGGGGAGAATTTAGCAAACATTAATGAAGACGCTGGAAGATCTTTTCCAAGCTGGGTAAGTTTCTTCGTGTTCTTATCAAAGATCCAATAATCTCCACGGGTATTATCCCGCCATACTTTCTTGGTATTCGTGAAAAGCAGCAAACTTTTGCTATCAGGAGAAACCTGGAAACTCTGTACTTCTAAAGCCGTAGAACTTCCGGAAGGAATCAATTCATTATTGCTTAAAAAAGCCTGATCTTTTCCGGGATTCAGCACATCTATAATCCCAACACCATTTTGGGTAAATGAGTAATAAGCATTCCCATCAGGAGTCCATTGTGTTTTTTGCGCAGACAATGGCGACAGGCACAAAAAGTATAAGGCAATAGCCGTTATTTTTTTTATATTCTTCATACCAGATCTCTTAAGCTAAATGTTCTGCTCTGTAGGTTTCAATTTCATCAACAGTAGTAATCAATCCGTTTCCAAGAAGCCTGTACCCATCATCTGTAATCAGGAAATCGTCTTCTACACGAACACCGCCGAAGTTTCGGTATTCATTCACTTTATCGTAATTAATGAATGCTGCATTTTTATTTTCAGCCTGCCAGATATCAATAAGCTCAGGAATCATGTAAATACCCGGTTCTACCGTTACTACATAACCAGACTCCAAAGCTTTTCCTAAACGTAAAGATTTAAGACCGAATGTTTTGGTATCTTTTGGTTCTTCTTCTGTATAACCAATATACTGCTCTCCAAGATCTTCCATATCATGTACATCCAATCCCATCATATGACCTAATCCACATTGGAAGAATAGAGTATGGGCATTATTTTTAACCGCTTCTTCAGGATTTCCTTTCATTAATCCCAAATCAACAAGACCTTCTACCAGATATTCAGAAGCTTTCAGGTAAATATCTTTAAACTTAACACCAGGTTTCAAAAGATGATGAACATTATTAAATGAATTCAGAACAATCTCATAGATTTCCTTTTGTTTTGTACTGAAAGTTTTGCTTACAGGAAATGTTCTGGTTAAGTCACCTGCATATCCCATCGCCGTCTCAGCACCGGAATCATTCAGGAAAAGATCTCCTTCTTTCAACGTATTGAGACGGTAATGATTGTGAAGGATGCCTCCATTTATGGTAACAATCGGGGGATAAGACATCTGGCATTCTTTGTTAGCTGCAAGATACTGAATCGCATTGGCAATTTCATATTCTTTAACACCCGGTTTAGCCATTCTCATCGCCAGCAGATGCATTTCATTGGAAACATTCACAGCTTCTTCAATCTGTACAATTTCCTGAGCTTCTTTTACGGAACGTTGTTTTACAACCGCTTTAATCATCTCTACAGAAGGCTGTAATTCGATAATTTTAATTCCTAAAAGGTTCGACAATAAGATTTTATTGGAAGACTGATAGGGTGGAAGATAATGTACTTTTCTTCCTGATGTCTGTGCTTTTATAATATATTGGGCAAGTTCAGCATACGGGAAAGTTTCCTGTACGCCAGACTTTTGGCTCTTTTCTTTCAATGTTTCCTGTCTTCCCATCCAGACAATATCATCAATACTCAGTTCATCCCCGAAAATAATAGTCTTATTTTCATCAATATCAATAATAGCAGCAATCTTTGGCTCTTGGATTCCGAAATAATACAGGAAAGTACTGTCCTGACGAAAATAATAAGGATTATGCTCAAAATTCACAGGATTTTCTATATTTCCTAAGAATAATAGAATTCCACTGGCCACATTGCTTTGTAATACGGCTCTTCTGTCTTGATAAGTCTGTGCTGAAAACATATGTTTATGAATAGTTTTTATTTTAAAAAGTTAAAGTTACGATTTTGTACTATTTGAAGCCCTTTATTCATTAAAATTATAGAGATGTAAAGTTTGGATTTTAATATGATACTTAATGTTCATATTTTGCTTAAATTCGGCAATATTTTAACCTCCCTATTCATTTAATCCCATAAAGTATTGATTGTATGAAGAGTCTTCAGTTTTCAGTTCCTGCCGACACCAACAAAAGTATCCGTATTCAGGAAGATATTATGCCTAATTTCTATCCTTATTTCCATCGGCATACTGAAACACAAATCATGTGGATCCTTAAAGGACATGGTACTCTTGCTATAGAACAGAACCTTTTCACTTTTGAACCCGGAGATATTTTCTATCTGGGAGCCAATCAATCCCACGTTTTTAAAGGTGATTTTGCTGAAAACGAAAAACAAAAAGTTCATGCGATCTCTATTTTCTTTGATCCTGATAAAAAAATATCCGCTTTTTTTGATCTACCGGAATTTGAAGAGCTTAAAAACTTCATCGAACATTCTAAAGTGGGATTCCAGGTTGCTTCAAAATTAAAATCAAGCGTAGGAGAAAGCATGTCAGCCCTGCAAAAGACACAAGGGGTAGAACAAATCATAGATTTTATCAAGATCTTAAATCACCTCATGCAAAACAGGCATCTGCATATTCCACTATCTTCAGAAAAGAACCTTCCTAATCATATTTCCGATAATGACCAACGGATTATAGATGCCCAATCCTATATTAAGAAGAATTTCACCCAGCATAAACTTACCCTTGATGCCATCGCCAAAAAAGCATGTATGACGCCTCAGGCATTTTGCAGATCCTTTAAAAAACACACTAGGATTACTTATATCCAGTATCTTAATGAATTACGGGTACAGAGAGCCTGCAGATTATTAACCTCCAGCAGTATGTACAGCATCTCTTCTGTTGCTTTTAACAGCGGATTCAATAGTTTAACCAATTTCAACCGGGTCTTTAAATCCATTATGAAATACTCTCCCAAAGAATACCTGAAGCATTATAAAGAAGCTACTTTTGACCACGAATAACTACATGTTAAAATACGGTTAGAATACATTAAAATATTAACATTTACCGTTTTAAAATTCACTTAGTTTTGAATAAATATTATTTGATATGAGTACAAAACTAAACTGGGAAGGGATTTATCCTGCTGTATTAACTCCTTTTACAAAAGAAGGAAAGATTGATTTTGAAATGTTTGCTGTTAATACAGAAGCCCAGATTAAAGCCGGAGTTCATGGAATTATCCTTGCCGGGACATTAGGAGAAGCCAGTGCGTTGGAAACTGAAGAAAAGTTTGAACTTCTTCAATATGCAAAAAAAATTACACAAGGTAGAATTCCAGTTATTCTTAACCTTTCTGAAAATACAACCAAAAATGCGGTAAACTTTGCCCAAAAAGCAAAAGAATCAGGAGCTGACGGATTAATGTTACTTCCTCCAATGCGTTACAAGGCAGATAGCCGTGAAGTGGTAGAATATTTCAAAGCGGTTGCCACAGCTACAGATCTTCCTATCCTTATCTATAACAACCCTGTTGATTACGGAATTTATGTAACCCTGGAAATGTTTGATGAGCTTATTGAGTATCCAACCATTCAGGCGGTTAAAGAATCTACAAGAGACCTTGCCAATGTAACCAGAATGATTAACCGTTTCGGAAAAAGAATCAAAATTCTTGGTGGAGTAGATACTATTTGCCTTGAAACTTTAATGCTTGGAGCTGATGGATTGGTAGCAGGACTTGTAGATGCCTTTCCTAATGAGACCATGGCCATGTATAACTATGCCAAAGCAGGAGAATATGGTAAAGCAGTTGCCATTTACAGATGGTTTATGCCATTATTAGAGTTAGATATTCATCCAAAGCTTATTCAGTATATCAAACTGGCTGCTACTGCTGAAGGAATCAGTAATCCATACGTAAGAGCACCACGCCTTGAACTTCAGGGTGAAGAAGCCCAAAAAGTCAATAAGATTATTGAAGAGGGCAGAGCGAGCCGTCCAACATTAGATTAACACCAGAACAAAAGCTATGATTGAAGAAACATCAAAAGAAAATATTGAGGTAAGGATTAAGATGGCTTCCGAAGCCTATCAGTTCCTAAAAAATACAACCATAAAACAACGGGCAGCATTCATGAATACTGTTGCCAATGAAATTGAAGCTTTAGGAGAAGAACTTTTAGCTACTGCTCATGCGGAAACTTCATTACCTCTGGCAAGACTTACCGGTGAAAAAGCCAGAACGATAGGCCAATGGAGAAGTTATGCAAAAGCTGTAGCCTCAGGAATCTACATTGAGCCAAGAATTGATCTTGCCCAGCCTGAAAAGCAGAAAGGAGATCTCAGAAAATATAATATAGGATTAGGACCTGTGGTGGTTTTCGGAGCCAGTAATTTTCCTTTTGCTTTTTCCACAGCAGGAGGTGATACAGCAAGTGCTATAGGAGCAGGCTGCCCTGTTATTGTAAAAGCGCATCCGGCACATCCTAAGACCTCTCAGATGATGGCTGATACTATAATAAGTGCAGTAAAAAAAATTGGATGGCCTGAAGGAATCTTCAGCCATATTACTGGAAACTCTTATGAAACAGGAGCTTATTTAACGCAACACAAAGATATTCAGGCAGTAGCATTTACAGGTTCTTTCAGTGGTGGAAAAGCCTTATTTGACATCGCCAATCGCCGTGAAAACCCTATTCCCGTATTTGCTGAAATGGGAAGCATTAATCCGGTATTTGCACTTAAAAACTTGATTGAAAATAAAGCAGAGGCTTTAGCTAAAGAATACATCGGCTCATTAACATTAGGAGTAGGACAGTTCTGTACCAATCCGGGAGTATTTATTGCTGTTAAAGGAGAATCCCTGAATCGTTTTATCACTGCAGTTAAAAAGGAAATTCAGGAAGTTACCCCTGCTAATATGCTCCACAATGGTATATATGAAAGCTTTGAAAAGCATAAAGCAAATACAATAACACAACCTGACATTGAAGTAATCGCTTCAAGAGAACCTGAAGAAGGAAAAGGAAGTCCAGCCATTATCAAAACCAATGCTCAAAACTTCCTCAACAATCCTGTATTAAGTGAAGAAGTATTTGGACCTTTTGGAATCATTGTCACTTGTGAAAACAAGGAAGAGCTTATACAGATTGCTCAAAACTTAAAAGGGCAGTTAACCATTACTGTAGCAGCTACTTCTGATGATGTTCGTGAGAACTCTGAACTCATTCACCTTTTGAAAGATAAGTGTGGAAGACTGTTATTCAACGGAATGCCAACCGGAGTAGAAGTTGTTTATGCCATGCAGCATGGTGGACCATTTCCATCTACCACAGATGCTCGTTTTACATCTGTAGGGCCGGATGCTGTTAAACGATTTGTTCGCCCTATTTCTTTTCAAAACTGGCCGGATGAATTCTTACCGGAAGAGCTAAAGAATGAAAACCCCTTGCAGATCAGCAGAATCGTAGATGGAGAAGTGAATTCAGGATCATTAAAATTAGAAACCGTATGAACAGAACATTTTTTTGCGTAGACTCCCACACCTGTGGCTGCCCTGTACGTCTTGTTGCAGGTGGTGGACCTATTTTGAATGGAAACTCTATGATGGAACGCAGGCTTCACTTTATGAAAGAATACGACTGGATCCGAAAAGGATTAATGTTTGAACCCCGCGGACATGATATGATGAGCGGAAGCATTCTTTATCCACCTATTGATGAAGCAAATGATATCGGAGTTTTATACATTGAAACCAGCGGCTGCCTTCCGATGTGTGGACACGGAACCATAGGAACAGTTACCATTGCCATAGAAGAAGGCTTGGTTGTTCCTAAAATACCAGGAAAATTACGATTGGAAACACCTGCAGGACTTATCCTTATAGATTATATTCAGGAAGGCAAAAAAGTAAAATCTGTAAAACTGACCAATGTAAAATCCTTTCTTTATGCTGAAAATCTTGAAGTGGAATGCCCGGATCTGGGATTGATAACAGCTGATGTTGCTTATGGTGGAAATTTTTACGCCATTATTGATCCTCAGAAAAATTTCAGAGATATTTCTGATTTCTCGGCAAGCCAGCTTATTCATTATGGAAAAATCATCAGAAGACTGCTTAATGAAAAATATGAGTTTATCCATCCTGAAAATGAGCATATTTCCGGATTAAGCCACATTCAATGGACAGGAAACCCTACTGATCCTAAAGCTAGCGGAAGAAATGCAGTATTAGTAGGTGAAAATGCTTTAGACCGTTCTCCTTGTGGCACAGGAACTTCGGCAAGAATGGCTCAATGGTATACAAAAGGAAAGTTAAAAGAAGGTGAGGAATTTATCCACGAAAGCTATATTGGTTCTCAGTTTATCGGGAGAATTGAAGGTACTGCTACCATTGATGGTAAACCGGCTATTATTCCTTCAGTAGAAGGCTGGGCGAGAATTACCGGCTACAATCAGATTATTATTGATGATGAAGATCCTTACTGGCAAGGATTTCAGGTAATGTAAATTTTGTAACGAGTTATGACACAAAATAAAGGCAAAGCACTGATTATAGGTGCCGGAATCGCAGGATTAAGCTCAGCATATTATCTTTTACAGAAAGGCTGGCAGGTAGAAATTCTGGAACAAAATGACCTTAGTAACAATTGCTCTTATGGCAATGCTGGTATGATTGTACCCAGCCATTTTACCCCTTTGGCTGCTCCCGGAGTAGTCGCACAGGGAATCCGTTGGATGTTCGACAGTAAAAGTCCATTTTATGTGAAACCCTCGCTCAGTACTCAATTACTATCCTGGGGATTAAAATTCCTGAAACATTCCAATCAGAACCATGTAGACCGCTCAGCAGCAACCATCAGAGATCTTAATTTGGCAAGCAGCAGTCTTTACAATGAAATTGCCCAAAACCCTGAATTTGATTTTGAACTGAATCAAAACGGAATTCTGATGCTTTATAAAACAGACAAAGTAGCCGAAGAGGAAACAGAACTTGCTCATAAAGCCACCAGTTTAGGATTAACAGTTGATATTCTGGATAAAAAGGGAATTCAGAAACTGGAACCCAATGCTCAACTGGATGTCATCGGAGGAGTCAATTACAGATGTGACGGCCATATGAATCCGGTAAAATTGATGAAGCAAATGATCTCTTACCTTCAAAACAATGGTGTTATTTTCCACACACAGCACAAGGTAACAGGATATGAAATTGCAGGGAACACCATAAATGCGATCATAGCGAATGGTAAAAAGTTTTCAGCAGACCATTTTGTAATGACTGGAGGTTCATTTTTGCCGGAACTTGCCCAAAAAGCAGGGATTAAAATTCAATTGATGCCAGGAAAGGGTTATTCTTTTATGCATACTCCTGAAAACCTAATTCATAGGTTGGAACATGCTGCATTGTTATTAGAAGCAAGAGTAGCGGTAACCCCCATGAATGGACAAATCCGTTTTGGAGGCACCATGGAGCTGGCTTCCCATCAGAATAAAATTAATATGAAAAGGGTAGAGGGAATCGTACAATCTATTCCCAAATATTTGCCAGATTTTCAGGTTAAATTACCCAAAGAATCGGAAATCTGGTTTGGTTACAGACCTTGTGCTCCGGATGGGCTTCCTTACCTGGGGCAGTCTTCCAAACTAAAAAACCTGATTATTGCAGGTGGTGGCGGAATGATGGGCTTAAGTCTCGGACCTATTTTCGGAAAAACAGTTTCTGAGCTTGCCAATGACCAAAAGCCAACGGTTGAGATAAAGATATTTAACCCTGAAAGATTTAATTAGAAAACATCACATAACACACAAAATTATTATTTATGAAAACAGTAACTCTTGCAATACATTCTATGATGAAGATTGCATTTTTTAACGGGTTCTTATTTTGCTATTCCTGTGAAAGCAAAGAATCAGAACCATTGGAGATGGTAAAGTTGTTGACAAAAACATGAGAAAAATCGACTATTCAAATAATTTATTAACAAACAAATCCAAAAAATCATGAAAAAATTTAAATTACTACTACTTGTTTCCCTATTTCCAATAATAGGTTTTGCTCAGGAAAACAGACCTCATGAGTGTAAAGCAGATGAAATGATGAAAAAACATTTCGAACGGCACCCTGAATCTAAGGCTGAATATGAAAAATTTGAAAAATTCACCAAAGATTTTGTGAAAAAAATGGAATCAAACAAAACTCCATTGAATAAAAAGGCCAGCAATCCCACCTACATCATCCCTGTGGTTTTTCATGTGTATGGAGAGTCTCAGAGTAATGTAAAAGTAAATTACCAAAAAGTAGTTGACTTGCTGCAACAAATCAACTTAAATTTCAATGGAATCAATACCGATTCAAACACTATAGACCCTTACTTCCAGCCGATTAGGGGCACATTAAGTATTGAATTCCGCTTAGCTAAAATTGACCCAACCGGAAAAGCAACAAGTGGAGTGGTATTTCACCCTTTCAAAAGTGGATATGGCAACGGAGGCGGATATGATACACAAATTGGCGCAGATGCATGGGATAATACAAAGTATATGAATGTGTATATACAAAATGATCTATATGCTAATAAAGATTTATATCAATCGGGAGTTGCCTGGTACCCGGATTCGTACATGTCTTCAGTAAATACTGCAAGAGTTGTTTATAATGGCCGTTATATATATGATGCTGCAGGAACTGTGGCTTCAAACGAGTTTTCTGATACATTCACTCACGAATTTGGACATTGGTTAAATCTTCAACACACATTCAATGTTCTTTGTTCAACTTCGAACCCTGGTAATGATGGTGACGGAGTTGCTGACACCCCTGTAGAAAATAATTCTTCCGGATTAGGATGTACAACTGGAAACAATTGTCTTGGACAAAAAGTGAACGTTGAAAACTATATGGGATACAACGGTTCCGCTGGGTGTTATAAAATGTTTACCAATGGACAGGTTAACAGAATGTTAGCCGCATTAAATCACCCGTCAAGAATAAATTTATGGCAGCCTGCCAACTTAGCTGCAACCGGAGTTGCCAATACTCTGCCTAAATTAACCCTTAGCAACAGTACCTTTACAGAGAACTTAAACAATAATGGAGCCGTGTCATTAGATGGAACAGTAGCATCTGCTCCTACATCAACCATTACCCTAAACGGAGCCACATTTGCCGTACCAAATGGAACAACTCTTATTTCAGGAACACATTTCACTTCTTCATTACCAGCAGGACTAACAGCAACTATAGCAGTTACAAGCCCTACTACTGCTACACTTACCATAAATGGTGCGGCAACCAGCCATCTTAAAAGTCAGGTCCTGAATTCATCAATTACATTCTTAAATCCGGCTATAACAGGAGGCGTAACTTCATTAGGATCAACCACATCTTTGGCATTAACTTTTTCTTACAAAGATCCCTATAAAATAGTTACAGGAACTCCTCTGGAAAGTTATGCCAATCCAACACCAACAACAGTAACAACCAACTCCGGAGCACCTTGGAAATATTTTATCATTAACCCGGAGCTTAGTGATGATGCAGGGTATGGCGCTTGGTACTATGGAGCCAATCAATTAAAATTGGAAACCTATTGGAAAGGATTAGTATGTGGAGTAGGGACAAGAAATATTAGTTTAATTCCATCTTGCACCACTATAAGTAATGCAAATAATATAGGTTATCCAACGGGTACTCCCGGACAACTTGACGTGTACACCCCTACATATACTACCTGGTCTGGCCAAACCGCTTATGTTGGTTTTAGAAACCAATTCGAAGGCTACAATATTAACGGTTATTTCAAACTGAATGTTGGGGCCAATGGTTCAGGTTATTCTGTAACTGAGTTTGCATATAATACACAACCAAATGGCAGTATTACAACGCCTTGCGCATTACCATTATCATCATTATCCACTTCAGACGTTAATACAACAAATTCAGAAACATCCATCTATCCAAATCCAGTTTCTGATGTATTGAATATTAAAACAAAAGGGGAAATTAAATCAATTTCTGTTTACGATATGTCTGGAAGAAAAATGGATGCTAAAGTTATTGGGGATAAGGTTGATGTTAAACACTTCCTAGGCGGAACTTATTTAATTGATATTGAAACTTCTTTAGGGAAATCTTCCCAGAAATTCATTAAAAAATAGGATAAAACATACATTTAATGAAATAATTTAGTAGTGATATGTTAGTATTCACTTGTTGAATAAAAAATGGGCTTAATTTTTTAAGCCCATTTTTACTTTATGACGAATATTGTCAGGTTTTATCGGCAATTGTGAGTTTATTTACGTAATTTTATGTATCAATTTCAAACGTAAATTATTCTTATGTACTATAAAAACGATACGATCATTATACGAGAGTTCACTCCGCAAGAACTCAATTTATTCCTAGACCTGTTTAAAAATGAAAATGTTACCCGCTATCTGCCTTACAAATCTCCTGAAGAATTTAAAGAAATGTTTGAAAAAGCATTATCAGATTATAAAGAAGGGCCGTTCAGCAGATGGGGAATATTTAATGCTCAGAATGATGATTTTGTAGGAATTTGTTTGGCAAGAGCCTTCCATCATCATCCCGACAGCACAGAAATCGGGTATATCCTTGGAGAAAACTATTGGGGAAAAGGAATCGGAACCCAGATATGCCAGGCACTTGTGGGTCATTGCCTATCAACAGACGAAAAAAGAGATATTGTTGCCGTAACAGATCTTGATAATATCGGTTCTCAAAAAGTACTTCTCAAATGTGGATTTAACCGAAATGAAAATCTGATAGAAGAAAACAGAGAACTCGCTTATTTTTTATATTCAAAAGAATCAGAATAGAGTAAGAAACTGAAAGAAAGTAAACCAAAAGGACCTTCCGGTTTACTTTCTCTTTTATTATTTATTATTTCTTTCCAGAGAGAGAGCATTATCATCTATTCTGGAAATCAGGATATAAAACAATCCCGCATAGATCATCTGAATTCCCATAGCTTCCCAGTTTTCAACTGTACTACTGCCAAATAATAACAGTATAATTAACGAAGCGCCTGCCATCGCTGCAATTCTTGTCTTAAAACCAATGATAAGCAGTAATCCGACAATAAATTCTAAAAAGGGAAGTGTCGTACTGAACATATGTACAAACAGTTGAGGGAGCCAGCTTTTTTCAAAGCTTTTGGTCATTCCTTCAGCAAAATCATGAAGCTTGGTTAATCTTACCAATCCATGTCCCAAAAAATTGATCCCCATTGATAAACGAAGGAAAAAATAGGCAGTATTCTTATTCATAAAAGTAGGGTTGAATGTTTATTTTAATTTGAAAAATCACTTGTTAATTATTGAATTGTGCTTCACTGCTATCAACCGGAGTATCAGGATCATTCATCACCATTTTAGCAATATCATCTTTTCTCATAAAGACCACACCTTGTTTTTCTTTTGTATATTTGATAAATTCTTCCATAGCATGAACCATTGCAGGAGTTCCGCCTATTCTGTCATGGAAACTGATGCTCATCATTCTTCTTTTGGTGGCTCCTTCCTCATAAAGCCTGTCAAATTCAAACTTAAGCTGGGCAAGAAACTGATCCGGACTCCAGTGTTTTCCTTCAATATTCACAATATCATTATTCCTAAGCGTGTAAGGAATCACTACAAAATTTTTCCCCTTTACTCTGGTAATAAAAGGCTCATCATGGCTGAGATCATCAATATGATAAAGAAATCCAAGTTCTTGTAATACTTTCAGAGTATTCGGGCTTCTTCTCAACCAGTTGCAGTTGTAACCCACAGCTTTCTGTCCTGTAATTTTTGCTACGGCATCCACTCCCTGTTTTACAAACTGTAATTCTTCATCATAACTTTTATTCCACTGATTGTCCCATGAAATCCCATGAGCTGCAATCTCATGACCACCATTAGCAATAGCTTTTGCAATGTCCGGATATTTCTCAGCAGCAGTTCCTACTACATGAGAGGTTACTTTGATATTATATTTTTTCCATAAATCCAGCATCCGGTAAATCCCTTCATTTCCACCATAGCGATACCAGCTTTCTGCAGGAAGATCCCGATAACCTTTAGGAAGTGGAGTATTACTAAAAGGACTTTCCGCCCCTTCGGGCTGGCCACCTGTTTCAAACTGCATGGATACAGAAATGACCAATTGGGCACCATTAGGCCAATATTTTTTAGTTACAGGAAGTTTTTCTTCTTTTGGACTTCTTTTTCCAACATCATCATTGGCTTTAAATCCGGATACTAAAAATACTGTTGCAGCAAGCACCATTACCGATTGTTTTATATATTTCATTTTGTATGTATTTATACTGCAAAATTCACTCATAAATCATTGATTATTATTGTAAAAATTAATCTTAAATTTGTAAAAATCCATTATCAATGAAAAGAATTGTCAACTTCAATTCCTTTAACGTTTTCAGCATCGAAAAAGAGAGCTGGGACATAGAATATCACAATCATAACTTCTATGAACTGATTATCGTTCAAAATGGAAAAGGTACCCATCACCTGAATGGCATTACATTTCATTATCAAAAAGGAGATATATTTCTCCTCAGACCCAGTGATGCTCATGAATTCACCATTCAAAGCAAAACCAGATTCATCTATATAAAATTTACTGAAGGATATCTCTGGGAAAACCTTTTGATGAATAAGAAAAGTGAACTTAAAAAAATTATTCAGTTATTGATGGAAGATCGCTCTTTTGTGTATGAATCAGTGATTAAAAGTAAAACAGACAGAGAGCATCTTCTTCAGCTTTCCCATATTCTTTTGCATGAATTCACCCATAAAACTTTATACAATAAAGAAATTGCAGCAGATCTCTTTTCAACTATTTTTACCATTCTCACCAGAAATACCATGAACAATGCTAACAGTAAAAAATGGGTTTCTCAAAACTTAAGCAGAATCGACAGAATATTATACTACATCAACGTCAATTTTCTGGATGCCGACAAAATGAAAATTGAAAACCTGGCTAAAGAATTTATGCTTTCGCCAAATTACATCAGTATTTATATTAAAAAAGAAACGGGATTTTCCATCCAACAGCATATCATCCAGTATAAAGTGAAAGGTGCTGAAAAACTTCTGCTTCAAAGTAATTATAACATCAGTGAAATTGCAGATAAACTTGGTTTTAATGACGTTAGCCATTTCAATAAAATATTCAAAACCTATAAAAGCAAGTCTCCGTCTGCCTTTAAAAAAGAAAATAAAACTTTATAGGGGTTTTGAACTTCAGTTCCTTAATTGCTAACCAGGGTTTTCATTCCGTAAAAACATTTCGATAATCAGATAATTTGTTATACCTTGCGTAGATTATGATGTCCAAACGTTGCAAATACGCGCTGAAAGCAATGGTCAGATTAGCAAGAAATTACAATCAAGGCTATCTGTCCACTTCTGTTATTGCACAGGATGAGAACATTCCCAAAAAATTTCTGGAGCAAATCCTTCTTGAGCTTAAAAGAACCAAACTTGTTAACAGCAAACAAGGAAAAGTAGGAGGGTATTACCTTTTAAAATCACCCGATGAAGTATCATTGGCGGATATCTACCGTATTTTTGACGGGCCTATTGCCTTAACTCCCTGTGTGTCCCTAAACTTCTATGAAGCATGTGACGATTGTGTAGATGAAGCAGAATGTTACCTTAGAAATGAATTAATTATTGTTCGTGAAAAAACCAGAAAAAGCATGATGGAGACCACTCTGACCTCGTTTATCAACAAAAAATAATTTTTTTTCATTTAAATTCTACTATTTTGATAGGAGTTATAGAATTTTATATATATTTGCATCAACAAATTGGAATGGAAATGGAAAACAGTCTGAAAAGCGATTTCGAAAAATTGAAGGAAGAAACCTCCGGGATATCTTCTGAACAACATATTTTACAATTATTGACAGAAAGATTTCCGGGTGGAGTAGTATTTTCAACAAGCTTCAGCTATGAAGATCAGGTCATCACTCATCTGATAAAAAATCTGAACGTTGATATTTTCACTCTGGATACAGGAAGACTTTTCGAGCATACTTACGAAACCTGGGCTTCCACAAAAGCTTTCTTCAAAAAAGAGATTAAAGCTTACTATCCGGATACTGAAGAACTGAAAAAATTTGTATCAGAAAACGGACCCAATTCTTTTTATCAGTCCGTAGAACAGAGAAAAGCCTGTTGTAGTATCAGAAAAGTACATCCTTTGAAATCTGCTTTAAAAGGATATAAAATATGGATCACCGGTTTAAGGGCAGAACATTCCCCAAACAGGCAGAATATGCCGGCACTGGAATGGGATGAAGATAATCAGATCATTAAGTTTCACCCACTTCTTCACTGGAGTACAGAGCAGGTGACAGATTACGTTAAAACCCATCAACTTCCTTACAATTATCTTCATAAAAAAGGATTTGTAAGCATTGGATGTGAGCCATGTACCAGAGCGATCCAGGAAGGAGAAGATTTCAGAGCAGGCCGATGGTGGTGGGAAGATGCCAATAAAAAAGAATGCGGTCTGCATATTCATCAATAAAAAAGAAAAAATATGTCAACATATCATTTAGATTACCTGGATCAGTTGGAAGCTGAATCTATTTATATTTTAAGGGAAGTAGCAGGACAGTTTGAACGTCCGGCACTGCTGTTCAGCGGTGGAAAGGATAGTATTGTGCTGGCTCATTTAGCCTCAAAAGCTTTCCGTTACGGAAAAATTCCTTTCAAGTTTGTTCATGTAGATACTGGACATAACTTTCCTGAGGTATTGAACTTTAGAGATGAGCTTGTTAATCAGCTAGAAGTTGATCTGGTAGTTCGTAAAGTAGAAGATACGATCAAAAAGAAAAGCTTAACAGAGCCTAAAGGAAAATTCCCAAGCAGAAACTGGTTACAGACCTTTACTTTACTGGATACCATAGAAGAATTTGAATTTGATGCCTGTATCGGAGGCGCCCGCAGAGACGAAGAAAAAGCCCGGGCTAAGGAAAGAATCTTCTCAGTTCGTGATGAATTCGGGCAATGGGATCCAAAATTACAACGTCCTGAATTATGGAGCATCTTCAACGGAAAAATCCAGAAAGGAGAAAATGTAAGAGTTTTCCCAATCAGCAACTGGACAGAACTCGATATCTGGAATTATATCCGAAGAGAAAAAATTGAACTCCCTTCCATTTACTTCTCGCATGACAGGGAAGTGGTAGACCTTAACGGACAATGGATTGCCAACTCTCATCATGCAACATTAGAAACGGATGATGTAATTACCATCAAAAAGATAAGATACAGAACGGTAGGAGATATGACCTGTACCGCAGCCGTAGAATCAAAAGCAACAACCATTGACGCTGTGATTGAAGAAATTGTAGCCACCAGAATTTCTGAACGCGGAGAAACCAGAATTGATGACCGCGTGACAGAAGCGGCGATGGAAGACCGTAAAAAAGGAGGCTATTTTTAGATTAATAATCAGCAATGAGTAATAAGTAATTAGATTGACAGCTTTTTACTTATGATATTCACCATTACTCATTGCCCATTATTCATTACTCATAAACAAAACAGATGGATATATTAAGATTTATAACAGCAGGAAGCGTAGATGACGGTAAAAGTACTCTGATCGGAAGACTGCTATACGATAGTAAAAGTATTTTACAGGACCAGTTAGAAGTACTGGAAAAACATTCTAAAAACAAAAATGATGACGGCGTAGACCTTGCCCTTCTTACAGACGGATTACGTGCTGAAAGAGAGCAGGGGATCACCATTGATGTTGCTTACAGGTATTTTTCAACCTCGAAGAGAAAATTCATCATTGCTGATGCTCCAGGCCATGTACAATATACCAGAAACATGATTACCGGAGCTTCCAACTCTGATCTGATGGTCATTCTGATCGATGCCAGACAAGGAGTGATTGAACAAACCAGAAGACACTCTATCATTGCTTCATTATTAAAACTGAAAAAAGTAGCGGTAGCTATCAATAAAATGGATATGGTGGATTATTCGCAGGAAGTATTTGAAACCATCAAAGCAGATTACGCTAAAATTGCGGAAAATCTTGGAATAAATGAGGTAAGCTATTTCCCGATCTCTGCACTGAAAGGAGACAATATTGTTTCAAAATCATCTCAGACAGATTGGTATCAGGGACCTTCACTTTTAGAATATCTGGAAAATGTGACACTGAATGAAGAATTGAATACCGGAAGCCGTTTCCAGGTTCAGTATGTCATTCGTCCTCAGACTGAAGAATTACATGACTACAGAGGATATGCAGGGCAGGTTTTAAGCGGAAAATTTCAGAAAGGAGACAAAATCCACATTCTTCCCGCAGGTATTACCAGCGAAATTGCTAAAATCGAGATCAATGGGATTGAAAAAAAAGAAGCTTTTGAAGGACAACCCGTGGTTATCCATGTAACAGATGATGTGGACATCAGCAGGGGCGATATTTTTGCTACGGAAGAACAGCTTCCTGTCATTGAAAAAGACCTTGAAGTTTTGCTATGCTGGCTGGATCAAAAATCATTACAACCGGGTAATAAATATCTCTTACAGCAAAACAGCAGACTGATAAGAGCCGTCGTAAAAGAGATTGATTACAAGATTGATGTGAATACGCTTACCCAGGAAAAAGCAGAAGGCGATATTAAGCTGAACGAAGTGGTAAAAGTAACCCTCCGAACGGCACAGCCTTTGGTCTATGATAGTTTTATCAATAACAAAAGAACAGGTTCTGCAATTTTGGTAGATGAAACATCCAATTCAACGGTTGCAGCCTGCATAATTCAGTAAAGAAAATGTCAGTTTCAAACCAATTTATAGAAAGAATTCAACAGAGTAAAGAGCATAAAACCCATGGATTCTTCGACAGAGCAAGAGTAAAGGCTTTTGTAAAAGAATTGTATAAAGTATTGTTTCTTCCACAGCAAGTCAATACTCCCGATCAGCTGAAACAGGATTTTGCCCAACTGCAGGATCATCTTTCAATCCTGATTAACACAATAACAAGAGACCAAGATCTTACCGAAGTACAGGTGAATGCTTTTTTTGAGGCTTTGCCCCAGATCTACAGCCATCTCGTTCAGGATGCACAGTCCATCCTTGAATTTGATCCGGCAGCAGCCTCGCTAGAAGAAATATACCTTGCATACCCGGGATATTTTGCAACCTATGTTTACAGAATTTCCCATCAACTCTGGAACCAGGAAATACCGGTTTTACCTCGTGTCATTTCAGAATATGCACACAGCAAAACTGGAATAGACATTCATCCCGGCGCAATAATCGGAGAATACTTTTTCATCGATCATGGAACCGGAATTGTCATTGGAGAAACCACCATTATTGGCGATCATGTCAAAATATACCAGGGAGTAACCCTTGGTGCATTGAATGTCTCCAAAGAAAAAGCCAACCAGAAAAGGCATCCCAATATTGAGGACCATGTCATTATTTATTCGGGAGCAACCATTTTAGGTGGAAATACAACCATAGGCAGGGACAGTATTATTGGTGGAAATGTGTGGATCACACAGGATGTACCACCCAATTCACTTGTCTATAACAAAAGTGAAATAAGAATAAAGGATAACAATCCGTTACCGGAATCATTAACCTTTGTAATATAAAAACAGAAAAAACAAAAAATTGTATTGATATGAAATTTCAGAACGCACTAGAAACCATTGGAAATACACCAGTCGTAAAGATCAATAACTTATTCAATTCAGACCATGAAATCTGGATTAAATTAGAAAAAAGCAACCCAGGCGGAAGCATCAAGGACAGAATTGCCTTAGCCATGATTGAAGATGCGGAAACTAAAGGATTATTAAATAAAGACAGTACCATCATTGAACCTACCAGTGGAAATACAGGAATAGGATTGGCATTGGTAGCTGCAGTAAAAGGATATAAGCTTATTCTGGTAATGCCGGAAAGCATGAGTATAGAACGTCGTAAAATCATGGAAGCCTATGGAGCTGAATTTGTGCTTACGCCAAGAGAAAAAGGAATGAAAGGAGCTATCGAAAAAGCTAACGAATTAACAGAAGAAACTTCCAATTCATGGATCCCGAGACAGTTTGATAATCCTGCTAATGTAAAAATACACGTAGAAACTACAGCACAGGAAATTCTACAAGATTTCCCGGAAGGGTTGGATTATGTGATTACCGGAGTAGGAACCGGCGGACATATCACAGGAATTGCTAAAGCATTAAAGGAAAAATATCCTAACCTTAAAGTGATTGCAGTAGAGCCGGAATTATCTCCTGTGTTAAGCGGCGGAAGTCCTGCACCACATCCATTGCAAGGTTTAGGAGCTGGTTTTGTACCTTCCATATTAGATATTACCCTTTTAGATGGAGTGATTACAGTAGGGAAGGATGAAGCGTATGAATATGCCATTAACGCTGCTAAAAAAGAAGGACTTTTTGTGGGAGTTTCCACAGGAGCCGCCTTAGCCGCTATTGCAAAACATTTACCGCAAATACAGCCTGGAGCAAAAATTCTTACCATTAATTACGACACCGGAGAAAGGTATCTTTCTCTTGAGGGACTCTTCTAAAATCCTTTAACTAACACCGATTTCAATGAATCCAACTATAAAATCACCTAAGGTTTACCTTATCGGTGCAGGGCCCGGCAACCCTGATTTAATCACAGTAAAAGCCGTAAAAGCCATCGCCAAAGCAGATGTTGTTCTGGCAGACCGTCTCGTAAGTCCTGAAATTTTAGAAACTTACGTCAACAAGGACACAGAGCTTATTTATGTAGGCAAAGAATGCAGCAAAAATGCATCTACACCTCAGTCTCTTATCAATACTTTAATGGTTGATTATGCTTTGCAGAACAAAACCGTTGTAAGACTTAAAGGCGGAGATGTTTCTATTTTCTCTAATATTCTGGATGAATTACAGGCCTTGAAGGAAAATCATATTCCTTTTGAAATTATTCCGGGGATTACAGCTGCTTTGGGAGCTGCTGCTTATGCGGGAATGCCTTTAACAGCCAGAGGATATTCAACATCTGTTCGTTTTCTTACGTATTATAAGTCTGAAATTCTTACTGAAGACTATTGGAAAGATCTTGCCAACACTCAGGATACCCTTGTATTCTATATGTCTAAAGGAAACCTGACCAGTCTTGTAGAAAAATTCATTGACCTGAATGTTTCAAACGAGAAAAAAATCGCTGTGATTGAACAGGCTACCACACCTTACCAGAAAGTGTATACCTCGTCTTTTGAGGATTTCAGCAAAACACTGGGTGACAAATCCTTCGCCTCACCCTCATTGGTGGTGATAGGAAAAGTTGTGAATCTTCATGAAGAATTCTCCTGGCTTGAAAATGCCGAGCAGGAAGGTCTTTATTTTAAATCAGTTGAAAACGGAAGCTTAGTCCCTAAAACTCAAAATTTCTTCGAATATGCTGTCTGAAACTAAATTAAATATCCTTAAACAAATCTCCAGCGATTTTTCCAGAGATGAATCCATCTGGGCAAGCGGATATCTTGCAGGATTGGCAGGATCACCGCTTACCGCTGTACAGCCACCTTTACAGGTAACTCTTCCGGAACAGAATACCGTGAAGAAAATTACCTTAGCTTATGGTACAGAAACCGGAAACAGTAAAAAATTAGCCACATCACTTGCTGGAATCATCAAAAAGAAAGGAATTCAGGTGAAATTAGCAGATCTTTCTCAGTATAAACCTAAAGATCTTTCAAAAGAAGAGTTTTTCTTTGTGGTCATCAGTACTCAGGGAGAAGGAGATCCACCGGTATTGGCCAAGAAGTTTTATGATTATATTTATGAAAATGAAATCAATCTTAGCGCTTTAAAATTTGGAGTGCTTGCGTTAGGAGATACCAGCTATCCTTTATTCTGCAAAACAGGAGAAGACGTAGATTCCCGTTTTGAACTCCTGGGAGCACAGCGTATTATTCCACTAAAAAAATGTGATATTGATTATGAGCAGGATGCTCAAAACTGGATAGAACATGTTTTTGAAGCGGTAAATAAAACCTCAGCCGGCAGTACACCTGTTCAAAAGGCTTCAGCAGGAAGGAAAAAATACCAGGGAAAAGTATCAGCCATCATCAATCTGAATGATATTACGTCTGAAAAGGAAACCTATCACATTGAAATAGAAACGGAAGATGCTTTAAACTATCGACCTGGTGCAGCATTGGGAATTATCCCTTTCAATTCTAAATCTGTGGTAGATGAAATTATTGCCGTAACAGGAATTGATCCTAAAAAACAGCTCGAAACCACAAAAGTTACAGACACCGTAGAAGAGCTTTTACACAAACATCTTAATATTAGCTATTTATTGAAAACCGTTGTGGCTCAATATGCTAAGATTACAGGACATTCTATTTCGGAAGTTCGTTTAAGCCTTTTGGATCTTTTAAGAATTTATCCTGTGAAAAATGCAGATGAATTTGAAGAAGTAGTTCAAATATTAACCATACAAGCACCACGTTTATATTCCATCTCATCTTCTCCGGAAGCCCATGGCGAAAATGAGATCCATATTACCGTTGCCAGATCGGAATTCTTTATTGACCACCAGAAATACAACGGTCTGTGCAGCGGTTACCTCAGCGAATTCTCTGAAGGCAGTGACGTTGAATTCTACATTCAGGATGCAGGGCATTTCCGATTACCGGAACCAGATAAAGATATTATCATGATTGGTCCGGGAACCGGGATTGCTCCTTTCAGATCATTCCTTTGGGAGCGTGATGCCCTGGGTGCAGAAGGAAAGAACTGGCTGTTCTTTGGAGACAGGAATTTTGTATCAGACTTTATTTATCAGGCTGAGCTTCAGGATTTCCTTAAAACAGGAAGCTTAACTCATCTGGATCTTGCCTTTTCAAGAGATACTGCTGAAAAAGTATATGTACAGCACAAACTGGAGCAAAAAGCACAGGAAGTCTTTTACTGGCTTGAAAACGGAGCTTCAGTGTATGTATGTGGCACAAAAGATCCTATGAGCCGCGATGTAGAAAATACACTGCTCAATATTATTCAACAACATGGAAAACGCAGTCAGGAAGAAGCTGTTCATTATCTGGAAGAAATGGAGCTCAACGGCCGATATGCCAAAGATGTTTATTAAAAACCCACACCCTTAAAAGAAAACAATTATGAGCCACAAAGATAATCTTTCCCCAGTTGAAAGAATTAAAACCCAAAGCAACGGACTCAGAGGAACATTAAAGGAAAGCCTCGCGGATGATTTTACCGGAGCCATAAGAGAAGACGATCAGACCTTAATCAAATTCCATGGAATGTACCAGCAGGATGACAGGGACAGAAGGGAAGAGCGTGTAGCTAAAAAATTAGAATGGCTGTATTCCTACATGATAAGACTAAGGCTTCCGGGGGGATTTTTAACATCTGACCAATGGATTGGAGTGAATGATATTGCGAATGACCATTCTACGGGAACCATCAAAATAACAACCCGACAGACGCTTCAATTGCATGGCATTTTAAAATCCCATCTAAGACCTACCATTCAAAGTTTCAACCTGAATCATTTGGATTCTATTGCAGCTTGTGGTGATGTAAACAGAAATGTGACCTGTACGGCAAACCCTTCAGAATCTCCACTACACCAACAGACTTATGAGCTGGCAGGTAAAATAAGTGAAATGTGTCTCCCAAAAACCAAATCCTATTATGATGTATGGATTGATGATGAATTGCTTGTAGACCGAAAAACAGAAGAAGATCCTTTATATCAGGACAGATATCTTCCCAGAAAGCTAAAGATCGGAATTGCCGTTCCACCCAATAATGATGTAGATGTATTCATTAATGATATTGCTTTGATCGCCATCATTGAAAATAATCAGATTGTAGGATATAATATTGCTGCGGGAGGCGGATTAGGAGCTACCCATGGTAATGAAGCCACTTATGCAAGATTAGCTTCTGTGCTTGGATTTGTAGATTCTGAAGAAAAAGCTTTGCAAGCAGTCTATGAAATTATTACTGTACAGCGTGATTTCGGGAATAGAAGTGACAGAAAGCTTTCAAGATTAAAATATACCATTGATAAACTTGGCATCGATCAGTACAGAACCGAAGTAGAAAAAAGAACCGGATTCAGGTTTGAACCTGCCAGAGAATTTAAATTTGAACAGAGAAAAGACCGTTATGGCTGGACTCAAAATCATGAAGGGAAATGGTTTTACACCGTGTTTGTAGAACATGGAAGAGTACTTGATATTGAAGGCTATCCTTTAAAATCCGGATTGTTAAAGATTGCTCAGACAGCACCCGTAAATTTCAGGTTTACCTGTAACCAGAACCTGATTGTTGCGGATATCGATGAAAAAGATAAAACAGCTATAGAAAGTCTTTTACAAGAATATGGAATTTCAGAGGCTACTGAAAAAGCAAGTGCCCTGCGCAAAAACTCCGTTGCCTGCGTTGCCTTGAATACCTGTTCACTGGCTTTAGCAGAAGCACAGCGATATTTACCTTCGTTAGTAACCAAAATAGAACCTATTCTTGAAAAACATGGTCTTAGAGAAGATGATATTACCATCAGAATGACCGGATGCCCTAACGGATGCGGAAGATCTCCCAACGCTGAAATCGGGTTTGTAGGAACAGCTTATGGAAAGTATAATCTTCACATTGGAGGAGACCGCTTGGGAATGAGATTAAATACAAAATACAGAGAAAACATTGGTGAAGAAGAAATTCTGACTACTCTGGATGAACTTTTCGGAATCTATGTCCAGGAAAAACAGTCAGAAGAAACCTTTGGTGATTTTTCATACCGTTACTTACAAACCTTAAATTGAAAATATGACTAGCCTTTTTTATAACCCTAAAAAACTAAAAAAACATCAACCATTTCTTCCAGGTGAACGAATGTGTATGTGCTGTTGATTTTAAATACGGACAACATATACAAGCTGTTTGAATTCTATTTAAACCACAAAAGTCACAAAAGCTCTAAAAACTTAAGTCTTTTGAAGTAACAAGCTTTGCGGGGATGAAGTACACTTTAGCACTATGAAAATCATAGATTTTCATCTTATGTGAACTTTTATACCACAGCATTTTAAACTTTCTTAAGTGTACTAAATAATAACTTTTGTGCCTTTTGTGGTTAAGAAATAAAAGTTTCCAAAAAACATATTAGTTTCAAACAGCTCCATTCTTACTCACCTAAAATAGAAGAACAATGAAAAACAAAAGACAGGGCTATTTCCTGCCTAAAACAGGAGTTATACTATTCACATTTTTATTCTGCAATCTGGCAGAAGCACAGCAGCTTATAGAATTAAGCGGAATTATCAGAAATACAGGAACCCAGAAAGGACTTGATGCTGTAAAGGTTCAGGTGGAAAACACACAGGACACCGCATCAACAGATCAACTTGGAAATTTCAAAATAAGAACAAGAGTCACAATCCCTTTCCGGTTGATTATCAATAAAGACGGATTCTCCAGCCAAACGGTAGAGATTCTTTCTCTTTCCAATAAACTTACCATCGGACTTAATCCTCAGAATACCATTATTGATGATGTGGTGATTTCTGCATCCCGTATTCCGGAAAAAATACTGAAATCTCCAATCGCTATTGAAAAGATTGATATTAAAACGATCAGGGAAAGTCCGGCTGCATCTTTTTATGAAACGCTGGAAAATGTAAAAGGACTACAGCTCCTAACTTCCAGTCTTACACTGAAAATACCTAACTCCAGAGGATTTAACTCGCCTAACAATTTCAGATTTATGCAGTTGGTAGATGGAGTAGATGTACAATCTGCCACCTTAGGAGTTCCACTGGGAAATGCCATTGGCCCTACAGAATTGGATATTCAATCTATGGAAGTTACTCCAGGAGCCGCTTCCGCATTGTATGGAATGAATGCCATCAATGGACTGGCAAGTCTCCAGACCAAAGATCCCTTTACTTCTGAAGGAATAAGCGTTTACTTCCGTGGCGGCGTGAATCATGTAGATAATTACAATCACAAAATAAGTTCTTTGGGTGAAAGTGCCATCAGATTTGCCAAGGTATTCAATAAAAATTTCGCAGTTAAAGTGAACGCTTCCTATTTTACAGGAACAGACTGGATTTCAAATAATCAGACTGATCAGAATCCTAATTCATTAATCACTGCCAATCCTAATTTTTCTTTAGCCAATAACCCAGCAGAAGACCTTTGGAACAAATACGGCGATGAAAGAAACAACAGGGTAGCGGTAAAAGTAGATTATAACGGAAAACCTACAACCTTCAATGTATCCAGAACAGGATATCTGGAAAAAGATCTCGTAAGCCCAGAAGTAAAAAATATAAAATTTGATGCCGGATTATACTACCGTTTCGGAGATCAGTGGAAAGCTTCTTACGTGTACCGTTACGGATTGCTTGACGGAACTTTTCAAAGAGGAAATAAAATCCGTTTACAAAATGCTACCGTTCAAAACCATAAAGTAGAACTTACCGGCAAAGAATTGACGTTCAGAGCATATGTCTCTATAGAAAATACAGGAGATTCCTATAATCTGAAACCTCTGGCAGATAACCTGGACCTAACCAATCTTTCCAACAATAATTGGAAAAACATTTTCCAGACTACATTACAAAATACTCTCAATGCGGGCACCAATCTAAATGATGCTCTTACTCTTGCCCGTCGTGAAGCTGATAAAAATAGAGCAGTACCTGGAACAGCAGCCTTTGAACAGTTAAAAAATACCATTATCGGAATCAATAATTGGGATTCTGCCAATGCAGGAATCGCCGGAGCTCCCGCAACAGGAGGAGCAAAACTGGAACAGAAATCCAGATTTTACCAGGGAGAGCTTACTTATGACTTCAGCAGATTTGTAAAGATTTTTAACCTTTTAGCCGGTATTGATTATCGCTTATACAGCATAACACCTGATGGAAACAACTTCGTAGATTTCAACAGACCGGTTACTGAAAGAAATATTCCTTTATCTGATGGTACTTTCGGGAAAGATGTTATCTATCAAAAATATGGAGCTTTTGCCCAGGTTACTAAGCTTTTCTTTGATGAAAAACTAAAAATTAATGCAGCACTCCGCATCGACAGAAACCCTGAATTTGAAGCCAAGCTGAATCCGAGAATCAGCATTGTCTATTCTCCTGTGAAACAGCACAATTTCAGAGCCTCTTTTCAAAACGGATATCGTTTTCCATCTTTGTTTGAAGCCCTTTCCTTTGTCAATAACGGAAATGTAAGAAGAGTAGGTGGACTGACAAAAGTAAATGATGGATTAGGCTATCTGGAAAACTCCTACACTTTAGCATCAATCGATAGGTTTACATCAGCAGTAAATGCTGATGTAGACAGTGGAAAAAGTCAGAACCAGGCTGCACAGGACAATAAACAGCTTTTAGCCGTTGCCAATCTGCAGAAATTACAGCCGGAAAAGATCAATTCCTTTGAAATAGGCTATAAATCTGTGTTCTTTAATAATAAACTGGCCCTGGACTGGGATTTTTACTACAATATTTATGAAGGCTTCCTGGGGCAAGTGGAAGTAGCCGTTCCTAAAAACAGCCAGATAGGAAGCAATACAGCCGTTCTTGCCATGCTTGACAGAAGCAAACAGGACAGATACAGAGTGTATACCAATAGCAACAGTACTTACAAAAGCTATGGAACTTCCTTTGGAATCCGATATAATGTTGTTAAAAACTATAATGTAAACGCCAATGTATCTTATAACGATCTGGCTTCCAACAACACTTCAGATCTGTTTATTACGGCATTCAATACCCCAAAATGGATGGTGAATGTAAGCGTAGGAAACAGGGAAATTATTAAGAATATTGGATTTACAGTAGTAGCCAGATGGCAGAATGCTTTTGATTGGGAAAGTCCATTAGCTTCAGGAAAAATTCCTGCTTATTACACCATAGATGCCCAGGCTAGCTGGAAGATTCCTGAAATTCACGCCAATGTAAAAATTGGAGCAACTAATCTCCTGAACAGACGTTACTTCCAATATGCAGCAGGGCCTGAAATTGGAGGTTTATATTATCTCGCTTTTACGTATGATTTAAAACTGTAATCAAGATGAGCAATTCTTTATATCCCGTATTTTTAAAACTTGAAACTTTATCGTTACTCATCATCGGAGGTGGAAAAATTGCCCTTGAAAAACTGGAATCAGTATTGGGTAATTCTCCTGAAACCTCTATAAGACTTGTAGCCAAGGAAATTAGTTCTGAAGTTAGAGCCTTACAGAGTCAGTATTCAAATATAAGATTATACGAAAGAGCCTATCATGATGATGATTTTAATGATACCGATGTGGCCATTATCGCTGTAAATGATATTGAATTAGCTGCACAGATTCGTGAAAACGCTCATCAGAAGAATGTATTGGTCAATATTGCAGACAAGCCCGAACTCTGTGATTTTTACTTAGGTTCCATTGTGAAAAAAGGAAGTCTTAAAATCGCCATTTCTACGAATGGAAAATCACCAACCATTGCCAAGAGACTCAGAGAAACCTTTACAGAAACCATTCCGGATGAAATGGACCTTGTGCTGGATAATATGCAGAGTATACGCAACCAGTTAAAAGGAGACTTCAATCATAAAGTAACGGAACTTAACAAGATTACAACTCAATATCTGTCTGATGGAAAAATAACTCCTGCAAAACAAGATTTGGAGATAGAAAAACTCATCAGTATTACTAAAATTGCCCAGAGAAAAGCCAATATTTATCTTGCCATCATAGGAGTTCTGCTTATTTTGGGAATTTTTGGTGTTGTGGTATATCAGTTTGATCTGGCTGGTGATATTCAGGGTTTCCTCAGTAAAGATGGCCATATTTTTTACTGGATGCTGTTTGCCGGTTTCATGGCTGAAATTGTTGCCGGATCAATGGGAATGGGATATGGCGTTATCTGTACCACTATATTGCTGCTGCTGAACGTTCCGCCGCCTGTTGTAAGCGCAAGTATTCATTCGGCAGAGTCTTTTACAACAGCTGCCGGAGGATTTAGCCATTACAAGTTGGGAAATGTCAATAAAAAAATGGTTTGGGTATTATTTCCGCTGGCGATCGTAGGGTCTATCATTGGAGCATTAACCCTGTCTCATTACGGAGAGCATTATGCACATATTGTAAAGCCCATCATTGCCTGTTATACTTTGTATTTAGGAGTAAATATTCTCAGAAATGCTTTTAAAGACAAAAACAAAAGCCGTATCAAAACCAAAAAAAGAACCAATCTGAGAGTACTGGGACTTGTGGGAGGATTTATAGACTCCTTTGCTGGAGGCGGTTGGGGTCCATTAGTTACTGGAACGTTAATTAAAGAAGGCAGAATTCCCCGTTATGTTGTGGGAAGCTCCACAGTGGCCAAGTTTTTGTTGACAGTAACCAGTGCCATCACTTTTATTTTTACCATTGGAATTCATCACTGGAATATTGTTTTGGGACTTCTGTTAGGTGGAGTTTTTACCGCTCCGTTTTCCGCTATGCTTACCTCCAAACTTCCTACAAAGAAGATGTTTGTGGTGGTTGGTATAGTTGTTATTCTGATGAGCCTGGTAACTATTGTCAAATCTTTTCTAAAGTAAGGAAGCCTGAAGCTGGAAGAGGGAAGTTATTAAAGCCGGAAAAACACTTGATATAGGAAAAAATAGATCGAAGTGTCTATAATCGACGCAAACGTAGAGATATTTATCTTCTGAAATTCAAATTGATTTGTTCAATTACGTACACATTGAATTGAACCCCTAAGAGAATAAATCAAAAAGATTATAAACCACAGTTTTATCTTTTCAAAAAACAACGTAAAAGAATTGAGACACTTTTCTCATAACTTTTTGATCAATTTATGATTAGACGCAATTATGTAAAGAGTTTTGAAGGCTTTAAAACCAGATCATTAGCTAAAATGACAACTTTAAACATTTGTAATTTATAAACAATGTTTACTTCAATAAAATATTAATAACTTAAAAGTAAATATTATTTAAAATGTACAATGTTTTTTAGTAATAAAGATACCTATTATAAACAACCTGCTTAATGGCTCGCTCATCAACATTGTCATATATATAAACAATTGTAGGATTACTGTGTTCATCATAATTTTTTGAAACCTGTATCAGGTATCTCGTCAAGATTTCTCCATCTCTGTTTTCAGTAATCTTGCTTTTAATTTTTTGTATTTTATCGTTTTTGGAAGTGTATTCCAGCTCCTCGGTTACCTGCAATTTATCTTTATTTTTCAAAACACTTTTTATCAATAGATAATTTTTATCCAGCGTAATGCTAGTGGTGTAACCGCTGTTGTTCTGCGGTGTAATAGTACAATGGTAATTATCCGCCCAAACGTATTTATAGCTGCTTTCGTCTGCGGGATTATTGTCACAAGTTAAAATATCTTTATAAGAGATACTTTTCCCTTTCCCTGAAAACAGGCCTCTATACGTGCACGACTGGATACTGCCGCTCACGTCCATCCTAATTATTTTATTAGTCTCCAGAGCATTGCCAGCATTATCAAAAGTCTTGGTATATTTTACCATATAGCCGCTTGAATCTTTCGGAATTTTATCATCCTTTACATCGCAGAAATAGGATGTCATTTGTTTTACTTCGCCTTTCAGTCCGCATTCAGCTTTTGCAGAATAAGTTGCAGGTTTGCCACAAGAACATATTGTTTGCAAAATGATAAAGGTTACTAAAAGTTTTTTCATTGTATTTTATTTTGGTTCAATATTTTTAAAATCAATCGGATTTTCTGTACCATTAACGTCTAATCAAATACATTTACAACGGAATCTCAAGTATAAAACTTATAACAGCAGTAAGACTTTAGCCTATTGAATTTTGTCTAATTCCTATATTATAAAACAAAAGTATTAAATACTATAAGTAAAATATATCCCCGATAACAGGGTTTTTATCCGTGTTATTTGCTTTATGCTTATTGATTTTATTCTTAATATATCATAGGTGAAAGCTTCAAAACCTTTAACACTTTTCTGTAAGATTAAGTAAAACTACTGTATGGTCTTCATAAAAGGATAGTTACCTTTGATCTGTTCATACATTGAATAACCCGTATGATCCAAATGAAAACAATAACTTTTTAAAACGAAGACCATGAAAAAATTAAACAGAAAAGCATTAAAAAACATTGCCGGGGAGATTGGCATTGAGATTAATTTACCTCTTCCTGTAGGTATCTGTATTGGAAATCTTATTGGATTGTGCCCACCCAATACCCATTGCAGAGCAGATGAAAAATGTTATCCGGATGTTGCAGGACCTTGCATAAATGGAATGTGTCCTTCAGGATATCAATGCCGTTCCGGAGAATGCGTAAGATAAAATTATTTAAATACAGAACCTTTATCCAGTATTGATAAAGGTTTTTTTGTATCAATTTCCATTGAATAAATGGGTACAATAATACATCCGCCTCATCCAATCGATTGAAAATCGCTTATCTATTTGCTCACTTAAAATTCAGCTACAATAAGAATAATCGTTGCGTTTAAAAAAAAGATCTTATATATTTTGAATTTGCCGCAAAGGTTTTATAAACTAAAACATTCATCTATGTATCCATGCGGTAAAATAAAAATCTTTCAAAACCACAAAGGGCACATAGTTTTTTATGTAAAAAAATGATGAAAAACAAAAACCTGGATAAGAATAACCGGATTTATATATTGATGTTTTAAGGAATAGATAGGTTATTTTCTATCCTTTATCCCGATCAGCTTCAACGCGCTTGAAGTTAAAAAAATATCGTCAAAAACAGTCAAAGATTCCACATCATTGAAACCTGTAGGAATCAGGTCGTTTTTATTGAATGACAATTCTATGGAAGTATCATAAGAAGCCACAATTCTTACTTTTGAATAGCCGTTATAATCTACTCTGAAACCTTCAAACATACAATTACGTTCAGCTTTCTGATATTCGCCATATTCTTCAAAACCTGCCATATCTGTTCTTTCGTCATCACTGTCATTATGCTCCAATGATTTCCATGAAACATAATTTTTCGGTTCCTTTAGTACATTTCCATTAGGGTCTACAGGAACAAACATTCCCAAAGTAAGGGATCGTTTTAAAAAATTAGCATAATTATTCATCAAACTCAGGGTTTGAAGATCGGCATATCCTTCGTGGGCATAATATTCAAGCACGAAGGTAGTCATCGGAATCAGCTTATGAGAAGCATCAGTCGGCATACTTGGTCTTTTCTTTTTAGCCGATAAAAATAGTATTTTTATTTACGTTTCCCAACGTTACCTGAGCAATCCAACGGTATTTATACCCATTCTGAATAACAATAAGGAAAGATTGCCATGCATTTTTCGTAACTTCGTCCCATAACAGGAATAATGATAGTGAATACTTCTTTACAGGATATGGAGGCGGTCCTTAGCTTATACAAAATGGCTTCCGATTTTAAGAAAACCGTGTCTGGTATACAATGGCCAGAATTTGATCGCAACATGATTGAAACCGAAATCAATGAAAGCCGTCATTTTAAAATTACAGTGGATGAGCAGGTAGCCTGTGTCTGGAGTATCACTTTTGACGACCACCAGGTTTGGGCAGAAAAGAATGAAGATCCTGCCATTTATATACACAGAATTGCTACCAATCCTAACTTCCGCGGACAAAAGTTTGTTGAACAGATTGTAGAGTGGGCCAAAGAATATGCTCCTCAGCATAATAAGTTATATGTAAGAATGGATACTACCGCTGGAAATCAAAGGTTAACGGATTATTATGTAAAATGTGGTTTTACTTATCTGGGAGACAAGAAAATGACTGATACAGAAGGCCGTCCGGATCATTATCATAATGCTACGATGGGGCTTTTCCAGCTGGCAATATAAACTTCTAGGATTTTACATACTCTTAATATAAACCTTTCTGTTAATACAATAAAACTCGGATTGCATTAAACCTTTTTCAGAATTATTGACAATTTTCACAAAAATCTCTATACAGAGAATTAAAAAAATAAAAGCAATACTCTAAAAACCAAATCAATAGCAATGATCTAGGTCATTGTTAGGAATAAAAAATGTATTTTTTTAATAAAAGACTGTTTATAACTAAAAAATGACATATTATTTGATAAATTTGTTTTAATAATTACTTATGAAACCAAATTACACAAAAATATTCATTGTGGAAGATGATATGTTTTTTAGTGAAATGTTAAAATATCATCTCTCCCTTAATCCTGATCATGAAATCATTGCATTTGATACAGCCAAGGATTGTTTGTCAAGCTTATATCTCAATCCGGATATTATCTGTATTGATTTTGGCCTGCCTGATCTGAAAGGAGATGTTCTGTTTAAAAAGCTCAAGGAAGCACAGCCCTCTGTCCCAATCATTATTATTAGCGGCCAGGACGATATAGAGACGGCAATCAATTTTCTGAAATCAGGTGCTCATGATTATATTGTGAAAAATGAACACACCAAAGAAATGTTATGGAACAGCATTCTCAAGGTGAAAGAAACTATTTCTTTAAAAAAAGAAGTAGAGGAGCTGAAAGAAGAACTTGAAAAAAAATATTCTTTTGAAAAAAACATTATAGGTCAAAGTGATGCCATAAAGGAGGTTTTCAAAAAGATCAGTAAAGCTGTAAAAACCAATATTAATGTATCTATTACAGGTGAAACCGGCACCGGAAAAGAAGTAGTGGCCAAAACCATTCATTATAATTCTGACCGTAAAAATAAACCCTTTGTTGCCATCAATATGGCCGCCATTCCGAAAGAACTTATTGAGAGTGAATTTTTTGGACATGAAAAAGGAGCTTTTACAGGAGCTTTATCCAAAAGTTCCGGAAAATTTGAACAGGCAGATGGAGGGACTATTTTCCTCGATGAAATTGCAGAATTGGACATTAACCTCCAAAGCAAATTACTAAGAGCTTTACAGGAAAGAGAAGTGACAAGAATAGGAGGAACACAGAAAATAAAATTCGATGCCCGACTTATTATTGCGACTCATAAAAACCTAGCAGAAGAAGTAAAAAAAGGAAACTTTCGTGAGGATCTTTACTATAGAATTGTAGGTTTACCTATAGAATTACCTCCTCTCCGTGACAGAGATCAGGATATTATTATTCTGGCCAGACATTTCATCAAATTATTTGCTAAAGAAAACGGAATGAATCCCTTTGCACTTAGTAGCGAAGCAATGAACAAGCTTACAAAATATCCGTTTCCTGGAAATGTCCGTGAGCTTAAATCTGTTATTGATCTGGCTTGTGTAATGGCAGATGACAATGAAATACAACCCCAGGACATTCATTTTAATCCCATAGGAAATAAAGAAGACCTTTTCATTTCTGCAGAAAAAACGCTTAAGCAATTTACTACAGAGATTATTCTTTACCACCTTAAGAAAAACAATAATGATGTTATGAAAACTGCACAGGTTTTAGATATTGGCAAATCAACCATTTATAATCTTTTACAGAACAAATAATCTTTGCACTCAAGATCATGATTTTCTAACAGTATAACCAATCCCCAAAAGACATCATGGAATTTCATCAATTACTTGAAAGTCAAATAAAAATGTATCTTACACAAGATCATCTTTCAGATCCGGATCTTACTCGGTTTATTCAGGCTGTTAATCTATCTTATCAATCTTTCGATAAGGATAATACAGCAACTGAAAAAGATATCCCGCAGGAGTCTATTGAATATATTTATAAGGAAACAGAACATTTAGATAAAGATATTAAAGCCATTTCTTTACGTAATAGCTCCCAGCTTATTGATTATATTTCCCGCCAGATCCAGGCAAAAAAAGAAATAATGGCAACGCTGACTGAGCAGAATAAACTGAAAAAGCTATTGATGGAGATTTCATCAGACTATATCAATATTTCTTTCGAAATGATAGATACTGCCATGAACAGGTCGCTCAAAGAAATGGCAGACTTTGTAAAAGCTGACAGAGCCTATATATTCAGTTATAATTTTGAAGCAGGAACATGCTCTAATACCTATGAATACTGTTCTTCCGGAACTATACCTCAGATGGATGATCTGCAGAATGTACCTCTTGAAGCAATTCCAGAATGGGTAGAAGCCAATAGGGAAGGAAAAAGCATTACAATACCCAATGTAAAGAATTTAAATGACGGAAACCTTAAAGAGCTTCTTTCTTCACAGGATATCAAAAGTCTTATGGTAATACCCATGATGTCAAAAGAAGCATGTACAGGATTTATTGGCTTTGACTGGGTAAGAAAACTTCATCATTTCAGTGATACCGAAACAGAACTACTTACTCTTTTTTCAAAAGTTCTGGTGAATGCTCAGGAAAGGTTTACAATTAAAAGCAACCTTACCCAGACTCTGGAGCTTCTCAAAACCTTTATTTCTAATCTTCAATATGGAATATTGATGGAGGATCCCCAAGGACATATTCTTTTCACCAATGATCTTTTCTGTAAAATATTTAAAATCAACCGAACTCCTTCAGAAATTATAGGCAAAAAACTGTCTGAAATAAAAATAAATGACCACTTCAAAGAAGATGATCTTTTAGAAAAAATAATTGCAGAAAGCCAAGATCAAAAGGTCATGGGAAGACTTGCTGAAACATGGGACGGAAGGTTTTTAGAAATTGATCATTTTAATTTTGAGACTAGAAATAAACAGGATGGCCATATCTGGAAATTTGGAGATGTTACAGAAAAAATAACTAACCAGAACCTTTTACAGCAGAGTGAACAAAGAAGCCGACTGATTATGGATTCTGCTATTAATGCCATTATCACCATAAACTCTGTTGGTGAAATTATATTCTGGAATAAAAGCGCAGAAACCATATTTGGCTGGCAGAAAAATGAAGTCATAGGCAGAAATATTTTTGAGACCATTATTCCGCAAAAACATATAGAGAACTATAAAAACTATGTAGCAGACAAAAAGAACTCGGTTCTTAACAGACAGATTGAGCTTCCGGCTATCAGAAAATCCGGCGAAGAATTTCCTATGGAAATATCCATCATTTCATTTCAACAGGAGGAACAAGAGTTCTATTGTTCTTTTATTCAGGATATTTCAGAAAGAAAAAGAGTTGAACATACTATGAAGCTTCAGGAGCAGAAATACCGGAATATGATTGCCAATATGAACCTGGGACTTCTTGAGGTAGATATGAATGAGGTTATACAATATGCTAATCAGAGCTTCTGTAATGTCTCCGGTTATGAAATAGAGGAAATTCTGGGCAGAAACCCTGCAGATCTTTTTATACATCATGAAAAGGATGTAGAATTGGTAAAAAAACAAATCCAGCTGCGAAGAAGCGGAGTTTCCAGTGTATATCAGGTACCCGTAAAAAATAAAGCGGGAGAACTGAGATGGTGGGCAATAAGCGGAGCTCCTAATTATGATGATAAAGGCAATCTTATAGGTTCTATAGGAATACACCTGGACATCACAGATCAGAAAAGACTGGAAGAAGACCTTCAAAAGCAAAAAGATAAAGCTCAGGAAGCCTCAAAAGCCAAGGAAGTATTTCTTGCTACGATGAGCCATGAAATCAGAACACCACTTAATGCCATTATCGGATTTTTACGTGAACTGGAAAGGCAAAAGTTATCTTCATCTCAGGCTGTCCTGGTAGAAAACAGTACCCAGGCTTCCCGACATCTTTTATCAATTATTAATAACATCCTAGATATTTCTAAAATTGAATCAGGCGAAATGTCCCTCGAGGTGAAAGATTTTTCTTTAAAAGACTCTGTTAACAATATTATTAATATACTCAGTCCTAAAGCAAAACAAAAAAAATTAAAACTCTATTCACAATATTCACCGGATATGGCTTCTGCTTTCAAAGGAGATCCGCTAAGAATAGAACAAATCCTTTTCAACCTGGTCGGAAACTCGTTAAAGTTTACCCAGAAAGGTGAAATCAAAGTAGAATGTAGGGTATTGGAAGATCACCCATCCACGCAGAAAATTAGCTTGACTGTTTCTGACACCGGAATTGGAATGAGCAAAGGCTTTGCCGACAAAATTTTCAAAAAATTCTATCAGGAAGATGAAAGTATTGCAAGAAGATTTGGTGGAACCGGCCTTGGAATGGCTATTACCCAGGAATTGGTAAAGCTAATGCATGGAAAAATAAATATTGAAAGTGAAAAAAATAAAGGTACCATCATACAAATTACTTTATCTCTCTATAAAGGGTTTCTTGAGCACACTACTGATAAAAAAGAAAATTACCCTGCCACTTCTGTTGCCGGGATTAAAGTTCTGCTCGTAGAAGATAATGAGATGAACAGGGTAGTAGCCCAAAATACACTCCAGAATTTTAAATGTAATGTAACGGAAGCTGAAAATGGTAACCAGGCAATACAGATCTTAAAGAAAGAAAAGTTTGATATTATTCTGATGGATATTCAGATGCCGGAGCTTGACGGAATAGAAACCACTCAAATCCTTAGAAAAAAATACCTTTTAACCACCCCCATTATTGCCCTTACAGCCAATGCATTTAAAACAGAAATTGAAAAATGTAAATCAGCAGGCATGAATGACTATGTTACCAAACCGTTTTCGGAAGAAATACTTCTGGAAGTGCTTTATAAGTATACTAAGCTTTCAAAAGCCTCGGGCTATAAAAATAAAACTACGGAAACTTCAGATTCTCATCTTTATGATCTTGGCGGCATTCGTACCTTAAGCAGAGGTGATGAGGAATTTGTAAAAAAAATGATTTCCATATTCATTAGCCAGACCGAAAATGCCATTACACAGATGCATACCTGCTTTCAATCGGGAAATTATCATGAAATGGCTAAATTGATGCATAAAATAAGACCTGGTGTAGAAGCTATGGGCATTCATTCCATTGTTGAAGATATCAGAACACTCGAAACAAAAGCAAAAGAGGAAGATTTAACCTCTGAATTACTTTTAGAAATACAACAACTTTCTGATACAATAGA
The DNA here is from genome assembly GCF_057815135.1 of Chryseobacterium sp. II3a. Lineage (NCBI taxonomy): Bacteria > Pseudomonadati > Bacteroidota > Flavobacteriia > Flavobacteriales > Weeksellaceae > Chryseobacterium > Chryseobacterium sp. II3a. The sequence goes on along the minus strand of NZ_JBYPZJ010000003.1, from coordinate 362,367 downwards.
AAAAACTCTTTCTGAAGTTATAAAGCTTTTAAAAGCAAATGAATAATTAACTATTCCCAAAAGCAATACAAGCCTCATGTAATAAAAACATGAGGCTTTTTTGTTGATTTCATTCTTATTATTTTTTTCCAAAAATCAGCTTATTTTCCATAAAATGGAAATAGTAAAAATACAAACAACTGATATTCAAATAATTAAATCGAGGCATTGTATATGATTTTATATTTAAAAATTATACACAATGAATCCTAATCAATTAAAATTCTTTATTGTAGACGATGATCTGTTCTGTGCAAATGCGTATGAGCAGTATCTCAAAAACCTTAATTATACTGACATTCTCTACTTCGGTACAGGAGACGAATGTCTGAATAGTCTTGATCTTAAACCTGATATCATCTTTCTGGATCATAGTATGGATGACATGAATGGTTTTGAAACTCTTAAAAAAATTAAAAGGTATAATCCTAATATTTATGTCATTATGGTTTCCGGACAAAAGGAAATCAATATTGCAGTAGACGCTCTGAAATACGGAGCTTTTGATTATCTGGTCAAAGATAACACTGTATGTCAGAAAATGCAGAGTGCAATCAGCAGAATTCTAAAGATACAGGAAGAAATTGATAAAGGCAACAGGAACAATGGCATCTTCCGTCTCTTTTCTATGTTTTTTTAAAAAATTAGTTATGAAAACCAGAATCAGCATCCATCCGGTTATTTTACTTTTCCTGCTCTTATTGCTTTCTGCATGCAAGACACAAAACCTTTTTGAAGAAAAGAGACCTACTGAAAATAAAGCAGACTTTAAGTATCAGGATACATATCAGTATCAGATCAGAAAAGATGATAAAATTACGCTTTCTGTCTGGGGGCAGGACGACCTGAGTGTAGGCTCTGTATATGGCATTTACAATTCCAATGAAGTATATGGAAAATGGCTTCTGGTAGATAAAAACGGAAATATAGAATTGCCAAGATTAGGAACCACTTATGTTGTAGGAAAAACAATCCCTGAGCTGAAAGAGGAAATAAAGGATAAACTAAAAAGATGGCTGGTAACTCCTATTGTTGATATAAAGGTTGTGAATAAAGAAATTACAGTCCTTGGAGAGGTTAAAAGCCCTGCTGTAATACATGTAGATAAAGATCAGAATACCCTGATGGAAATTATATCTAAATCAGGCGGATTTGAATCTTATGCCAATCTGAAATCGGTAAAGATTCTCCGTCAGGAAGGTGAAAATGTAAGAGTTACCAATATAGATATGACCACTCCCGGAGACTTCAGTTATCAGAATACCCAACTTCATCCCGGAGACTTTGTGATTGTACCTTCTAAGAAAAGTAAAGACTTTGATAAACGTATTTCTACGATTATTCCTTTTGCTACAGCTGCTACAGCCGCTACACTTCTGATAGGACTTCTTTAAAAACTAAAAAAATGAACGAGAACATTAGATTTATAAGACCATTGTATAGAGGGCTTCCCTTTATTATTCTGGCCATAGTACTGTCTGTACTGGCAGCGAAAAAATATCTTGGATATGTTACTCCCATTTATGAGAGTACAGCCATGCTTAAACTTGCAGATACTCAGGAAGGAGTTCCAAGCGCCAATTTATTTAAAGATTTCGACGTTTTTGCGTCTGCCAATAAAATCAATACAGAAATTGAAGTTCTCAAATCCTCATCACTTATTGAGAAAACACTTTCAAAACTTCCATTTTCCACAGAGATTTACAGAAAAGGAGATCTGCATTCAGCAGAATTGTTCAAAAATACTCCCTTTTTTGTAGAAGGGACCTTCAGTTCAGATAAAAATTATGATAAAAAATTCTCCCTGAAAATTCTTTCACATAACAAATTTCAACTTACTCTTCCTGGAAAAGAAACCGCTGTAGAAGGAAATTTTGGAGAACCTATTACTATTTCAGGAGGGAAATTACTCATTACTCTTAATAAAAATTTTATTCTTTCTAAACCGGAACTCAAGATGATTGATGAATATGAATTTGAATTTCTAAGTCATGAAAAACTTCTGGAGAAAATCAATAAAAATCTGGACATTGTTTCTGTAGATAAAGATGTACCGGTTATCAGAATCAATTTTAAAAGTAATGTGCCTAAAAAAGCAGAATTATTTGTTAATACCCTTGCTGAAACCTACATTCAGGATTATATCGAGAGTAAATATAAAGCAGCAGATACCACCACGGTTTTCCTTAAAAATGAAATTAAAGAGGCAAGGTCTAAGCTTACCAGTACAGAAAACCAGATTCAGAATTACAGAGATCACAACAATATCATTAATATTCCTCAGGAAACAGAAACAGATCTCAGAAAAATTTCCCAGCTGAAAATTCAACAAAGCAATATAAAAATGAATCTGGACGCCGCTAATTATCTCAACAGTTACATTTCACAAGGGAAAAGTAATTATCTTGAACTGGCCCCAAACTTTGAAGCATTCAACGACTTACTTTCTACAGAAATGGTAAAGAATATGAAAAATTTACAGGCTGAGAAAAAAGAATTATTGCTTACCTATACTCCAGAACATGAAAAAGTAAAAATAATTGATGCTAAGCTGAAAGATCTTACGGATTATCAGACCGAAAGCATCAAAAATACCGCTAAAAATTTACAGATCAAATATAGAGATATCAATAGAGATATCGGAGTTGCAGAGCAGGCTTTTGTAGGACTGCCTGAGAAAGAAAGAATCCTCAATGTATTGAACAGAGAGTTTAATCTTTACGAAAAGAATTATAATTTCCTGAATGAGAAACGCATTGATGCGGAAATAGCAAAATCTGCAAAAATTTCCTTCCACAAAGTAATTACTCCCGGAGAAGTTCCTAAAAGTCCTGTATCACCTGTACGATCTATCATCATTATTGTAGCAGCAATTATAGGTATGATTACATCCATTGCAGCTATTTATTTGGTACATTATGCAAAAGCAAAGGTAAATGATGTGTATACCATAGAAAAAAACAGCAGCATTCCTATAGCATTTACCACCCCTTACATCAAGAATAAAAGCGAAAATATTTCACGCCTTTTGCAAAATATTACTGAAATGGAGCTTAAAGGTATTCTTAAAGATCATAATACCATTACTGTGACTTCCTATGATAAAGAAAAAGATCACCTTTTTCTCATAGAAAACACAATGAAAGCTCTTGAAAAGCAACACCGAAAAGTGATTCTGATTGATATTGCAGGAAACTTTCCTTATCAGTCTGATCACATCATTGATCTTTCCGGAAATGAAATCCTTTTTCAGCCTAGAAAACAGCTTGAACATTTCATTCATGAAGCATCTCAAGGATACGAATTATGTATCATCAATAATGTTGCAGTTAAAAAAAATACACTCGCTCTTCTTTTGATGAGCCTGGCCAATCAAAATCTTTTTATTCTGGATAGCAGAAAAACAGCAGAAAAAAGAATATTGGAAGTTGAGATACTCAATGAAGAATATCAATTTCCAAAGCTATGGTTTGTACTGAATAAAGCAGGCTACACCCCAAGTATCATCAAATATCTCATAAAGTGTATCACTTCATTGAAAAACAAATGAAATCATTAGCCACCATAAGAAAATCCAGTGTCATGGTCTTTACAGATCAGGCCCTATATAGCGGAAGCAATTTCCTGCTCACTTTTCTCTTGGCCAGAACTCTGAATATACAGGAATTTGGGATGTACTCTTATGTTTTGATAGGATCTTATTTTATTCTGAATATAGGGAACGCACTCATCATACAGCCTTACCAGATCATGGTATCCAAAAACCCGCACAGTGAATCATTAGGCTTTATCAGTAAAGTATCAGCCGGATTTTTATTGTTTCTCATTATTCTGCTGAGCCTGATTTATCTTTACTTAAAATTTCTTCAAAAACCAGTGCTATCTTTAGAAAATTCAGAATTCTTTGCAGCACATTATGGAGAAGCGGCTATTTTTATTCTTGGTTATTTTATTCAGGATTTTTTCAGAAAATCATTGCTGGCTATACAGGAACTTTCTACTGTACTTTGTATTGATCTTCTCTTTTTATGTGTATTTCCTCTTATTATCTGTACATCGCTCGCATTGGGAAAGGCGTTATTAATTATTGGAATGGGTAATCTCTTATCTTCACTTCCAGGGGTTTTGTACTTCTTAAAAAATGCAGTATTCCCTGTTTCGGATAAGCCCTATCTGCAATACTATAAAAGCAATGGGAAATGGTTTTTATATTCAGCTTTACTCCAATGGTTTTCAGGAAATTTCCTTGTACTGATTTCAGGTTTATATTTAGGATTAGAGGCATTAGCCGCCTTAAGACTGGCACAGTCTTTCTTTGGAGTTTTTAATGTTATCCTACAGACTGTGGAGAATTTTTTTCTTCCTAAAACAGCCCGTCTTTATCACAAAGATACAACTGAAGCCAAAGAATTTTTACTCTCCATCAGACGTTATGGCTTTTTCATTTTAGCACCTGTTCTCCTTGTAATATTTATTTTTTCAGAGGAAATCATGATTCTTTTTGGGGGTACTCAATACCAGCATTTCGGATATGTAATTAAGCTGATGTCTCTGCTTTATCTGCTGATCTTTTGGGGATATCCGGTACGGATTGCTGTGAGAGTAACGGAGCTCAATAAAATATTCTTCTACGGCTATATTTTTTCAACGGTATTTATTCTGACTATATTTCATTTTCTTTTAAAATATACCGCATTATACGGTGCTATTACAGGACTTATGATGAGTCAGATCATCCTCATCCTGTATTGGAAACTACAACTTCGTAAAAACAATTCTTCATTATGGAAATAATACATATCATATTGGGAAAGGCTAATCCTGAACGGATGAACGGGGTGAATAAAGTCGTACATCAGCTTGCCTCCAAACAGGCTGCTGCAGGTATAAAAGTATCCGTATGGGGTATTACAGATACCTTGGAAAAAAATTATCCTGAAAGAAATTTTGAAACATTACTTTTCAAAAAAAGTATGAACCCTTTTCACCTTAATGAGCAATTAAAAACAGAAATTCTGATGAAAAACAAACAAACTATCTTTCATCTTCATGGAGGCTGGCTTCCGTTGTATTCCTCATTAGGGAATTTTCTATCCAGCAACAAGAGAAAGTTTCTCATCACAGCTCATGGCGCTTACAACACAATTGCCATGCAAAAAAGCCATTATCTGAAAAAAATATACTTCCATTTTTTTGAAAAAAAACTTCTTGAAAATGCAGGCAGAATTCACTGTATTGGAAACTCAGAAATCTATGGACTCCAGAATATGTATGAAAATAACAAAACGGTACTCATTCCTTACGGTTTTGATTCTGAAAGCATGAATTCCCACAAAAAAAATGATAATGCAAGAATAATATTCGGTTTTCTAGGAAGATTAGATATTTATACTAAAGGACTCGATCTGATGATTGACGCTTTTGATAATTTTCAGAAAGAAGTTCCCGATTCAGAACTCTGGATAGCTGGCAGCAGTAACCAGGCCAAACAAATTGAAAAGACCATCAGAACTAAAAAGCTACAGAATAAAATACAACTATTAGGACCCAAATTTGGTGCAGAAAAAAATGAAATTCTTCAGCAGATGGATATTTTCCTCCATCCTTCCCGCAACGAAGGACTTCCTGCGGCTGTACTGGAAGCAGCAAGCTTCGGAAAACCCTGTATTGTGAGTACCAATACCAATATTGGCGAACAAGTTGAAAAATATAATGCTGGAATTGTTTTTTCTCAAATGACTCCCCAAAAACTCACCCTCGCCATGCATCAGATCTATAAAACATGGCTTGATAAAGAACTTTTCCACGAAATGGAAAGTCAGGCCATTAAAATGGTAAAGTATGAATTTGATTGGGACATCATTTTAAACCGATTAAATACGGAACTCTATGAAAACATCTAATCTTTCTATCGAGAACAGACATCAGAGGTTTCTAAAAAACACCAACCTATTTCTTTTTATCATTCTTCTGCTGATGATTGCCGGATTCTTTACCTGGAGCGAAAATATTATCATTACCAGAATCATAAAAGTAGTAGGAAGAATGGGAGTTATGTTTTCATCAGTTTTCATTTACTACCGTATTCTCAGATACGGTGCAGCATCTACCCTTGGATATAAAAATATATTCTCTCCCGTTTTTTATCTGGGCTATCTTATATTGGGATTAGCATCCTTTGCATGGAGTACCAATCCGGGTTTTAGTGCATTGCAATGGCTGATGGTTTTTCAAAGCTTTGTCTTCGCTTATTTTTTTATCAAAAGCCTTACTACACTGGATATTTATTTTCAAGGGCATCCTATCCGGCTGTATAACCTTCTGGGAAATGTTGTATTCATTTTACAGACGGTATTTGTTGTGGGAATGTGGGTGGATCCCGAGACTTTTTTCAGACTTACCAACGGTGGTGAAGAAGCACGCCTGGGAGGAATCATCATGAATCCTAACGAATTGGGAATGCTGGCAGGAGTGGGTATTGCATGTCTGATCTTTGATTTGTACCGGAAAAAAAATAAGCTTTGGATCATCATAAAAATTGCTGTCATTTTTTATGCTCTGTTTATGACCGGCTCCCGTTCCTCGTTAATAGGTGTACTGATTATTATATTTTTTCATATCAATCAAACTAAAAGAAAAGGTCTCAAAGCCATCATTATTATGGCAGTGCTGGCAGTAGCTCCATTTGCGGTCTATCAGGTTATTTTAAAAGGTGGAGACAAAGACAGACTTGAGGAAATTATGAGCCTTACCGGAAGACTTCCTTTCTGGAAAGCTCTCATCACTGAGGGATTACCCAGAGAACCATTATTCGGATTTGGTTTTATGAGAATTGATTATGGAGAATTCTTTAAAAGTACCCACACTTATCCGGGAAAAATGACTCACAATACTTTTATGCAGGTATTAATGAATCTAGGTTTTGTAGGTCTTATCATTGTTATTGGCCAGGTATTCTTTACCATAAGGGCTATTATTGCTCAAAAAAAAGAACAAAAACTGATGCTGATCGGAATTCTTATCCCCGTTCTTATCAATTCTTTTACAGAGTTTGGAATTTTTGGGGAAAGTAATTATGGAATTCTGTTCTTTCAAATCATTATTTTCTCTATAGCATTTGAAAACAGGAAATATCTTACCTCATTTCAAAGGATAAAACTCTACAGAAAACGGCCGGATTTATTCCAGAAATAAAATTCTCATTCCAGAATTTGGAATAAAAGCATAAGTAAAAAATATTTAAAATACTAATAATCAATGTTTTAAAAATTAGGTTCAATTTTATCTTATACTTTGGTACAGACAACTTATTATCATGGAAAATGTATTTAAAAATTTAGGATATCAGGTTTCTCTACATCCGGATGAATACCAAAAAAAAATAACCGTATTGTCTATCAAAAATACAGATGGAACATTGCGATGGATTTGGAATGCTAAAAATGTAAATCCTTTATTTCTGAAATTTTACTCCACATCTTCTTTCTCTTCATTATTAACAGCAGCATTAATCAGACTAGTTTTCTTTATGAAATTACAGCATATTCTGTTCAAAAAAGTAAAGCTGTATTATGATGATCCTATCCTTGCTCCCATTTGTAACCTTCAGAAAGAATGGGCTCTATTTACAGGGACAGCCGGACCTAATAATAAGCTTATTTTATATTATCAAAAATATTTTTATAAAATAGCAAATTCAGAGACATCCCATCAGCTTATTCAGCAGGAATGGGAGATATTAAAGACATTACCGGCAGGAAAGTTTTACGAAATCCCTATGGCCAGTCTTCTAAATGATAGAGTCTTAAAGACTGGTGATATCTGTAAAAAACAAAATCAGACTGCAGCTTTGGGAATATTGCATATAAAAGCTCTTAAAGAATTGGATTCTTTTTTTTCAGGGAAAATAAAAATAGGAGAGTGGAAACTGCTTAAAGATTTGAAAAAGCAGTTTTATGAAACTCAGGATAAAAGGTTTTCTCCGAATTTTTTCCAAAAGGTCAAAGATATTTTAAATTCTTTACCTGAACAGGAAGAAATCAACCTAAGATTCTCACACGGTGATTTTACAGCATGGAATACTAATATCGGAAATGAAAAACTGGGAATTTATGACTGGGAACTGGCTGCTTTTAATCGCCCGCAAGGTTTTGATTATTTCCACTTTATCATTCAAAACAATATTTTGATTGGAAAAAAATGCTGGAAAGAAATCTACAGAGAAATAACGATCAAAAACAACTCTGTATTCAATTTTGAAATAGAAACCCTTCATAAATATTTAAAATTATACCTTCTGATCAACATCCTGCAACATATCACTATCTATTCGGAACAGAAAAAATGGCATCAACAGGTATACTGGCTGCTCTCCGTATGGAACGAATCTCTGAATACATTTCTGGAAGACCAATACAGCCACAGAGAACTCATCATTTTAGACCTTTTCAGTAGAATTAATCATAAAGAGTATGCTGCATTGAAATTTCCTGATCAATCTCCGGAAAAACTTCCTGAATATTCAGATATTGATCTTATCTGCAGTAAATCTGTAGCACAGGATCTCTATTCCTACTTCAGCCATCATATATTCACTCACAAAATTATTCTGGAAAAAAAATCATTCTTAACCCATATAAAAATTATTACCAAAGATTATGAAATTCTGTCTATTGACTGTATCCACCAGCTAAAATGGAAAAACATTCAGATACTTGATGCTAAAAAGCTCATTTCAAACAGCTATATCAACAACTTTGGAATCAAGAAAGTTTCAGAAGAAGACACTGCCAAATATATCCTCCTGTTTTATAAATTAAACAAATCTGACGTCCCTAAAAAACACAATTCTATTATAAATATCAACTTCAATCAAACGTCAGAAAATAATGTAGACAAAGTATGGTTTGGCCTTTTATACAATGATGAAAAAGTAATAATAAAAGCTTTAAAAAAAGAAAAGTCCAATAAAGGATTAAGTTATTTCCTCAACACCATCCACTATTTTATGGATCTGTTTTCTGGAAAAGGATTTATTATTACACTAAGCGGGGTAGATGGTGCCGGGAAATCTACGGTCATCTCGGATTTATCCTTAATTATCGAGAAAAAATTGAGAAAGCCCTCGGTAATATTGCGTCATCGCCCCTCTTTTTTACCCATTCTCAGTGTATGGACAAAAGGGAAAGAAAAAGCACATAAAGAAGTTATAGAATCTTTACCCAGACAGGGAAAAAACAGAAGTTTTATGTCTTCATTATTCAGATTTGGATATTATTATACAGATTATCTTCTGGGACAATTCATTATATATTTCAAATATATTCTGAGAGGGTATGTGGTGATCTACGATCGATATTATTTTGACTTTATTATCGATGGGAAAAGAAGCAATATCATTCTTCCTGAAAAGATTTTCAGAGCAGGCTATTTTTTCCTTCTGAAACCCGATTATAATGTTTTCCTATACGAAGACTCACAAGTCATTCTGCAAAGAAAAAAAGAACTTTCAAAGGATACCATAGAATTTCTAACCCAAGAATACAAAAAATTATTTGAAGTATTGGCAGAAAGAAAAAGAAAGAACATCTACACCTCATTAAAGAACAGCGATCTTTCTATCACACTCCAGACATTAACACACATGATTCTAACTACACAATGAAAAAGTTTATTTTAAAAATTTTACAAAAGAGAAATCCCTCTTTCTCTTTTGATAAAGATCTAAGTTCCCGCATCATTCTACAATTTATTCTCATTCAGGGAATGAGCTTTTTACGGGGGATGAAAGTACTCTTCTCATTAAGAAAAAGCAAAGGATTGTTACTTGGAAGGCAGGTTCATTTTTTCTGCCTTTCAAGAATAACCTGGGGCCGGTTTCTCCGGCTGGGAGACAACGTTTATATTTCTGCATTGGGCAGAGACGGCGTTCATTTAGGTAACAATGTATCCATCGGGGCATTCAGTAGAATTATCATTTCTACCTCACTCAATCATATGGGAAAAGGGATAAAGATCGGAAATAATGTAGGTATTGGTGAATATGCCTACTTAGGAGGAGCCGGAGGGCTGGAAATAGGAGATGACTGCATAACAGGTCAGTACCTGAGCTGCCATCCTGAAAATCATAATTATGAAGATCTCACTTCTCCCATAAGGCTTCAGGGTGTGAACAGAAAAGGAATAAGAATAGGAAAAAACTGTTGGATTGGCAGTAAAGTAACCATTCTGGATGGTGTTGAAATTGGAGATGGCTGCATCATTGCTGCCGGAAGTGTAGTCAACAGAAGCTTTCCTGAAAATTCTGTCATAGGAGGTGTTCCTGCAAAAATTATTAAAACAAGAGATGGCCATGAAAACAACAACCATTTTAGCAACCTGCTATGCCGTAAATCCGTATAAAGGATCGGAAGATGCTATGGGATGGAATTTTGTATGTCAGATTGCAAAGTTCCGAAAAGTAATCGCCATTACCAGAGAAAACAACCGTTCTTCCATTGAAAAATACATGAACGAAAATCCTGATGAAATTTTTGAAAATATACAGTTTCTTTATTTTGATCTTCCTTATTGGGCAAGATTCTGGAAGAAAGGCAGTAGAGGAGCCATGTTTTATTTTTACCTGTGGCAGAGAAATATAATTGGTTTTATTAAAAGTAAACAACTTGATTTTGATATTGTCCATAATCTCAATTTCCATAACGACTGGACTCCCACATTTTTGTGGAAACTTCATAAACCTCTTGTTTGGGGACCTGTAGGGCATCATCCTAAAATTCCTAAACAATATCTCAGATTTTATAGTTTCAGAACTCTTCTGAATGACAGACTAAAATGGATTATTAAAAAGATCTCTTGGAAGTTTTCTCCAGCCCTGAAAAATTCTGTGAAAAATGCAAACCATATCTGGTGTATGAATTCCAGTGTTCCAGAGTCTCTGCCATTGAGCAAATCACATTATTCTATTTATCCTTCCGTAGCTACAGAAGATTTTTTCGAAGGTTTCAAACCTAAAAAGAGTTTTCAGATTCTTAGTGTAGGAAGATTTGTTCCATTAAAGGGCTTTGATCTCACTATCAATGCATTTGCTGAATTTTTAAAACATATCCCTGAGAAAAGCCGTGCTTCCTGCAGATTAACACTTGTGGGAACCGGTCCGGAGAAAAAGCTTTATCAACAGTTGATCTCAAAGCATCACATTGAACCTTACGTACAAATTATAGAATGGATTGACCGTAAAGAACTTATGAATATCTATAAAGAATCTTCCGCTTTTCTATTTCCCTCTCATGAAGGAGCAGGGATGGTAGTTGCAGAAGCTTTATCATTTGGACTTCCTGTGATAGCACTGAACAATGTAGGTCCTGGCGAATATATTCATTCAGAATTCGGATTTACGGTGAGTGAAAGTTCTTACAATACAACTGTAGATACCCTCTGCTATGATTTATTAAAACTATTTCTTGAACCTTCTCTGACAGAAAAAATGAGTAGAGAAGCCAGAAAATATTATGAAGAAAAGTTTTCATGGGATAAGAGAGGTGATTATCTGAATACCATTTATCAAAACTTTGAGCCATGAGAATAATAGCCGTACACTTATTAAACGATTACAGCGGAAGCCCAAAAGTACTTATGCAGCTGTTGAAAATATGGGCAAAGAACGGAAAAGAAACCCATCTTTTTATCGGTGGAAAAAATAAAGGTTTTCTTTCCGGTATTCCAGGTATACATTATCATCAATATGAATACCGTTTTTCAGGATATCCAATAATCAGACTTTTATTTTTTATCATCAGTCAGTTTGCATTAGCCATCCGGTTATTATTTTTTCTGAAAAAGCAGGATATTGTTTATATCAATACTGTATTGCCTTTTGGTGCTGCGATTATTGCAAAATTAAAAGGCTGCAGGGTAATCTACCATGTGCATGAAACTTCCGTAAAACCTCAAATATTGAAAAGATTCCTATTTGGAATAGCTTCTGTAACTGCTTCTGAAGTAAAATATGTATCTCAATTTCTTGCTTTACAAGAACCAATCTGTAAAAAATCAGAAATTATTTACAATGTTCTGGAAGAGGACTTTATTAAGAAGGCAGTTCCAAAAAACCTACAAGCCAATGAACGAAAAATAGTCCTGATGTTATGTTCTTTAAAAAAATACAAGGGAGTAGATGAGTTTGTGACACTATCAGAGCAAAACCCTGAATTTATCTTCAAGCTTGTCCTGAATGCGTCAGTGTATGATATTCATTCCTATTTTGAAAAAAAACAGCTTCCTGAAAACTTATATATTTATCCTACCCAGCAAGACACACATCGGTTTTACAAAGAAGCGGATGTGATCCTGAATCTTTCTGATACAAAACTTTGGGTAGAAACATTTGGGCTTACCATTCTCGAAGGTATGGCTTATGGCCTGCCTGCTATTGTACCACCGGTAGGAGGTGTAACAGAATTAATAGATGATGGTAAAAACGGTTTCTGTATCAATTCTAAGGAAATTACTGTGATCTCACAGAAACTGAAATTATTGCTTAATAATCCCAACCTTTACCAACAATTCAGTCTGTATGCCCAGCAAAAAAGGAACCTTTTTTCTATCGATAACTTTGAGAAACAATCCCTTCAGATATTTTCCAAATTCCATCAATAATTCCATAATCTGGAAATCACAAAGCAAATAAAACAACATAAATATTTGATTATCAACGATTAAAAACAAAGGCACACCGGTGGATTTATCTTTTAAAAATTAAAAAAATGAAAACAAAAATAGCCATTATCGGAACGGTTGGACTTCCTGCTAATTATGGAGGTTTTGAAACCTTAACTGAACATCTTATAGAAGAATTATCGGATCAGTTTGATTTTACGGTATATTGCTCTTCAAAACGATATAAAAAAGAAGAAAGAAAGCCTCTTTATAAAGGAGCAGAACTGAAATACATTCCTCTAAATGCCAATGGAATACAAAGTATCCCTTATGATACGCTCAGTATTATCCATGCACTATTTTTCAGTAAAGTTTTAATTATATTGGGAGTTGCCGGATCATGGATCCTCCCTTTTGTAAGACTTTTTACCAACAGAAAAATTATCATTTCTATTGATGGAATTGAATGGAAAAGAGAAAAATGGAGCCTCCCTGCAAAACTGTATCTCTGGTGGGCTGAAAAAATTGCCGTCAAATTTTCTCATATTGATATTTCAGATAACGAAGCCATACAGGATTACACAGCATTACGATATGGAACACTGAGCAGAATTATCGAATATGGTGCTGATCATGCCACTCCGGATGGAATCATAACCCGCGAAGACCTCGATAGATATCCTTTTCTTACAAGCCCATATGCGGTAAAAGTTTGCCGAATAGAACCCGAAAATAATGTTCATAAAATATTGGAAGTTTTTCATGCCGTTCAGCACAAAACTCTTGTGATTATAGGAAACTGGCAAAACAGTGAATACGGAAGAAACCTCAAGGCTCAGTATAAAGATTCCCCTAATATCTGTATTCTGGATCCTGTTTATCAGCAAAGAGAAATTGATCTCATCAGAAGCAATGCCGAAATGTATATTCATGGTCATTCTGCCGGAGGAACCAATCCTTCATTAGTAGAAGCAATGTATTTGAAACTGCCTGTTTTTGCATTTGATGTATCATATAATAGAGTTACGACAGAAAATGCCGCATTTTATTTCCATGATACAGAGACTCTTACTTCTTTACTTCTTACTACAACTTCTTCAGAATTGGAGACCTGTTCCTTGGCGCTCCGAAAAATTGCTGAAAGAAAATACATCTGGAAAAAGATTGCAGGTAGATACAGAAACCTGATCCGGGAATCCTGTGAGATTAATGCCAAGCAAGGAATATTTTCCCAGGCATCTGCACTTAAAGAAAAAGTTCTGTCAGAATATGAGGCCGTTCATCTCAAAAACAATCAGATTTTTCAATCAAAATATTAAAGCTATGAGAGCCATTTTAGAATTTTTTATAGGTGGAGTACTGGCATATGTATTGTCTGTTATTGTAACTCCTTTGGTGTCTAAACTTTCTGTTAAGTTACATTTGGTTGATTATCCTAATTACAGAAAGGTACATCGTAATCCTATCCCTTTAATTGGAGGAATTGTTATTGTATGCATTTCTATCCTTACAGGTTGTATCATGCAGGCTGTATTCGATAAAGAAATATTTATTATAATGACTGGAGCTGTTATCTTATTTATTCTGGGAGCTATTGATGATAAAAAAGATGTAAAAGCACAACACAAATTGCTTATCCAGCTTTGTATAAGCTTCGTAATGGCTCTGTACGGCATCAGAATCACTTCATTATTTGGTTTTTTAGGAATATATGAACTTCCGGTTTATGGGCAGTATGTGATTACTGTGCTTTTAATTACCGGAGCTGTGAATTCATTTAACTTAATGGATGGAGTAGACGGGCTTGCCGGAATCATAGCATTATCAGGCTTTACTTTCTTACTATTCAGCAGCCTTTACAGTCACCATATAATGCTGGCTAAAATGAGCATCATCCTTATCGGCTGCCTTATCAGTTTTCTTAAATATAATTTTTCTGAACATCAGAAAATATTTCTGGGGGATTCCGGTAGCCTGTTTCTTGGATTTCTCCTTGTCAGTCTTGGAATTTACTGTCTCAGATACAATTTTGAGAAAGAGCAGAAAACACAAGTCCTGTATTTTCTATTTGTTTTTTTGCTTCCCGTTTTTGACTTTATACGGGTCTGTATCGGAAGAATGATCAAAAGAATATCACCTTTTACTGCTGACAGAACTCATCTTCATCACTATATGACAGAAATTGGATTAACCCCTAAGAAGATTGGATTTTCTGTTCTTTTAATTCATCTCAGTCTTCTGGCTACAGCTTATTTATTAGGTTCCTTTAATCTCAATTTAGTTTTCATCATTTGTATTGCTGCGGTTTTATCCTATTATAAAATTCTGCATATGATAAGAACTTTTAACATCTGGAAACACAAAATAAAAGAAATGGAAACTTCATTTTAATCCAGGTCTCCCAACCTGAATGAAATTTACATTTTCACCTTCATTAACCATTAAAAATACGATCATGAAAAAAATTAGCTTACTTATCAGCGTTATGTATGCTGTTCTTTTATCAGCTCAAGTAGGGATAGGAACTACAACTCCTGATCTGAACTCTGATCTTACCTTAGGATCTTCCAACAAAGGTTTGCTTTTGAACAAGGTAGCCCTTACCTCCACCACAGCCAGTGTATACAGTGAAGGAATGTTTCTTTATAATACTGCCACTACCAATGATGTAACACCCGGCATCTATCTAAGTAATGGTACTTCATGGAGTAAAGTAATTGATGCCCCTACTTTAAACGCAATACTATCTACCAGTTGGAAGACAACAGGTAATAATCTATCTGCTGCAGACTTTATAGGAAGTACCAATGCACAGCCTTTCGTTTTAAAAACCAATAATAATGAAAGAGTAAGAATAGATTCGGATGGAAAAGTTGGAATCGGAACCAATTCCCCACAAGGAATTGTTGATATCAATTCGGCAAATTCAACACTCATACTACCCAGAAATGCCAATCCGCCAGCCAATATAACCAATCCTGTAGCAGGCATGATTATATACGACTCTTCCAATAAAACACTACGTTATTATAACGGAAGCCAATGGAGTACAATGATCTCCTCACAAACGCTTACAACAGCCAATGAAGGGGTTGTAAAAATGAACAGTGGGGCAGGAATAAAACCTTCATTTGCCTTTAGAACCTCAGGAGGAGTTTCTTTAAACAATTATCAAAATATCATCTATCAGACTCCTGTTAATATTGTAACAGATTTTTCACCAACACCAGCCACAAGCTGGCCAGAGAACATAGCTTCTCCAACCGTAGCCAATATATATGATCAGAGTAATGGTAAGTTTCTTGATAATTCAGTAGCAGGGCAGGTTCATACCTGGAGAATCATTGCCAAGTATGAAAACAAAAATAATGGTTCGGTAGCATTTGTAACGGTTAATATGTCTAATATGAATAATACATTTTCAATAGATCAGACGGCCGTTGCACCTAACGGAGTTACGACGGGAAATCTTGTTTTCTATCTCACCACTGTGGCAGATTCCTCTTCCTTTACTAATGGATATACTATTAAAATCAAATCAGATACAGCAATGGACGTTATTATTGATAATATTACAAGGGTTTCACAGGCAAAAGACTAAATAACAGACACTTCCATAAGGGCCTGATGCCGAGAAAATGTAAGTTTGGATAAAAAAGACTATCTTTACAGTAACCAAACAAAATATTCTTAATATGTCAGTAACACCAGAAGGAGCCAGGAAGGCTCAGTTATCTTTATCTGAAAGGGCGCCTGTAGCTCACGCTGTTCTTTCAGGAGCAGAAAATATTTCGAAGTACAGTAACGGAGTATGCCATGATGTGGTTGCTTATGCCCTTTACATGAGAGGAGCCAGCATCAGTCCTGATCAATTAGCAGGGTCAGCAGGTCAGAAATGGTTAGAAACCTTCAACTATACCGGAGGAAAAAAATGGGATGGATATTCTCCTATTCCTAAAGGAAAAGCCATTGGTTTCTACAGACCTATTGACAAAACATGGTTTCATTCAGCCATTACCACAGGAAATGGTAATGAAATCAGGTCTGTTAACGGATTTGCATTAGGCTCTGCATGGTCTGTTCCGGTAGATATGAAATGGGTACTTGGAAAAATCAATTCCGATGGAACGTTCAACTATGACGGAACTAAAATAGAAGTGTATATATCTCCTTTATAGCGGATATAAAAAAATAAAGCCTCCTTAAAACAACTTTAAGGAGGCTTTTTTATGGTCTGCAAATATATTTCTATTATTAATATTCTGCCCTCATCAGATGAGTAGAGTTAGTATTGAGTTCAATTCCTTTTTCACTGCCAACAATTACAGTTCCGCCGATATTGGCAAGATGATTTCCAAAAGCACAATTGGGTTCAAAGGCAAAGCACATCCCTTCCTGTAGGACTAAATCTCTACCAGGGTTAGGCAGTCTACCAACATTTCCGTATCGGGCAGCTTGTGGCAATTTTTCAATTCCCGGAGCGGTTCCAAATCCAATCGGGCCATAAGGATTTATACTATGTATCAAAGGATGTACATGCCATCCACCAGCTTCTAAAAGTGGTTTTTCCATGACATCAACAACTTCTCCAAATGTTTTTCCCGATTTCAAAACATCAACACCTGCTTCATAACACTCGCGGGCAACAAGAGCTGCACGTTCAAGATCCGGATGTATATTTCCAACTGCTACTGCTGCCTGATGCTGAGTTTCATACATTCCATACAGCGCAAAGATCTCAGACAAAACAATATCTCCTTCTTTAATGATTCTAGGAGGTTGTGACCGGTATTGCCAAGCCGGCGGCCCCCAGCCAATATATTCAGGTCCTGATCCCATTAATATTTCAGCCGTAAATCCTCCCATTGAAATACAGGTCGAAGTAATCACTGCAGCTACTTCAGCTTCACTTACTCCAGGCTTAATTGTCATTCGCATCGCTTCACTCATTGCTTCCCCGATGTGGGCCGCATGTCTGATTAAAGCCAGTTCTTCATCACTTTTGGGAGCAGTCAGTTTGAAAAAATCCATATATACAGGCTTTAATTCGGCGTTTGGAAAGGCTTCCATGATGCCTTTCCAAGTGCGATAGGGAAGTGCTCCGTCAAAATAGAAGGGTGGATAAGGCTCTAGCCCGATTATTCCAATCCTGGGTGTATTTGAAAGTCCCATTTTCTTAAGGATATTTCCAATACCGGCTCCGGTTTTACCAACATAGATTTGCTCAGGCTCAATCCATTGCTGATCTCCACGATGGGAAGCCTGCATATGGTCGGCCACCATCATTGAAGCAAAAGTTACAACAATTGGCTTTTCTTCTTTGTGAAATATCACCACAGATCCAAGTCTGTCATTGGTAAAATAATGATCAATACAAAACGGAGCTGGTGCTGCAGATTCTCTGTCTCCATAGATAACAAGAGTGTCCAGTTCATTTTTTCTCATGATAGTGCGTGCAATATCCCAACGACGGTCACGCTCTTTTAACGATAGAGGTAATGGTATTTCCATTTTTGTTTTCATAACTCATTCTTTATTAATTATTAAAGCTGATGCAAAGTAAGTAGATCGGTGAGCGAAGGATATTATCCCAAAAGAATAATAAATGTGCAATACGTTTGTTTTGCTAAAAAATAAGTATCTTGTTTATCTTTAAATTTAATTTACAGGATGAAAACCATGGAAGATGTTGAAAGTTACAGTATACCTTATGTATCTGAGAAGATAGGATTACAAAATGTAGAAGGAATTGTGGTGAACAGAGCAGAAGATTCTGTACGAAAGGGATTAACAAATTATCCACATACTGTTAATGGTTTTATCTGTGCCATCTGTATCAAAGGAAGAGCAGAACTGAAAATAAATTTTCAGAAAAGATTGTTGGAACCCCATACCCTGATGGTTGTACTTCCCGGTTCTATGATGGAGCCGATAGAAATATCAGAAGATCTGCATATAGATACTGTTTTTTTCGATCCTGATTGTATTTCCAGCAATTCTCTTTCCAATAACTACATGCTTTTCCATGAAATAAGACAAATACCATGTATCAGGCTGAATAATACCGGTTTTGAAATCTTTAGCCAACATCATACAAATATTTCTATGCATTATCATAGAGAAGAAAGCAGGAGTAAGACAGATATACTTCAGTTCCTCTTATTAGCTCTTTTAGCAGAAATAAAAGATGTATATAATACGAATAATGAACAGGTTCAAAAACATACAAGGGCAGCAGAATTAACTACTATTTTTTTTGATTTATTATATCAGCATCATAAAGAAGAAAGAAGCGTTTCCTTTTATGCACAGAAAATGCATCTTACCAGTAAATATTTAACAACAATAATCCGTAAACAGACAGGGAAGTCTATCCTGATTTGGATCAATGAAGCAGTTATAGCACAATCTAAATCTTTATTGAAAACAACCAATCTTTCAGTCATGGAAATTACTGATGTACTAAATTTTGCTGAATCATCCCTCTTTTGTCGGTTTTTCAAACGATACACCGGTATGACGCCTTCTGCTTACAGAGGAAATTAAAAATGAATCTGGAAGCTTATTTATGCCTTTATCGTACATTTTGGGCACACTCCGCTGATAATAAAGTTATATTCTTCCGCAATAAAATGCTCCGGTAAGCTAATTTCAGGGATTTCATTCTCAATACATGTCACTGAATGGCATTTTTTACAGTTAAAATGCACATGATTATGAAAATGTTGTTCATGACTACATTTTCCACTGCATTTCGCAAAATTTACGACACCATCCACATTAACAATCCTGTGAATAGCTCCCTCATTTTCAAGACGTTCTAAAACCCTGTAAATCGTAACTCTATTACATAGCTCTCCTAATTTCTTCTGAATATCAGAATGGCTCAATGCTACCTCAGAGCCATTAATAAGGTTTAAAATTTCAGTTTTGGCGTGGGTATTTCTAACCTGTTTCATATTTTTAATGCAACAAAGTTGCGTTATTTGATTTTTTATATATACATTTGCAACAAAGTTACAATAACAATTTTAAATCCTAATCTTTTTATGAAGTCAAAAATTCTTGATGCAGTAGGAATATCAGCCGCCGTTCTGTGCCTGGTTCATTGTATTATTTTCCCTTTGTTGCTTATTATTCCTTTAGGGATATCACATAATCCTTATATCGACCTTGCATTCCTTATTATCGGAACCTTTGTGGTATACAGGCAAACAAGACATATGACCAATAATTGGTTACGAATTTTATTCTGGGCTTCCATTGGATGCATTGCTATTTCAATATTGATTGACTTTCTGTTTGAAATTCATTTGCCCTTCATCTATGCAGGTGCAGCAGGACTGATTACAGCACACCTTATCAACTTTAAAAATCATAAACATTAAGAAGGTATGAAAAAGAAACTCCCTGTAACAGTACTCAGCGGTTTTTTAGGGGCTGGAAAAACGACTTTACTAAACCATATTCTGCATAATAAACAAGGCTTAAAAGTAGCAGTCATTGTCAATGATATGAGTGAAGTTAATATTGACGCCCGATTGGTTGAAAATCAGAATACCCTTTCAAGAACAGAAGAAAAGCTGGTTGAAATGAGCAATGGATGCATCTGCTGTACCTTAAGAGAAGATCTTATGATAGAAGTGGAACGCTTGGCGCATGAGGATCGTTTCGACTATCTTTTAATTGAAAGCACCGGCATCAGTGAACCTATTCCTGTAGCACAAACCTTCACGTATATAGATGAAGAAAGCGGAATAGACCTTTCCCGTTTCAGCTATGTAGATACTATGGTAACTGTAGTGGACAGTTTCAATTTCATGAAAGATTTCGCTTCGAATGAACGATTAATGGATCGCAGCCTTACTGATATTGACGGGGATTACCGTACCATTGTCAACCTTCTTACGGACCAGATTGAGTTTGCCAATGTCATTATTCTAAATAAAGCCGATCTGATTGATCCGGAAACGCTTGGATTTTTGAAATCTGCTATTAAAAAACTCAACCCGGAAGCCAGTATCCTGGAATCAGAATTCGGTAAAATTGATCCAAAACAGATCTTAAACACCAAACTTTTTGATTTTGATAAAGCCCAACATTCTGCAGGCTGGCAAAAAGAACTACAATCAGAACATCATACCCCTGAAACAGAAGAATATGGAATAAGCTCTGTGGTATTCAGAAACAAACGTCCATTTCATCCGGAAAGGTTATGGGAGTATCTTAATCAGTATCCTGAAGGCATATTAAGAGCCAAAGGACTTTTCTGGCTAGCTTCCAGATCAAGCGATGCCCTTAACTTTTCTCAGGCAGGGGGTTCATTTCGTTTGGAGAAAGCAGGAGTCTGGTGGGGCAGTATGCCAATGAGCCATAGGGTACAATATCCTTCTTTTTTAGAAAATCAGGAATTTATTGAGAGCAGATGGGATAAAAACTGGGGTGACAGAATTAATGAATTGGTTTTTATTGGCCAACATCTCAACAAGGAGCAAATCTTACAGGACCTTACAGATTGCTTAATCAATGACTATGAAAAAGAATTATTCGATAGAAAAGCAAATTTTGAAGACCCTTTTCCTGAACATATCTAAAATTAACTTTCAATTAACGCAACTAAGTTTCATTAATTGAAAATATGTAATAATTTAGTGCTTTATTGATACAATATATGGATAGAAGAAAATTTTTAAAAGGTTCAGCATTGCTGTCAGGTTTATTATCCCTATCACCATCTGAACTTTGGAGCTCCAGGAGGAATATTGAATCTCATGAAAACGGTAAAGCCAAAAACATTATATTCATGATCAGTGATGGAATGAGCTTGGGAACTCTTTCAATGGCCGATCTTTATTCAAGAAATATATTGGGGAAAGATAGCCATTGGCTCAGTTTATATCATCACAAAAAAGTTTCACGGGCATTAATGGATACAGCTTCTGCAAGCTCAATTGTTACAGACTCCGCAGCAGCCAGTTCAGCTTTTGGAGGCGGAATAAGAGTGCAGAACGGAGTATTAAATATGGGGGCTAATGGTGAAAGCCATGTTCCAATATGGCAGAAATATAAAAAAGCAGGAAAAAAGGTGGGCTGCGTTACAACTGTTACTGTTACCCACGCTACACCTGCGGGATTTTGTGTGAATTCCTCAAAAAGAAATGCTGAGCCCCAAATTGCTGAAATGTATGCAGAGCTGGGAATAGATGTTCTGATGGGAGGAGGAGATGAGTTTTTTAATCCATTAAAAAGAGAAGATCAGAAAGACCTCTATTCTGCTTATAGAAAAAGAAATTATCAAATTATAAACAATCGTGCAGAACTCAAAAGTTTCAATAAGGGAGACAAGATTTTAGGAATCTTCACTACAGGAGCTTTGCCTTATAGTATTGACAGAGCTCACCTGCCTGAGCTTAGGGATACACCTACACTGGCAGAGATGGCCAACGCTGCTATTGACCAGATGAAAGAACATCCGGAAGGTTTTGTTCTTCAGATAGAAGGCGGAAAAGTAGACTGGGCCGCTCACGCCAACGATATAGCCGCATTGATTCATGATCAGCTGGCATTTGATGAAGCTGTGAAGACTGTAATGGACTTTGCTGAAAAAGATGGAAATACCTTAGTTATTATCACTACAGATCATGGAAATGCCAATCCAGGAACCATTTATGGAACTGATGCCACTAAGAACTTCAATAGCATTTCAAACTATCAATATACCAATGAATATATTCTGAATAAAATTCATAAAGATCATTCTGCAAAAGATATTAAAGACTGGATATTTGAAGCGAACAAGCTTGTTTTAAGTGATGATGAAGCCAAACATTTGCAAAGTTTTTATAACAGGCTTGAAAAAGAAGAAGGGCTTTATAATTATAAAAAATTACCATTCAGACTGTATTCAGAAATTCAAAAAAGTAGAAATTCTGTAGGCTGGATCAGTATGGATCACTCAGGAGATTATGTAGAAGTAGCTGCTTATGGACCTGGAAGCCAGCTGCTACACCCTTACATTAAAAATACGGACCTGCATCACCTTATGCTGAATGCAGCTCATTTATAAACAAAACGTGTTTTCATATCATATTTTTATTTGGTTTTAAAACAGGCTCTCCAAATGATTTGAAGAGCCTGTTTATTTTGTACCACGAAATATAATATCCCTCTTATTGTGAAGACTTTCTACGGCGTGTAGAAACCTTTTTATCCAATTCTTTGATATCCTTTCTCAGCTCCCTGAACATTTCTTTGAAATTGTAACTTTCATAATCTCCCGGTTCAAAATCTTCCGGGAAAATACCTGAAGCATATTGCCAGATCTCTACAATATCCTCAAACGGAATATCATAAGGTTCATAGAAGGAATTATCTGCAGTTACACAAATCGCATTTCCTTTATTTTCTTTAAAACGCTTATAAGTAATCCCATCATTTTGGGTGATAAAAACATAAGTTTTTCCTGGTCTCAATTCATCAATTCCCTCTACATATTTTCCTACAATATAGGAACCGTTCCTAAATGGTGGCATTGAATCTCCGTCTGCAGGAAATGCTCTGTATTTTCCATTATTCAGAAAGGGCAGGGCAATACGCTGGAGACTTTCAATATATCCAACATCACTATACCCTTCAAGATATCCCATAGAAGCTTTCTGTGGAATAATTTCAATGGTATCATTTCCAAGGTCATCCACTGCTACAGGAAGAACAATTCTATTGTCCGGAAGTTTCAGCATATCTTCTGTTGAATATTTCTGAAGATCTACAGATAATAAAAGATCTATGCTCACGTGAAAGTATTTTGAAATCTTGATTAGAAGCTCAATAGGAGGTTCTGAAATTCCGTTTTCATATTTAGAATATCTCACTCGCGAGATGGTAAGGTCATCAGCTACATTTTGTTGAGAAAGCTTTCTCTTGGCTCTCAGTGAGCGTATATTATTTGAAAAAATTGACATTGATAGAAGTATGTCCACAAAAATACGAATTTTGCTTTCTCTTATCAATAATAGAAAGGTCTTTTACCATAAAATTTGGAGAATTTTATCATTTCTTAACTAAAGTGATGAATACAGGTCAATAACACCCTCATTTTTTCTCATTTTACCCTTAGATTTTCCCCAATAAACCCAGGTTTTAACAAGATTTTAATATTAACCATAAAAAACTTCGTTTATCTTAAAAATATTAACTCTAATATTTAAAATTTGAAATATGTTTTTTAAAATTTAGTAAATCAAACAGATACAAAGTGAAAATGATTTTCATATTATTATACATTTATATTAACGAAATATTAAATAATAAAATTGTTTAATTATTTTTTTGAAAACAATATGAGTTTATTATTATTTATCATATATTTGTGATGTATTAATCATATAAAATTTTAATCATGAAAAATTTCAAAAAACTAGACAGAAACGAACTAAAATCTATTTCAGGAGAAGGATTACTTGATCCAATCGGAAACTTATTAGGAGGTCTAGGTGGCGTTGTTGGTGGCGTTGTCGGAGGAGTAGGTACTATCGTTGGTGGTGTTATCGGCGGTGTAGGTTCTACAGTAGGTGGTGTTATCGGCGGTGTAGGTACCGTTGTAGGAAACGCTTTATGCCAAACACAGTGTGTAGTTAATGGTGTAATCCACATCAAATTATTAGAGTGTGGTTCTACTTGCTAATCAGCAGCTCCATTAAAAGTTAAAAAAGTATGCCGCTCTTTTCAGAGCGGCTTTTTTATGATGTGATACTAAGCACCTACAACCTAACGGATTTTTGAAACCTGTTAGGTTTAGTTCAATACCATCATTTTCAATAAAAACATTTCTATAAAGTCAATCCGTGATTATTCTTTACTTCAGCCATCACAAAGGTACTATGTGTACTTCCTATAGAATCTACAGATCCAAGTTTATTGAATACAAAATCCTGATAATGCTTCATATCCCGAACCTGAACTTTCAATAAAAAATCAAAATCCCCAGAAATATTATAGCATTCAGCCACTTCTGGAATTTCCAGGATTTCTTTTACAAAATCATAGCCCACAGAACGGTCATGAATCTTTAATTTAATCTGGCAGAATACCGTAAACCCACGATTAAGTTTTTCAGCATCCAAAATTGCCGCATATCTCTTCACAAAACCTTCCTGTTCCAGCCTTTTTACTCTTTCAAAAACAGGAGAAGGAGACAGATTGATTTCCTTAGCAAGTTCTTTAACGGTTAGTTTTGCATTGTTCTGAAGCAGTTTAAGCAGTTTTACATCCTTATCATCAAGTTGTTCCACAGAATATTATTCTTTTATAATTTATAATCTTCCAAATTTACAGAATTATATTCTGTAAAATAATATGTGAAAAGCTTAATTTATCAAATACCATACACTTTGTTGATTATTTATTCTGTATGATTAATTTTACACAAAATTAAAATCTTTTACAAAGCTATTTTTGTTAAAAGATCAGTTCTTTACAATCTTCATCAAACAGCAAAGGTTTTACTTAAGGTAGATTAATAGGGAATCGTGTGAGAATCACGAGCTGTCGCGCAACTGTAAGTAACACACCAAAGGTTTCTGTCCTTGAATATCCACTGCAAAAAGCGGGAAGGATGACGGAAACTGTTACAAGTCAGGAGACCTGCCTTTACTGAATGGACGATGCTTTCGCGGTCTGAAGCTTTTGAGTCATACAGATGATATATTGCAGTACATTTTTATCTCCGGATGAAACTGTACCATCTGCTTATATCATTGATTTCAAAAAATTCTATTCCAAATCAGCATTCTGAAGCTTTAAAAGAGCATTTAAAATAAGTTTAATTTAAAATTTGTAAAAATGCAAACTCACATTCTGGGCTATCCGCGTATTGGTAGCAAAAGAGAACTTAAAAAAGCCTGCGAACAGTATTGGTCAGGTAAAATCGTTTTGGAAGAACTTCTTACCGTAGGCAGAACTATCTGCAGCCAAAACTGGAGCCTTCAGAAAGAAGCAGGAATAGATCTTATTCCGTGTAATGATTTTTCTTATTATGATCAGGTATTGGATATGAGCCTTGTAGTAGGCGTTATTCCTACACGCTATCATGAAGTTGCTCTTAAAAAGAACAATTCTGAACTGGACCTTTATTTTGCCATGGCAAGAGGTTATCAGAAAGACGGATTGGATATCACCGCTATGGAAATGACCAAATGGTTTGACACCAATTACCATTATATTGTTCCTGAATTTTATAAAAACCAGCAATTCAAACTTACTTCAGATAAGATATTCAATGAATTTTCCGGTGCAAAACAGGCGGGAATCAATGCAAAGCCTGTGATTATCGGCTTGGTTTCCTATTTATTGTTAGGAAAGGAAAAAGAAGAAGGATTTGATAAACTGGATCTTGCCCATCATCTTCTTCCTGTTTATATGGAGATCTTATCAAAGCTACAAAGCCAGGATGCTGAATGGATTCAGTTTGATGAACCTTTCCTAGCTTTAGACATTACTGAAAAAGCAAAAGAAGTATATACTTTTGTCTATGCTGAACTTAGAAGATTGTTTCCAAAGCTTAAGTTTATTGTAACCACCTATTTTGAAGGTTTAAAAAATAATGCGTCTTTTGCCGCTTCACTTCCTGTGAATGTTCTGCATATTGACCTGGTAAGAAACCCTGAACAGCTTGAAGATGTTCTTCATTCTATTCCTGAAAATCTGAGTCTATCACTTGGAGTGGTAGATGGAAGAAACATTTGGAAAAATGACTATGAAAAATCTTTGTCATTGATTACAAAAGCAGTCGAGAAGCTTGGTTCAGAAAGAGTTTTCATTGCTCCATCATGTTCTTTACTGCATTCACCATGCGATTTAGATTTTGAAACCAATCTTGATCCTGAAATAAAAAACTGGCTGGCTTTTGCCAAACAAAAAGTAAAAGAAGTGGTTACCCTTAAGGAATTAGCTTCAGGAACAACAGATCAACAGATGATCCAGGATTTTGCAGACAATAAAAAGGTTATTTCCGCTAGAAAAACATCTCCACTTATTCATAATGAGGAAGTAAAACTAAGAGCAGTGTCTGTCACAGAACAGGATTCGCAAAGAAAAAATCCATTCAGTATCCGTAAACAAGAGCAGCAAAAAGCATTACAGCTTCCATTATTTCCAACCACTACGATCGGATCATTCCCACAAACTGCTGATGTAAGGAGCTGGAGAGCGAAATTCAAAAAAGGAGAACTGACAGCAGAACAATATGATACTTTATTAAAAGAGGAAACCCAGAGGACCATCCGCTGGCAGGAAGATATTGGGATTGATGTTCTTGTGCATGGTGAATATGAACGTAATGATATGGTGGAATACTTCGGTGAACAGCTGAAAGGTTTTATTTTCACTAAAAATGGCTGGGTACAAAGCTACGGTAGCCGTTGTGTAAAACCACCAATCATTTTCGGAGATGTTTTTCGCCCGGAGCCTATGACTGTATACTGGTCTCAATATGCTCAGTCTCAAACCAATCAATGGGTAAAAGGAATGCTGACAGGTCCTGTTACCATTTTACAATGGTCTTTTGTACGGGATGATCAGCCTCGTTCCGAGACTTGTAGACAGATTGCTTTGGCCATCCGTGATGAAGTTCAGGATCTGGAGAAAGCTGGGATCAGAATTATTCAGATTGATGAACCGGCTATCCGTGAAGGGCTGCCATTGAGAAAAACAGACTGGCAAAACTACCTGAAATGGGCGGTAGAAGCGTTTAAGATCTCATCAAGTGGAGTAGAAGATGCTACCCAGATCCATACCCATATGTGTTATTCAGAATTTAATGATATCATTAAGAACATTGCAGATATGGATGCTGATGTGATTACAATAGAATGCTCAAGATCTCAAATGGAACTTTTACACGCTTTTGCAGACTTCAAATATCCTAATGAAATCGGGCCGGGTGTGTATGACATTCATTCACCAAGAGTTCCTTCCAAGGAAGAAATGATTGAACTGCTGAAAAAAGCTCAGGATGTAATTCCTTCGAATCAGCTTTGGGTCAATCCGGATTGTGGTTTAAAAACCAGACATTGGGAAGAAACGGAAAAAGCATTAATTGCTATGGTTGCTGCTGCCAAAGAAGCGTCTGTAGAATATGCATCTTAAAATGTTTCACCCGTATAGAAATCAAAAAGCATCCGAGTCGGATGCTTTTATTTTTAAATTATTATAAGCGTGAAAACATTCACAAATTCAATCTGTTATTACCTTTAGATTCCTCCCATCACATACATATTTTCCATAGTAGGAACCGGGCTTCCACCTTGTTTTTCAAGAGTAATAGCAAAAGCTTGTGCTTTTGAAATGGTAGCCAAAGCAGTCTTACTGTCTTTATCTTCGGTATACATTCCTGCATTTACCGGTTTTCCATCTTCAAGAGCCCAAAGCTGGTATTGCATTCCCGTTGGCGCTTTAGGAAGATCTTCACCATTAAGATACACTTTCTTTGTTTTTTTATCCCAGAAAACCATGGCTTTGGCATCCTGGTGCTTTTCTACTCCTTTGAGCATCACCATTTGCATATCCGGATTGGAGAACATGTCCAGTTTTCTATCCATTTTTTCCATAGCAGCATCCTGAGATTGTTTTTCTGCTGCCAATTTTGTCATTTCTTGCTTTGTTGCAGACTGGCTGTTCATCCAAAACAAATTCCCGGCAATACTGATAAGGAATAAAGCAGATGCTGCAACGGCAAAAGCTTTCCAGTTTGTTTTCCCTTGTATCTGTTCCGGATGTTTGATATCTCTGTCATCATTAGTTTCCTGAGTCTCTATAGAAAGAGGCGGTTTTATTTCCACAATAGGAGACTCTTCTTGTTGAATTTTATTCCAGATTTTAGATTTCAGGTCACTTGGAGGCGTTACAGCCTGAGCTGTAGCAAGATGTTCCAAAGTTATTTGTGCCTCTTCAAAAGCAGCTTTTACTTCAGCATTATTCTTCATCACACACTCCAAAATCCCTGCTTCCTCAGGAGAAGCATGGCCTAGAATATAAGATTCTATAATTCCGGATGATATGTATTCTTTAGTGTTCAATTTAATTTATTGATAATCTTTTAGCAAATCTTTTAATTTCATCAATGCATTCCGCATCTTCGTTTTTACCGTTCCCAGCGGTATCTTCAGTTTTTCGGATATTTCATGTTGGGTATATCCCTGATAATAAGCAAGATTAATAAGTTCTTGCTTGTCCACTTCCAGATTCTCAAGCACATTGTTAAATCCAATATAATCTGATGAGTTATTAGTCGTTGAAAGCTCTGTAGTGTTATATACGAAATCGGGAAGTGATTGGTTTTTAAGCTCGTTCTGGAATCCTTTAGATTTTAAATAATCAATTGCTGTATTGCGGGCAATATTAATCATCCAGGTATAAAACCTTCCTTTAGAGGCATCATATTGATGAATAGAATTCCATATTTTAACAAAAACATCCTGAATGACTTCTTCAGTGTATTCTTTAGACTGAACAATACGAAGAACAATACCATACAACGCACCGGAATAGTGGTCATACAGATAATGAAAACCATTTTCGTTTCTTTCTTTTAATAAAACGATAAGTTCTTCTTCAGAATGGGTTGTTTTAATAGCAATTATTTTTCTATCCAAATTTAATAAAATAAAACATATACCCAATAAAATCCAAAAAAACTTTTACATCATCTAGCATTTTAAGAAAATATTTAAAAAATATTAAATATGAAAGGCTTAATATCAAAACAGCACTTATCTGTTGTATTGCCAGTGTATAAAACACAACAGGTTATTTTAAAATCAAAAATCCTTATTAATTCACTATAGCAATCAATCTGTTGTGAATAAGTAATTCTCTGAATGAAAAAAGATTTTAAAACCCTGAAATCTTTCATTTTAATAAAAAATAATAAATTGATTTACAGTCGTTTAAATAAAATTTCATTTTTTTTCAATCTAAAATACAACCAAGCTCGTAAATGACATTAAAAGCACAAATTAACTACAATTAATTTAAAAAAATATTACAATGAACACACGAACACACATCACAGTTTTAGCAATGGTAGCTTTATCATTTGCTTTCAGTGGAAAGGTAAATGCACAAATGATGAAAGAAAAAACAGTAATGGTAGGAGGAGCTCCTATGTATCCTTCCAAAAACATTATTGAAAATGCTGTAAACTCTAAAGATCACAAAACTTTAGTAGCCGCCGTAAAAGCAGCAGGATTGGTAGAAACATTAGAAGGAAAAGGTCCATTTACTGTATTGGCTCCTACTGATGCTGCATTTGCGAAACTTCCGAAAGGAACAGTAGAAACTCTTGTAAAGCCTGAAAATAAGGCGACACTTACAAGTATATTGACCTATCATGTCTTACCAGGAAGATACAGTGCTAAAGAAATCTGGGCTGCCGTGAAAGCTGGAAATGGTAAAAGTATGATGAAAACCGTACAAGGCGAAGAACTTACTTTCTGGACAAAAGGAAAAGATCTTTATATAAAAGATGCAAAAGGAAACAGTGCTAAAGTAACTATTGCAGATGTAAATCAATCCAATGGCGTCATTCATGTCATTGATACGGTTTTAATGCCGTAGAAAACAACAGAATCTAAAACAGCATTTTATGTGCTGTTTTTCTTCTTTTTATCATGTAATCAAACACTTTAAAGATTAATATTATGAAAAATACAATTCATGTTTCTAATCAGGGAGCGACGCTGGATACCAGCAGAAGAAATTTTTTAAAATTAGGTGGAGTGGGACTGGCAATTGCCGGCCTTACGATGATAGGATGTAATGATGATGATGATTTTCAGATGATAAATGACGGTCAAATCTTTGATTTAGGATCTGGCGATGTAGGAGTCTTAAACTATGCTTACGCTCTGGAGCAACTGGAAGCCGATTTTTACACCAAAGTTGTCAACAATTTTTACAGCGGGATTTCCAGTATTGAAAAAGAAGTTTTTACCGATCTTTACCATCACGAAGTAATCCATCGGGATTTTTTTAAGGCAGCCATCACCGGTGCTACTCAAAATGTACTTCCGAAACTTGATTTTCAATATCCCAATGTGAATTTTAATGACAGAAACTCTGTATTAGCAACAGCTAAAGCACTGGAAGATACCGGAGTGGCAGCCTATAATGGTGCTGGTAAATATATTACCAATTCCGCTTATCTTGTGATTGCAGGAAAAATAGTTTCTGTAGAAGCCAGACATGCCTCTGCTATCAGAAATCTTATCAATCCGGGATCTGCTGACTTTTCAGGGGATGATGTGATCGATGCTAATGGTCTCGATCTTGCTAAAGAGCCGAAAGATATTGTAGCGGCAGCAGGAGGATTTATCAAAACCCGCTTTACATGGAAAGAAAGAGGTATTAATTAAATTATTCATCTTCAAAAACTTGTATTATGAACATTCTTAGACTACTAGATAAGCTTTCTCATGATAAATTTTTCACAACGGAAGCTTCCCGATTAGAAACGATTACCAATCTATCAGTATTTGGAAAAAAAGCAGCTACAGCAGCTGTTCCCCTTGGACTAGGTGCACTCATGACGACTCCTGCAAAAGCAGAAACACCCCATGCAACAATGACAGGAGCTGCCCTTAAAAGCACTTTAACGGATGCTTTACAGCTCGCTTTAGTTCTTGAATATCTTGAAAATGAATATTATGCTATAGGATTATCCACAGCAGGTTTAATTCCCAATGCAGACAGAACGGTTTTTATGCAAATTTCCAAACATGAATCAGCCCATGTCAGTTTTCTCAAAAGTACACTTACTTCCTTAGGGTCAACTCCAGGATCTAAGCCTACGTTTGATTTTACCGCTAATGGAAATTTTTCCCCGTTTACCGATTACAATCAATTTCTGATTCTGGCACAGGCTTTCGAAGATACCGGGGTAAGAGCCTATAAAGGACAGGCTGGAAACGTAATGTCAAATAAGGTTGTTCTTCAAGCCGCATTACAAATTCATTCTGTGGAAGCAAGACATGCCTCGCAGGTAAGAAGAATGAGAGCCAATAAAGGCTGGATTGAGCTTGCTAATGGAGGAAATATGCCTTCAGCAACTAATCCTGTATACGCAGGAGAAGATAATGTTAATCAGGCAGGGTATAATACCGGAACCGCATTCGGAGCAGCAGCCGGGTCTGCGGCATATGATGAAACATTAAGTGGAAGTGATGCACAAGCCATTGCATCATTATTTATTGTATAGTAATCAGGTATAGGTATAAAAGTATTTATATTATAAAATTCAAAAGCATCCATCTGGATGCTTTTGCTATATAAAATTATAATTCCATGTGTAAAATAGGGTATTCTTTACCCTGTCCATCTAATGCTGACCTGTTCAGGATTTTAAATCCAATATGCTTATAAAAACCAACACCCTGGTCATTCTGTTCATTCACATCTACTTTCGTAATGTTTAAATTATCAATTCCATACTGAATCAGCTTCTTACCAATCCCTTTACCACGGTGATCATTATGAATGAACAACATTTCAAGACTTCCGTCAGCAACTCCCATAAATCCAACTAAGGAACCTTCTTCTTCAAATCCGAGTAAGCTAACGTGTCCAAAATAGCCTGGAATCTCTTTTTTATAATACTTAAAATCTTCCTCTTTCAAAAAATCATGGGTATTGAGTACAGAACTTTCCCATATTTTCATTAATTGAGGGTAATCTGTTTCATGTATTTCTCTGATCATAATCGTAAATTTTAAGCAGCAAAATTCGTATTTTCCTAATGGTAAACGCTGAACCTGGGTTAAAAAATCCGTTTCCGTATTCGGCTTAATGCCTGAGGAGTAATTCCCAGATACGAGGCAATATCCTTTAAAGGAATATCATTGAAAGTATTTCCATATTCAGCCATCATCTCTAGGTAATATTGCTCAGGGGTATATTTTATCAGATCTATATTCCGGTTTAAAAGTTTATTTAGCAATCTAGCGGTAAGATCATCAAAAACAACTTTTAAACCAGGAATTGCTTCATACAACTGAACTGCCTGTTCCTGATCAATTCTATAAATTTCACATTCTGTAAGGGTCTGAACATTAAAAGTTGATTTTTCCTTTAGTGTAAAGGAGATATTGGATAAAGAAAATGAACCTTCCTTACAAAACCAGAAAGTTTGTTCTTCTCCTTTGTGATTTAAAGTCCAGCATCTGGCTATTCCATTGAAAATAAAATAGCTGTATTGCTCCAATTCACCTTCTTTGATAAGGAATGTATTCTTTTTAACCAAGATTCGCTCAAAATATTGGTCAAAAAGCGCAGAATCAGCTGAATTGAATGTATTGACATCTACATTAAATTCCTTGAATAATTTTTCTAACAGCATAATCTATAAAATAGCATAGGAATAGGAGAGTACAATATACATTTTATCTAGAATATCTTACTTGGACTAAATGATAAGAAATATTTAAAGCTTTTTTAACCACAGATAGCACAAATTTTCACAGATAATTATGCGTTGTTAGGCTTTATTTGAAAAAGTCTTTTTGATTTGAAGGGAAATTAGGCAATTACACTACTCAATCGCTTTCATTTTACTGATAATCAACAAGATAAACCCAAGTCTTTTAAAGAAAAATATTAAAAAAAAATGCATAATAATTTTAATACGACAAGTTCTGTCGCTACGCGTCTATATCTTTGTATTAGAGATAAGATACAGAATCCCGGGTAGTTATCATCTTATTAAAACCAATTTTAACCTTAAAAATTATTATTTTAAATTATGTACAAAAAACAACTAGTAATCATTTTTCTTTTTCTTTTTTTCATTTCCTATGCACAGAACGAATTTATTACTTTGTGGAAACCTAACATCAATGGAACCATAGATAATTCGATATCTTTTGGCGGTACAGGAACCAACTATACTATTAGCTGGGAAGAAGTAGGGTATCCGCAGCATCATGGAACTCTTTCTGTAACTTCTAATAGCAGTAATTTTACGACGATTTCTTTTGGCACATCTTTACATCCTAATCCTATCCAGGCAGCCTACAGAGTGAAAGTATCCAATGGTAATGGATTATTTTATGGATTCAGAGGCAGCCCTTATATGAATGCCAGTGGAAATCCGGAACTCTTCGAGGTGAG
Organism: Chryseobacterium sp. II3a; assembly: GCF_057815135.1. Taxonomy (NCBI): domain Bacteria; kingdom Pseudomonadati; phylum Bacteroidota; class Flavobacteriia; order Flavobacteriales; family Weeksellaceae; genus Chryseobacterium; species Chryseobacterium sp. II3a. The sequence goes on along the minus strand of NZ_JBYPZJ010000003.1, from coordinate 328,512 downwards.
CCAATGGGGAAATATCCTTTGGCTTCAGCAATTTGACCAAGGATTTTCGAACTGTCTAAACCTTGATGTAACCGCTACAGATGTTCCTAATCTGACACAAATCAACAATCTATCACAAATGTTTCTTAATTGTCCGTCTTTGATTGGTAATCCTTCATTTGCTAACTGGAACACAAGCAATATTACGAATATGAGCAGTATGTTTAGCAAAGCAAAATTGTTTAATCAGCCTATTGGAACCTGGAATACAGCAAAAGTTACAGATTTTCGGGATATGTTTTCTTACGCATCTTCTTTTAATCAAAATATTTCTGCCTGGAATACCTCGTCCGGAACCAATTTCATTTCAATGTTCCAGGATGCGGTAGCGTTCAACCAGCCATTAAATTCATGGAATACAAGCAATGCCACGAATTTCCGTTATATGTTCTCTAATGCTAAATCTTTTAATCAGCCTCTTAATAATTGGAATACCAGTAAAGTAGTAAATTTTGACCAAATGTTTACCAATGCATCATCATTTAATCAGCCTATTGGGAACTGGGATGTTAGTAAAGTTGGGGGTGCTTATGGTTTTATGATGTTTAATGGGGCTTCGCTTTTTAATCAGGATATTTCTACCTGGAATATCAAGTTTCAAAATGTTCCTTCGGCCTATGTGTATTTCGGATTTAACAATTCCGGTTTATCATGTATTAATTATAATAAATTTCTAATTGCTCTCAGCAATAATCCTACATTATCAAACTTAGGATCCGCAATTGGAGTCATAGAAGCAGCAGGATTAACTTATTCTACAACACAAGCTATTATGGCAAGAGCTCAATTGGTAAACAAAGGTTTTAATATTAATGGAGATTCTTATAATCCAAGTTGCAACTCAAATTTATCAACCGCTGAAACAACAAAACAAGTTAAAGCTCAAGCTTATCCGAACCCAACAACAGGAGTAGTAACCATTGAGTCTGCTACCAACGAAAGTGTTTATTTATATGATATCACAGGTAAACTCATTAAAAATATGATTTTAAATAAAGGAAACAACCGTATCGACCTAACAGAATATCCATCAGGAAATTACTTGTTAAAAGGCAATACAATTTCCACTAAAATAGTTAAGAAATAGACTATTATTCTTTAATACGACGACACTAGATATCTAAATTAAGCCCCAAAGTGCCTTGCTTTGGGGCTTTTTAGACTAATGATAGTAATCACGCAATTCATTCAACAATAGGAGAGTACAGTATAAGCTTAAAAAATATTTTTACTACAGATTTTTCAGATTTTTATAGTGCTTACTTACAAGTTTTCCTTACATAAATTGTAAAAAATATTTATATTCGTCAATAAATAAGCGATTAATAACCAAGCAAAATTGAAAATATAAAAAACCGATGAAAAAAGTTTTTATACTTCTGGCATTTTCTTTTGCCTTACAATCTTGTAAAAATGAAAAGCCGAATTCAAAAGAAAGCAAGGACACAGAAGTTCAAAAAGTTCAGGAAAATGACATTAATATAAATAATTCTCCACAAAACATTGAAGGAAAGAAAAATCCAAGTGACTTTATTCCGGAAGGTTATGTCATCAATAAATATGAAGGGGGAGTTTCAGCTGAAGGTTGGGACGAAATAAAAGGAGACCTGAACAAAGACGGATTAGATGACGTTGTACTCATCATCAAAGGAACAGACAAAAGTAAAGTTATAAAAGATGAAAATCGCGGTGAATTAGACCGAAATCGAAGAGGGATTATTGTATTATTGAATAAAGGCAATTATTATGAGTTGGCTTCTAAAAATTACAATTGTTTTTCCTCTGAAAATGAGGATGGCGGTGTATACTTTGCTCCTGAGTTAAGCGTAAGCATTGAAAAAGGAAACTTACATATTGACTATGGACATGGAAGGTATGGATCTTGGGGATACACTTTTAGACATCAAAATGGAGATATGGAGCTCATTGGCTATGACTCCTATTCAAGCAGAGGACCAGTACCTCAATATGAGGTTAGCATTAACTTTCTGACCAAAAGGAAACTTACAAAAGACAATTTAAATAAAGATGATGATGGAGACAATTATGAAGTCAAATACAAAGACAGCTGGGAAACGATTAAAGTCAACAAATTGTTAAAACTATCTGAAATAAAGGATTTTGATGAGCTTGAGTTTACTTAACATAATGAAATTACAGAATAAAAGTAGGAGAGTGCAGGATATATTATATACCCGAGATACATTTAAAAAAATTTAGAATAGATAAAAATGACTCATTTGCTTATGATCTGGATTTATTTTTAACGGATCCTACATGGGGAAAAATTCATTTGGCAACCACTGGTGGGCATCTTAAAGATGAAATATTGAATTAAAATAAAAACGATACTATACGCTAATTGATTGCGCAGTAAGAATATACCTTTGAGGGATTGTTAATAAACATTGATATGAAATTCTCAAGTGATTTAGTCATTTACGATTTAGAAGGAAGTTGCAAAACTTTTGGAAAAAATGAAATACATAAATCAACGTTAGCAGGGTGGGGATTGTACTATGATTTACCACTTTTGAGGAAAGAATTTACGGAATTTGGATTAGATTATAATCAATATTTTGTTGGCGGAGGTTTTGATATCAGAGCATTGGGTGTTTATTGGCTGGCAAAGAAAAATATTTCTACATCTGGAATCTCCCTAGAAAGAGTTTTACAAAAAATGAATATAAAAGAAGATTTTAAATTTCATAGAGCATTAGACGATGCTAAGGCAACAGCTTTAATATTACAACAGATTCTTAATGAAAAATAATTGCCTGATCTTTATTTCATACAAAGAAATAACCAATCTAAAACGTAATGACAGAAAACTACATACAATATGCTGAAGGCTATCAAAAAGACAATATTGATGAAAAGGATATAGTAAAAGCGATAAAAGATATTCAATTAATGGATAACGAGCATGGAGCTTTTTGGGTTTCTGTTATAACTAATGATGAAAAGGTAGTTGAAGTACATAAAGATCTTTCACTTTCTGTAATTTTTGAAGAAAAAGAAATTAAATATCAAGCTAAAGATTGGAAAGAAGTTGCTGAACTTTACAAGCTATTGTTGCTTGAAAAATTCGATGAAATAATCTCGAGAATAAAATAGCAATATGGGGATATGTTTTATAAATTCTATAGAATCAATTAGAATCAACGAAATGGAATTCAAAATGAGAAGAAATTGAAATCCTGAAATACATACAATTTAACATAATATAAATTATAGGAAAAATATATTATTACAGAAAAGAGTGCATAACAACCTCACTTATTGCTTGATAAGCCTTTCTACTGTATAATCCAAAGCTTTTTCTGCTTCAACCTGTATATCATCAGGCATTACACCATGTCTGTCATGCTCTGTGGTTACAATATTAAAATCTATTGTAGTTTTCCCAGCTTTAAAAATTTGAATGCATTTGCGAAATCTGTTGCAGATGAAAAAGTCTGGCCACTTGTCAAAAGATAAACATTTCCTGTAAAACGTTCAACTCTTATCCTTAGGCTCAATTGTATTTTTTAAATGATTTATAACGCCTAAAGTTCCGGATATTCTGCTTAAATAATTTTTTAATTCCGTAGAATCGATCCCTGAGGATTTCTTCAAAAATTCTTACGGGTATCCCTGTATATGACAACCGTCTTTTTCATACAGTGAAAATTTCTTGGATACCAATATTTTAAAAGCTCATCACCAAACTCAGAATTACCGCCACCATTGCCTTCAGCTTTTAATTCTGAAAACATTTGCTCTAAAAAAGGTCTGAATTTTTCTATATCAGCAAATTGCCTGAAAGTAAAAATTGTATAGTTTTTCTCTTTTAGGATCTCATAATAGCAACTTTTATATTATGTTAAATTAGCAGGATGGAAGCTGGAGGCTGGAAGTTACTTTTAGTCAGATAACTGTTGGTCCCTGCAAAACTACTGCATAAAAGGTTAAAAAAGAGATATTCTTCTTCATAACACTTCAAGGGCTTCCCTCTTCCAGCATCCAGCTTCCTGCCCAAAAAACTATTCCCCTAGCTTCTCCGTCAAATATTCTCCAACGACTTCCCGGAACTCATCTTTCGTCATAAACCAATCCAGGAATTCTTCAAGTTTACCTTTATTTTCAAGCTCATCAAAATAGACTTCATGATCTGTACTGTAAACAGTTGGATTAGATTGATCCGGATCTTCCGTACAGATGAAATAATGATCAGGATATCCGTAAGAATAAAATATACAGAAAAATTCAGGTTTAGAAATCCCTACAATATCCTGCACATAATCTTCATCAATTAAATCATCGAATTCTTCCTGATCTTCAGAACCTTCTTTAAAAGGCGTAAACATCCAATCTTTCACAAAATACTGTCCATACGCTGAATCATGCGCTGAAAAATAATGCGACATCAGATTCTCATAGAATTTGTTCTTTTGATTCTGATACAATTCCTTATTCGCTTCATAAAACTGGTCAATCCCATAAACATCCCAGTCTTTATCATACAAATAGTGAGGAAATTTAATCTGTTTCCAATTCTCCATAAAGCTTTGATCTGCATGTACAGCATCTGTATTTCCACCTAAAGCTTTGATTTTATTAATGATTGTATTGTTCATTTTTTATTTTTTCACGGGTTATTCAGTCCTCCATTCCATAGTCTATCTGTTATTTCTTCCTGACTATACTCATTATAATTACCCTCTTTATCTTTGTGAGACTGAAATAATTTAATATCATAGCCTTTAAAATTCAATTTTAAAAAATCAGGAAAATAGCTGCTGCCAAAACAGATATAATGATAAAACAGCTCTTTAAAAGATGAATCATCAGGATTCGGAACTTCAAAAGTTTTTAATCTTCTTATAATCTCAGACAGCTCATCTTTGGTAATATCTTTTACAATTTGAGGATCTGGTAAGCTGATATCAAAAGACAGATGCTCTGCTCCATCACTCTCCCACCATTCCCAAAGATTAAACCGGGACATTTCTTTTCCTGTCATGGAATGAAGCTTATTTTCCAGCTTTTTATATTCACCGGAATCTTCATCTCCGTGCTCATCACAGTAGTCTGTATATTCCAAAATAAGCTTTAAAACTTCGGGATATCGTTTTTCTGCAATTTCAAAATCTGGCTCTATTTCATTTCTTAACTTCATTATTCATTGATCTTCAAATATATTATGTTAAATTACCCAGCCATAAACTTCTTAGGAAAGCCTTTTCTACTTTCAACAGTAAAAAATTCATCAAATTCACCTGAATGATTTTCGTAATATTGATTTAACTGATTCAAAAAGTCTTCAAGACTGTCAGCAATAACGTTTCTGTCATTATCTCTGTTCCAGAATTCAAGAATTTGACCTTTATTTCCGGTAAAAATTCCTTTTAAATCATAACAAATATAATCCCCGCCACCATTATGGAAAATGGGAAGCCAGTTTTCATTCCACCAGTTTTCAATCTCAAAATCGGTTCCGATCATCGAAGTCAGTTCCTGAGCAATGTCTAGAACCTCTTCCAAAGGAATCAACATAGAATTATTCACAAAAGAATCATAACAGTCACTCGCCTGCCCGTTTTTCCAACCGTAAAACAATCTCAGATCGTCAGGAATTTGGATATCATATTGTTTTTCTAGCTTTTGAATATCCTTTTCAGTCAATGATGCGTTTAAATGGCTATACAATTCCGGTCTTAATTTTTCAATATGTAAATCTAATGTCTCAAGTATTTTTTCCATTGATTTCTTTCTGTCCATTAAAAATACAAAATCTTGCCACATGACAAGCTTTGTATTGGTAAAAGGAAGTAATTTTATCCTCACCCAAAAAATAAAATATATGAAACCTAAAATGATCTGGGCCAACCTAGCTGTTGCAAACCTGGAGCGTACCCAAAAATTTTATGAAGCCATAGGATGCACTCCCAACAATCCTCACACTTCTAATGAGTTAGTAAGCTTCTTTTTCGGAGAAAATAATTTTGTTATTCATTTCTTCCTGAAAAATATACTGGAAACCAATGTAAAAGGTGTTTCCTTTGGCGATTCCCAAACTTCAAATGAAATCATATTTACCGTTTCAGCTGAGACTAACGATCAGGTTGATCAATGGGCTGCAGAAGTTAGGAATGCCGGTGGAACCATTGTTTCGGAACCTGAAAGTTTTGGAAACAACTATTATGGTTTTGTCTTTGCAGATCCTGACGGCCATAAATTTAATGTCTTCAAAATGTAAAAACTCCAACATTTTAGCCTAAAATGAAATTGGTCCATAAATCGCCTGTAATTTCAGTCAGATAGCATAGGTACTGGATTGAAAACAGGGCTTATTTGGGCTTCCTATCACTTTTTGTATTTCAGGGATTTTCTGTGATTTTTGAAAGATTTTTTAGAAAAACATGCTGATTTCGTTGGAGAAAACAAGATGAAAATTTAAAATACCACATGTAAGTCAATTCAATAGAGATTGGCTATAACCCATCCGATAAAAAAATACAATCAATTTGGCTTTAGCCAAACTTATTAAAACTGTTTAAACATTTTAAAGTAAACCGGACACTTAAGCTAACTCAAGAGTCCGGTTCTGTGTATTATAGATCGAGAAATAGAATTTCATTTATCACATTAGTTTAATTTTAATGCAAAGATTTATCATTCTTCATGGATATTTTTAAGGAAGCAAAGATGGGATCAATTTCATTGATTCTTTCTAAGCGAACGCATAATCATACAGCTTCATCAGCGACGAAATCGCTCCTTTACTCACTTAAAATAAAACGGTTTAATAAATATTTCTTTGCTTTAAAAAAATTGAGGATATATTTCTTGAGATTATTACATAGTCCCAAATTAATTCCTTATCCTTTAATAGAATATTATTTATTCATCCCCAAACTGTTATACAACTGTACCTGCCATATTCCCACTACTTCTTTCAACATCACAAAGGTAAATGCTGCATTATAACTGTTAGGAAATACCGTGATTTCTGTATCTATAATATCTGAAGCCTCCGGAATAGGTTTTAATCCAAATGTTTGAAACAAAGCAACAGATCTTTTCATATGAAAGCCAGAAGTCACCAGATATAAGTTGTAAGTTCCCATCTTCTTCAATATCTCGTTAGAAAATTTTGCATTCTGATAGGTATTCATGCTTTGATCTTCTTTAATAATATCAGCATCTTCTACCCCCATTCTTTTAAAATTTTCACTGAAAAGTTCTGCCTCACTTTTCTTTCCCCTTCCTTTTCCGGAAATTACTATTTTACAAGGCTGATTATTTTTCTTAAACTCATGATACAGTTGATAAGCTGTTACCATTCTTGAATAAGACATGGTGTGTAATTTTTCTGTATGGTCAATATCTACAACACCGCCACCCAATACAACAATAACAGGAATCTGACCCACTGTATTTTTTACATCAGGTGTATTGAGGTAGCTTTCCTGCAGATATCCGGAAGTTAGTTTCCCCAGAAACCCATTTCCTATAAAAATAATCATCAATACGGTTGTTATAAGAATTCCAATTCTCCATTTTTTACTCTTATTCTTCCTTCTCAAAAGAGCAATAATAACTACTGCAAGAAATACTAAAAAATAAGGTTCTGTAAAAAGTTGTAAAACACGAAATAAAAAGTCAAGTAAAAATTTCATTGATGATAATATTGATTAATGCTCAGAAAACATTGGGCTTTCAAAGATAAGATTATTTCATGACTAGTCCTTTTCTCACTGCATTTCAATGGTTTATTAAATGCAAGTCAACTTGCCCATACTTAGCTCTCTAAAATATCCAGCTACCGTCATAAAACTTTGTGTTAAAAAAACTCTCGCAGATCAAGCTGATGACGCAGATCTCAATACTTTAAAAAATCTGCTTAATCTCCAAAATCTGCGAGAGATCTCAAAAGCCTTCGAATCACTAGCCATACCTTCATCAGGCAAGTTCGCTTGCCCACTCTTAGCTTCCTAAAAATATAACAGCTACCTCCATAAAACTCTGCATCTAAAAAACTCTCCCACAGATCACACAGATTACGCAGATTTTTTTGCCACGCACTAATAAAAAACATTTCGTTCATTTTAAAGCCTATACAATGATATCTTATAAAATTTATAAAAAAGGGGCCATTATTTACCATAACAAAATATCCTATTCGTGCATTAGTGGCAAATAATATTTTTAGTAGATAAAATGTTTTGTTTACACATCCTCATAAAACATCTCCTTTTCCAATACAATTCTGTTTCGGCAAACCGTCACCACCACATGATCCCCCGGTTCAAAACCAGACTCCAGCAACCACTTCCCTGCCAACCGGATTTCCGGGAAGAAGACCAGCCTTCTATACGCTCTTTCAAATGATTTATGGGAAACCGTAAGGTTACGAATGGAGACCATCTTATATTTGCCCCGAATAATTACTTTTCTCATATCGTTGTTTTTCAACAAAGCAAGAAATATCATGACAGCTATACCAGTTAAAAATGAATATTTTATGCCGTAGAATGGATATTTTAGAAGATAATTTATTTTGAACAGGGGCTTTATTTTTACCTTTTAAAGCTTTATATTTGTTATTATGATTGACACAGATATGCAAAATAAAAAAATACATCAGGGTAGAAATATAAAACGTTTCCGTGAAATGCTGGGCATCAAGCAGGAAGCCTTAGCTTTTGAATTGGGTGACGACTGGAACCAAAAGAAAGTTTCTCTTTTAGAACAAAAAGAAACCGTAGAATCTGATATTCTGGCGCAGGTAGCGAAGATTTTGAAAGTTCCGGCGGAGGCGATTGAGAATTTTGATGAAGAACAGGCAGTGAATATTATTTCTAACACAGTTAATAACAATGATAATGCTACAGGTAATTCATTGTATAGTTACCAACCTACTTTCAATCCTATTGATAAAATGGTTGAGCTTTATGAGCGTATGCTGCAGCAACAGAAGGAGATGATTGAGAAGTTGGAGAGGTTAATACAAAATAAAATGTAATTGATTTTACTATCTTAACAAAAAACATAAACTATAACTAATTAAATAATTCTTTTTGATGAAAACATTAAACATCAATAATAATGAAATAAATAGACTACTGCAATTGCATGAAGATCATTTTAATGATTTTAAGAGTAAGTTAATCACTCCAGCCAAGCTTCAAGAAACTTTCGTTGCATTTGCTAACTCCGACGGTGGAGATATTTATATTGGTATTGAAGATGACTCTTCTAAAACTGAACGTATTAATGGCTTTAATGACCAAGAAGAAGCAAATGCCCTGATATCTGTACTCTTAGAATTAACAACTCCAGCCGTTGAAAATGTTATTACAGAATTTTTAGATACAGGAGATAAAGGTCTTATTTTACATTTTAATATACCTAAAAGCCCAAAAGTACATTATACTGCAAACGGCGATTGTTTCATAAGAATTAATGCCTCCAAAACAAAAATAAAAGGTGAAAGAATTACTTTCTTATCATATGCAAAAGGAGCAGAACCATATGAAAAAAGAATAGTCGATGATGCAGATATTGAAGATATAATCCAAAGTAATTCTTTATCAGATTATATGAATCGTATAGCAACAAGTATAACACCCGAGTTGTTTTTAAAAAAACAACAACTATTAACTAAAAAAGGGGCAGAACGACTACCAAATGTAGGTTGTATTTTACTTTTTGATGAAGATGCTCAAGCTACAATGAATACTCGATGTGCAGTAAAAGTTTACAGGCTTAGAACCACCGAAAAGGAATATAAACGTGAGCAACTCCAAGAACTACCAGTGACAATTAATGGAACAACTGAAGACGTAATAAAAAAAACTGTCAATAAAGTTGAAGAATATATTAATGGAGCTTCATTTAGTGATGGAGAAAAGCTGATAAAACTTATATATCCTTCTGAAGCATTAAAAGAGATTCTTGTAAATGCTGTTATACACCGTGATTATAGCTTAAATGATGATATTCATGTTAGAATTTTTGATAATAGAATAGAAATCCAAAGCCCAGGAAAGCTTCCTGGTTATATGACAATCGAAAATTTATATACAGAAAGATTTTCAAGAAATCCAAATATTGTTCGAATGTTACATAATCTACCCAACCCTGTTAATCATGATATTGGTGAGGGATTAGACACAGCAAAGAATGAACTAAAAAAAGCCGGTTTAGTAGACCCTTCTTTTGAAGAAACAGAAAATGCATTTATTGTAACTATAAAACATCAAAGATTAGCTTCCATTGAAGATGTAATTCTCAATTATATTGATGAGAATACTAATGCTGTATTAACTAATAAATTAGTTAGACAACTTAGTGGCGAAGATGATATGCAAAAAGTAAAAGTAGCTTTACAAAAACTGCGTTCAATGGGCAAAATAAAGGTTGAAAATGAAAATGTTAACGCTTTTAATTATAAATATATTAAAGCATAATTAAAAATAATACTTCATCCTCTTGTAAAAATTTACAGGAGGATTTTTTTTAAATTTTTGTTAGAAAACTTGCGTAGCTAAATAACTACACATATATTTGTAGTCAAATAACTACACAATGAATTTAAGAAGAGATGTATTCCAGGCGATCGCAGATCCTACCAGAAGATCTATATTGATGCTGGTGGCTGCTCAATCCATGACTGCAGGAGCCATTGCTTCCAATTTCGATACCGCAAGACCTACCGTTTCCAAGCATCTTCAGATCCTTACAGAATGTGAACTGTTGAGATCTGAACAAAACGGCCGTGAAATCACTTACCACCTTAATCCCCATAAAATGAAAGAAATAGCCGATTTTATAGAGCCATTCCGCCAAATGTGGGATGAGAAATTCAATAAGCTGGAAAGTGTGATGAAAGCATACCGAGACTTACATAAGACAGATAGATAATAGACGAAGAGATGAGAGACTATGAGTGCAAAGTTTAAATTGTGGGTGTCAATAGTCAATTTTGCTTCGCAAGTGAATCGTCAATCATCAAGGAAAGGATACCAACCTTAAACGTTCCTACTCTAATACTCTCAAACCCTAAAACACCAACCTTAAAATATGGAACTAAAAACAAAAATCCAGGCAGAAGATGGTAAACAGGAAATCTTCATTATCAGAGAATTTGATCTACCTGTAGAATTGCTCTTCAAAGCGTATACAGAAGCTGAACTTTTTGAACAATGGATGGGAACCAAAGTCACCAAGTTTGAAAACAAACAACATGGAAGTTACCGTTTCGAAACTTCAAACCCTCAGGGAGAAGTAATGTTCAGCGCCAATGGAACCATTCATGACATTGTTCAGAATGAGAAGATTATAAGAACTTTTCAGATGGAAAACACACCTTTTCCGGTTCAGATTGAGTTTTTAGCATTTGAAAAACTAACGGATACTACCAGTAAAATCACCATTCAAACCATTTATAAATCCGTAGACTTCAGAGATCAACATCTGAAAATGCCTTTTGCGCAGGGAATTAATAGGGCACATAATCGTTTACAGGAGCTGTTTAAAGACCAATAGATAATAGACGAAGAGATGAGAGACGATGATGTCAAATTTTAATTTGTGATGTCAATAGCGAATTTTGCTTCGCAAGTGAATCGTCAATCATCAGTAAAAGGATAACAACCTTGAACGTTATCACGCTCCCACTCTAATACTCTAATACTCTAATACTCTAATACTCTAATACTCTAATACTCCCAAAACCCTCAAACCCAAAAACATGAATCCAAAAGTTAATTTTTTCTTCGAAAACGCCACACAGTGGAGAGAAGAATTTGAAGCATTAAGAACCATTGCTCTAAGTACCGAATTGGTAGAAGATTTAAAATGGGGCTGCCCATGTTATACCTATGAAGGGAAAAATATATTCTTAATTCACGGATTTAAAGAATATTGCGCCTTGCTCTTCTTTAAAGGTGCTTTGATGAAAGATCCTGACCAGATTTTAATTCAGCAGTCTGAAAATGTACAGGCGGCAAGACAGATCCGTTTTACAGAGGTACAGCAGATCCATGATCTGGAAAAAGAACTTCGGGCATATATGTTTGAAGCGGTTGAGATTGAAGAATCCGGAGTGAAGGTTGAAATGAAGAAAACCAAAGATTTTGAAATGGTTGAAGAGTTTCAAAACAGATTGGATCAGGATGCTGTATTAAAAGAAGCTTTTGAAGCCTTAACACCAGGCCGACAAAGAGCTTACCTACTCCACTTTTCCTCCGCCAAACAATCCAAAACCAGGGAAGCAAGAATTGAAAAATGCATTCCTCAAATCCTTGAAGGAAAAGGCCTTACCGACTAATCACAAAAACAAAATTACTATGGAAACATCAAACAAATCAGAAAAAAGAAAAAGAATCATCTATTGGATCTTTACCCTTTGGATGGCCTTAGGTATGGTCTCAACAGCCATTGTTCAGCTTATGAAAAATAAAGATGAGCTTGCCAATTTTACCAATCTGGGCTATCCAGCTTATCTTATGACCATCATCGGCGTATGGAAAATTTTGGGAGTCATTGCCATTCTCATCCCGAAACAGCTATTATTAAAAGAATGGGCTTATGCGGGATTTTTCTTTGTGATGTCCGGTGCTGTGATCTCGCATCTTATTGTCGGAGATATTGCCGGAAGAATCTTTCCTGCTATATTGCTCTTTGTGTTGGTTATTATTTCATGGTACTTCAGACCTGCAAACCGAAAAATCTCTCTCAACAACAACTAACACACAATTAAAAATTTTATGCAGATAATTACATTAATTTTGTTGGAATATCGCTAAGACGCTAAGAATTAAAACCTAATGTTATTTTTAAGGCGCAAGAAAATCAAAGATTTTCAGCAAATATGAGATAAAACTATGTAGCATTCAATTTTATCGGAGATAAAATCATTGCGCCCTAAAAATATTATCAGCCTCAAAACCTATTGCGCCTTTGCGATTGCCAACAAGAAAAACCAATTCATTCAAAAGAACAAACAAAATTTAACATGAAAAAGAAATCATTAACTCCCGAACAAAGCGAAGCCCTTTTAAAAGTACTGAAAACCCGTTTTGAAAAAAATATGCACCGCCACAAAGACCTGAAATGGGAAAAGATTCAATCCAAACTGAAAGCCAATCCCGAAAAACTTTGGTCTTTACATGAAATGGAAGAAACAGAAGGTGAACCTGATGTTGTGGATTATAACCAAAAAACAGACGAATATATCTTCTTCGACTGCTCCCCGGAAAGTCCAAAACGCAGAAGCCTTTGCTACGATTACCCGGCATGGGAATCAAGAAAAGCCAACAAACCGGAAAGCAACGCCATTGATAAAGCATCAGAAATGGGTATTGACATTCTAACCGAAGAACAATACCGCCACCTCCAGGAATTAGGAAAATTTGATCAAAAAACTTCCAGCTGGATACAAACACCAACTTCAATCCGGGAACTCGGAGGTGCTGTTTTCTGTGACAGACGCTACAATACTGTATTCTATTATCATAACGGCGCAGATTCTTATTATGCAGCAAGAGGGTTTAGGGGGAGCTTGCGGGTTTGAGAGTGTTAGAGTGTTAGAGTGAAAAATCTTTGATTTTTCAAAACTTATGTGGACTTCTTACCTACAATGCTTGTAACCTCAAATAACTAAAGTGTTCCCAAAACTTTTGCAACATTTGTGGTTAAATAAAAAAGGTTCTGTTTATTGTAGTAAACAAAACCTTTTCTTTAAAACACAATAATATGATTATTCTGCTTTATTTTTCAGCATCATCAAAAGACTGTAAGCACCTTTCTGGACGATCTTTTTATTTTTCAAAAAATCTGCTTTTAGAATTTCTGTAAACTGATCGTCTGAAATTCCTGTTACTACAGGGATCATCTTATAATTTGATTTTCCCAGATCTTCAAAAACATAATTTTTACTTTCAAAAGAGACCACAGCATCATTAGGCAGTCCCTGAGTAGAGCGGTTGCTGATATTGACTTCAGCATTGATATACATTCCTCTTACAAATTCGGAATTCACAGATGATAATTGGGCTACAGCGGTTGCAGAACCTCCGGTTTCAATGCTGGGAACTACGCTTACAATTTTAGCATTAGATTTTACCTCAGGATTTTGATTGGTATATACCAGGATTTCCTGCCCGACTTTTATATCATTAACATCGTTTTCAAAGACCTTCAATTCTAAAAGGAGTCCAGCTGGATTAATCAATTCAAATAAAGTATCTGCCGGGTTGATATACTGTCCGTTATTCACAAGAATTTTGCTCACAAAACCACTGAATGGTGCATAAACATTAATTTTGCTTCTTATATTTCCTGTATTTAATCCTTTAGCATTAATCCCGATGATCCGAAGTTTTTCTTCAAGACCTCTTAAAGTGGCATTCAACGTAGAATACTCTGCCTGTGCCGTTTGCAGGGTTTTATCACTGCTTGCTTGGCTGGTATTAAGATCTTTCTGACGGTTAAAATTCAATCTTGCGGCTTCCAGCTGTGCTTTAGTTACCAGGTAATCCTGCTGAAGCTGTATAAATTGCGGATCTTCTACCACAGCCAGCACCTGACCTTTACTGAAACGGCTTCCATTAATGATATTGATGGATTTGATATGTCCGCCCATAATGCTTGAAACAGAACTGATATGAGAGGGGGCAATCTCTGCTTTCCCATTCAGCCGCACCAGCTTTTCCATATTTCTGTCCTGAATGGATGTAATCGTAATTCCTACAGACTGAATCTGCTGTTGGGTAAGATGAACAGTATTCTCAGTTCCTTTTGCAAATTTTGTGTTCTCATAAACTGATTTTTCCTCTTCTTTTTTGCCTGAACATGATGATAAAGCCAATATTAAAGCAAGACTGTATATTGATATTATTTTAAATTGCATGACGCTGTTATTTTGAAATTAAGAAATTGAGTTCTGCTCCGATCTGATTCAGTCTTTCCAGGCTGTCGATGTAATCTGCTTTGGTCTTTACAGCCTGGTTCACCAGGATTACCCAGTTCAGATAGTCGATTTCTCCTACATCCATCTGTTTTTGAGCCGTTTTTAAGATGGTTTCAGATTTTGGAAGCTGTTTTTGCTCATAATTTTCAATGATTCTCTGTTGATTCATATAGTTTTTCAACTGTTGTCCCAACCTGTTTTTAAGCTCAATTTCTTTTCTTTGATATTGATTTTCAGAGATCGCAATTTTTGCTTCGGCAGCTTTAGCCAATGCTCTTTGGCCTTTAGTAAACAGAGGAATACCTACTCCCACCTGCACTGAATTGAAACGATTGTTATTAATATTTTTCATGCTCTGGTTAGTGTAACCGATCAGAAGTTCAGGAAGCAATCTGCTCTTCTCAAGCTGTACTTCAGCCTCTCCTACTTTGATCTGCTGCTGCAGGTATTGAAGTTCAGGATGTTGTTTTACCATTTCCTCTGAAGCCTGGAGTCCCACATTCATAGTTAGTTTATCTGCTACAGGCTGGTAAGGAACATCGGACTGGAGCAGTAACTGAAGCTGGAGTTTAGCAATATTCAGATCATTTTCCAGGGAATTCAGCTGTACGTTCATCTGTTCTTTTTGAATTTCAGCAGTAGATTCCTCCAAAATGTTGGCTTCTCCTTTTTTTAATCTCAACCCTGCCTTATTTGCAAAGCTGGTGTATAACCGGCTGATGTATTCCAACACTTTTCTCTTTTCCTGGAGCACTAAAATTCTGTAAAAAACATCTGTAACTTCCTTCGTTAGCTGTGTTTTTGTAAGATTCTGATTAATAACACTTGCCGTCCATTCTGCATCCAGCATCTGCTTTCTTTTTGAATACACTGTTGGAAAGCTGAACCTTTGCGAAATTCCGAATGAATTGTCAGTTTCTTCTCCCTGTATCTGGCCAAATGCTCCGGTAACTTCCAATTGGGGAAGATCCAGGTAACTTGCTTTTAATTTTTCCTGATAATCAGAGATTAATTTTGAACTTTTCAGTGTTCCGTTTTGCTGGTACGCTTTTTCCAAAGCCTGTTCAAAAGTGATGTTTTCCTGGGCCTGAAGACCTCCGAAAGAAGCCAATAGTAAGAAAACAGACAGTTTTTTATAGTTTATTTTTTTAGAGAATTTCATTTTATCTTTATTAATATGTTCAAATAAGACATAGAGAATTGGAAGCACAAATAAGGTTAAAAGGGTTGCCAGCATCAATCCGCCTATCACTACTGTTGCCAAAGGTCTCTGCACTTCAGCCCCGGCACCATTGCTTATAGCCATAGGAAGGAACCCTAATGAGGCTACAAAAGCAGTCATCAGAACAGGACGTAATCTGATTTTCGTCCCCATCAAAACAATTCTGCTGGTATTCGTTATTCCGTTTCTTTTTAGCCGGTTAAACTCTGATATCAAAACAATTCCATTAAGTACGGCAACCCCAAACAAGGCAATAAATCCAACCCCTGCACTGATACTGAAAGGCATCCCTCTTAAAGCAAGGAAATAAACTCCCCCAATGGCAGATAGCGGAATAGCCGTGTAGATTAATAAACTGTGTTTTACAGAACCAAAAGCAAAGAATAACAATAAGAATATCATCACTAAAGAAATAGGAACAGCAATACCCAATCTTGCCTTCGCTTCATTAAGATTTTCAAAAGTTCCTCCATAAGCAATGGTATACCCTGGCGAGAATTTCAATTTTTGTCCAACTTTTTGCTGAAGCTCTTCTACAATACTCTGAACATCCCTATCTCTTGCATTAAACCCAATAATGATTCTTCTTTTGGTATCTTCTCTCTGAATCTGGTTTGGGCTTTCCTTCAGTTCTACTTTCGCCAGCTGAGATAATGGAATCTGTTCTCCTGAAGGTGTCGGAACCAAAAGATTCTGAATGCTGGTGATGTCTTTTTTATAATCGTTATCCATACGGACCACAATGTCAAACTTCTTTTCTCCTTCATATAACGCTCCGGCAGTTTGTCCTGCGAAAGCCATATTAATGACTCTGTTAATTTCTGCAACAGAAATATTGTACCTTGATAATTCCGAACGGTTATAATCTATAACGACTTGCGGAGCCCCTTCAACAGGCTCTATGTAAAGATCCTGAGCCCCTTTAACCGTATTGATGATACTACCTAGCTTTTTAGCATATGTAGTAAGACTGTCAAGATCTTCCCCATAAATTTTACAGACTATATCCTGTCTTGCCCCTGTCATAAGCTCATTAAAACGCATTTGTACAGGGAATTGGAAGCTCGTTGTTAATCCTGGAATGACACTTAATGCTTTACTCATTTTTTCTGAGAGTTCAGGGAATGATGAGGCAGAAGTCCACTCCTTTTTAGGTTTCAAAACAATAATCATATCACCTGCATCCATCGGCATTGGTTCTGTGGGGATCTCAGCACTTCCAATCTTGACAACGATTTTCTGTACTTCCGGAAATTGTTTCAAAAGAATACCAGATGCCTGAGTGGTTACCTTTTTGGTTTCATTGATATTACTTCCCTGAAGAATTCTCATCTCCACCGCAAAGTCCCCTTCTTCCAGAGAAGGTATAAATTCCCCACCCATTCTGGAAAGAGTGAAAACAGCACCGGCAAAAAGGATAAGCACACTCAGAATGATCGTTTTCCTATACTTTAAAGCCTTCATCAGGAACTTTTGATGGCCGGTTTCCACTTTGGCCATGACCCTGTCTGAGATGTTCTCTTTTTCTTTTTTCTTTCTGCTTAATACCCATGAACTCATCATAGGAATATAAGTAAGGGAAAGAATAAACGCACCAATGAGCGCAAAAGCAACCGTTTGAGCCATCGGCTTGAACATTTTTCCTTCAATTCCCTGTAAAGTAAAGATCGGAAGGTATACAATAAGAATAATGATCTGTCCAAAAACAGCACTGTTGACCATTTTGGAAGCAGAATTGGAAACCTGATCATCCATTTCCTTTTTACTCAGCATATTATCCCTGCCAAAATGTTTTTTATGAGCCAGCTGATGCAGAACAGCCTCTACAATAATAACTGCACCATCTACAATAAGACCAAAGTCTAACGCTCCAAGGCTCATCAGGTTTCCTCCGACCCCGAAAATATTCATCATGATAATAGCAAACAGCATGGCTAAAGGAATTACAGAAGCCACCAGTAATCCGGCTCTGAAGTTCCCAAGAAATACAACAAGGATGAAGACCACAATTAAAGCTCCTTCCATCAGGTTTGTTTTTACAGTACTGATGGTGTTATTCACCATTTTAGCCCGGTCAAGGAAAGGTTCAATCACAACACCTTCCGGTAAAGATTCCTGGATTTTTTCAAGTCTTTGCTTAATATTGGTAATGACCTGATTGGCATTTTCTCCTTTAAGCATTAAGACAATCGCTCCAGAAACTTCTCCCGTGTCATTGTAGGTCATAGCACCATATCTAGTAGCATATCCGATCTTTACAGAAGCTACGTCTTTGATATGAACCGGAATACCTTCTTTAGTTTCTGCTACCTGCGTGTTCCCTATATCTTCCGTAGTTCCCAGAAGCCCTTCACTGCGGATAAAAAGAACAGTTTCTTTCTTTTCAATATATGCTCCGCCGGTATTCTGGTTATTCTTTTCCAAAGCAGCAAAAACATCATTGATATTGATATTAAAAGCCTGAAGTTTATTAGGATTTATGGCAATTTCATACTGTTTCAGTTTTCCACCGAAGCTGCTGACATCGGCTACTCCTTTGGTCCCCAATAGCTGTCTTCTGACCACCCAATCCTGGATAGTTCTCAGCTCCGTTTCGTCATAGATATTTTCATAGCCTTTTTTAGCCCTTACCACATACTGGAAAATTTCGCCCAAGCCTGTAGAAATAGGTCCCAGTTCAGGTTTTCCAATTCCTGCAGGGATATTCTCCTGAACAAGCTGTAAACGTTCCTGAACCTGCTGGCGGGCCCAATATACATCGGTTTTATCATCGAAAACAACAGTTACTAATGATAATCCGAACCTGGAGAGGCTTCGAAGCTCAGTGATTCCACTGATGTTACTGGTAGCCTGTTCAATAGGAAATGTGACAAGCCGCTCGATATCCGCTGCTCCGTATGAAGGTGCGGTAGTGATAATCTGTACCTGATTATTGGTAATATCAGGCTGGGCATCAATAGGAAGTTTGGTTGTTTCATATACTCCGAAAAGAACCAACCCTATGGTGAACAGAGCAATGATGAGTTTATTCTTTACAGAAAACTCAATAATTTTGTTTAACATGAAAAATGATTAATTAGATACCCTGTACTGTTTTATAAACTGTTTTCCTTATAACTTTGAACTACAAGTCGAAGATTCTAAGAAGTCACAAAAACTTTTAAATGCTTATTTAGTTTAAAATAAAGCTGTAAGAATCTCATAAATTTAAAACTATTATGAAACTAAAAACATGTCGTTTAATAACTCAAACGTTTAAATTACAAACAGAAAATAATACGTTACAAGATTGATTGATAAACAATAATAATGTATCACTTCAAGTAAAACTTAAAGCAATGTTTTTTTTAATTAAATCAATTAAGAATGCCGCGGAGGCTGAAAAATATTGGAAAGGTAAAGGTTCGAAAAGTCCTTTTCCTGATAAATGCTGTTTTTCTGAGGAATTCTGATTTCCTTAGGTTTTTTAATCTCAAAGGTATAATTAGGAAGCTGGGCATGTACAGTGAGTACAATGGGTGGATTGATAAACGGTAGTTTTTGATCCAGATCCCAGTCAGCATCTTTCTTATGATTATCATAATGTTCCATGACAAATTCTGAAAGACTTCCTTGATATTCCATAAAATGTTCTACAAACATAGGCACTTTCAGTACTTCCCCCGCATTGGTGGTAGCCAGCACATACATCATTGAACATATTATGGAGAACCATTTTAACATCCCTGCAAATATAAGGCTTAAATTTTTCCTGAGAAAAGAGTAAAAGATTAATTTTTGTTTAATAATGAGGTTTCTGGTCAATTACCCTTTGAAGAGCCAAAAGAAATTAAAGCTTAGACTTCAGCCTGCTCAGGGTCTCCTGCGAAATATTAAGATAAGAAGCCACCATTTTATTGGAAAGCCTGCGGACAATAATAGGATTTTCTGCCAATAACTGACGGTATTTTTCCAATGCATCCTGAACAAGGAAGGACATTAATCGTTTCGTATTGGTTACGTACGCAATTTCAAGATAGATTCTGTAAAATTTTTCCCATTTTGGCACAATCTCCAGAAGATGATAGAAATTTTTGTGGGTAATGTAATAGACTTTGGTATCTTCTACGGCCTGGATAAATTCTTCGGAAGGCTCAGAGGTTATAAAGCTGACCAAAGCAGTTGCAAATTGGTTTTCAAAAGCAAAATAGCGGGTGGATTCCTGCCCTTCTTCATTAATAAAAAATATTCTCAGGCAGCCATTAGCCACAAAGAATGTTCTTTGACTGGATTGTCCATTGGTAAGAAGTAATTCGTTCTTTTTGAATGTAATCGGTTTAAAATAAGACAGAATGGTTGCCATCTCATCATCAGTCACCGATATTTTATCTTTAATATATGAAACTAATTGTTCTTCCATGTAATTGAGTCAGTCCACACAAATGTAGTGATAAATGCTCTATACATCTATGTTTTATACACATTTAATTGAAAACGGATTCGAAGTAAAATCTTTATTTTCAGTCAAAATCTAAAAGTCCGTCAGCGAGCTGCTTCCATTGAATTTTGGCGACCCCGAGCATCCCTCCTATTGCCACTATCAGATTCCTGATCATATCAATGATAGTTGCATTATAATTAGGAGATTCATTCCGGCCGTATACAGCAGCTTTTAAATGAGTTGCATTTCTTTGAATCATAAAGGTAGAAGTCGCTTTCGAGCTATAAAAATGAGCTATATGACTGCTTTTATTTTCTGGATCCCTGGAGGGCCTGCAGGTCATCGTGATACTTTCGGAAACAGTATCCTCATAATAGCAAATATCTGTGATTTCTACCCAGTCATACCCTTTAGCTTCCGTTTCTCCCGGTCCGGGAATGTTGATCCTGACGAAATCTCCTTTTTGGGGATCCCGATGCACTGGATTCCCTTTGAGATCGTAAAGCTTAAAAGCTGCAAAGGGTTCTCCACAGTAACTTTTCCATAGATTGACCGAGAAAAATCGGGTTTTCAATATTTCATATTGTGACGGTAGTAATGCCTTCTCAAACGCTACATAAGTTTCTGTATCGTGGAATCCGCCTGACTTTTGTTCAGGAACTCCCTTGATTTGTTTTGGCTTCATACTCTTTTTAATCAAATTAAAAGAATTTGTTTCTCTTTTTTTATGACCAGAGTCATTTTGTTAATTGGGATTTAAAGTACTAAGATAATGAATAATACTTTTTCATTTCTGTATTATTCCTTTATGCGGAGTTTTTATTCCGTTCTAAGGAGTCGCTCTATTGTCATTAACTGTTAAGTTTGTAACACTTTTAACTATTTAGAACAATTCTTAATAACAACAATGAAGCTATAGTTAAAATGAGTGTTGATTGGGAGTTGGAAGAAAGAAATTTGAAATTATTAGTTGGTTAATGAAGAGTTAGATTTAATTGATCTTGTAAAATTTATTTATTTCATTTTCTCTATTTCAGCTTCCTTTTACTTTCAAACAATTTACAATCATAGCAATGGAACAACAGAAACAGCTTATTTTAAACGGAAAAATGCATAAGGTCATGTGGCAGATGTCTTGGCCGGCCGTTATTGCAATGGTGCTTTATGGATTGAATAATTTTCTCGATGGAATTTTTGTAGGCCACCTGATCAGCAATACAGCACTGGCAGCGGTAGGAGTAGCTTACCCTTTAGCACAGTTTGCACAGGGATTCGGGACCTTGATAGGAACGGGTATAGGATCTGCAGTGAGTATCTGGATCGGTGCAGGAGATAAAAATAAACTGAATAAGGCTATGGGAACAGTCAACTTCCTTACCTTACTGTTTTCTGTCGTGATCACTATTCCATGTTATATTTTCGCTAAAGAATTAGTATACATGATGGGCGGAAGAGATGAAATTCTGACTTTAGGAGTAGAATATTTCAGAGCAACTATTCTTGGAAGCTTTTTCTGGATTCATGGGCTGGCGCTGAATATGCTGATCCGGGCAGAAGGACAAATGAAAACTGCCGCCTGGATGATTGCTGTAGGCCTGATTGTAGATGTGGCTTTAAAACCGTTCTTTATTGATTCTTTTGGTGGCGGAGTAAGCGGCGCTGCATGGGCTACCAATATTTCTATGATCATTTATACGATATTGGGAATTTGGTATTATGCCTCCGGAAAATCTTCTTTTAAAACCCATTTTTGGTCACTGCAATATGATAAAGCGATTATTAAAGAAGCGATTTCTTTGGGGATGCCCGGTTTTATTATGATGGTAATGATTGTCATTCAGAATATTGTGGTCTTCAATGTGATTGCCAAATATGGAAAAGATACGGATGTAACCTTTTTTACAGCAGTCAACCGATTTTATATTTTATTGAATACTCCGTTGTGGGGATTAATGCGAGCCTTACAGCCTGTATCAGGAATGAACTTTGGGGCTGAAAAATATGAAAGAAGCATCAAAGCATATCGGCTTTTTTCTTTTACAGGACTTATTATTCTTATTCCTTTTTTGATT
Organism: Chryseobacterium sp. II3a; assembly: GCF_057815135.1. NCBI lineage: Bacteria > Pseudomonadati > Bacteroidota > Flavobacteriia > Flavobacteriales > Weeksellaceae > Chryseobacterium > Chryseobacterium sp. II3a. The sequence continues at coordinate 305,797 of NZ_JBYPZJ010000003.1, read as the reverse complement.
TTTGTCATGGTATATCCATCAGAAGTTTTATCTGTAATGATTCCTAATGTATCTTTTCAACCCGCTCAATTAACTGATTTCAGAATTTACATGAGCGTTTTACCTGCACTCCCATTTATTTTTATGGCCATGGTCTGGTTTCCTTCTGTGGAGAACGCACGGCCAGCTACGGTAATCAGTATTTTAAGGCAAATAATCTTATACATCCCTGCTCTTCTCATTATTCCGATGCTGTATGGAATTCACAGTATTTACATTGTAAGTGCAATTATTGAATGGATTGTGTTTGGTGGAGTTATTTATACGATTGGATTAAATTTCAAAATGTTAAAGGAAAAGCAAAATATGTTGATGAATGACTATTTTTAATTAAAATAAATAATTTTTAAAAAAAATACACATATAATGCAATGCATAATATAATTTTTGCTTATATTTGTGAATCGAAATAATTTTTTTTCATCATTTGTGTTTTTTTAAGGTCTCCTCACTGGAGGCCTTTTTTGCTTTTACAACGTTAATAACAGGTATTTTTTTAATTAAATGATAAATGATCAAAAAGGGAATTATTTATTGAAATACAATTAAAAAAACCTTTATATAAAGGGATAATTGATTTTTTAAAATTAATAAATCCCTTTTCCTATATTTAAGTTAATGTTTTTCATAAAATCCGTAGGTCTGAATTGCATCACAGACTGAAAACTCCTGGTATATGCCTGTACACTCTTGTACCCCACTTGATATGCAGTTTCTGAAATGGTTAAATTTCCTGAACTCAAAAGTTCAAGACTTTTAATGATGCGGAGCATTTGCTGGTATTTACTTAGTGTAAGACCGGTTTCTTTTTTGAATATCCGCTCCAAGCTTCGTGAAGAAAGCAATGCCAGTTCACCAAGACCCTCTATTTTGATTTCTGTATTGTAGTAATGATGGAGGTATTCAATGACTTTTTCAAGGCGTTTGTCTTTCGGAAGGCAAATGTGCAGCTTCAGAGAATGTTCCACAAAATGGGGCAATTCATTAAAAAGAGCTTTTAAAAATACCATTTCGTCCGGATCTTTTTTCATCAGTTTAGACCATTTTTCAGCATATTTTATCATTTCCCTCAGTACAGGAGGAACGGAAAAAACATTCACTTCATCATAAAAAGAGTCTTTTCGGTCTGTATCCGCAAACATAATCATGAGTTTGATTTTCTCCGAATGGGAATTGGTTTTATGAATGGCATTGGGAGGAATCCATGCTGCATGATTTTGAGGGAGAAGATAAATACGCTCTTGAATAGTAATATACTGAAATCCGCTTTCTACATATACCAATTGTCCTTTTTCATGCTGATGGAGAACATTGTCATGAATCCAGTTTTCCTCGAACCAGACAAAATACGGTTTCTGAAGCTCATCTATTTTTATACTGTCGTTGGCATTCATGTCGTTTCAGGTTAAAACTTTGGCAAAATTAAACAAAATTACTATGCTAATTTTGTACAAAAGTTTTTAATATGATGAAGAGCGAAGTAAAAAAGAATGCTTCTTATGTTTTAATGATTCTGAATGTGCTGGTGGTTATATTGATTTCCAGCAATCTCCGGTCACCTATTGTTGCTGTATCTCCGGTCCTTGGAGATGTAAGAGAGGCTCTGAAACTGGATAATTTCCAGGTAAGCCTTTTGACCTCTATTCCACTTTTTATGTTTGCGGTTTGTTCTGTGCTGGTGAGTAGGTTTTCCAATAAGTTCGGAATCAGTAAACTATTGATGTATTCATTGATTATTCTGAGCTTTGGATTGTTTCTGAGAATTTCAGGTTCTCTTTGGCTGTTATTTATCGGTTCAGTGTTTATTGGATTGGGAATTTGTATCGGAAATGTGGTAACTCCCGGATATGTTAAGAATAACTTTCCGAAACAAATTGGATTAATGACGGGAATCTTTGCTGTTTCCATGAACCTTACTGCTGCTCTGGCTTCCGGTTTCAGTGTAAGAATTGGAGAATGGACAGGATTCGGATGGCGCGGTTCTCTTGGAATCTGGCTGGTGATTGCAGCGCTTGGATTTGTGGTATTAATCCTTGAAATGATCTTTAATAAGAAGAACACTGAACAGCCCAAAACGGCTTTAGGGACTTCTGATTTTAATATGTTTAAATCTTCCCAGGCCTGGAATATCAGTATTTTCATGGGGTTACAATCCTTATTTTATTACTGTATGGTTGCATGGCTGCCTTCATTTCTTACGGATTATAATATGCCTGGTGAAAGTTCGGGATGGGTGCTTTTTGTAATTCAGATTACCATGATCCCTATTACATTCTGCTGCCCGATTATTGCCAGTAAAATGAAAGATCAGAGAATAATGATCCTTTTTATATGCGCTCTGATGTTTGGGAGTACCATGATGTTTGTCTTTCTGAAATCGCAATGGATCTATGTAAATGCTGTTATTATTGGGATTTCCAATGGACTGTCTTTCAGTTTATCCATCCTGTTTTTCTCTACAAGAACGAAAAGCAGTATCAATGCCGTAAAAATCTCCGGAATGGCACAATCTGTAGGCTATCTGATTGCCGCATTCGGGCCTCCTGTATTTGGTAAGCTTCATGATTGGGATATTTCCTGGAATACTTCATTCTACTTTCTGAGTATTGCAGTATTGATCATGCTTTATTTTGGGTTGAGAGCGGCAAGAAATAAATGTGTGGAAGATTAATCAATTATACTTAGCTTTAATTTTAAATAAAAATGAGACCGTTTCTGGATGAAAGGTCTCATTTTTTTGATTATTATTCTGTATTCTCCAAACTTTATAGGTTTAAAGGGAGTAAACAAAAGTTACTAAAGACTTACTCTGAAAAGAAAATTTACAAGCGAGTGTATTTTTAATCAAAGAACAAATCTACTTCCTCCCCATCTTTTGGAATAAAACATTGATGACCATATCCTTTATTATCAATATTTTCCTGGATAAATTTTCTGTCTTCCTTGCAATGGCTTACGGCTTCCAGGTGGGTTACCCAAATTTTAGCTCCCGGAGCATATTCACAGACTTTGGTAATATCTTCACTTGTCATAATAATAGGATCTCCCACAGAAAATGTTGCAGCTCCACCTGCTACGACAATATGTTGCGGCTGATGTTTGTCTATTTCCTTTGCAATATCATCGTACCAAATGCTATCTCCAACAATATACATTGACTGGCCGTCTTTTTTGAAAACAAATCCATTGACTATTCCCATTTTATCACCAATTTCTCCTGTTCCATGTTGTCCTTTTGTGATAGAAATATCAATAGTATTCCAAAGAACATGATCATTGATTATTATAATATTCTGAAACCCCTGTTTCTCAATTTGATCTGAAATTGCAGAAGGACAGAGAATCGTTGTTGTTTTATCAATAAGTTCCATAGCTGTAGAATCCCAATGATCAGGGTGTAAATGGGTAATGGCTACAGCATCTATCTCCTGTAGTTTTTTCACAACATCTTCCTTGTTGAAAGGGAGATCCAACAAAGGATTCAGTAACTCATTATCTGTCATTGGAAATTTACCCAAAGATCCTTTTTCTCCAAGCATTGGATCAATTAAAATAGAGATTCCGTCTATATTCAACAGCAATGTTGCATTGCGCCATAATTGTAATTTCATTTGCTTAAGTTTGTAAAACAAATCTATTGGTTAATCCTGGTAAAACAATCGAAGGTTACCAAAAGGTTATCTATTTATATTAAAGTAACCTATGAATTTTGAAGAGTTTAAAAATTGCGGATTAAGAAAAAGCCTGGATATTCTTTCGGGAAAATGGAAACCATTAATCCTGCATAATCTTTTTGAAGAAGACCGAATACGTTTTGTAGAATTGTGGCGGAATATGCCCAGAGTATCTAAAAAGGTTCTTGCTGAACAGCTTAAACAACTGGAGGAAGATCATATTATTCGACGGATTGAAGTCTATAATTTTCCTCCGGAAGTTTATTATGAGCTTACAGAAAAAGGACACAAACTAGGCCCCATTCTTTCTCAACTTCATCTCTGGGGAAATGAATTAAGCTCTTAGAATGTTATTTATTGTTTTGGAAATGAAGATTTTCAATCTTTAAACTGATCCAGCACCTCCAGAATATTCTGATACACAACATTCAGTTCTTCAGAACTAATGCAATATGGCGGAACCAGATAAAGAACATTTCCTAATGGGCGCATAATGATTCCTCTTTGTAAAAACTCATTATAAAGTCTTTTCCCGATTTCATTAAAATAGGAAGTACCATGTCCGGTTTTAAAATCAAATGCCAGAATAGTTCCGATCTGGCGGGCATTTTCAACTTGTGGATGAGAAGCCAGCACTTTAATAAACGTTGAATGCTGCTGAGAAATACGTTTGATATTCATTTGGGTATCTTCTTGAAGTAATAAATCCATACTTGCCAATCCCGCCGTACAGGCTAAAGGATTGGCTGTAAATGAATGTCCGTGAAAAAGTGTTTTGTATTTATCATCAGACCAGAAAGCTTCATAGATCGTTTTGGAGCATGTTGTAATCCCCATTGGCATTGTTCCGCCTGTCAGGCCTTTTGAAAAACACATAATATCTGGCTTTTCAGTAAGATAATGAGCCGCGAAAAGTTTTCCGGTCCTTCCAAATCCAGTAAAAACCTCATCCTGAATCATCAGCACTCCCTGCTCCCTGCAGAATTTCATTAAGCGGTTCAGATCTTCTGCCTTATACATCAACATTCCCGCAGCTCCCTGAACTAAAGGTTCATAAATAAAACAAGCTACCTCATCAGCAAGATCTTTAATTTGCGATTGCAGGCTTTCAATGTTTTCAGTATTAGGTGTATCAATGAAAATAACCTCAAAGAGCCTGCTTTCAAAGGGTTTAGTCCAATAGCTTTTTCCGCTTACAGACATCGCCCCAAAGGTATCGCCATGATATGCATTTTTAAAAGCAAGAATTTTCGTTTTCTCTTTTCCCTGGTTATGTGCATACTGAATACACATTTTCAAAGCTACTTCTACAGCTGTAGATCCATTATCCGAATAGAAAACCTTGTCCTGATTATCAGGCAAAAGCTTTAATAGTCTTTCCGAAAGCTGAGTGGCCGGTTCATGAGTAAACCCTGCAAAAATAACCTGTTCGAGAGTATTGAGTTGTTCAAATATCCGTTGAGCGATATAAGGATGTGAATGTCCGTGCAGGGTTACCCACCATGAAGAGACGACATCCATATATTTTTTACCTTCATTATCAAAAAGGTAAAGGCCTTTCCCTTTTACAATGGGAATAATATTGTCAGCCGTTTTCATCTGGGTATAAGGATGCCAGTTAACGGATTTATCCCTTTCCTGAAGACTGGTTGGTGTTATTGTATCCATATTTGATATAAATGTATTGATGCTTTTTTGAAAGCAGTACTATTTTCTGTTTTTAACGCAGTGTCGCTAAGGTTTTATAATCTTGTAGTATAATCTTCAAGATTGCTAAGGCGTTTCACTCAGCTAGAAGCCGTTGATTGATATACTTTTCTCTGCTGAATGCAATGCCCTCGCGGACAAAAAATATGCAGCTTCATTATGCTTCTCATTGCGGTTTTGGCGTTTAAATCTATAAAAACTAAGAATCAAGGAGCTTAATAAGTAATTCTTGAACAAAGCTCAAAATATACATAATTACAATCCAGAAACTCATGACTCATTATTTATAATCATTTAGCAGCAGCTTTCTTTTTTCATCATCGGTTTTAATCCAAGCGTTTCCAGCATCTGCATATCTTCAGACACCCCTGGATTAGGCGTAACCAAAAGCGTTTCTCTTTCTCCTGTGAAAATGGAGTTAGCTCCTGCCATAAAACACCATGCCTGTTCTGTTTCTGTCATTTCTATACGCCCTGCACTTAATCTTACCATAGAAGCCGGCATCACAATTCTTGCTGTAGCGATCATTCTTACCATTTCCCATGGATCTACCTTCTCATTATCCTCCAGTGGAGTTCCTTCTACTCTTGCCAAAGCATTGATAGGAACAGATTCCGGATGCTTAGGCATAGTAGCTAACGTTAATAGCATGGAAATTCTGTCTCTATGGGTTTCACCAAGGCCAATAATCCCACCGGAACACACTGTAATTCCTGCTTTGCGGACATTATTGATGGTATTGATTCGGTTGTCAAATGTTCTGGTGGAAATAATCTCTTCATAATACTGTTCAGAAGTATCAAGATTATGGTTGTAGGCATATAATCCTGCCTCCTGAAGCCTCACAGCCTGTTCTTCAGTAAGCATTCCCAAGGTGCAGCATACTTCCAGTCCAAGTTCATTAACTCCTTTTACCATATCAATGACCCTGTCAAAATCACGGTTGTTACGAACTTCACGCCAGGCAGCAGCCATGCAGAAACGGGATGAACCACTGTCTTTTGCTTTTTGAGCATGAGCAATTACGGTTTCTGTAGGAAGCAAGGCCTGCACTTTGATATTGGTGTGATAGCGGGCAGCCTGTCCACAGTATGAACAGTCTTCCGGGCAGCCTCCTGTTTTAATAGATAATAAAGTAGAGATCTGCACCTCAGAAGGATCATGCCATTCACGATGTACAGTTGCTGCCTTATAAATCAACTCCATAAGAGGCAAATGATAAATTTCTTCTATTTCTTCTTTAGTCCAGTTGTTTCTGGTTGTAGTTCTATCCATTATCTTAATTTTGTTTTTTTTAATTGTTGTGCAGCCAGTGCTACATGTTCTTGATCCGTACTTTTTATTTCAGGAATCTTGATAATTTTTGTTTCTTTTTTAATATAATTACAGATAACCCTTTCGGTATCTTCAGGAAATTCTCCATTGAGAATAAGGTACTCAAGCTTGATATCTCTTTGTTGAAGCGCCATAATGGAGAGCAATGTATGATTGATGCATCCTAAATAATTTCTTACTACGAGCGCAGCAGGAAGTCTTAGTCTTTCAAGCAGATCAATCATAAAAGTGTCATCAGAAAGCGGAACCATAAGCCCTCCTGCTCCTTCTACGATCAGGGAGTTTTGTGTTTCCGGCAGTTTGAAATCATTAAGATGAATCTGTATGTTTTCCGCTCTTGCCGACTGATGCGGTGATGCAGCCAGTTGAAGACGGTAAGTTTCGGGATAGCAAACCGTATCATCTGTCCAGTTTGCAATTTTATGGCTGTCTGTATAGTGAAGATCTCCTGATTGTACAGGTTTCCAGTAATCAGCTTTGAAATGTTGTACTAAAATGGCAGAACAAACAGTTTTTCCTATTTCGGTTCCTATGCCTGTTATAAATAATTTCATTAAGTTTTGTAAATCAATATTTTATCACATCTTTTTACAGAGAATCTTTGATGATTTCTGTAAGTTTAATAATTTCTTCTTCTGTATTGAAGCTGTGCAGGCATATTCTGAGTCTTTCAGCTCCTTCTTTTACAGTGGGACTATATACAGCATAGGTTAAGAATCCTTCTTTTGATAATGTTTCCTGTAAAGCTTTCAATTTCTGGTTGTCAGGAATAACAATAGCCTGAATGGGACTTATTACCGAAGATGGTGATACCAATCCTTGCTTTCGGAATATTTTAATATTTTCCTGGAGCAGTAAAGACAATTCGTGATGGTTTTCCAAAAAATCATATCCCGTTTTTATACCCATCCATTGAAAATCTTGTGCAGCAGTGGTATAAATAAATGGAGAGGCAAAATTGACCAGATAAGATTTTATACTCTCATGACAAAGAATTGCAGCCCCGTGAGCTCCTAATGCTTTACCATAAGTGACTACATTGGCTTTAATCTCATCCTTTAAGCCATATTGTTCTACCAAGCCATATCCAAAAACACCGAAAGCATGAGCTTCATCCACAATCAGCTCAGCTCCGTACTGTTTTGCCAGTTCAGCAATTTCCCTGATCGGAGCCAGATCCCCTTCCATAGAATAAAGACTTTCAATAGCAATATAGCAATGCCCTTCCTGCCTTTTTAAAACATTTTCCAGATGTTCAGGATCGTTATGGTTGAATTTTAATTTCCTTGCATTTGACATTTTGCATCCATCATGTACCGAACGGTGGATCTGCTCATCCACAATCACCGTATCATGACGGCCAGGAAGTGTTGAAAACAGAGCTAAATTAGCCTGGTAACCGGATGGAAAAAGCAATGCAGACTGACACTGATGCTTTTCAGCAATAAAGCTTTCAACAGAATCTGCAACTGTACTGTTTCCACTAATCAACCGGGAACCTGTACTTCCAGAAAGCAGCTGGGGGCTTGCATTGAGTTCCTTTAATAACTTATTACGAAGTTCTTCATTCCTTGCTAATCCGAGATAATCATTAGAATAGAAATCAACGCCATCAGTTTTAGGTTTTAAAGTCCTTAAAATTCCCTCCTGTTTTCTTTTGCGGAGTGCTGCCTGAAAATAACTAATGTTTTTAAGCATAGTTCAATTGAGCTACTTCTTCTGCGATTGCACTGATCCATTGGTCATGAAGCTCTTTTTCAATTTTCAGAATATGATCTGCATGCAGCTGCCAATCTTCAGAGAATTCATTAAGCTGATTAATCATTTCCTCAAGATGGCCTTCTTCTTCAAGAATAATAGACTTGACCATAATTTTAGAAGATTCTTCTGTAAGAATTTGTTGATAAACAGGATAAAGTTCATCAGCACGAACTTCAATAGCATATGTAACAAATAGATAAGCTGCATATTTGAGATCTTCTTTGGAAAGTTTAAATACTTTCTGGAGATATCTGCAAGCCTTGATATCTAATGAATGTAAATATTGTCTGGTTGCTACAGAAGCAAGCAGCTCATGGCTTTCATAGGTTTTGCAAAATTCAGAATCTATTTTCCCAATCTGTTTTTTAAGGTAATAAGCGTGTCTATGCTCTTCTGCAGCATGTTTCAACTGAATTTGAGTAACCAGCACCGGATGTTCACACTTTGATATTTTTCTTGCACCGGCATTTTCCATAAAAGAAAGAGTATTTAACCACTTGGCATGGGTTCGTCCCTCCCGTACTATTTTTTTAAGCAGATGATGAAATTCCATAGATTTTTATTTTGATGTCAAAAGTAGTATATTGCCGGATGGTTACACAGTACCAGTTTTTACATTATGGATAGTCCGGTTAAGATTCCTTACCAAAGTTTTATTAAAATAGATAGAAAATCAGAAACTTCTATCTATTTACAAATAGCCAATCAATTGGTGAATGCCATCCAAAGAGGTTTTTTACCTTTTGGAACCAAACTTCCGGGAACCAGAGCATTTAGCGAAATACTGGAAGTACACCGGAATACAGCTGTAGCAGTATATGATGAACTTTCTGCACAAGGCTGGGTGGAAAGTTTTCCGAACAAAGGAACGTTTGTGATTGGGAAAGATCAGGAAAAACCTATAAAAGTGAAGGATTTTAAAGAAAATAACCTTCAAAACTACCCTAAAGCGACCGGGTTTACTTTTAAAACCTCTAACATTTTAGATAATCCTTTTGAGCATTCGGATTGTGAATATGTCTTTAATGATGGGGTTCCGGATATCAGACTTACCCAGATCGGGCAGCATTCTAGGTTCTACAGTTCCATCCTTAAGCGTAAATCCAATCAGAAAGCATTTGGCCACTACAACCATGACGGGAGTGAGTTTTTTAAGGAACATTTATCACAATATCTTAATCTATCCCGCGGATTGCCTATTTCCAAGGGCAACCTTCTGATCACCCGAAGTACAGAAATGAGTATTTATATTGTTTCTGAAATCCTATTGTCTGTAGGAGACACAGTATTGGTCGGAGATCTGAGTTATTTTTCTGTGAATATGATTTTCCAGAAGGCTGGAGTCAATATTGTCACTCTTCCGATTGATGAAGAAGGAATTATCGTAGAAAGCGTTCGGGAAGCTTGTAAAAAACAGAAAATAAGAATGCTTTACCTTACTCCACACCATCACTACCCTACCACTGTAGCTTTAAGTGCACAGAGAAGGTTGGAATTGCTGGAGTTAGCCAATGAATACGGATTTATTATTCTTGAAGATGACTACGATTATGAATTCCATTATGATAAAAGTCCGATTTTGCCACTGGCCAGTGCCGATACGAATGGAATGGTCATCTATATAGGATCTTTCGGAAAATCATTAGCGCCCGGATTCAGAACCGGATTCATAGTAGCCCCTGAAAATCTGATGGTGGAAATGAGAAAGTATCTCGGTATCATTGACCGCCAGGGAGATATTCTGATGGAAAGAACGCTGGGTGAAATGATTGAAGAAGGTGAAATTAACCGTTATCTGAAAAAATCGTTAAAAGTATACCAGGAAAGACGTGATCATTTCAGTGTTTTGCTTAAAGAAAATCTTGGTGATATTATCAGATTTGAAAAACCTTCCGGAGGCCTTGCCGTTTGGATAGAATGGAATATTCCTATTAATCTGATGCAATTGAGCCGGAGCTGTGCCCAGGATAATCTTTTTATTCCCAAAACCTTACTCTATCAGAATAAAAATCTTATTGCAATGCGGTTAGGTTTTGGTGATTTAAATTTTGATGAAATGGAAAAGAGTATTGAGGTTCTTTCCCAGAATACTAAGGATTTTATATAAAATTTACAAATTTCCATTCAATGTTATTTTTCACCCATTTATCTATGTTCTTCAAGCAACAGCTCTACTTTTTTCATTGAATTATCTACAGCTTCAGGAATGGTGAAAACTCTAAGTTTTTATAAAATGAAAAACCCTTTCTAAGAATAATGCCTAGAAAGGGTTTAATAAGATTTTTAATGATATGTATTATTTAAAATACTTGTCAAATAAGGTTAATTGCTCAGAAAGTGAACGACTCCAGTATTGCGTATCATGAGCTCCTAAAGATTCTATATACAGGTGTTGTATCTTTTGCTCAGTAAGCTTTGTATGAAACTTTCTATTTTGCCCGATCATCTGAACATCTTCCGTTCCACAATCGAAAATATAACGCTGTCCGGCCGCTGCCATTATCTTTATTTTACTATCTGTAAAGGAATTGGGATTTATTGATTCTAAAGGTCCCAATACTTTATTTACCATATACTTATTATATCCTTCACCAAACGAATTAAAGTCTAAAGCGCCACATGAACTTCCTACAATTCCGAATGTTTTATTATAAGTTATCCCAATATTTGCAGCTCCATAACCGCCCATACTCCATCCCAGGATTCCTCTGAACTTTTTATCAGCTTTTACTGGATAATTTTTATCTATAAATTCAACAAGCTCTTTCCCGATAAAGGTTTGATACTGGGAATCTTTTACAATTGGACTGTCTACATACCATGAACTGTAATTCCCATCAGGCAGTACATAAATGGTTTTATACTCCTGGGCTTTCTTAACGATATCGGGAATATCTTCTTTGATAATCCTGTCAGGATTGCCACTGAAACCATGAAGAATATATACGGATGGATACGTTGTATTGGGCTGTAGGTTGGGAGTGATGATAATGGTTTTGATCTTTTTATTCATTTTGGGACTGAAAACTTCCTGATGAATAATTTTTTGTGCAGAAAACTGTGCAAAGGCGGTAAGAACAACAACAATGTTGATTAACTTTTTCATGCTTTAACGATATTTAATTAATAATAAGCAGATCATGAAGTACATCTCATCTCAATGTAAGAATTAAAACTTAATATACCTATGATCTTCTGACAATGCAAAGTTGCAATGGAAAAAACTGAAAAGCCTCAACAAATGTTGAAGCTTTTGTTAATTTATTTTTTACACTCTTAAAAGTATCAGTATTTCCAAAGCATTAATCCTGCCTGATAACCTGCTCCCAGTGTCCATATCAGAATATACTCCCCTCTTTTGAGCTTTCTTACCTTCTGCTGATATTGGTGTAATGCCAGAAAAGGGCTTGAAGAGCCTGTATATCCTACTTCTCTTGAAAAGAACGGAACCTTTTCCGGGGGTAAATTAAAATGCTCACAAATAGTATTAATATTTTTTAGTGAAAATTGAGAAAATAAAAACAGATCTATTTTTTGTATATTTAAATCATTACGTTCTAAAAATTCCTCCATATCATCTAATGCAAAATTGACACTGCCACTTCCATCAAAACTACTATCCCATAAAGTGACATCATTAAGATTATAACATGAATATCCTTCAGGAGGAAATATAACTGTATTGCAAACACTACTGTCCGTATGATACAGAACATCCATTAATCCCGAAGAAGAATCATCTTTTTCTACAATAAAAGCAAAAGAAGAATCTGAAAAACAAAATGCAGTGACCGGATTTTTAGGATCTAATATACCGGATAGCTTTTCTGAGCATACAACAAGTGCTTTCTGAGCAGTGAAAGATCCTTCAAGATATTTTGAAACCTGGTCCAGGGCTACAAAGGCCCCGATACAATTGACATTGATATCATAGCATAAAGTATTAGGCTTCCCTCCTAATGCCTGATGTATCTTAATAGCATCACAAGGAATATGATGTTCAGGCGTAGAAGTTACAAATACAATCATATCGATATTCAGAATCGAAATATTACTTTCCCTGAGAACTCCTTTTGCGGCTTCGATTCCCATAGAAAGCGTTGTTTCTTCAGATTCTTCTGCTACAATAAAGCGATTGCTGCGTCCCAGTGCATTCTGAATCTTCTGCATAGAAATATTTTGCTGCTCAAATTGCTCAATAACGAATTGATTTGTTTCCGCATTTTCCGGATGATAGAAATAAGTGTGATGAAGTTTCATAATTAATAGAATGTTGATTAATTTTTTGTGGCTTTTATTTAATTCCCAACAATGAGAATTATTGTAAATTTAGGAAAACTTACGTGAAAAAAAATAAATTAATCATGAAAAATTATCGTGCAAATAAGAAATAGAGGAAAAATTGAAACTGTTACTTATACTTTATTATAATAGATAGGTCTTCAGGATAATTTGTTGATTTCTTTTTTTATCCGGCTAAGCTGAGTGGGAGTAATCCCCAGATAAGATGCAATATGATGCTGTTTTAATCGGTCATGTAAAGGTTTATGATCAAGCAATGACAAATACCTTTGTTTGGCGGTTTCAAATTTTAAGGAAACTTCGAGGGGTTCTTTTTTTACTACCCAGTTTTTTTCAAGATACCGGAGATGAAACAGGGCCAAATCATGGTGCTTTTCTAATAATTCCCGAAAAGCTTTTACCGGATATTTAATGACTGAACAGTCTTCAAGCGCAATGATGCTGAACTCACTGGGTTCATTTTTAATAATGGCAGAAGTAGAAGCCACAAAGCTATTCTCTTCAAAAAAAATCTTGTAAATGTAGTTCCCGTCTTCATCTATTGTATAATATCCTATCAAACCGGATTTTATAAAATAGTAATACCTTGCCATATTTCCGGCTTCCAGAAGAAGTTCATTCTTTTTGTACTGTTCTTCACTACAGATATCCAATAAGGCTGTAATCGTTTCCTCTGATAGCGGATAATAAGTATTGACTTGTTTTAAGAATTCTGAATTGTTCATTGTATTGATGCTGGGATAAGCTTTTATTTAAGGTACAGGAAAATGAAAATTTCAATAAAAGTGACCCTTCTTTTTTTGCCACAAATGCACTAATAAAATAATTCGTGGCAATTAAAATTCTACGTAATTTCCAAAACATGTGAGTAAATAATTCATTTCCGTGAATACTTTGAGATCATTTTACTCCAGAATTTTCTTCATCATCAAATCTGTCTGCTCCTCATCTCCAAGTCTGAAAATATGCTTGCCAAACTCCACGAAACCATTCTTTCTGTAAAAGTTTAAAGCCCTCAGATTTTTTTCCCAAACACCCAGCCACAAATATGATTTATTGAGCTGATGAGCTATTTTCAAAGCCTGGTCATACAGCAGTTGCCCTACTTTTTGACCATGATGGCTTTTCTTTACATAAATTCTTTCTATTTCAAGGCTGGTTTCATCCTGCAATTCAGTCTGTGCTTTACCACCGTTAACTTTTAAATACCCTACCGGATTATCTTCTTCCCATGCAATATAGAAATGAGAATCAGGATTATTGAGCTCGGATTTTACTTTTTCTGTATTGAAACTTTCTTTTAGGTATTTCTCCATGGCCTCTTCCGTATTGTCTTTTGCAAAGGTTTCAGAAAATGTCTGAACAGCCAGTTTCTGTATACTATCTGTATCTTCAGCAGATGCTTTGTTAATAATAATAGATGCCATTTTTATATAAGTTTTATGAAAATAATATCTTTTTGAATGCTTCAGAAGCCAGATGTACCTGTACACTCCAATCATCTGCAGCATCACTTCCGGCATCATCTGAAATATATTTTAGGCATAGGAACGGAATATTTTCTTTTTGTGCAATCAAGGCTAAAGGATAAGCTTCCATATCTACAATATTGTAGTCTGTTTCTGAGTGATTCATTTCAAAACTGTCTCCACTCCCACAGATTCCTTCTTGTAAAGCATCCATTTTCAAACCATATTCCAAAACGGGTGGAATTCCGGATAATGGTGTTTCATACATTTTAAATCCGAGACCTCTTACATCCATATCCCGCTGGATGAATTTTGTGCAGCAAACCACTTCTCCTTTATGAAATCCTTTGCTTCCTGCTGAACCCAGATTGACAATTAATTTAGGTTTTCTGCTATGAATTTCTTTGGTAAGTTCTATGGCTGCATTTACCTTCCCGATTCCTGTTATTAATTTATTTTTGTCATCAAATACTGTCCCTGCTTCAGAATCCAGTGCAAAAACAAATAGAGTATCTGCAATAGGATAATGATGTTCATTGCTAATTTTTATCATTGAAGAATATAGATTTATCTGTATTACAAAGATACAAGAGTTTTATGGTATTTGGATCCCGATAATAATTTTCATCAACTTTTAAATACTCATTACACAGATAACGCTACAAAATAATCTTAATTTGTTGTTTGGATATAACATTCAGCTTTGCTGTAAATACAAACTATCTAAAGATTAATAGAGAATAAATTATATATTTAAACAAAACCCCAAACTAAAATAGCCTGGGGTTAAATTATTAAATGCTGCATCCATCAGCATCACAGGAAGCACCATTACTTCCCGAGAGATCTTTAAAAGGACTTACTGTCTCTTTATAGGTCTGTTGTAATGCATTTTCAAACACTTCTACAGGTTGTGCTCCGGAAACCGCATATTTTCCATTCAGAACAAAGAAAGGAACTCCGGAAACACCGTTATTTCTTGCCTCCATAATATCCTGATTCACTTCATAATCAAATTGCTCAGAAGTTACCGCTTCTTTAGCTTCATTCTTATCGATTCCTAAACCTTCAGCAAGGGAAATCAATACTTCTGGGTCACCTACATTTTTGCCATCTATAAAATGAGCAATAAACAAGGCTTCTTCCATTTCATTTGATTTATTATGCTTTTTTGCCAAATGAAGGAGTCTGTGAGCACTAAAAGTATTGATGATGAGTGCTTTTTCAAAATCAAAGTTAATACCAGCTCCTTTTCCCATCTGCATAACCTGATTAAGCATTTGAGAAGCCTGAGATTCAGGAACTCCTTTTTTCTCTCTGAAATACTGAAGAGTATTCTGAGTTTTGTTTGAATCTAAAGTTGGATCAAGCTGAAAACTCTTCCACTCTACTTCTACCTCATCTTTAAATGGCAACTTTTCTAAAGCCTGTTCAAAATTATTTTTACCTATATAGCAAAACGGACACATCACATCCGACCATATTTCTATTTTCATTGTATTTAATTTTAATTCAAATTTAATAGATCAAAGATACGGAATTATTTTAATGTAATAAAATTTGTTACATTTATTTTAAACAACCTGAAAGAACACTTCTATTTTTTTCCAATACACTTCTCAATATCATCATCAGGAAGGCTAAAATCCCAAAAACGAACCCTATCCATGGAGTATATTCTACTCCCTTACTCATAATAATCCAGCCTCCAATAGTCGTTCCTAGCGTGACTCCCAAATTGCCGAATGAGGTAGCGAGACTGTTGGCAAACTCCAACGCATCCGGCGCTGCAGATATCATATAAGTAGATGCATTCAGAAAACTTGGTGAATATAAAAATCCCCACACTCCAATGACAATAATCGTAGTCATTGTATTCCTACCTGAAAAAGATAACAATACAGGAATCAGTATCGTTCCGGAGAGGAAAAATGCCAATGTAGCCGTTATATTTTTATTAAGCATTTTACCTGCAATTCTATTGGCAATAATGCCTATAATTCCAAATAAAAATAACATATAACTTACCATAGAAGCATCCATTCCTTTAGCCTTACCCAAATAATCTGCAAAGTAGCTGTAGGTTGAAAACCAGGCTGTAATCATAAAAAAGTTTGTGAGGGTACTCAAAATAAACACGGGCTGCTTTAATATCTTGATCTGGCTTCCGTAAGATTTTTTCTCTTTCACAGGCATAGGCGGAAGGAGAAAATGAATGATCATCAAAGCAATTAAACTAATTACAGCTTGTATCATAAAGGAATATTCCCATGAATAGAGGGCCGAAATCCAAGTAGCAAAAGGAACTGTAGTCACCATTGCTATGGCTACTCCGCTGAAAACAATACTCATTAGCTCATTTTTATGATTGGTGTCACTTCCTGATACTGCTACAGACAATGCAGTGGCTATATATACAGGCTGCAAAAATGCAGGAAGAATTCTTACCATCATCAAGAGCCAGAAAGGAGGTGAAAAGGAAGAGACAATTCCAGTGAACAGGAACATAAAGATAGCAGCCGTCATTATTTTCTTTCTATCCATTCCTGAAGTCAGCAACGTCATAAAAGGTCCCGAAAGAGCAATGACCAAAGCAAAAGCACTTAAAAGATACCCGGCCTTGTCTATGCTGATTTTATAATGTTCCGCAACCTGGGGAAGAATTCCAATAATTCCAAATTCTGTAGTAATAACGGCTATAAATCCTAAACATCCAATGTATGCATACTTTTTCATAGTTTGCTAAAAATTGGTTATTTAAAATGCTGCTGAGCAAAACCACCCATCTCATTCACTGCCAATTGAGTGTCTTCTAAAATCTCTCCCATATGCATAAAGCCATGAACCATATCTTTATAAAAGCTTGTGGTAACAGATACTCCGGCATTTTTCATATTTTCAGCAAGATTCTTCGCATCATCAGCCAAAGGATCATGCTCAGCAATGATGATTAAGGTAGAAGGAGTATTTTTAAAATCTTTAATTAAAATAGGAATGGCTAAAGGATTATTAGCTTCTTCCTTGGGAAGATACCAGTTCCAGGCATCTACTCCGCCTTGTTTATTCAGTACAGGTCCGTTTTCATAAGTTTCCCATGATTGGGTATTAAGCTGATTATCCACTGCAGGATAAATCAGAACCTGAAACTTAAAAACAGCTCCAATTTGAGTAGAAACAGCCGTTGATAAACCTCCTCCGGCACTATCTCCTATAATTCCTATTTGATCCGGATCAATTCCTAATAACTCTGCATTTTCTCTGATCCACTGTACAGCATCCAGGCAATCATTCAATCCTGCTGGGAAAGGATGTTCCGGAGCAAGACGATAATCTACAAAAATAACGACAGCCTCTGTTCTATTGGCAATCTTACGAACTACTGCATCATGAGTTTCATAACCACCGGCAATAAACCATCCACCATGAATATAAATAATAGCTGGAGATTTTTGAACTGTTTTCCCTTTAGGACGATAGACTCTAACCGGAATCTGATGAATAGCCCCCGGAATGTTCAGCTCTTCAATCATAGCTACAGTTTCTTTTCTGCCACTGAGCTGAAGAGACATTGTTTCAAGATATTTTCGGGTATCTTCTAATGGATTTTGAGGATTAAAGGAATGTATTTTTTCTAAATGGTTTAAAATCTGATTGATTTTTGGTGTCAACTGCATTTTGTTTTAATTTTAGGTTAATATTGTTTTGCAGTGAACAGTAGCGCTATTGTTTTTTGTCTGCTTTTATGAGGCAAATTTAGATTTCATACCTTACATTTGCACTATACGGATATCATTGTATGGTACTAACAAATTTGTAAGTAATGGGAAGTATAAAAGAAAGTTCAACGAATAATATCAACAAACAATATATTCAGGAGTGTGATCTGAGTTATGCTGTCTGCAAGATTGGCGGAAGATGGAAACTATTTATCCTAAGCAAATTAAAGGATGAAAAACTACGTTTCAGTGAACTTAAAAGATCCATTTCAGGAATTACGGAAAGAATGCTTACGCTCCAATTGAGAGAGCTTGAAAAGGAAGGGCTGGTAAAAAGGACTGTGTATGCAGAAGTTCCTCCAAGGGTAGATTATGAACTTACAGCAATTGCCAGAGAACTGATTCCTATTTGGGATGCTTTAAATGAATGGGGCGGAAAACACAGGAAGGTTATTGAAGAGCAAGACTGTAAAGAATAATCGATGTAAACATGGTTAATAAAACCAATAAACTTGAAAATATTTATTGCCACGAATGCACGATCAATTTTAATTACATTTATTATCTATGTGCCTATATGGTTGAAAAAAATATAACCACATACGCACATAGATGATAAAAATATTAGCGCATTCATGGCGATTATAAATCAATTTTCTTGCGCCTTAAAGCAGTATGTTATTTTAAATTCATAGCGTTTTCCAACCGATAATGATTATGATTTATTGACTTTATTACAAAACAGGACATGAGCGATCAAAGCTAACACTCCAAAAGCAGTTCCTACCGCACAAACACCTGTCCATTGGGCTTTCTGCCACGCAACGGAAGCCAGCCATGTTCCCAGTGATCCCCCGATAAAATAAGAAACCATATAGACTGTATTCAGTCTGTTTACCGCATTGGATTTAATCATGAAGTAGTTCGTCTGATTCATAATATGGCTGGATTGTACTCCAAGATCTACAAGAATTACCCCTACAATAAGCCCCCAATAGGTTTCTCCTGCAAAATAAGTGAACCCCCAGCTTCCTATCAGAATCAGTAATGAATAAAGTATAATACGGTTGATATCTAAATATTTCTGAAGCTTTCCTACTTTAGCAGCGGCCAAAGCACCTACTGCTCCTGCCAATCCAAAACTTCCAACAACGGATGAACCTGCATTAAAAGGAGGTTTCTCCATATGAAACACCAAAGTTGTAAATAAAGCACACATAGATCCAAAAGCCATGGCTCCACGGAAAGATGCCAATTGAAGAATCGGCTGTGTTTTAGCAAGATGAGCCACAGAGCGCATCAACTCTTTGTAGGTTCCTTTGAAATTAGGGTGTAGCTCAGGGAGCATTTTGTAAACAGCCAGCCAGACTAAAATCATTAATCCCGCAGCAATTCCGAACATCGCTCTCCAACCCCATATTTCACCTACGATTCCACCAATAAAACGGGAAAGAAGGATTCCCAATAAAAGTCCGGACATTACCAGCCCGATATTAGCAGACTTCTCTTTATCTGAGGAAAGTTCTGCTGCAATAGGGACAAATAGCTGAGGAATCACAGAGGTAGCTCCAATCAATAAACTCGCGGCATACAGCATCCACAATTCATTGGCAAAGGTCATCCAAAGCAGGGAACCAAAGACAAGAAACAAATCGATAAGAATTAGCTTTTTACGGAAAAACTTATCTCCAAGCGGTACTATCAGTAATAATCCCAAAGCATAGCCAATCTGAGTAAGTACTGAAATTTTACTCGCTGCGGCTTCTGAAACATTTAGATCTTCTGAGATCAATGCGAGTAAAGGTTGATTATAATAATTGTTGGCAACAACAAGTCCTGAAATAATAGCCATTAACCAGACCACTGTTCTGGAAATACCGTTGGTAGAGTTCTCCTGCATCTTGAAATTTTTATTGAAATGTAATATATCCTGATCATTGTCTATTAGGATATATTTTTATCGGCTTCAAAGGTAGCGATTTTCATAAAAAAGACAGACGATTATCATTGATTTCACCTGTAGGTGTTATAGATTTTATCCTTTCATACTGCATCAGCAAAGAGTTTTTTTTAAGCATTATCCGATTTTATCTTTACATTTGTAATCACACATTTTATTTTTATGGATTATATGGATTCCAGGGAACAGATTTTACAGAAATCTGCCGAAGCAAAAGAACTTTTTCTTCCTCATATTTCAGTAGACCCGGTTGTTTTTGGTTTTGACCAGAATGAACTTAAGGTATTGCTGGTAAGAATGAAATACAGAAAACAATGGCTGCTCCCGGGCGGCTATGTGAGAAGAGATGAAGATCTGGATGAAGCGGTAGTAAGAGTACTGGAAGACAGAGCTGGAGTTACTGATGTATTCCTGCAGGAGTTTGGCGTTTTTGGAAGAAAGAACAGAAGCCAGCTTTATTTTGAAGAATTTGACGAAACCCTTTTCCAAAAGCAGCGGTTTATTTCTGTAGGATATTATGCACTTTATAACTCTTCTGAAATTAATCCTGTTGCTGATGATGTAAGTGAGGCATGTGAATGGGTTTATTTACGCCAGTTACCTGAAATTGATTTTGCAATGGACCACCGTGAAATCATTGAAAAAGCTTTGCTTACCCTACGGGAAAAAATATCATCCAAACCCATCGGTTATAATCTGATGCCTGAAAAATTCACACTTCCGGAACTGCAAAAACTATATGAAGCCATATTAGGGAAACCCCTTAATCGTGGGAATTTCTACAGAAAAATTAAAAATCTGAATGTTTTAAAAAAGCTTGATGAGCAGAGATATGTGGGCGCTCACAGATCTCCCGATCTTTATTCCTTTGATCTAGAAAATTATGAAAAGGCGTTGGAAAACGGTCTGAACAGCTGGTAACAGTTTTCTATTGTTTTTACCGATGATGTATATTGATGAAAAACCTTTTGAATATTGGAAATATTCAGGAAATTTGCATCATGAAAATCATTCCGCTCAAAGAAGGCAATTTCTCAGCCAGCAAAACCAAAGATTTTACCCTTTTAACAGAAGACAATTTTGATAAAGTTAGTGGTATTAAAATGTCCGTACAGCCTTTTCTTATTATTACCGAAAATGATCATATCCTTTTAGATGCCGGGATTGGCTGGAAAAGTGAAACAGGGAGAACGGTGATTTCAGAAATTCTTGAAAGGGAAAATGTACGTCCTGAGCAGATTACCAAACTCCTTCTCTCCCATCTTCATAAAGACCATATTGAAGGTACTGTAAAACATACCGATCATGGCTATGAAGCGGCTTTTCCTAATGCACAAATTTATATCCAGAAACGTGAACTGGCTTTTGCCATGGAAAATAAAGGGAATCCTTCTTTTGATTTTGATATTCTGGATCAGTTGATACAATTGCCCAATATTACCTGGATGAATGAAGACAAAGGACAGATTACCCATGAAATATCTTATGAAGTAGTAGGTGGGCACACTCCATTTATGCAGGTGTTTTGGATCAGGGAAAATGAAGAAACGGCTTTTTATGGAGCAGATGATCTTCCACAAGCCTCCTATTTAAAATACCATCTGGCCTATAAAAGTGATTTTAACGGAAGAAAAGCAATGGAATTAAGGCTGTTATGGGAAAAAGAAGCCAAAGAGAATGATTGGCAGATACTTCTTTATCACGATCTGGATAAAGCGGTTATTAAAGCTTAAAAAAATGGTTTAAATTTCATTAAACCATTTGTAGATATCAAACTCAGAGGGAATATTCAGTTTCTTTCTGATCCGGTTTTTCCGATTTTGTATAGCTTTGGGGGTAACAAAGATACAGGTGGCTATTTCCTTTGTTGTCATATTCAGCTTAAGGTAAATACAAAAGATCAGTTCGGAATTTTTAAGACCGGGCTGTATAGCAGATAACTTTTCGAAAAAATCAGGATAGACCAGTCTGAATTTGTTCAGCAGACGGGGAGAATTTGCTTTGGCTAAAGCCACAATTTCATCTTGTACAAGAATCTTTTGATTCAAATCCTCTAAGTTCGGTTCAGTTTTTTTGTTTTTCATAATACTTTCTCATCTCTACTCGTTGCTGATATGCATCCTTTGCATACCAGTACACAATCTTGTTTCTTTTTATCAATCAATGGGGTGATAATTGGCTACAGGGAAATAAAATAATTTTTATACATTCAAAATTCCTTTGTTTTTTTTAAATAATACTTAACAATTTTTACGCTATATCTTGTATTTAATAAATCATTAGGTTAAAAAATTCATACATCTGAATTTTCATTCGTTTTTGTATAGAGCAAAGAAATAAAAAATGATTAAAATTCTGTTAAAATAGAGTACCACATACATACCACGTTATATTTTTCAATACAATATCTTAACACCTTTTATCAGACCGTTTGTCATTTTTTTATCGTGTATAAATTTAAGAGGTTAACCTGTTCACTTTTTATGATTCTAATCAATAATTTTCCTCTTTCTTCTTACAAAAGATATACTTTGTGGTATCTGAATGGTACCTTATTTCATGGCCAATAATTAAAATAAGTGTTTCTTTATTCTTTGAAAATTTTTGAACTGAATATAGTATTTGAATAATGAAAAATGTGTTTTTATCAAAGTTTCTAAAAAATTCAGCTAGAAATACATCACAGCTATGATCATTGAAAATTTATTAATTTCATTTGGGGCAGAAATAAAAAATTATAAAGCGGGAGAGATTATTTTCCGTGAAGAAGATCTGCCTACGCATTATTATCAGATAGAAAAAGGGAATATCAAACTTAATAACTATACTGAGGATGGAAAAGAATTTATTCAGAATATATTCTCAGATGGCCACAGTTTTGGCGAGTCTCTTTTGTTTATAGAACGCCCATATCCTATGAATGCAATAGCTATAGAAGATTCTACAATCTTCAGAATGCCTAAATCAAGCTTTTTAAATCTGGTACAAAAAAATCCGGAAATCTCATTGAATATATATCAATGTCTGGCAGAAAGAATGTATTACAAATACATTATGTTCTACAATCTATCTTTTCAGAATCCGGTAGCTAAACTAAAGTTATTGCTGGATTATCTTAAAAGCTATCATGATGACAAAGCGCTCTACTCTTTCCAGATTCCGCTTACCAGGCAGCAATTGGCTTCACTGGTCGGGCTTCGTGTAGAAACGGTCATCCGGACCATCAAGCAAATGGAAAAAGATAAGATTGTAAAGCTCGAAAAAAGGAAGATTTACTATTAAAAATTGATAGGAACTGTCTTAAAAGTTATATAATTTAGATTTTGCTATTCTGCCGAAGGAGGAATCTTATCACAAATCAATGGCTTAAGATTATTACATTTCATTCAGAGTGGAACTTTTAAGACAGTCTCTATTTAATTGTATAGGGGCGGCTGATTTTCTATAAATCTCAGATTTTCGAGATAGCTATAACATTCTTCAAAATCAAAATATTTTTCTTTTAACAATGCTGTCTGATAGTGAATGGGTAAATATTTTCCCCATTTTGAAAAATCAATGATTCCCGGCATATTTTCCAATAATTCAATTAACATCCGATCGATATTCTGCTGCTCTTTGTCAATATTTTTTAAGCTTGTTATCAGCTCACTTCCACTATGATCTGCTATTTCAAAAAGACTTTCCTTATCGTGAAGAATAGTATCAATTTTCAACATATCCAGCATAAATCGTAAAGTTCTGTTGATCCTTGAGCTGGTAAAAGAATAGAATTTTAGATTGTTATTACTGGTCAGTAAAGGTCTTTCAGTTTTAGCATCATTGATCATAAATACAGAGAACTCTTTTCTTAATTCATCGATTACCTCACTGCCTGTCTCATCCAAAAATTCATACTTTTCTTTTGTAATAAGTATTTCCAGCATTTTTTCCCTGATGCGGTAAGCTGTATCAGCAGCTTCTCCAGAGAAAGTCGGTCTTTTTCCATCTTTGGCAGGCACTACTTCTATTTTTTTTGTTTTAAAATCAACATCAATGATGCTCCATATTTTTGCAGACAAATAAATATTTTCATTTACTCTTATTTGAGGAGACAGTGGCAGCTCCCCAATTTTAATACCATTACTGGAAACTTTGAAGAAAACCGGAGTTTCAAAAAGGCTGTAAAATTCTCTGCTGTTCACCATCTCCTCTCCTTCTATTCCAATAATCAGCTCCCTTCCCAGCTTTTCTAGAAATTCAATGCTAACAAGATGATTGACGATTTCTTCTATCTCTTCTGTTTTAATAGCTGAGAATGTAGAATTAGTAGTCATTTCCTCCATCAGTTTAGATAAGGAAATTCCCGACGAACCTTTTACAATGGATAAGATCTGATGTACCAAGACATCATAAGGTTTTTCACTTACAGCAATAGGTTCTATATACTGTTCCTGATAAAGCAGCCAGCAGGCCAGAGATTGTAATAAACTCCAGGGATCTGTGGCATATAAAAACAGATTACTTGCTCTGCCTTCCCGTCTTCCGCTTCTTCCAACTCTTTGGATAAGAGAGGCAATACTGTGAGTAGCATCAATCTGTACTACTTCATCTACATGACCAATATCAATTCCCAATTCCAGGGTTGAAGTACAAGAGATACAAAAGTTCTGAAGAGTGGAATTTTTAGCAAAAAACTCTACATATTCGCGGACTTCTTTATCCACAGAAGAATGATGCGAAAAATAGTTTTTATGGCCGCCTACCCTTTCTGAGATTTGCTTAAGCTTTACAGCAACTTCTTCTACTCTGCCTCTTGCATTGGGGAATATAAGTACCTTACTTTCCCTTGTTCTTACATAGATATCCTTCAACAAGGATAATGGTAATTCTTCTACAGACGCAGCGAAGTAGCGGAAAACCGTATTTATGGGCTTAGGAGTTGTATCTCTAATGATCTTTGTATGATCTGTATCTCCAAGAAAATTCTTAAGCTCAATGTATTGGTTAGCATCACTTACTGTAGCAGAAAGTCCTACGATACTGAATTTTTTAATATTGATTTTTTGAAGCCTATTCAATAAAGACTGCAAATGAGTTCCCCGATCTGATCCCAGGAATGAATGAATTTCATCAATAACAATATAATCCAGGGTTGAAAACAAGTGTTTTACGTTGTAAGGTTTATTCACCAACATGGCTTCCAGAGATTCAGGAGTAATGAGAACAATACCCTCCGGATTTTTTAATAATCTGTCTTTAGCACCTTTTGCCGCTTCTCCATGCCATTTTGTTACCGGTACATCCAGATACTCACAAAGACCTTCCACCCGGACAAACTGGTCATTGATCAGTGCAATTAATGGAGAAATATAAAGAACTTTTACTCCCGGTTCCTTAAAGTTTACTTTTGACAAAATAGGAAGGAAAGCAGCCTCAGTTTTCCCTGAAGCAGTTCTGGATATTAAAACATAATTGTGATCCGTGGTCATAATTCTTTGAATGGCAGCTTCCTGAATATTTCTCAGGCTTTCCCATTTCTTATCACGGATGTATTTTCTGATAGGCTCAGAAAGCAGGTTGAATGCTGTCATAGTTCCTCAATACTACCTAAAAGAACAAGATCATTCGGTCTTTCGTCTGAGATTTCAATGTCTCCGAAAAGTTTTCCTTTATCTGCCTCAGGGTTTTGTCTGATGATATTGAGAATGTTCAGAAAATCTCTGATCACTTCTCTTGGAGTAAGAAATTCTGCAGCTCCCGGTTTATTGAACATTTCTTCCATAAAAGCAGAAATTTCCTCATCCGTAATATTCAGTTCTGTTTTATAATTAAAGTCAAAGATCAGCTTTAGCTTTTTAAGCAGTACAAAGATCTCATTATGATTCAAAGGTATAAGTTTGATCACTGGCTGGGCAAAATCGCGGAACTCAGAGGTTTCAAATTTATTAGCTTCCAGTCTTGATTTTAAAGCCTGATAACTGAAAAGTCCGCGCCTTTCGTTTTCGAGAAATTCTTTTGTCCCTGCAAAATTGATGAAGAGATTAGAAACTTTTCCCTGAAAACAGTCATTATAAATCGATAAAATCTTCTCATAATTCTTCTCCCGGGATGCAGAAACCGATATTTTGTAGAGGTTAATCGCTTCATCAAAATTGATCATAAAACCACTATATCCCATGCTTACAAACAGCTTGCAGAAGTTTTTCAGCATGTCATAATAATTGGAATCATTGATAATTTCTCTTATTCCAAGGTCCTGTCTGGCTTCTGTTTTGGTAGTATATTCTCCTTTTAGCCATTTCAGGGCATTTCGGCGCAGCAATTCATCTCCTTTGATATACCCTTCGTAATATTTTACAATAGCAGAGCCAAAATCAAACCCGCCTACTTCAGTAATTTCATTGACCGTTTTCATAATAGAATTCTGAATAAGTCCTAAATACTGATCATTTCTGATTTCCAATAAAGAAATTTGATTTTCTTCTGCCGTTTTCGAAATCACCTGCTCAATCCATTTTTCTAATAATGTCTGTAAAGCTCCACCTTCAGGTTTAGTCTGGATGGCAATATTATCCATAATGGCAGAATATAGAATAACGCTTTTTCCATCATTGGCATAAAGCCTGTTGTCCGGAGTAAAATCGGCATTCGCTACTACAAACTTCTGCTTTAATGCCACTGTATTTAAAAGATGAAGCATGAAAGATTTTCCGCTTCCAAAATCTCCGATCCAGAATTTCACAAGACTCAATCCGTTTTTAACATCTTCCAGGGAACTGATAAAGGCATTCACTTCTTCTGATCTGCCTACAGTAATATGCTGTACACCAATTTTAGGAACTACACCGCTCACCAGAGAGTTGATAATGGAAGTTGCTTCTTTGGGTTTAATATTGTCAATCATTGTTTAAAAGTTTTTTATAGTAATTGGTGTTAATAATAAAATATTCATCTTCTTCTTCAATCAGAATATCATCTAAGGTTTCATAACAGCTTTCATTAATAGAATCTATAGTAGATCCCATAAACAGGCCTTTGGTTTTGATAAAATCTTCAACATCAGTTTGGAGGATGTTCAAGCTTTGTTTTTCAAAAAAGTCAAGAATTTCCTTTTGAATAGCTGACAAATTCAGTTCATTCAGGTATTTGTTGGCTTGAGCTTCCGGAATTTGTGGGATGATGATGGTAATTTCCTGCTCAGTGAAAGTTTCTTCTGATTTTGCAGCATCTTCTTCCTCTTCATTGAGAATTTGTCCTAAAATTCCAGCTGTTTCAGAATCCAGAGCCTGAATATTTTTAATCGCCTCAGGATCAATCGTAATTCTTTTTCTTTTAGGAGTATATAGCAAATTAGCCTTTTCAATAGCCCTTTCCAGATTTCTGTCAGCAATAAACTCACTTAGAATTTTTTCAAAATCAGAAAGCTGTTCTTTCGTAGAGAATAAATTTTTTTGAACATTTTTATTCAGCTGTCTCTGATCAAACTTTGGGGAATTCAGATCTTTATCCAAATAATGAATATAAAGCCTTAATGCACATGTTTTATCATATTCAGCAACAAATTTTGAAGCTTCAAAAAATAAGGCATCCACAGACGGATTTTTAATATTCACCTCACCAAGCCTGAAAATTTCCCTTTCAAAAGCCAATGGATTGGAGTAATCTTCTTTCACCTGATCAAATTTTGTTTTCCAACGGTTCGTATTATTCTCATTAAGGATAATATTGGTCTTATAATCAGCATCCAGAATCTGATGCTGATTTTCAATCAGGAAAGCATCCAGTTTTGAAACAATCTTCCTATTGTACTGATGAAGAATATCCGGATGATTATAACTGAAATCAGTATTGATCTTTCTTTTGATTCCATATACATCGCGGACATTATTTTCACATAATTTCAGAATATGATTGAATATCTCAGTCTGTACAGATTCATAAGTATAGTTATAATTAAGACTTTCTTTTCTATAATTGTAACGGAGGCATACGATGATTTCTGAAAGCTCATCAATCACTGTTGCATAGGATTTGTTGACAGGAATACAATGCTGATAAAGGTATTCAACAGCTCTTAGAAACTGTTTCAATATCTGAATTTTACAATATTCTATATCATTAAAAACATTACCGGAAAAAGCCATTTTATCCAGCATTGAGATTTGATTCTCATTCAGTGAAAGTTTACGGACATATTTTTTTCCGATCTTTCCTGAGTCAGGATCATAAATAGTAGACTGAGAATCTGGAGCAAAGGAAGTATTTCCAAAATCAATCGGAGTTTCCTGGTGTCCGGAAACATCTATAATGGAATCATCAATAGTATTATCATTCAGCATGATGGCATCTTAGTAAAATTGAGTTATGGATTAATTAGTTTTCTTGATTATCAAACCAATTCTCTAATATAGCAATATATTGTCTCAAATTTACCCAAATCCGAAAAATATCCTTTACGGTTTTCCGTAATGCAAACTTTTTTATCCGGTACTATTTCTATAAGTCAAGCTGTCTCTGAAACTCTTCCAGATATTTCGCGATGTGAATTCCATCTGCCAGCCCGTGGTGGGCTTCAATAGAAACCGGCATGTACTTTCTGCCATCACGGATATTGAATTTACCGAAAGATATTTTGGGAACAGATTCTCCATTGTTAAAATCTGTAGGATGAAGAATCGCACTGAAAGAATTCCAGGGAATCGTTGTATGTCTGATATGATCTTTCCCCAATCTCTCATTGCTTAATCTAAGACCTGAAGAATTGTGAACTCCTTTTATTTCTTTTTGCAGCTCAACATTAAACGTTTCAAAATCTTCTGAAAAAGGGGTAAATGAAAATCCAAAAGTTCCATCAGGTCTGGCAATGGTACTTCCCGCGTGGACAATATCAAACTGAATAACCTGGCCATCAATGATTCTCAATTTCAATTCATCAACGGTATTAATGGCAACCATAGACTTGTGGTAATAATAGGCAAAGAAAGAATATCCGTTTTCTTTAGCTTTTTCGTAAGCATTTGTACAATCTACTTCGGTAGTAAAGCCAAAATACGGACTCGCCATTTTAGAGAAAAATTCAAAATGTTCCTTTCTGTTCCATTGCTCCAGGTCTACGATCTTCATTGATTTTAATTTGCTGCAAATTTCTGTATTTTTCCTGATCTGAACTAGTAAACTGAATTAATTTTTCTCTTAAGAGCATGATTATTGCATTCTGTTTTTGCAGCCGGGAAATGTAATGATACAGAAATTTGATTCTAATCTTTATGTCATTAATTTTCCTACACATGAATCATCAATTTATCAATTACCTTTATTATGGAAATAGAAAACTTCAAAGGAAACCGATGGTCAGCAAGGAAAGTTGATCAAATTTATATAGTAAGCATTCAAAATAATTCCAATATCATAGAGACTTTGACGGATTTTGTTCAAGATCAGCATATTCAGGCAGGAGAAGTTACAGGCATTGGTGCTGTAAGTGAGGCAACCCTTAGGTTCTTTAATTTTGAAACCAAAAAATATGTAGACAAAACGTTTAAAGAACAAATGGAGGCTTCCAACATCTCAGGAAATGTTTCTATTATAGAAGAAAAACCTGTACTCCATCTTCATATTACCTTAGGAAGAGAGAATTATACAGCTTTGGCAGGACACCTTTTAGAAGCTACCATTCATGGAGCCGGTGAATTTATTTTTTATCCTTTAGATACCAGAGTGATAAAAATCAAGGATCAGGAAACAGGAATCAACCTCTATGATTTTGAAAAATAAGCCCTCGAATACTATTGAAATATGCATTATACTTCTGTGCTAGTAACTCCAAATTTCTGTTTGAATGAAGAATAGAAATGAGACAGATTTTCAAATCCCAGATCCAGATAAATTTCCGAAGGACGTTTATCTTTATTTTTAATTAAATAATAGGCTTCTTTTAACCTCCTTTCTTTCAGCCATAGCTTTGGACTCATCTTAAAGATCTTATTAAAATCCCGCTTAAAACCGGAAAGACTGCGTCCTGTAAGTCTTGCAAAAGATTCTATGGATACATTAAACATAAAGTTCCTATTCATAAACTCTTTCAGATCAATCTTATGAGGTCCTGAAAAGTCGAATAACAGATTTTTCAGATCAGGATGACTTTGAAGCAGCAACTCTATAGCTTCTTTCACTTTTAAAGCAGCCAATCTTGGCGAAATATCTTTTGTTTTGTAAATGTAAGGAATAAGTGATGTAAAATAAGTCTTAAAAAAGTCATCCGGCTCAAAAAACAGTTTTTGATGATCAGGAAATGGCTGATCTGCTTCCACTCTATTTTCTGCTGAATAGTGTCTTAGCGTTTCATCATCTAAGGTAATGGAAAGAAACTGGTACTTCTCATTCTTTGATGGATATTTCATAGTTCTGATCAACTGGTTTTTCCTAACCAGAACAACTGTATTTTCTTTAATAATTGTTGTGCCCTGTTCATGAAAAGCATGTGTTTCTCCGGACAGCTGAAACCCTAAAAAATGATCAGGAATAAACTCTTCATGCCCTTTATAAGTTTCAAAAGCACATGAATATACCAATTTATCAAATATGATTTCAGAAGTCTTTTCCATTACACAAATATCTGAAATTTAAAGTAATAACAGATGCTTCTGCCTTTGTAATTTTTTATTCTTTACAGGAATGTGGCAGTTTATAGAGTACAAACAAGTTTAATTATTTTTCCTAAAAATCAATATTTTTAAATTATTTTTTTAATAAACCCTTTTTAAGTTTATATCCTATTTTTAATATACAAATACTATTATTAATTTAGCAACTTTAAAATTTGGTTATAATAATTAAGGATATGAAAAAATTAATCTTATTAGGAGCTGTTTCAGCGTTTTTAATCAATTGTAATAAAAAAACTGAAGCTCCCGCTCCTAAAACTGATACTGATACCATTGCAGTAGAAGAACCTGTAGTAGATACTTTAGGACCAAAATCATTCTGTTATGTAGGAGTAGTCGGGAAAGACAGTGTATTTGCTAGTATTGATGATAACCTGGGAACTATTACGGGAAAATTATCTTATAAAAACAGTGAAAAAGACAGTTCAAAAGGAGATGTAACAGGTTTCAAATCAGGAGATACCTTAAAGCTTACTTACGAATTCACCTCTGAAGGGCAAAAAAGCAAAAGAGATATTTATTTCCTACAGAAAGACAATACTTTAACGGAAGGTATTGGAGATCATAAAGAAGAAGGTGGCCAGTCAAAATATGCCAGCGAAAATAAGATCAGCTACAAAGATGGTCCAAAACTAACTGCAGCAGACTGTAAAGTGGTTAATAAAGCTGTAAAATAATAAATTCTATTGAAATCAAATAAAAATGCTGTTCCCAACATCTGAGAACAGCATTTTTTATTGCAGCTGTTGTTTCTTATAGAAAATAATTAATTTTTTAATAGTCCCCTATAGATCCACAAATAAAATCAATGTGTTTATAAATTTTAAAACAAAAATTTACAGCTTTTCATTAATGATGTCAATGAATCTGTTTACAGCATCATCACTCGTACTCCAGGAAGTAATCACACGAATCGCAGAAAACTCATCATCCACTTTTTTCCATACAAAGAAATCAAAGCTTTCTGATAATGTTTGAATAAGATTATTGCTTAGAATCGGGAAAATCTGATTGGTACAGGTATCAGAAAGAAATTTTATCTCTTTTTCTTGTAATGCATATTTTATTTTCATAGCCTGCTGATTGGCATGTTTAGCGAGATCAAAATAAAGATCATTCTTCATAAGCTCCATAAATTGAATCCCTAACAACCTGCCTTTAGCCAATAATGCTCCTTTTTGCTTAATGTTAAATGAAAAATCCTCCTGAAGAGATTGATTATTAATAACAATAGCCTCTCCTATCAAAGCTCCGTTTTTCGTTCCTCCCAGATAGAAAATATCTGTCAATTCTGCCACTTTTTCCAGAGTAAGATCACTGATTTCAGCAGTTAACCCATGCCCCAGTCTTGCTCCATCCATAAACAGATACAATTTGTTTTGTTTACAGAATTGGGAAAGTTCTTCAAGTTCTTGGGCCAGATAAATCGTTCCCAGCTCTGTAGAATTGGATATATAAACCATTTTCGGCATCACCTGATGTGGAGCATTTCTATGGCTTTCCAACACCGGAACAATATCTGATGGTCTTAGCTTCCCATCTTCTGTTTCAATACTTAAAACTTTATGGCCAGTGGCTTCAATGGCACCGGTTTCATTATTCAAAATATGACCGGTAGAGGCTGAAATAGCACATTGATAAGGTTTTAAAACAGAAGAAATTACAATTAAGTTCGCCTGTGTTCCTCCGGAAACAAAGTAAATTTCAGAATCAGTCTTATTAATTTTTGTTTTAATTAATTCTTTGGCCTGCAAAGAATATTCATCTTCTCCATACCCTGCCTGCTGGTTGAGATTATATTGTAAAAGTGCTTGTAAAATATTCGGGTGGCATCCCTCGGAATAATCGTTTTTAAATGAAAATTTCATAGGGTAAAATTAAAAAAAGTTAAAGGAACAAGAGTGATCTTTCCATATTATTTTGTTAGATTTGTAATGAAAATCATCTAACATTTTGAAAACAACCCTAACAGAAGAAAATTACCTGAAAGCTTTGTTTCATTTAGTTGACAATGAAGGAAAGGTGACTATTAACGAACTCAGTAAATTTTTAAATGTAAAAATGCCGAGCGTTAACAATATGATGAAGAAATTTGCAGAAAAAAAATGGGTCATTTACGAGACTTATAAACCATTGATTGTTACTGCAAGCGGAAAACGTGAAGCAGCCCTGGTAGTCCGCAAACATCGGCTTACCGAAATGTTTCTGGTTAAAAAAATGAATTTCGGATGGGAAAACGTTCATGAAATTGCAGAACAGCTGGAACACGTGCATTCTCAAATCTTCTTTGATAAAATGGATGAAATTCTGGATTATCCTAAATTTGATCCGCATGGAGAACCAATCCCTGATAAAGATGGAAATATTATTGCCCAGGATCTTCAGAAATTAAGCAGCTGTGCAGAAGGTGAAACCGTTGTATTTGCTTCTGTTACTCTCTCGGATGATGCCTTTCTAACCTATTTGAATGATCGAAAGCTCCTTCTTAATACTAAAGTGAAAATTATTAAAATTGAAAGCTTTGATAAATCGATGACACTTGAGATCGAGGGGAATAAAGAAATTCTCAGTAAAAAAGCTACTGAAAAAATATTAGTAAAGAAATAATTACGATATATAAACTGTTTCAAAAATGAAGCAGTTTTTTTATGCCATAAATCCCCGAATAAAATTATTGAACGTAGAGATAAAATCTTTGTAGTTTATAAAAGCTATGTTTGATAAAAATTGCATCCCTTACACTCTTCAACAATAAACCTAGAGAGACTAGCTTTATAATTCTCCTCAATCATAACTGTTAAAAAACGGTTAAACTTCTTCCCCTAAAAAACTTCAAAGATAAATTTCACTAGGTTTGCAAAATATTCCATTGAGATCTATCTTTCTCATAAATACCAAAATTTTAACTATTACCTTTAAAAATTATGAAAAAAAGCATTCAGTTTTTTATTGTTTCAATGTTGTTGAGCCCTTTTGCAAATGCACAGGTAAAAGATTTTGTAATCGAACCACCGATCAAAAATAATTTACATATTTATAAAACATTTGGAGTATTCGGAGGGAGAGAATATTCTGCAAATTCAGTATATCTGGTTACTAAAAAAGGTGTTGTCCTATTTGATGTTCCATGGGAAAAAGTACAATACCAAAGCCTGATGGACACTATTAAAAAACGTCACAACTTACCTGTTATTGCTGTATTTGCTACACATTCTCATGATGACCGTGCCGGAGATCTTAGCTTTTTTAATAATAAAGGAATTAAAACTTATGCTACCTCTAAGACAAATGAGTTTTTAAAAAAAGATGGAAAAGCAACCTCTTCTGAAATCATTAAAACCGGAAAACCTTACCGTATTGGTGGCGAAGAGTTTATAGTGGATTTCCTTGGCGAAGGACATACTGCTGATAATGTTGTGGTATGGTTCCCAAAATACAATGTTCTGGATGGTGGCTGCCTCGTAAAAAGTAATTCAGCTACTGATTTAGGATATACTAAAGAAGCCAACCTAGAAGAATGGCCAAAGACAATGAATAAACTGAAAGCAAAATATTCAAAAGCAACATTGATTCTTCCCGGACATGATGAATGGAAAGGAGGTGGACATGTAGAACACACATTAGAACTTTTAAATAAAAAATAAAAACGATCTGAATAAAAAATACCTGGCAGGAGCCAGGTATTTTTTTATAGTATTATTTTGTTGAAAGATATTTAACAGCTTCATCCATTGCCCTGTCTACAAATGTTTTAGGACTGCTTGTCATTTGTGCAACTTCAGTATCCGAAGGAGGGGTTACATAAATATCAGGCTTCACACCAACCCCTTCAATGACTTCATTATTGAGGTTTTTAGTCGCCATCAATGGCATATAAAACTCTAAAATCCCACCAGCGATAGCATCCCGGGTACCCCCGTTAAAATCATCTGATCCTCCCAAGCCTGCAGTAGCTCCCGCACTGTAATCTCCTATTGAGATAACATGCGATCCCTGGCTTTTGAGCATCAAGGTAGACATTTCCGACATGCTCGCGCTCCCTTTATCCGTTAAAACAACAACCGGAATATTCCCGGGAATTCCAAACATATGAGACTGTGCCTGTACCGGAACCCATGGAGTATAATTAAATTGTCCGTTTCCTTCTTTTGTTCTCTGATAGAATGCAACAGTATTTTTAGTAATAAACCGATCTGTGAAAAAACGAGCATCAACAATGGCACCTCCACCGTTGCCTCTTAAATCAATAATCACTTTTTTAATATCTCCTTTGTGCAAAGGATTCAGGAAGTTTTTGTAAAAAGGAGCATTTATCAGTATTTTATTTGCAGCATTCTGAAACTGGCTCAAGTTATATCCATATTTTACATGATTATCCATCTGCTGGATAAACCACTGGATATACGGAAGCGTTTCACTGCTTAACACTGATGTATAGGTAGCTGAACTACTATATTTTACGAGATTATTAGATTTAGTAAGTAATTGCTGGGTTAAATCTAAAAATGAATCTGATAAGCCTTCTGTACTTTTAAACGCTCCAATCTGGCTGTTGAAAGATTTCATTTCAGTTGAATTCGGGAATGAATTCCATTGGTTTAATATATTTATAGTGAAATTTTTAACTTCATTTCTCTTGTTAACATCACTAATTGCATTGAGCTGCGTGCTGCTTTCAATAGCAGCAGGTGTAAGAACAAGTGAATTTCCAGGATCCGGACTTAAATATTTATCGAGAAGTGTAATTTTAAAATTTGCAGATAAAGAGAAACTTTTGAAGCTGAAATAG
Source organism: Chryseobacterium sp. II3a (assembly GCF_057815135.1). Classification (NCBI taxonomy): domain Bacteria; kingdom Pseudomonadati; phylum Bacteroidota; class Flavobacteriia; order Flavobacteriales; family Weeksellaceae; genus Chryseobacterium; species Chryseobacterium sp. II3a. The sequence continues at coordinate 270,399 of NZ_JBYPZJ010000003.1, read as the reverse complement.
TAAATTCCCGGATTAGACTTTAGATTCCCCGCTAATAAAAAATTATTACTCAATACAGCTCCATCCTGAAGTCTGTCTTTCATATATCCATATTTTGCATCAAACGGATAAATATTGGCTCTTGCTTCGTTCATTCCTCCGTAAAATGTATACGTATTGGTAATACCGGAATTTGAATAGGGTACTTTTACTTTAACGTAAAAATGTCTATCAATAATTGGATTTATAATTTCTGTAAAATATATTCTTGCTTTTTCAGCATCCGCCTGCAATTCTGCATCGCTTACCCCCATTCCATTATAGGATTTTAAAGCGGCAAATTTCGGATAATATTCTTTGTAGATAGCATTCCAATCCATCCCGTCTTTTCCTTTCTGTTCATAAAAATAATTATACCGCTGATCCATTACCGTCCAGAATACTTTAAAAAGATCAGCATAGGATTTTATGTCATTGCTTGTATATCTTGTTGGCTCTGTAATAGAAGAATCATTATCCTGCATACAGGAATTGAATGTCATAGATGCTGAAAGCAGTGCTAACCCTAAATAGATGATATTTTTTTTCATTTTATATATTTTAATTGATAGGAAAACTTTTTATTTAAACTTATAGGAAACGCCTAAAGAAATCATATAGGATCGGATCGTTGATTTACGATCTTTATCATCATTTGCCATATTGATGTCCGAAAGCCCATACTGGTAATTATAGGATGCATATACATCAAACTTCTTTAAAGAATACCCTAACTGGGCTTGACCTACCAACCCATATCCCCATCGGTTAAGCTGGTTTTCATTCTTTTTGAAATCATATGTATCTGATACTTCTGTATAATTAAAAGTTCCGTTTTCCTGCAATTCATTAAATACCGGATAGCGTCCCTTTCTTCCCATACGAAGCCAGTAATCGGTATACATCCCTCCTGCAACTTTGATCCACACGCCGGTAGTTTCATGTGGATTATTCAAGATATAACCTCCAACCATTAAAGGAAGAGTTAAAAAATTGTTATTATAGTCTGTATACCATCCCTCTCGATTTCCTGTTCTCTCAAACTTATAATTCTTTTGCTGGAAGGAAACTCCTGTAGAAACAAAAAGTGATTTCCAAATCATATATTCTCCGGACAGGTTGACCCCGAAACCATACCGCCCCGTGTACCTTGAATCAACAAGATTTGAAAGATCTGAATTTAAAGTACCATAGGTGTATCCCGCATCCAGGCTTACCTTGATTTTATTCTGCCCCATCACTACTGTTCCGGCAGAAAAAAGACAAAGACAAAAGATTTTAGACAATTTTCTTTTCATAGATATTTTTTTGAGTTATTTCATTATTATCAACATTACTACATCAATTATTAATGATTTGATAAACAAACTTTGTAATAAGTAATATATTTCCACAAAACTAGAGTATAAATAAAAAATATTGTTAAAAACAACCTACTACACATATACTTAACTAAAACAAACTATTAATTATCAACCAATTACAGACTGCTCTTATCGGGTAAGCTTCTTGGGTATGACATTCGAAAAAACCTGATGTAGGATATATGATGTAGGGAAAGCAATATAATGTACAGAAGCCCGGAAACTTATTTAGAATGGAGATACTAAAATTTCTAGGTAGTTGTATTCTGATAAAGGGCCAATAAAAAATCCCGAATGAACAATCATTCGGGATTTGTATTTTATAAGGATCTGAATTAGTCCAATACGCTCCAACCTCTCTTCGGATTGGTATTCGTAGTAACTTCCTGTTCATTAACAATGATATTTTCTTTTCTTTGACCGATGTAATCCAGTTCGCTCAGTTTAGAGAAAATAGTTTCCAAACTTCTTAGCATCTGCTGAATGTACAATAATGGCTCACCGCAATTATGATGATCGTAATTTGTTTCAGCTACGATAGACAATTGATTCAATAAAGTATGGGGAGCAATTTCACTCCACTCTAAGCTATAGTTCAGCATTTCTTCCAATTCTGCAGGAACCAGAAGTTGTGTTGAATTGTATAAATGAAGGGCTAATCTTGCAAAAGACTCAATCAAAAATACTGGAGGTTGGTAAGGGGTAACATTTCTGAACTGGAAATACATATCTCCAAAAGTAGTTACCATTGTATTACAAACAAACTTAACGTTCTGTGCTAAGGCTGTGTTCTGATTCTTGTGGGATGCTTTCTGAATGATTTTAAAAGCATATTGTTGAAGATTCCCAATTGATTTTGCAAAACTACTGTAATACTCTACCAAAGCCGGATGGCTCTGAACAGAGGTACAAGGTGGAATAAAATTAGAATCTACCTGAGCAATGTTAGCTTTCAAATCTACTTTCCCGATAATCAGATAATTTCCTCCAGAGTAGCTGCTGTTTAAAGAAGTTACAGGAAGTAATTCAATGTGGTGATTGGGCTGTGCATTCGGGTGGCGTGGCGGAATTTCTTCCGGATCAATATCTCCAAAAGGAACTTTATCAAATGGATTTACAGAAATCAAAATATAATATTCACCATCAGCCTGCTCCTCGTTCATTGACTTTGCTAATGATTTCACACTGATTCTTCTATCATTTAATTCGATACGGTATCCCGCCAAAGTAACAGCGCTGCATCTTTTGATCACCAACTGTACATCATTTGTTGCTGTATTGTGAACATCAAAAATAGTACGGTCTGTATACTCAGTAGAAATAGGCAAAAGCCCGTAGTTATATGGAGTAATCCCAAGTGAATTGGAATCTCTGATGGTATCAATTAAGAAATTATCCTGATCATTAAGGTGTCTCTGGGAAACTTTCATCCCATCCACCCAATTGATTGCAAAATGTTTAATAGGCTGTATCATGTTTACTACTTTTAATTTTTTGTGTTATGATTTTCTTGCGACTCCCTCCTCTTCATGCTGAATGACTCTCTTACAAATAACCACTTCATTTTCAGAAATGCTATTGGTAGTGATGTCCTGGTCGAAATCTATATATTTTCTAAAGCTGAAAAACGATTTTTTAGTATAAAAGATCCAGTAATAAGGTTCTCTTACTTCATCTGAAAGGTGAATGATGGACCCTGGATTTTTGTGGTTGTAATCATCTACCACTCTGTAAAACCAATCTCCAAAAGTAATTCCTGTAGGAAGGGTTTTTGCCTTAATTCTGAATCGGTTGGAGTCTTCAAGGTTTTTGCTTAATTCAACATTTAAAACCATCAAACGGTCAAAATCTGCTCCTTCAAAATCAGGAAGCTTTTGCTCCGGAGAATACCTCCATGTTTTATAAATATCAAAAGGAATGCTGATAAACTGAATATAGCAATAGTAAAATACCATAGGAACGACAAAGATCAACATACTTGTAGCCGCCATCACTGCATATCCTGTCCCTTTACTCATCCAGTTGAATAACAGGGTAAACAAATACCCTCCTAATACAATACACGTCAATGAAAGGATAGATTCAAACAAAATACTCATTGCTAGAGAATCAATATGCTTTTTGAAATATTTGTGTAATAAGTTGACATGAATAATCCCAAAAATAAGGTAAACAACCTGTGCAATGAGATACCAGTATGGGTTAAAAAGATTTCCGGCAAATCCAAAAAAGCCTGGAAGAGCCAGACATAAACTGCACAGAAGAACGTATACAATAATTACCTTAATTTTGATCGCAGGCTTATTTCTCCTGATAATACCCAGGATAAACATCATGATTATTGCAATTAAAGGCATTAAAATATACCTTAAAAAAATACCTTTTACTGAAGAGATTTCCATTTGTTTCTTTTCGAATTTATACTTTGTTGGTAGTTGTAAATATATATAAAATAATTTAGAGGAATGTAGAGTATCCAAGGCGGCTGGCATTTCTTTCATCATCCTCAAGACTGAACGAGTATTCCAGTTTTTCTGTAACAAAATTCTCCTCTATGTCTACTGTAACAGGAAGAAAATAATCATAAAGTGTCTGAAGTACTTTTCTGAACGGACTTCCCGGAATGTATTTTTTCATTTCTTCATAAGGAATTGGGCCTATATTCACCACCCAGTTACGCTGTCCGTCCATATGTCTCCCACTCGGAATATAGGTTACCCCCAATCTGGAGTTCCCCAATAGCATTGAATCATCATTTTTTTCAATTTCATCAATAACATTAGGAGAAAAGCTTACCTTAACCGGAACCTTAAGAAAAGCGGTCATACATCTTTCAAACCATCTTTTATCTCCACGGATCTGGTGGAAAAATGGCAGAATATGCATAAATATATAAGCACTCTGCTTATCCAGCATATCGATTAACGGCCAAAGCTCACTTACTGTATCCAGCAATGCATCTGTATTGCTTGTAATATCAAATTCAGACTCTTTCAGAAGAGCACTGATCTCTGTGAAAAAGATCTCCAATTCAAAAGGACGGAAAAATTTTCGTGCATCATCCTCTACTCTTTTCTGTTTTCTGATCTCTCTTACAACAGTATCTACATTTTTTCTGGAAGCTCCGAGAGAAGGCGGGTGAAACAACCCTTCCGGAAGGTAATCGTAAATACCTTCTCTATAACTTTCTATCGTAAAAACTTCTTCATCAAAACCTAGATAACTGCTCGAAATACCTTTAATATCCTTCAGATAGGCACGGTCATTCACTCCGACTCTTTCAATAAATATATTGCTTACTGTCCGGTGATATTTTAAAAGATTAACAGCTACAGCTTCTGCCTTAAAGTCGGTCTGCAGCTTATTATAGTTCATTTCTACAATATTGTTCTCATGCATAGTGTTTCCTGTGATTATGACTTGTAAAGATAATATATCTCATAAGTTTGAAAAAATATTTTGCCAATAATTTTATTCTAAAAATACTAATTTATTGACATTAAAAGGAATAATTTTCAGTAAATTCCGTAAAAATACGGTGGTAAGCAGATGTATTCAGGGTTTAAAATTTAAATTTACCAACTCATTATCAATAGTTTATGGTTTTAAGTTTAAAATTCAAAGTTTAAAATTTTTAGCCTCACATTCAAATCCAATTCTCTTTTTAAAGCAAATAAACTTTGTCTTAAGTTCAGGGATTTTATTTCTATCCTTATATATATTGCTTTAACATCTGTATCTCATCCGCAAAACATCGTCCTTCAAACCTAGCACAATTCCCTATTTTATTTAGATTAAATTTTATTAACATCATCCTTATGGAATAAATTCATGAGAATGTATGCTGATTCGGAAAGGGAGCGTATCTTTGCAGATTGAAAATTGTTATTTAAAATGAAAAGTATTTATTCTAAAATTCTGATTTTAGCATTCATTTCCTCTTCACTTTATTCTTATGCGTGGGGATTGACGGGGCACAGAGTAATTGCAGATATTGCAGAAAATCACCTTTCCAGAAAGGCAAGAAGAGAGATCAAGAAAATAATGGGCAAAGAACGTCTTGCATACTGGGCTAACTGGCCGGATTTCATCAAATCTGATACTACCGGGGTTTGGAAGCAGGCTTCATCATGGCATTATGTAAACATTGATCCTCAAACTGACCTGAAAGCTTTTGATCAAAACTTAAAAATGCAGGCAGGGCCAAGTCTTTATACTCAGGTGAATACCCTATCCAGTCAGATCAAAGATGAAAAAACATCAGCAAAAGACAGAAAAATTGCTTTGATTTTTCTTATTCATATCATGGGAGACCTTGCTCAGCCATTACACGTAGGAAGAGCTGATGATTTAGGAGGCAACAAAATCAATGTTACCTATTTTGGAGATAAAACTAATTTACACTCTGTTTGGGATGGAAAATTAGTAGATTCTCAAAAATACAGCTACACAGAATATTCTAAACTTCTGGATATTAAATCTAAAGAAGAAGTTGCACAGATTCAATCCGGGACTTTGGAAGACTGGTTATATGATTCTCACAAAATTGCCAACAAGATCTATGCACAGACTCCTGATGGTTCAAAATTATCTTATGACTATCAATATAAATTCAATGATACTCTTGAAAGACAATTGTTATACGGAGGATTGAGATTGGCGAAAGTATTGAACGAGCTATTTTAATTTAAAGTAAAATTCTTATAAAGATAAAAACGGGACTTTGGTTCCGTTTTTTTTTGTTTAAATATATATAATTATAATGTAGAGCACCAACCCGTCAAAAATTCAAAGAATTTTCGACACCCTTCCAAAGGAGGGGAATGATGGAGGTCATTCTATAGAGAATTGTATTAAGGTATTATTTTTCTTTCTTTTAGACTCAATCATATTATTTTCTTATTATTTTTCAACTAATGAATCGTTGTTCTGGCTTCACCTACCCTCGTTCAAATAAAATATTTAATAAAAAAGTAAAACTTGTGTAACCTTTTTGTATTTTCATACGTATATTATATAGTAACTCTTTTTTGAGGAAAAAATAAATGAGACAATTAAAAATCACTAAGCAGGTTACCAACAGGGAAACTGCTTCATTAGACAAGTATTTGCAGGAAATTGGTAAAGTGGAACTGATTACTGCGGACGAGGAAGTAGAATTGGCACAAAGAATACGTGCTGGCGACAGAGCCGCATTGGAGAAATTAATTAAAGCCAACCTTCGTTTCGTAGTTTCTGTATCTAAGCAATACCAAAACCAAGGTCTTTCCTTACCCGATTTAATTAACGAGGGTAACTTAGGATTAATGAAGGCGGCAAAAAGGTACGATGAAACTAGAGGTTTCAAATTTATCTCTTATGCAGTATGGTGGATCCGTCAATCAATTTTACAGGCGCTGGCTGAGCAATCAAGAATTGTAAGACTTCCGTTGAACAAAATTGGTTCCATCAATAAAATTAATAAAGCATATGCTCACCTTGAGCAGGAAAATGAAAGACCACCTTCTCCAGAAGAATTGGCTGAAGTTCTTGACATGAGTGAGGAAGATATCAAAGAATCTATGAAAAACTCCGGTAGACACCTGTCTATGGATGCACCTTTAGTAGAAGGTGAAGATTCTAATCTTTATGATGTATTACGTTCAGGAGAGTCTCCAAGTCCTGATAAAGATTTGATGCTTGAATCTCTTCAGATTGAAATTGAAAGAGCATTAAACACTTTAACTCCAAGGGAGGCTGATTTGGTAAGATTATACTTCGGACTGAATGGAAAACACCCAATGACTTTAGAAGAAATTGGTGAGACTTTCGATCTTACAAGAGAGAGAGTTCGTCAGATCAAAGAAAAAGCAATTAAGAGACTAAAACACAATACCAGAAGTAAGATCCTTAAATCTTATTTAGGTAAATAATTTTAGCACAAACAATTTTATAGGCGGAGTCTGTTTTCAGGCTCCGTTTTTTTATTTTTGTATTTATGGATCAGGATTTTTCTTCTCTTTTTGCCGGAACGGTTTTACTTTTCATTCTCATCAGTATCGGGACTGCTTTGTATTTTAAGCAAAAGAGAAATCTTTTTTTCAGTTATATGAGAAGAAGAAAGCATCAACTGGTAAAAAATATTGAGATCAGCTTTGTAAATACGACCGTTATTGATCCTACTCTTACCTATAAAACTGCTGACATTATTTTTTTAGAAAATGAAATTTTTATCCTTCCCTTCAACAGATCTATTCTCCATTTAAATAATAATCCGGAAATTATACTGCCAGGAACTCAAAAACTTAAGATTCTTTCTCAATCCATATCCGGCCATCTTCTTGAAATAAAAGTAAATGATGCTGCAGGAAGCATGACAGTAATCTTAAACCTAAAGAATAAAAATGTTGATTTAGATTCTATTAATAAGCATTTGTAACAATTTCTAAAATGCAATCAACTAATATCACAAACAAAAACTCACACAAAATATAATAATAAAACACCATCACCATGAAAAAAATACTTTTTGCAGCAACACTGGCTCTATCTGTACTTTCCTGTAGAGAGAATAAATCTCAAAACCAGCCAACTATAGAAAATACAGTTGATAATGCAGAGTCTTCCATTTCATCCATTGCCAAGAGTGGTTATTCCCGCGGTGGAAATTTGGTTGAAAGCATCTATGGTGAACTTTTAAAAAATGATAAAGCATTACAGAGTCTTGATAAAAGAATAGCAGACATCAACAGTGAAACCAGTATTATTATTGGTGAGTACACCAATATTATTAGTAAATCAGAAAATTATTATCATGATGCTAAAAATCTTACCGGTTCAATTACTGATTCTATCGCAAAAAAAGAAATCGAAAAAGAAATTCAAAACAATGAAGATCAATATAATGTAAAGAATAAGACTATCAGAGATCTTATCAAAAAGGCTAAAGCAAACCAAAGTACGATCTATGAACAATATATTATATTCAAAATCAGAAAAACACTTCCTGAAATTGAAAAGTACCAGAAAGCACACCCTTTAAAAACAGATAGCCTGGATCAGTTTATCAGTAAACAGAATCAATTACTGGAAGAGTTAAAAAAATTAAAATAGAAATATCTCATGAACTATACTACACAATGGCTTACAGATAAAACGCGAATCAAAGAGTTAGTAGACTTTTTTATCACCCATAAAACGGATTCCTACATTTCCCATGGCGAAATGATGTCCGGCAGAGCGATAGATTCTCATCATTGGAATCCTGATCTTGATGTTATTTTAACGGAACAGCTCCTTACCGATTTCAATTCTGATGGGAGTTCTAAGCTGAATATTTTAATTGCAGAAAATGAAAACGAAGAAATTGTAGGGATGATGGTTTTCAATGTTATTAACAGTCCTTTTAAAAAGTATGCGATTCTGGAAGATATGCTTTTGGATCAGTCAGTAAGAGGACAGTCTCTTGGAAGTAAACTGCTGGAAAAAGCCATTCAGGAGTCTAAAAACTGGAATATCAGTTTCATTCTGCTGGAAAGCGGTGTGAATAATCATGGAGCTCATCAGTTTTTTAACAGATATGGTTTTAAAAAAGTGTCTGAAAGCTATATTTTAACAATATAATTCCTGTAATGTTCTATTCATATTTTCAGAAAATCAAATGAAAAAAAGTAGATTACATTATCAATACCAACCGTACCATCGGAAAAATTTCTCAATGGGAACACGGGAATTCTCTGCGCAATTTCATGATGAGTCTCACTCCGGAAAACACTAATAAAAAGATAGCAAAAAAATATTTGAATTGAAATACAAAACATAACCTGCACATTTTCAACCAGACAGAAATACAATTATCATTTATCTATAAAAATAAATGACTAAATTAACCTTATCAAAAATCAAAAAAATATGAAAAAAATCTTTTATGTACTGCTCCTGATGATAGGCTTTCAAAGCCTTCGGGCACAGGAAGCTCAATTACTGGATAGAAAATTGTTTTTTGGAAACCCCGAAATTACTGGCGGCCAGCTAAGTCCGGATGGAAAATGGATCTCCTTTCTGAAAGAATATGGCGGAATTATGAATATCTGGGTAAAAAAATTCGATGAACCCTTTGAAAAAGCCCATCCATTAACCGATAGTAAACGACCGTTAAATGGCTATTTCTGGTCAGAAGATGGAAAATATATTCTGTATGTAAAGGATAAAAACGGGGATGAGAATATTAATATTTTCGCTGTAGATCCCATGGCTAAAGCAACGAATGGTGTTCCTGAATCCCGAAATTTGACACCCCTTAACGAAGTGGCCGCTCAGATTTATATGGTCAGCAGAAAAAATCCTGATTTGTTAATGATTGGATTGAATAACCGCGATAAAGCATGGCATGATCTATACTCATTAAAGATCTCTACCGGTGAACTGAAAAAGGAATTCGAAAATAAAGACCGTATTACAGGATATGATTTCGACTGGGATGAAAAGCTCAGAATTTTAAACAGAACAGATGATAAAGGAATGACTCAATTTCTCTATAAAGATGGAGAAAAGCTGGTTCCAATCTATGAAACATTAGTCACCGAGGAAGCTTATATTCCGAACTGGAACGAAGATAATTCAAAATTTTATCTGGTAACCAATAAAGGTGATCTGGATAAATCTGCATTATTCCTGATGGACCCAAAAACTAAGCAAACTACTAAAATAGAAAACGACCCTAAAGGAAAAGTAGATTTTGGAGGCTTATCAGCAGACAGGAATACCAGAAAAATTATTTTCACCTCTTACACCGGTGATAAAACTGAATATTACTGGAAAGATAAAGCGTGGGAAGCTAATTATAAATTCCTACAAAGTAAATTTCCGGGTAAGCAAGTTAATTTTTCAAGCTCTACAAAAGATTATTCTAAATTTTTAATCTCGGTTTGGGGCGACAACTCTGTTTCTGAGTCTTATTTTTTTGATACTAAAACAAAAGAATTAATTTTCCAGTATACTCCAAGACCTGAACTGAAAAAAGTTGAAAATAACCTTGCCTCTATGACCCCAATCAGCTACAAAAGTAGTGACGGGCTTGAAATTCCGGCTTATCTTACTTTACCTGTAGGATCTTCAGGTAAGAATTCACCTTTAGTAGTGCTGGTTCATGGAGGGCCAAAAGGACCGAGAGATTACTGGGGTTATAATTCAATTGTTCAGTTTCTGGCCAACAGAGGTTATGCTGTACTTCAACCTAACTTCAGAGCTAGTGGCGGATATGGTAAAAAATTTCAGAATGCAGGTGATCTGCAATGGGGAAAACTCATGCAGGATGATATTACCTGGGGCGTAAAATACCTGATTGATAAAGGTATCGCTGATAAAAATAAAGTGGTGATTATGGGAGGAAGCTATGGTGGATATGCTACTCTTGCCGGATTAGCATTCACTCCTGATGTATATGCTGCAGGGGTGGATATTGTAGGACCCAGCAATCTTTTCACCCTATTAGATTCTGTTCCAGCTTATTGGGAATCTGCACGTGCCTCTCTTTATGGTATGGTAGGTGATCCAAAAACTGAAGAAGGTAAAAAATTAATGCGTGAGGCAAGCCCTTTATTCAGTGTCAATAAAATCAATAAACCTTTACTTATTATTCAGGGAGCTAATGACCCTCGAGTAAAACAGGCCGAAGCAGATCAGATTGTGATTGCCCTTCGTGATAAAGGCAAAAAAGTAAATTATATTTTAGCTGATGATGAAGGACACGGATTCAGAAAACCTGTCAACAGCATGGCTATGTATGCCGAAACCGAGAAGTTCCTTTCCGAAGTTATCGGGGGAAGATTCCAGAAAGATATGCCTGAAGATGTGGCAAAACGCTTGAAAGAAATGACAGTTGATATAACAAAAGTTACTTATACTCCAGCAGAAAAAGCCCAGGAAGCTAAACCTAAAAAATAAACAATACAAAACTCAATACAAAAACCATCTCATTCCTGAGATGGTTTTTAGTTTTTATCCACAAATTTTCTGTCTTTATTCTTCTATTTATCCTCTTTATCAATTGATTCTATCCAATCAACAACTTCTCTAATTTTTTCATTAGACAGTTTTGCATCATGATGAAGATAGAGGTAGGAAGAAAGTGGCATTTTTCCTTGCCTTATCTGGTTTTCAACAGCTTCTAGTTTATTAAATTGTTTCCTTTGGCTGTAAAGCCCCCATTCGCTAAAGTTCAGCTCCTTTTTCCCTTCTTTAATATGATTTTCAATAAAATAGCTGAATGGCTGAATGTATGCATAAGCAGGATAGTTCGTTCCATTACTATGGCAATCGTAGCATGAAGCTCTCAAAATAGATTGTACTTTCTTAGGGACCTGATACACTTTTGAAATGTCAGATGAAGAAACCTGCCCATAATCAATATTACGAACAGGCTGAATCATCTGAATGATTAAAAAACTAAGGATAGTCCCCCAAAATATTCTTTTAATGAAGAGACTCATCTGTTTATAAAACCTTTTTTACAGATCCACAGTTGAGCATTTTTGTTCCTTCATAAGGATTGACAATTTCTTTTGTCTCACTGATCCAGGTTCCTCCTTTTCCATTATTGTACATAGGGCAGAAATCCTGGTATAATTTTAAACCACCAGTTCCTACTTCCTCAACCAAATCTGCCATATCATTACTCAGAGAGAGCAAATGTTCTCTTTGATGTCCAATATCATCAGAGTTCTCCCCAATATGTTCTGCATTTTCTGAAGCACTTTCCAGAATATCGCGCAATTCCGAGTTATTTTTTACATTGATCTTACTGATATCTATTTTCTTTAGTATAGAAAACAGGTTTTTAGCAGCATCAGATGCTTTTTGAGAATCATCCTGAGTTAGAGCATTTTTTAAAGGCAGATATCCTTTAATCACCTGCTGTATAGGAAAAGCTGAAAGTTCAACGGTTTCTTTTTTATTTTCTGTAGGACTTTCTTTTACTTCCTGGTTTTGATGTAAAGCTACGACCGAATCCATTTTATCTGCACTTTTAATTTCCGGCTCTGCTGCTTTATTTTCAGATCCTTTATTTTCGGGTTTAGTACATGAATATAGTGAAGCACCTACTAACAATACGGTTATTATATTTTTCATTGTTTCTTACTAATTTTATTAAATGTGATTAACAATTAATAGGTTAAGGTAACACCGGCCCCCCAGCCCATTTCATTATCATAATTTCCGGAAATAGATAAATATTTCTGAACGATATATCTTATTCCTGTTGAAAATTCCCCATCGGAATTGACACTGAAGTTTCCTCTTAATCTTCTGGAAAGTGGAATATCTTCTCTGCTCAGTTCCAGTAATATTTTACCGTTCTGATCTACGCTGGCATCAGCTGTAATCAACATGGGTAATACATACTGCATCCCGACTATGAAAGAATATTTGTTTTTTGAAGCTTTCTGCTGCCCAAACCATGTTTTCTTCCCATGAAAATCCATTCCCATATCTTCTGCCATCTGGCGTTCCATAATTTCATGATTTTTCTGTACTCTAAATCCTGCATAAGGCAATGCCCATTGGAATTTCCCTAAGAATCTTCCCACTTTTGCACTTCCTTCAAAGTGATCGAAATTCCAATTGGTATGAAATTCATTCAGGTTCGCCCATCTTGGTCCGAACATCGTCATGGTTTCTGCATGAATTTTATTGCTTGCCACATCCAGCATGGCCATAGAACTCACCATTTTATTATCCTTCAAGAAGTTTTTCCACGCCAGCTTTCTGTTAGGGAGCTGTGGATTCGGTTTTGAATTTTCATAACTGAAGATTCTTCCCATTCCGGCCATCATATGGTATAAAATATGACAGTGGAAAAACCAGTCTCCATCCTGATTGGCTGCAAATTCAATAGTAACAGTCTCCATTGGCATAATGTCTACCACGTTTTTCAATGGTGAATACTCTCCTTTTGAGTTGATCAATCTGAAGTCATGCCCGTGAAGGTGCATTGGGTGGCGCATCATGGAGTTGTTATACAGTTTGATTCTTAATATTTCTCCTTTTTTAATAAGGATTTTATCTGTTTCAGTAACTGTTTTGTTATCCAGTGTCCACAGATAATGATTCATATTTCCTTCCAGCGTAAATTTCATATTACGGACACTATCTGTTGGAAGAATTGTTTTTTCAGGAGACTTTAAAATATTATAGGATAACCTTTTAATTGTTTTTTCCTCCTTCATATCCATTCCTTCATGTTGAGAATGATCTTCGCTCTTCTTATCTTCCTTTGTTTTCACACCCATCATTTCATTGATATGCTTTGCTGTTGTTTTTCTCTGGCTTTCTGGAATTTCCGGGTACATCACTTCATTCATATCCATCATCTGATTTCCCATCGTCATGGTCATCGGCTTCATATTTCCGCTCATTTCCATCATTCCATTCATCATTTTCATACCTTCAAAAAGCATCAGTCTTGGTAAATTGGGGGCTTCAACTTTCTCACCGGATCCCAGCCAAAGCGAAGCATGTCCAATTCTGTCTTCTGAAGTAGCTCTAAACTCAAAGCTCTTATTCTCCGGAATGGTCACTTCTATATCATAGGTTTCAGAAACTCCGACAATCAATCGGTCTACTTCTACAGGAACTACATCATTTCCATCATTTCCTACGACTTTTATTTTTCCGCCGCCATAATTCAGCCAGAAATAAGTGGATGAACCGCCGTTGGCTACTCTTAGTCTTACCTTATCCCCCGGTTTCAGATTAGAATAATTGGAACTTGGAACACCATTGATTAAAAACTTATCATAATAGACATCACTTACATCCATGGCTTCCATCCTTTTCCATTCATTCAAGGCTTTAGTCCGGAAATTTCCGGACTTAATGGCTTCCCAATAACTCTGCACTGCATTTTTCTTTACAGCATACCAATCTGTATTGGCCATATGAAGTCTGCGGGCGATCTGCATAGGATCATCATCACTCCAATCCCCTAATAACACAGGGATTTCAGCATTATATTCTGTTTTGGGCTCGCCTTCTCTCTTTTTAAAAACCAAAATCCCGTTCATTCCTATCTGTTCCTGTAATGCTTCATGGGAATGATACCAATAGGTTCCGTTTTGAGAGATTTTAAACTTATATAAATGAGTCTCGCCAGGTTTTACAGGTTTTGTCGTAAGGTATGGAACTCCATCATGCTCATTGGGCAAAATAACTCCGTGCCAGTGAAGTCCTGTATTCTCCTTCAACATATTGTGCAGATAAATTTCTGCGGTATCCCCTTCTGTAAAATATAGGGTTGGAGCCTGAAGTTTACCATTGATGGCAAGAGCTCTTCTGTTTTTTCCGGTAAAATTGACAATGGTATCTTTTACATACAGATCATAGCGAACTGTTTTCCCTCCAAAAGTAATCTTTCCATTCTCCGAATTTCTTTTTAAAACAGACTTTTCTTCCTTTGGTTCTTCAACTGCAGCATGTTGATGGTCTTCTTTCTCTACCAGCTCCATTCCGCATTTAGGGCACTTCCCCGGCTTACCTGAAATCACTTCAGGATGCATAGGACAAGTATAGGTGCTTTGAGATTGAGATTGAGACTTTGGTTTATTAACTTTTACTTCTGCTGGTTTTGTTTTTGTTTCTGCTTTAGGTACAGATTGTACTGCTGGTTTTACTACAACCGTTTTCTTTACCAATGTCATTTTACATTTCGGGCAGTCTCCAGGTTTTGAAGAGACTACTTCAGAATGCATAGGACAGGTATAATATGTTTTTGTTGTTTGTGCGAAGGTAAAAACAGAGAACAAAAGTACCAGAAACATTATTAGCTTTTTCATAATATTCCGAACTTTTAAGAAGTTGCAGGACTTAAAGTTTACAATAACTAAACCCTACAACTCATTATTTTAAAGATAAATACAATACTTATTTAATTTCTGACTTTACACTTCCGCATGAAAGCATAGATTTTCCGTAGTATGGATTCATGATCTGTTTTTCATCACTTAACCAACTCCCGTCAGCCATTGGGCAATATTGTACATACACTGGTTTTTCAGAAAGTTTGAATTCCTTTGTCAGAGCAATCATATTGTCTGATAAATTAAGAAATGTCTCTCTCTGAGCATCCATAGTTCTTGCTTCTGAAATGGCAGAAGCATCTTTTCTAAGAATATTAAGGTTTCCTTCTGAAACTAATTTATAGTCGATGGTAGAAGCCGTTTTAATGAATTCTGTAGCCGCTTTTGAAGTTTTGTCTGTATCATCTGAAGCTAAAGCAGATTTGATTGCAATATAGTTCTGATACAATTTTGAAACCTGAGCATCTTTTTTAGACTGCGCTGAAATTGAAATAATGGAAAATAAAGATAGGGCTGCTGTAATGATATACTTTTTCATTGTTTTAAATTTTAGAATTAATTTTTTAAATAAAGAATTAAAGGTGACGCACAGGAAATGCGTCAGGACATGTCGTCTGTAACGATGTTATGATAACAACGAAAACGACGGACGGATTCTAAATTCTAAAATTACAATGATTGATATAAATAGGAACCAGTTGGTATTCCGGTGGTGCATTGATCTGAATCTGGGTAAACTTAGTGGCAGAAAAGGATCTGTCTACAAAGACAAAATCATGGGTTACGGGAATTTCTGTAACCTGCCCTAAAAAATCAACGTTCAGCAGATCAGACTTCTGAGAATAATCAACTTTTACAACTTTGATTTCTGTTTTGCAGCATCCTTTTTTATCTTTGACTCCGCATTTACCACAAATATCATCAACTTTCTGGCTTACAGAAACAAATTCCTGCATACAATAATGAACGCTAAAAGCTGCTCCGGATGAGAATCCGAAGTAGAAAATAGAGAATAGTATGGCAAGAATCTTTTTCATTGTTGAGACAAAGTTAAAAATATTCAGTAAACCGTTGTTATAAAATTTTGTAATCTTGTTATAAAATTCAGGTAAATAAAAATCCTCTGAAAAATAATTCAGAGGATTTATTGTTTTATATTCTCTCGCAGGTCATGCAGATTGAACAGATTTTTATAGTTTGAATTCTAACTTTACATTGAAAAAACGGCCTGTAAGACGTACCGGAACGGGATACATATAATTCGTATTGTAATCCGTAATCCATTGGTTAGCCACCGTATTATTGATATTAAATGCGTTGAAAACCTGTACTCCTAGAGATAGTTCCTGGAAATTGCCCCAGAAACCGGATTTTTTATTTTTATCCTTTGGATCAATAAATACTTTTGTCAATCCAATATCTACTCTCTTATATGCCGGTAATGTTTTCTGATAGCTGTATGCTGAATTGAAATCCGGCTGCCCGTTATCATTAAACATAACAGGAGATCCTGTTGGTAATCCCATCGCATACACCAAAGTAAGGTTTACCCTCATAGAAGGGAACTGTGGCATATAATCCTGATAGAACATTGCGACTCTAAATCTTTGATCTGTAGGTCTTGGAATATCTCCTCTTCCATCGATATTTTCATACACCCTAGCATAACTTGCAGATAACCAAGAATCTACCCCAGGAACAAACTCTCCGAATAATCTGGTATCAATTCCATAGGCATACCCTTTTGCATTATTTTGTCCTGAGTAACGGATTCTCACATTATCCATATAATACGGAATCAGGTTATCCATTTTCTTGTAATAAAGCTCCGTTGTTAATTTGAACGGTCTGTCATACATATAGAATTCGTAGTCATTGGAAAGAATTGCCTGAATAGATCTTTGTGACTTGATATTCGAGTTGAAGTTTCCGTCAAGATCTTTAATCTCTTTATAAAATGGAGATTGATAATAAATTCCTCCGGAAAGTTTAAATAACATATCAGTATCCCAATCCGGTTTTATCGCAAACTGAACTCTTGGTGAAAATATTGTTTCTTTATTGAAGCTCCAGTTGGAAACTCTTACTCCAGCATTCAAAAATACTTTGCTTGCTCCCCAGTAAAATTTCTGGGAATATTGAGCATATGCAGATAATCTTGTAGGTTCAATATTATTTTTCCCAGCAATATAATAGAACATTCTCAAATCTCCTGTTGTAGTTCCTGCTCTTGGATCAATAACTTCCGGTCTTGGTAAGCTGTATCCTGCAGAATCTACCAACTTCCATTCATTGGTAAGATCTTTAAGGTTTTCTTTTTCGTATTTGAATCCAACCTCAATGTCTGTATTTACATTGGGAGAAAACTTGGCTCTGAACTGTGTTCCGTAAGTTCTTACAAATAAATCATTTCTGGCATGCTCAGTCTGGCCTCCCACATCATAACTGGAAACAGGTTCCTTGGTGATCGGGTCAAAAGTCTGCAGATCATATTCTGAGCGGATGGTGTAATACTCTCTTTCTCTGTTCTGATAAGCAAAGGCATCCAAAGTAAGTTTCCACTTGTCAGCCGGCTTATAGTTCATGGAAAATGTACCCATCATATTTTTGTATTGGTCATTTTCTTTACCAGCATAGCCAATATTTACAGTAATAGGCTGCTGAAGACTTCCGAAAGTAACACTTTTCCCTTTAGGAATCATTTCATAATCATTCTTGGAATAATACCCGATGAATGACATAGAGAGTTTATCATTAACATGATAATTCAGATAAGACTGGAAATCCCAATATGTAGGATTAAAATCTGTATCTTCTTTTAAGGTATTAAGAACAAGATTTGTATTTCTATATCTTCCTGAGAATAATGCTGTAAATTTTTTATTCTTAGAAGCCAAACCTGTTGTTAATCTCCCTCCTATTAAACTTGCCTCACCGGAAAGTTCAAATTTTTCAGGTTCACGATAATAAATATTTAAAGCAGAAGACATTTTATCACCATATTTAGCTTCAAACCCTCCTGCTGAGAAGTTCACTGCGGAAACCATATCCGGATTGATGATGCTCATCCCTTCCTGCTGAGAGTTTCTGATCAGGAAAGGTCTGTAAATCTCAATATCATTGATGTAGATAAGGTTTTCGTCATAGTTTCCACCACGTACCATATATTGGGAAGACAACTCAGTATTGGAATTTACGGAAGGCAGGGTTTTAATCAGTCCTTCAATTCCTCCACTGATGGAAGCTACTGCTTTCGCTTCTTTTGCAGAAATTCTTACATTGGTAAGGTCATTGGTTTTTCCTGTTGTTTTTTTCTGGAACACAACTTCCTCTATATCGGTCACTCTAGTGGTCGCCGTATCTTTTTTTCTTTGTTGGGAGAAAATCAGAATAGGGACCATAAGGCTTAGCGGTAAAACTAGTTTTTTCAAAAGAAATATTTTAGAATTTCTAAAATTAATGTTTTTTTAACAATTACAAAATCGATTCTCTAATTCTTGTTAATTTTTGTAATAAATCTTCTAATAAATCTAGTCTTAGCATGTTGGCTCCATCAGATAATGCTGTTTCAGGAGTTGGATGAGTTTCAATGAAAATTCCGTCTGCTCCTACTGCAATTCCTGCTTTAGCAATCGTTTCAATAAGGTCCGGTCTTCCTCCTGTTACTCCAGAGCTTTGGTTAGGCTGCTGCAATGAATGCGTAACATCCAGAATTACAGGTGCATATTCTCTCATGGTAGGAATTCCTCTGTAATCCACGATCAGATCTGTATATCCGAAAGAATTTCCTCTTTCAATAATAGCTACTTTCGGGTTATTGGAATCTGTCACTTTTTGTACAGCAAATTTCATTGCTTCAGGTGAAAGAAACTGCCCTTTCTTCAAAGACACACACTTCCCTGTCTTAGCCGCAGCGATCAATAAATCTGTCTGACGTACAAGGAATGCCGGAATCTGAAGAACATCCACATATTGTGCAGCTAATGCAGCATGTTCATTCTCGTGGATATCTGTAGTTGTAGGAATATTGAAAGTTTCCCCTACTTTTTTAAGGATTTCAAGAGATTTCTCCTCTCCAATGGTTGTAAAAGAATCTACACGGCTTCTGTTTGCCTTTTTGAAACTCCCTTTGAAAATATAAGGAATATTATACTTGTCTGTAATATTGATTACTTTTTCAGCAATTCTCAATGCCATATCTTCTCCTTCAATAATACAAGGTCCTGCAATAAGGAAAAAGTTCTTTGAATCTTTGTGCTGAATATTATCTAAATACTGAATCATTTTGTTGTAATTAAAAAGTTCAGTAAAAATACTGAGAAAGTTTCAGACTTGGAAATTATTTGAGGAGAGAGTGAGGTTTTAGAGTTTTAGAGAAGATAATTGTTATATTGTGATGAGGCTGCAAGATTTTTATTTTCCCGCTGATTTCACAGATTTACGCAGATGCTTGTGAATAGCTGTATAAATATTAGTGTTTTAAAGTAAAAACAGCTGAGCGGGTTTGTGATTACTAACATATAATAAAAACTGCTCCCCTTTGCTCACATTGACAAAGGCCACAGATATTTTAGGTTTTGGCTAAAGCTAATGGAATTTTGATACTTATAAAAAGAAGAGGCTGTCTCAAAAGTACCCCTCTCTTGGACTCCTGTCTGACAACTTTTGTCATTTAGAAAATTCTCAGAGCATTAGTTTACCTTTTGAGACAGCCTCTTCCTATTGAGTTTTTGTATTGTATTGTATTGTATTGTATTGTATTGTATTGTATTGTAGGTCAAACCTACTCCATCTTCTTCAGAATCTTCTCAAACGTATTGATATTCCTACTGGTCATCTGATCTTTAAGGCTCTTCTTTCCTAAAACTTTTCCGAAAGTAGAATCTAATGTATTCCCTTTAGGAACCTGCCAGTAAAATATATTATTAACAATTTCCGCTTTTTCATTCTCCGATTGAACAGCTTTTTCAAACTCTTCCATCAAAATATTTTCAACACCCGGAGTTCCTACAAACCCATAAATATGTAGGTTCTCATTTTTTTCAAATGGAATACTGTTCCAGAACAGCTCTGTTTCTTCATGAGATTTTATAAACAGAAAAGCGTCATAAGAAAAATGAACAGACATTGCTTTTTCCAAGATTACTTTTAATTCATTAGCATTTTTATCTGAGGAAAATACAATATTTCCCGAAGCCAATATAGACGTCACATCCTTCATTCCGGCCTCTTTAAAGACCTGACAGACATCTGCCATTTTCATGTTCGTCCCTTTAACGTTAACCCCGCGGAGAAAAGCACAATATTTCATTTTTCAGGTTTTAGAGTTTTAGAGTTTTAGAGTTTTAGAGAAAAGTATTTATTTCTTATTACTACTTCCCTGTTTTTCAAATTCAAAATTTTTTAATCAACTCTAATGTACAAATTATAGTCTGTTCCGGAAGGTTTCAGGTTGTAGATCTTTTCCAGGATCTTATTGTCACTTTTGAGGTGATCTTTTACTCTGAATTCTTTCAAAAGCTTGTAATGGCTTTGATAATAATCTGCATTTTTTCCTTCGTATAAATTCTGATATGAAAGCAGATATTTCGGTTTTCTGTTTTTTACCGTATTGATCCAATAATTCGTTTTATCTTTTTTAATCTCTTCCTGAATCTGTTTGTCTACCAACCCTACTTCATCGATGGTTTTTAATCCTGAAAAATAAGGAACATAGCCTGCAGGCTCCAGTAAGATCCATTGATTTTTATCTTTTTCATATTGGTTAAGAAACGTACCAATGGTTCTTCTGTAGTTCCATTCCCCGTTTCCAGTTGCAATGGCATGGATGGTCTGGAAAGCCAGCATCGGAACAATATAAAACACGACAAGCAAAGACAGCCATAAGTTTCGTCTCTCTTTCTGCTCCAATACAAAAATAAGAACCGGAACAAAAAGCAAAAGCTGCGGAACCCAATAATACCAATCGAATAGGCTTTTCTGAGAGATAAAAATAACCTGTTTCACCCATCCGAATATAAAGATCATCCATAAGAAATAATTTCTTTTTTCTCTTTGTCTTATCAGGTAAATAAAGCAAAGCAATTCAAAAACAAGAACAATCACAGTAATTGGATTAAAGGCCCCAGGAACCTTTAGCATTCCCCAGAAATTTCCAAAACTTACCAGAAAGTAGTCAAGATGTTCTCCGAAAGTAAACTGCTGTCCGTAAAGTAATTTCTTTGCTGTAATTGTATTATTGACCACTTCTCCAAAGTAGAACCAGTTAAAAGCCATTGTTGATACTACACCCAGAACTCCGCCAAAAATATAATTCCATCTGATTTTTCTATTCCAAATCGTATCAACAAGAAATGCAATCCCAAGAAATATAACCGTATCAATTCTTGTAAACATAATCAGGATTGGAAGAAGCGTAAGTACCCATTTTTTTCCTTTGTTGAAACCATAATACAACAGAGACATTTCCAGAAAAAACAGGATTCCGTATTCCATTCCAAGAATTGAAATCTTAATGGCGGGAGGCAGGATTCCAATTAAAAAGATGAAAATAGCCTTATGCCAGGGATTTTTAAGAACCAGATGAGATAAGAGTAATGTTCCTATTGTAAATAGTAAGGAATTAAAAATTAAAAGAGGTTCAATAAAATATTCCTTCCCAAAAATAAGATTGAAAATATATGACACAAAAACGTACAAATGCGTTGTAGAAGCAGAGATTTTAGTATCGCCATTGAAACCGATTACCCCATAGTCCAGTAGATTCTGAGCTACTCTCCAGGTGATGAAAGCATCTTCCTGAATGTAATGAGTCAATAAAAAAAGAAGTTTAAAAACAACCGTAACGATTACGGCGTACATCGGGAATCTGCTTTTTTGTGTTTCGGACATTCTGCATTTTTAATTTCACAAATATAATCTTAAAATTCAGGATTGCCAATAACAAAAAAACGGAACCGAAGTTCCGTTTTTAAAAGTGTTTTATTGTGTTGCTTTAATAATCGCTGAAGTGATCTGATTTTCTTTCTCTTTAGAGTAAGTTGAATCAAAAGGTTCCATTACATCAAATAAATATTGGTAGAATGGAGTGATCTTTTGAACATCTTCAGATTCTTTCATTGCTTTTTCTTTGCCCATCTGCTGAAGTTCTTTTACAAAAGCATTGAATTTTTTATCAATCGGTTCTATAGATTTTACCAGATAAGCATACGCTTTTTCTTTTTGTCCGATCTTAGTATAAGCATCTGTAACCGCGGCTACCACAAGAGAATATTCCATTGGTTTTGTTCTCATCTGTCTTCTCACGTAGCTCTGATCTGCTTTAGAAAGGCTTAAGTAATAATCATATTCCTCAAAAATTCCTTTTTTAAGCACTTCTGCCAGCTGTAATCCTTTTTGCTCCTGTCCTGCAATAATATATCCGCTTACAATTGAGCTTAAAGAACGGGGATCATTGTATTTTTCAGCAGGAATTTCTTTTGCTGCAAGATCAAGGATCTCTATTGCCTTAGCTTTCTGTCCGCTTAATGCCAATGCTGAAGCAGCTCTGCTCGCTGACATTCTGTAGCTGATGATATTAGAAGTTGCCGTTTCATCAAAGTGAGCCTTTAGATCTTTAAAGTTACCCCATCTGAAGTTTTTCACTACATTATAAAGGTTATTGGCGTCTACTCTTCCCATATCTCCGTCTGCTGAAGGCTGCGTTTGAATTGGAATCAATCTGTAACTGAACCCGTCAAACTGAAGATAATCATTCAGGTAGAAAATATTTTCACTGTCATAAATTCCTCCTGAAGAGAAGTTAATAGGGCGCTTCCAATCGAAGTTTGCCAATAGATCCATTAAGATCAGGTTGTTTTTATATAATGTGTTTCCTTTGTAAGTAATCATAATCTGATTGGCTACATTCGGAAGATCTGCCTGGTTGATAATTCCTGCTTTTAAAGCATTCTCTTTATTTACAGGAAGAATAAATTTGTTTACCGGAAGAATGTTATACTTTTCATATTTTTCTTCTCCAAAATACATTTTCAATAACTGGTCTTTTTCAGGAGACTTGAATTTGATAAACTTGATGGCATCTTTCAGGGTTAAAGAATCCTGTGTAAGGTACTTTCTGAAATCTTTGAATTCTGTATCAGGAACTCCCTGTTCTTTCAGCATAGAGAAAACCCCTTCCCAATCTTCCTTCTTCATCATATAGATCTGGTCATTCACTCCATCTCTGTAATCTTCATGAGTCAGTTCACTTGGAATTCCCATTGCATTGTATGTTCTTCTTTTTATCTGATCAAGATTCCAAGGTGTTGAAGCAAGAGTGAAGTTCACCACTTTCACATCATCTCTGAATCTTTCCGTTTCCTGGATTGCCCAAACCGGGTAGGTATCATTATCACCATATACGAACAAAATATCGTTCTTCGGCAATGATTTTAGTACTGAATACGCATAATCATAAGCTGTATATCTGTTACTTCTATCGTGAACATTATAGTTCTGGAAGCCCATCATGAAAGGAACTCCTAGCAATACAACCCCTAATGCAATATTAGCACCATTGGATTTCACTTTAGATTGTACAAACCATAAAATAGCTCCTGCACCCAACCCAATCCAGATGGCAAAGGCATAGAATGAACCTACCATTGCATAATCTCTTTCTCTCGGTTCAAAAGGTTTTACTCCTGTATAGAAAATAATTCCGACACTGGTAATAATGAATAAAGATAGTAAAGCATAGAATCTACCAAAGTCTCTGTTCAGCTGGAAAAAGAACCCGATTAATCCTAAAATTAATGGCAGGAAGAAAAACGCTACTGTACTTTCATTCTTAAACTTAGCAGGCATTTTATCCTGGTTTCCTACATTCACGTTATCAATAAACGGAATACCGGAAATCCAGTTTCCTTTAGTACTTTCCATATTTCCTTCAAGGTCATTCTGTCTACCCACATAGTTCCATAGCAGGTATCTTACAAAGTAATATCCGTTCTGGAAAGAAATAAAGTAGTCCATATTCTGAAGCAGTGAAGGCTTCTGAACATTGATAAGGTTATAAGGTTTTACCTTTAAATAATCTGCAGCTGTAATTGATTTATCATCATATTTAGCTCTCAGTTCGTCAAAAATCTGCTTTGCCTGAGGATTATCTGCCACATCTTCATTGGCATAATTGAAAGTAAAATCAGGAGCTCCATACATTGAAATGTAGTTTGACATTACATCTTTATCCTCATTAAACATTCTTGGCATTAAGCTCACCTGAGATTGACTGAAAATATAATTGAATCGGTCTCCGGTTTTTCTATAAGTTCCGGTTTTCTCATCTTTTTCGAAGATCTCTCCGGTCTTTTTTGTTTTAAAGCTTCCATCTTCGTTCTTTTGGATTCCGTTAGCGTCAAGGAAAGCCGTATAGTTCTGTCCATAAATCGTTGGCCAGTCACCATATTGCTCTCTGTTATAATAATCCAGCATACCAATTGCAGTATCTGGGTCATTAAGGTTCATTGGAGGATTTGCATTCGCTCTGATCGGAATCACCATCCAGCAAGAAAAACCAATCATCATAAAAACTACAGATAGAGCAGCTGTTTGATAAATATTCTTTTTTGCTTTTCTTGCATACTTAATAAGGAAATAGCAGATGGCTACCATCAGAATAAAGGCTGCAATAGTTCCTGAGTGGAAAGGAAGTCCAAGACCATTTACAAAGAAGATCTCCAGTCTTCCGAACATCGTCATGATGAGTGGGAAAATAATTTTGAAGACTAAACTCAGAATTAATAATGTAATAAGGTTTGCCCAGATAAAACTTTTCCAGGTAAACTTATAGTTTCTTGCATAATATACAAGACATACCATAGGAGTAGCCAGCATACACATCATGTGTACCCCAACGGAAAGTCCTAAAACGAAGAAAATAAGGATAATCCATCTTTCATTGTCTGCTGCCTGATACTCATTTTCCCATTTCGTAATTAACCAGACCAAGAGCGCGATGAACATAGAAGCCATAGAATAAACTTCTCCTTCCACTGCCGAGAACCAGAAGGTATCTGAAAACGTGAAGCACAATGCTCCTACCGCTCCGGCAAACAGGATAGAAATTTCCTGATGTTTTGTAATTTCTTCAAAATCTTTGTTCAGGAGTCTTCTCACAAAGTGAGTGATCGTCCAAAACAAAAATAAAATAGTCAGCGCACTGCACAATGCAGACATCGCGTTGATTACGATGGAGTAATTTTCGCCTTTCCCTAATGCAAAAATGGCTGCCACGGCACCCACTATCTGGAATAAAGCAGCTCCGGGAGCGTGCGTTACTTCAAGTTTTACTGCAGAAGAAATGTACTCACCACAATCCCAAAAACTGAAATTGGGTTCTATTGTGGACAAGTACGTGAAAAACGCAATGACGAAAATCACCCATCCTAAAACGGTGTTCCATTGCCTAAAAGTCCAATTTTTCATAGTATTAAATCAATTATGCGAAAATAAGGCTTTTATATTATTTTATAT
The DNA here is from genome assembly GCF_057815135.1 of Chryseobacterium sp. II3a. Taxonomy (NCBI): domain Bacteria; kingdom Pseudomonadati; phylum Bacteroidota; class Flavobacteriia; order Flavobacteriales; family Weeksellaceae; genus Chryseobacterium; species Chryseobacterium sp. II3a. The sequence continues at coordinate 244,667 of NZ_JBYPZJ010000003.1, read as the reverse complement.
TGTTTTTAACAAAATTTAAAAACTTGGCGCAAAATTTGCGATTATACTCCTGCTTAAACTGTAAACAAGAAAATATTTTTTTACGAAACAATGGCCTAGAAATCAAACAAAAGTTTAGTAATTATTTATTTTTTTGTATTTTTGCAGTCAGATTTTTATTGAAAATAACAAATAATGAGTAATGTTTACGATAATATTCTTGGCCTAATAGGACACACTCCTATGGTGAAGCTAAATACTGTTACAAAAGATATTCCAGCAACCGTTTATGCCAAGTTAGAATCATATAATCCTGGACATTCCACCAAAGACCGAATCGCACTTCATATTATTGAGAACGCAGAGAAAAGAGGCTTATTGAAAGAAGATTCCGTAGTTGTAGAAACTACATCAGGAAACACTGGGTTTTCTATTGCAATGGTATGTATCATTAAGGGATATAAATGTATTCTTGCGGTAAGCGACAAGACCAAACCGGAAAAGATCGCTTATCTTAAAGCTTTAGGAGCTACTGTGTATATATGTCCTGCCAATGTACCAGCGGATGATCCTAGATCTTATTATGAAGTGGCGAAAAGAATTGCTTTGGAAACTCCCAATTCGATTTATATCAATCAGTACTTTAATGAACTGAATATTGATGCCCATTACCAGACTACAGGTCCTGAGATCTGGGAACAGACAGAAGGTAAGATCACTCACCTTTTTGCTTGTACCGGAACAGGTGGTACTTTATCTGGTTCAGCAAAGTTTTTGAAGGAGAAAAACCCGGATATTAAAATTATTGGGGTGGATGCAGATGGTTCTATATTAAAAAGCTATCACGAGACAGGTGAGATTCACAAGGAAGATGTACATCCTTATCAGATTGAGGGAATGGGAAAAAATTTGATCCCTGCCGCGCTTCTTTTCGATAAGGTAGATGAGTTTGTAAGGGTTAATGATGAGATGTCAGCCTACAGAACCCGTGAAATTGCTTTAAAGGAAGCTATTATGGGAGGGTATACAACAGGAGCTGTAACGCAGGGACTTATGCAATATGCTAATTCTCATGAATTAACTGAAAATGATCTGGTTGTTTTAATATATCCTGACCACGGTTCAAGATACATCACTAAAGTATATAGTGATAAATGGATGGCCGAACAGGGATTTGTGAACAACTGCGTCCACAATTACGACGAAGTCTTCAAGACAGAGTTTATCAAATAGAACAAATAAAATCACGATATAATAAAGCCTTTTGCGTGTTCTACAAGAAAGGCTTTTTTAATTAAAAATTACGATACAATGTTGGATATTTTTGAAAGAATAAAAGAAAATCCAGGACCTCTTGGACAATTTGCAGATTACGGAGAAGGATATTTTATTTTCCCAAGATTAGAGGGACCTATCGGCCCGAGAATGCAGTTTCAAGGTAGAGAAGTAATTTTCTGGAGTGCCAATGACTATTTAGGATTATGTAACCATCCTGAAGTAATAGAAGCAGATGCGAAGGCGGCTGCAGAATACGGAATGTTCTATCCAATGGGAGCAAGGGCAATGTCTGGAGAAACAGATCAGCACCTTCAGTTGGAAAGAGAATTGGCAGACTTTGTACAAAAAGAATCAGCATACTTATTGAATTTCGGTTACCAGGGAATGGTGTCTACCATTGATGCCCTAGTAAGCAGAAATGACGTTATTGTTTATGATATGGATTCTCATGCCTGCATCGTGGATGGAGTAAGACTTCATTCAGGTAAAAGATTTACCTACAAACACAATGATATGGCAAGTCTTGAGAAAAACCTTCAGAGAGCGACTAAAGTTGCGGAAGAAACAGGAGGAGGAATCCTTGTGATTACTGAAGGGGTTTTCGGAATGAGAGGCCAGCAGGGAAAAATCAAAGAAATTTGTGAGCTTAAATCAAAGTATCAGTTCAGACTTTTAGTAGATGATGCTCATGGTTTCGGAACATTAGGTAAAACTGGAGCCGGAGTAGGTGAAGAACAGGATTGTAATGATCAGATTGATGTATATTTCTCTACTTTTGCAAAATCAATGGCTGGTTTCGGAGCATTCCTTGCGGGTGACAAAGAAATTATCAGATATCTGAAGTTCAACTTAAGATCACAAATTTTCGCAAAATCTCTTACAATGCCAATGGTAATCGGAGGATTAAAAAGATTGGAGCTATTGAGATCAAGACCTGAGATCAAAGCTAAACTTTGGGAAAATGTAGAAAAATTACAGAGCGGATTAAAAGAAAGAGGATTTAACATCGGTGATACAAATACTTGTGTAACTCCTGTAATGATGCAGGGAACCCCTGTAGAAGCTACTCTATTGGTAAAAGATCTTAGAGAGAATTACGGGATCTTTACTTCGGTAGTGGTCTACCCGGTAATTCCTAAGGGAATGATTCTTTTAAGGTTGATTCCTACCGCATCTCATACGGATTCAGAAATTAATGAAACCCTGGCCGCGTTTGAGGCGATTCACGATAAATTAGTAAGTGGTTACTATAAAGAGCAGGAACAACTATTGCTGCAGGAACAAGGATTAAGTTTTAAACCGATCTAATCTTTAAACAAATAAAAAAAACCACTGATTGATTCAGTGGTTTTTTGTTTTAAAAACTATAAACTATCAAAAGCAAATGAAACTTAGAGGTTATTTGTTGGGCGTTTTATCAGCAGTTTCATATGGGCTGATCCCGATTTTTATCCTGCCAATTAAGCAGGCTCATTTTTCAATGGATATTACCCTGTTTTACAGGTTTTTCTTTTCTGCCTTAATGGTGGGTGGATACCTCATCTATTCCAAACAAAATTTCAGAATTAATAAAAAGGAAGCTTTGATATTAGCTATACTCGGAATATGTTATGCTCTTTCCTCAGAATTTCTGTTTATAGGATATGATTTTCTCACCCCAGGAATTGCTTCTACAGTTCTATTCATCTACCCGGTAATTGTAGCCTTGATTATGTTTTTCTTTTATAAAGAGAAACTGACCAAGCTGTCTATCGTTTCATTATTGCTTGCCTTTGCCGGAGTTATTGTTTTATGCCTGAAAGGAAAAGGCTTTGAGATCAATTTTGCAGGATTGGGAATCGTTATGCTCAGTTCACTGTTTTATGCCCTTTATATGGTGATTGTCAACAAATCGAAATTGAAAGTTTCAGGGTTTAAACTTACTTTCTACTCTATGCTTTTCACTTCTTTGTTTTTTATGATTAAATCTGGGATAGGCCATCAATCCTTTGCGATTCCTTCAACGGCAATCTTTGTTAACTTTCTTATTTTTGCATTTCTTACTACGGTTATTTCCAGTTTATGTCTGGTATATGCCATTAAGAGTATTGGTTCTACTCCGGTTGCTATTTTAGGAGCACTGGAACCTGTGGTAGCGGTGATGGTAAGTGTCTTTATGTTTAATGAAAAGTTTACCACCAATCTACTAATTGGAATTACGCTTATTTTACTGGGAGTTATCCTGAATGTGATTTCAGATAGGAAAAGCATTGCTCATGCTTAAAAAACTTAATGTAATGATAAAAATAGCCCCGAGGAAAATCTTCTTCGGGGTTTTATTTTTTAGGATGGAAGCGGGAAGATGGAGGCTGGAAGTTTCTATTTGCTGTATAATTAATGAAAGATATGATAAACGACTTTCATTAAGTCAAAAAAGGTGTCTTTCTTATAACCTTCACAACTTCCCTCTTCCAGCTTCCAGCTTCAAACCTCACTATTTCCCAAATATCTTTTTGAAAAAGCCTCCGGAACTATTACGTTTATTTTCTGCTTCAGCAGTTTTTAGATTATCTTCTGCTATGGGTGAATGATTATACTGTAAAGACAATTTCAAATTTTCTGCTGCCTCTGCATATTGAGCTAAGTCTAATTGTGCTGTTCCTAGATGTTCGTAAATCTCTGCTACAATATCTTCTGCTACCCCTTGCTGTTGTGGTAAAATCGGAAGGACCAGCAAAGCATATTCTACCGTCTTTTCATTTTCCTGTAAGTGATATCCGCAATGAACAGCCCAATAGTAACACCAAAAATCTTCATTTCCTAAAGCTATACTCTGTTCAAAACTTTCCAATGCTGCTGTTTCATCATGAAGTTTTGCTACCTGAATATATCCCATATTGTATAAAGCTACTTGTGCAGATCTTACTTTATTTTGTTCTGATGCAAAATGTACAGCATACTGAAGACATTCCAGCGCTCTTGCATAGTTTTCTTCCTCTACAAAAATATTGGAACGACTGATTAATATACTGGGATTATCCGGCATTTCTTCCAAAATACGATCAGCTTCCTTAGAGGCAAAATCTGTATCTGGTTTTATTCCTGTCTGTTCTTCAATTTTTGCTTTATGGATATAAAAATTGGTAAAGCACTGTGCAATTTCCGGATGGGTCAGTAAAGGATCTGTTGCTTCTAAATCATGATAACTTTCCAATCCTGCATTTATCCATTCCATTGCAGATTCATAATCTTTCAATTCCATATAGCTGTAGCAAAGCTGATCTATACTATAGAAATACGTTACAGAATCCATATCATCTATAAAATCCTGCATGAACTGTTCCCCATCTGCTACAGCTTTTTTAAAATCTCCTGCTTCAAAGTGGGCATAAAACCTGTTTTGAAGAATGTACATAAAGTAACTGAATTCCATTCCTTCTGTAGTCACAGTAATGGCTTCATCATATTTTTCCTGACTGATCAATTCTGCGGCTAAATTATTACAGCACATCGCAAAAGTATGAGGATCTTCATTGTACAGATCTCCGCTTTTTTCCACCAATGTTTTATGATAAAGATGATAAGCCACTGTATAACAATCTCTTTTCAATTGGGTAAGCCTCTCCTTTTCAAATTCAGACATCTGAGGGTTCTCTCTGAGTATTCTATTGATTTCAACACCGGCATTATAGGCTTCCATTGCTTCGGAAGTTTCAGGATTCACATCCAGCAAGAGAAAATCAGGATTAGTATTTTCTTTATTATGAATCGTGAACAGTCTTATCTGTAAAGTTGGTGAATGAACTAAGGAGTTTGCTTTTTCATAATAAGGAACAGCTTCTTTCCATTGATTTAACCAATAGAAAGCAGAGCCTGCATGGCGATGACACCAAGGATGATTCGGGCTCATACTGATGCCCTGCTTACTCCACTCTATACACTGAAGAAGGGCTTTTTCACGGTTACCCGTAAATACTTCGTAATGATCCAGGGCAATAAGTCCTAATATAGCACAAAGATCAGCATCAGGAGAAGTTTCATTTAAAGAATTAGCCCAAAGATAAATTTCTTTTAATTCTTCTTTGTCCTCTGGAAGCGAATGTCCTTTTATCCAGTTTTTAGCAGCAACAGCATAGTTTTTCTGACGGAATGCCTCAATGGCTTCATGATGTAATGTATTCACAGTATTTCTCTATAGATTTATGTATTCTTTTCTTCAAGATATTCTTCATTCATCGCTGTAAAAGCTTTTCCTATTTTAGGATACCATTCTGTGGCTTCTCTAAAGAGTTCCCAGTCATAAAGAAATACTTTAAACACTTCTCCGTCACCTGAATAACTGTCATGGGTAAGGTTTTCCTGGCTTGATGCGTAAAAAAGATTACATTTTTGAGGCTGTTCGAGTTCATCCGGACGAAAACAATAGGTTCTCATATCAAAAATTTCGGTTTCTCTCTCCTTTCCAATATCAAGACTTCCCACAAGGCCTCGTTCGCCATGTCTCCGCATCAGGAAACAATATCCGCCATACCAGAAATTATTTTTATCTCCATCTCTATAATCGTTGTATTTTTCCTGTACCATAGCAAGATTGAGATAACTAAGAACTTCTATAGGATTAACGGTCTTCAGGAATTTATTATAGAAGTAAGCTCCCCGTTCTGCTCTGGTAAGAACATCGTTCCATAAAATGTTTAATTGAGTAATATAATGTATGGAAACTCCCGGATGAAAAACATTCAGAAATGAGGCTTCTTCATTTTCTCTGTACACAGCTGATAGTACTTTCCTACCATGTTCATCTGTTACAATGCAGATAAAAAATATAAAACCTGATGAATGAGTAAACATGACATGAGCTTGCCCTGCTTCTATGTCAGGATGTATCTGTACTTCATACTCTTGAAAAGTATAATATTGATATTCTTCCTTATGTAATTTCACAATACTCATCAGCGTATGAAAATTATTCAGCTGAAGAAGAAAGGACGGCAAGTCGTTAAATTGTGTATTTTCAAAATACCTTGGAATAGAGGCAAGTTCGACCTCTTTTTGATCCTCTTTTGAAAGAAGAATATCTTTTTTAATAATGGAATCATTTTTTTCCAACACTATAATGGCTGTAGAACGGGAAAGCCAGGCATGCCAGGTAAAAAGGTCCTCTTCATCTATTTCATCTTCTGCATACAGTATTTTTTCTGGAAAAATAGCTGCAGGAAATCTACGATCGAAAATTCCATCTTCTTCCTCTTCATCACAAAGGAAGAATTCGGCAGTGATACTTTCTTTTTTGTAATCGTAATGGTAACCCTCCGTAGCAACAAATACTCGGGTATTCATTTCTCCTTTTACAATAAGATCTCCATGATTGTAGTCACCCCAAAAGCAATCTTTTACATTCAGGTTTCCGGTAATGTATAGTTCCTGTCCACCAACAATCATATTATCTGCTTCAAGGTTTCCCAATACACATAAGCAAATAGAACCGTCTGGCTCATGATTATAGATATTTTTTGCCGTAAGATTTCCTTCAATAAGAATGGCAAGACAATCTTCCTGATTGATTTCATTCTGATTTTCTACAGTCAGAAAAACCGGGAAAGGATCATCCAGGTTTAGATTCTGTACTTCTACATCATGTTCAATATAAATTACCCAGCCATCATCAAATTCTCCTTCGTGCTTTTCATTCCGCCAATACAGCCAGCTATCTTTTGGAAATTTATGCTTAATATCTTTAAACTGCAGATACTTCATTTCAGAAATTTTAATGCATTCAATATATTGTGTTTTCTTTCATCATTTGTGGAATTTAATGTTCTATTTTCAGGCCATCAATAGTAAGAATATTACAACTTAGATTGATGAACATTCCTGTGTAATCTCCCATTGCCTGATCATTCATGATATCCATTGTGGCAGATTGAAATTCAATTTTTCGGGAAGGTAATTTCCCATAAGTATCCGTTACTGTAATCTGGCCGTCCAAACCGGCTTTATTTTGGACAAATGCTCTTAAAAAAGCAATATCCTGCTTTTCAAAATCCAATGATATGTAAAATGCTTTGGTCTCCCCTGATTTATTATTCTCAGGGGTTATTAAAGTTCTGTTATAAGATATTGTATAAGATTTGATAACAGAAGCAATCTGGTTTTTCCCATCCTTCACAGATACTTCAATTTTCATTCGCTTTTCATCCGTCTGCTGTGAGAACAGTATTTTAGCAGGAAAAAATAAAATAAGGAAAGTCAGGAATTTATATATAGTTTTCATGGTTATTACATTAATAATCTATGCAAGATTAAATATTCAAATATACTTGTACCAGTATCAATTGGTATTTATACATTTTGAATTGGTATTTGGTAAAAAAATAGCTGCAACATGTCTGATTAGGCCCAAATTTCTTCTTAAAATCAGCATTTTAAACTTATCTTCATTTTGTCAATCCTTCCACAATGTATAATTTAGCCCAACGTATCAATTACATCGTGAAGAAAAAAAACAATATAACCAGCGTTCTGTTTTGCTTTCTGTTTTGCTGGATCTCACTGAACACTATAAAAGCTCAGCAAATATCAACAATAGAACATCAAGCTAGTGAAGGCTATTCCAAAAGATTTACAGACTCATCTGCCAGCCTCAAAATACAGATGGGTGCGCTTCAAGCTTCACAAAAATCAGGGAATAAAGAGGATGAGGTCATTTGTAGTGCTTATCTCGCTTTAACCCATAAACGTCTTCTTCATCTCAAGGAATTCACAAAGTATGCAGAAAGATCCTATGATATTGCCAAATCTTTAAAGAGCAAGCGTGCAAGCGCTTTTGCTAATACAGCAATGGGATATCTTAAGTCGTATACTGATGATAAATCACAAGCCCTCACCTATTTTCTGAAGGCTTATACTTTATTCAACACTATGCAGAGCTACGACCAATCTGCCAAACTCGGAGCCGATATCTCCTATCTTTTTTCACCAGTCTCTCCCGAAAAAGTTAAAAAGTATGCTGATGAAGGACTTTCATTCGGAGAAAAATCTGGAAATCCGGAAAGTATTCTCCATGCAAAACTGGCGGTAGGAAGTTACCTTTCCGATCTCATTGCAGCGGGAGAAACTCATCGATGGGAAGAGGCTGTTTCCTTTTTTAAACAAACCATCACGTTTATCGAAAGGAATGAGTCCAAAATAGATAGTAAAAGTAATATAGGAATTGCTTACATCAATCTCGCTGCTTTATATATGAATGGTCCCAAGCCAATAGATGAAAGTTCATTTTTATCAGCATTGGAAAAAGCCTTAGCCATTGGAAAACAATATGGAATCAAAAGTGTATATAGAAGCTCTATGGGCCTACGGGGACAGTTTTATGTATCAAAAGGCGAATATAGAACCGCAGAAAATCTTTTTAAAGAAGGAATTGCCTATCAGCAAACCCTTCCCTACAAAGACAATTATCTTTTAGCTGCATTTTATGAATGTCTGAAAAATATTGCCGCACAAGAAAAAGACTACAAAGCTTACCTTGAGTATGATACATTTTTTATCAAATATAACAAACTAAAATACGACGAATCTACTCAACAGATCCTTCAGAATGCTGATGCTAAATATGAATCTGAAAAGAAAATGGCTCGTATTCAGCAGCTGGAACAGGAAAATAAACTTCAGAAAAAAAATCAGGTACTAGGATACGGAATTTCTGCTGTTTTACTGATTGGGTTGGTTTTTATGTATAGATCTTATTATTTCCGACAGCGTTATCATCAGAAAAGAGAAGATTTTCTTCATCAGCAACAGACTAATAACGAACTTAAAATGGAGCTTTTGGAAAAGGAAACCCTTGAAAATTTAGCAGAAAAACTCTCCCTGGAAAGACGCTTATTACAGTCTCAAATGGACCCTCATTTTATCTTTAATGCATTAGGAAATATCCAGGGAATGATTCTCAGAAAGGATACAGCTCTTGCCATACTCTATCTTGGAAAATTTGCAAAACTTAGCCGGAGAGTATTGGAGCAATCACGCATGGAAACAATTACCCTGGAAGAAGAAATACAAACTTTGGAAAATTATATTGAACTCCAGCAGCTCCGATTAAATCAAAGCTTTAATTACCAGATACGATGTGATGAATCTGTAGATCAGCAACTTCATATTCCTCCTCTTCTAATCCAGCCTTTTGTTGAAAACGCTATTGAACATGGACTAAAACCTTTGGAAGCCTTCCAAAAAGGATTATTATTCATTAATTTTGAAGAAAAACCGGAAGAAAATCTCCTTATCTGTGCCATCAGGGATAATGGAATCGGGCTTACTGCTTCCCGAAAGCAAAAAACGGATGATTCTCACCGTTCTCTTTCAACAAAGATTACCGATGAAAGATTAATTCTTATGCTTAAAGATAATGCAAGAGCTAAACTTGAAGTAAGAGAACTTACTAATGATAAGGATGGTCAGCAAGGCTGTATGGTAACATTATGTATTCCAATATTATAAAGTATGTACAAAACAATCATTATAGAAGATGAATATCACTTACGGGAAGCATTGTCCATTATGCTGGAAATGGTTGCTCCGGATAAAGTGCAAATCATAGGTTATGCAGAGAGTGCTGATGAAGCTGCAAAACTTATTGACAGGCTACAGCCCGATCTTGTGTTTATGGATATTATGCTAAAAAATGGAACAGGCTTCGATGTACTGCAACATATTACCTATCGAAAGTTTCATTTGATTTTTACAACGGCTTATGAAGAATATGCCATTCGGGCTTTCAAGTTCAGTGCTTTGGATTATCTATTAAAACCGATTGATGCTGAAGAGCTTAAAACAGCAATTGACAGAATTTCAGAATTAAAAGATCAATTCCTTGAAGAACGACAGGTAAGCGAACTCAATAACAATCTGAACAAAACTCCTCAAAGGATCATTCTTCCTACCCAGGAAGCAATGCATGTTGTGAAAATCAGCCAGATTATGCATTGTGAAACTTCAGGTTCCTACACTACCTTTTACCTTAATGACGGAAAAAAGATCATGATCTCAAGACCTCTTAAAAACTACGAGAGCATTCTTCTTCCCCCGGACTTCTTTAGAGTACATCAATCGTATCTTATCAATACGAACTATATTGTAAGCTATTCCAGAGAAGGAATGATTGAAATGGAAAACGGTGCCAGTATCCCGATATCAAGGGCGAAAAAGGATGCTTTTTTTAAACTGATGAAAGAAGATTAGTATCTTAAAAGTATCGTTTTCTGCAGGAATCAACAGAATACCAATTCAAAGTTACCATTAGCCAACCCTCTATTGATGGGAAGAAGCATCATGATTACTTTTGACAGAAAATATTCAATATGAACAGTAAAACAATTTCTATTTTAAGCTATGTCACCATCATTGGATGGATTATCGCTTATGTTAAAAGTAAAGACCTCCATGGTAAAAATGAACTGGCTAATTATCATTTGGAACAAGGATTAGGGTTCTTTCTGTTAACTGTTATTATCAATGTTCTTCTTTCCATTATAGTCCCTATTATACCAGTATTATCTTTTTTGAATTATATTGGGGTGATTCTTTTGATCTTATGGATCTTCGGAATTATTAATGCTGCCAATGAACAGAAAAAACCTATTCCGGTAATTGGAAAAATATTTGAGAATAAATTTGGTTTTCTGGCATAATCTAACTGATCTCCTTATATTGCATCTACCTATATTTCTGTAGAATAAGTAGATGCAATAGAGCCAATTTTTATGAAAGAACTACAACAACTCACAAAAGATCAACTATATACCAGGCTTAAAAATAACTCAGAAAATTTTTACTCTACAGTTTCATCAACGTTAGATTTTACTTTTTTTGACAATCACTCTTCAGATGAAGAAGATCTTTCAGAATTTCTTGAAATGCTGGATAAGGAAACTGCAGAAAAAATAAAAGCAGCTTCTCTAGAATCCAATAATGATGATGACCCGCCTAAAATTATCCTTGCAAAAAATGAAGAATCCAACACTCTTGATTTAACTACAAAAGATGGAGAAGGATATAAAATCATCTTATTAGAACAAGACATGGAACTTTCCGAAAATCTTTTTATTGAGGATTATGTTGTGCTTATTGTTATTGGAAATATACAGGCAAAAAATATCATTGTCAACGGTTCACTTTATTGTGCTGGAAACCTTTCCTGCAATATTTTGTTCGGAGCATCTGGTAATGATAATGAAACATATAGTAATGGAAATATCACCAGTTCCCTTATTGCAGAAAATGGGCATTACACTGTTGCAGAAGGAAATATACATTCTCAATATTTAATAAGTCTTCATAATGAAATAGAAGGAAAGTCAGGACGGTATATTGAAAAAATAACCTTAGATGGATCCAATGAAGCAGAAGTTTTAAAACCTGAAATTTTAGATGAGAATGGCTATTTTGAGGAAGAGTCTTTTCTCAATTTTATCAAAAATAATCCATCCGATGCTATGTTTAAATAATTTTTAAAACGCAAAGTTCTAACTATTCTAATACTCTATTTTAGGGTGCAAAAAAAAGCGGCTTTGTCGCTGAAGAAGCTATATGGATAATACATTCGCTTAAAAAAGAATCAATGAAATTGATTCCATACTTTGCCTCCTTAAAGCACTACATATCGAAAAATAAACCTTTGCGTTTAAAAAATTTATATTCAATGATATTCGTCAAGCATTCCAATATCACAACTGCATTTTATCTGCGAAATCTGTGGGAGAAAAACTATTTTAATAAAATATTGTAAGAATAATTTTTTTAAAACGCAAAGTTCTAGTAATCCTACTGCTTTATTTTAGGCAGCAAAGAAGAACGACTCTGTCGCTGAAGAAGGATAATTCGCTTAAAAAAGAATCAATGAAATTGATTCCATACTTTGCCTCCTTAAAGCACTACATATCGAAAAATAAACCTTTGCGTTTAAAAAATTTATATTCAATGATATTCGTCAAGCATTCCAATACCACAACTACATTTTATCTGCGAAATCTATGTGATCCGCGGGAAAAATCATACAAGAAAAAAATAGATGCAGATAACAACATCCAGACCTGTCTATAATCAGAGCAAAAAATTTTTTTCTAAAAAAACTTTAGAATAACTTTGCAAAAAATTTCTGTTGAAAGACCTGCTTCTTATTACTCCGCCTTTTACCCAACTTAACACTCCTTACCCGGCAACAGCCTATATTAAAGGATTTTTAAATACTAAGAATATTCCCAGTTATCAAATGGATTTGGGAATAGATGTTATTTTGGAGTTATTTTCAAGGGATGGATTACAAAAGGTATTCAACAAAGAAATTGATCTTCAGAATGCTTCTGAAAATTCCCAGAGGATTTATGCTTTAAGAGATGAATATTTAAAAACCATCGATCAGGTTATTCCTTTTTTACAAGGAAAAACTCCAACATTGGCAAGACAAATCTGCAGTATGAACTTTCTTCCGGAAGCTTCGCGTTTCAATCAATTGGACGATATGGAATTTGCCTTCGGAAACATGGGTTTACAGGATAAAGCAAAGCATTTAGCAACCTTATATCTGGAGGATATTTCAGATTATATTGTTGAAAATATTGATACCGACTTCGGTTTCAGCAGATATGCCGAGCGTCTTGGAAAAAGTGCCAATTCTTTTGATGAATTGTACAACAAACTAGTTGATAAAGAAACATTTATCGATGATTTCACCTTGGTCATTCTTCGAGAAAAAATAGAAACTGTTCAACCTAAACTGGTTTGTTTTTCTATTCCTTTTCCTGGAAATTTATATGCAGCTTTCAGAAGCGCACAGTTTATAAAGAAAAATTTTCCGCAAATTAAAATTGCCATGGGTGGCGGTTTTCCCAATACAGAGTTAAGAGAGATCAAGGATCAAAGAGTATTTGAGTTTTTTGATTTTATAACATTAGATGATGGTGAGATTCCTCTCGAGCTTCTATGTGAAAATATTCTTCATTCTGACCAAAATGAAGAACCTCAGTATAAAAGAACTTTTTTACTTGAAAATAAAGAAGTTGTTTATAAAAATAATTCCAAAAGACACGATTATAAACAGGCAGATATTGGTACTCCGGATTATACAGACTTAAAACTGGACCAATATATTTCAGTGATTGAAATTGCCAATCCTATGCACAGTTTATGGAGCGATGGAAGATGGAATAAACTAACTATGGCCCACGGATGCTATTGGGGAAAATGTACTTTCTGCGATATTTCTTTGGATTATATTAAAATCTACGAGCCTATTTCTGCTAAAATTCTGGTAGATAGAATGGAAGAACTTATCAAAACTACGGGAGAAACTGGCTTCCATTTTGTAGATGAAGCTGCACCACCTGCTTTAATGAGAGAAGTTGCCCTTGAAATTCTTCGTAGAAATCTTGTCGTTACCTGGTGGACCAATATTCGTTTTGAGAAAAGCTTCACCCGTGATTTATGTTATTTACTAAAACTATCTGGATGTGTTGCCGTTTCTGGTGGTTTGGAAGTAGCAAGCGATCGTTTGCTGAAATTAATTGATAAAGGAATTTCTGTGGAGCAGGTGGCAAAAGTGACAAGAAATTTTACAGAAGCCGGAATCATGATTCATGCTTATCTGATGTATGGCTACCCAACACAAACCATTCAAGAAACGATTGATTCTATGGAAATGGTTCGTCAGCTATTTGAGATGGGAATTTTACAAAGTGGTTTTTGGCATCAGTTTGCAATGACTGCCCATTCACCTGTTGGGTTGAACCCGGAAGAATTTGGAGTTACTCCCCTCAAACAGGAAATTCTATTTGCTAATAATGATATCGATTTTACAGACAAGACCGGAATCAATCATGATCAATTTAGTTCGGGGTTAAAAAAGTCCTTATTCAACTATATGCATGGAATTAATTTTGAACTTCCTCTTCAGGAATGGTTTGATTTTAAAATCCCGAGAACAACCATTCATCCCGATTATATTCATGACAGTTTATTGGAAGAAGAAGATTTTAAATTTAAAGGAAATTCAAAAATTGTCTTTTTAACCAAAAACGTAATCGCCGAGAATCGCGTAAAAAATAAAAAGAAATATTCTGGTACATATACGCTTCTTACATTCCATCTAAAAACTAATATTATAAAGGTTGAACTGGAACATGACACAGCAGAATGGCTGATGGGTATTTTGGAAGAATATTCTGTAGACAATCAGAAAAAACCTACAGCTCAGCAACTTAAGAATCAGTTTGAAGAAAATTTTGAAGATTTTGAATTGTTCTGGTTCTCAAAACCAATGCAACAATTGAAGGAAAACGGGGTAATTTTGAGTTTGTAAAATTGTTCTGATTTTTCTCAGGGATTTTCTAATTAAAGGATTTTTTATTTTTCTCTCGTAAATTTTAGCTAAAGGCCCGTTTCTTGAATACTATTATTATTTTTTTATAAATAAATAATAATAGATGATTTTAAAATTAGCTCTATTTCTTTGGATATCCTTTTTATTTCAATATAGCAAGTTTTTATCACACACTAAAAAGTAGCTTATTTCTCTTAAAAACAAATTTAAACCGTTACTTATTATAAAATAAAAATTATAACCATACTTTTATATTATTCTTTTTTATATATTTATAATAAAAAATATGGCAAGTATTTTAAGAATAAAGGAAATATTAAAGTCAAAAAACATGACTATAAATGACTTAGCTAGTCAAATGAATATAAGTCGTGTTACCTTGAGTAATATGATTAATGGGAATCCAACTTTAGAGACTCTGCAAAAAATTGCACAATATCTAAATGTTGACTTTTTAGAATTATTTTCTTCTGTAGTAGAAAACAATTATACTATTTCTATGAGTCATGCTGACAACAACATTTCATATAATGATGAAAATATTTTTCTAAATGGTTATTTACCCCATTTGAGGCATCGTGATTATGGTACATTTGCTCTAGAAGTTAAAAGAAAAGACTTTTCAATTATTCTAAACTATGAAGAGGTATCTACATTAATTCATTCTGACCAAACAGTTGAGGAGTTCATTTACAGAGGAAAATATGGTGAAAATCAAACTCTGATACAACTTTTTTCATCTTATACATCTCTATTTGAATCAGAACATAAAAGCTTTTGCCAGGCATTGAAATTATACATTCATTTTCACCAACTCTGCAAAAACGAAATGAATACAATTTTGGGAGTTCATGAATTTAAAAAAACCAGTTCAAACAGTAATTATTATAAGTTAGGCATGATTAGTAGGGATTTATGGTCTAAACTTATAGCCTTAACAAAAATATATGATTTTGATAGCTCCAAAAATGATTTTGAGAAATTTAATGCTAATGGATATGATATCATAATGTATAATCTTGAAATTGAAAAAGGGTACAATATAAAACTGTGGCTATCAATAATTGAAGAAGAATCTTCATTTGATAGTGTTATGGTTGTATGGCATGCTCCTAGCCATACGGACAGAGATTTAATTAAATCCAAAGAAATATTTAATGCAAAAGAATCTTATAATTTTTTATATAATACTCTTATTCCAAAAGCAATGAAACTATAAAATTCCATAATGCAATATATTCGGATTACACAGACTCACTAAAATAAAACCCCTTAGAATTAATGCTTCTAAGGGAATATTTTATGTGTTAAATCAAATTCGATATCGGCTCAATTAGGAACATCTTTTGTAACAGGACCTACCGTTACCTTTTCCTGAACCTTAATAAAATTCGGATCCATGATGGCCATACGTTCTGCCAGCGCTTTATAAGTTGGATATTTTAAGATTGAGGCTCTGCCGGACATCTCTTTGAAAAGGGTGAAAGATTTCCCACCAGCTGTTTTCAACTGTTTTGTAGTTGTAATATATCTACCTATAAGTTTGCTTTTTGCATCATAAATTTCTATGTCCAGAAAGCTTTTCTCCATAATTTTATCATCAGAACCAAAGCTTACCGGTAAATTGGTAAAATATCCTACAGGAACTCCATTGCTGAGGATCTCACCTACTTTATTGACTTCGAGATTCATTTTATCAATCTTCTTTCTGATGGTGTAGGCATCCTTTGTTTTATTGTCCAGTTTTCTTTTGGGAACATTGGAAAACAATTCATCCAGGGTCTTTACATTGATCCCTTTATTATCAATGATTTTAAAATCTTTCACGGAAGTGTAAACTGCTGACTTTTCTTCTCCAGAAAATGCAGAAGGTGAAGAATAGTCAACTTCGATGGTTTTATCCCTGTTATATACTCTATTGATTTGTATATAACTATCCCTAACCGAATCTACGATACTTTTATCAATAAACTTTATCGTATAAATAGGTGTTTCTTTTAAATCCATAAAAGTATATTCATTAGATTTATTGGAGATTTTAGCCACCGGGATTCCGTCTAAATTGATAACTCCTCTTTTGGTTTTAATATTTTGAGCATTGAGGAAAATACCCAAAATTGTAAAGAATATGATTATACTTTTCTTCATAGAATCAGATTTTTACATGACTTGACATAAAATAAAAAAAGTGTAACCAAAGTTACACTTTTTTGAAAATATATTTAGCTTTTCATTTAATTATTCGCAAAGGATAATTCCTTTGTTATGATTAAATTCCACAACACCGCTCTTGATAGAATATGAAAAGATAGAATCTTTATCATTTTCTTTGGTTAGGTTTTTTGCGAAAGCTTCATCTACAGAGTTTGTAAACAGCTTTACTTTCCCACCAACTAAAGAAGAAACGATTCCTGCATGGTTTTTCATGATGTGAAATTCACCATTCTTTCCAGGCAATAATACTGAGCTTACTTCTCCTTCAAAAACTACGTATTCTGGTGTTAAAATTTTTATATTCATTTTAATTTAGATTAAAAGATTAAAAGATTGAAAGATTAAAAGATTCTGACATATGGAATGTCTCTCATCTCACGTCTAAAAATCTTAGGTCTAATTATTAAGCGTTTTCAGCTAACATTTTTTGTCCAGCTTCGATAGCTTCCTCGATAGTTCCTTTCAAGTTGAAAGCTGCTTCTGGTAAGTGATCTAATTCACCGTCCATAATCATGTTGAATCCTTTGATAGTATCTTTGATATCTACTAAAGATCCTGGAATACCTGTAAACTGTTCTGCTACGTGGAAAGGCTGAGATAAGAATCTCTGAACTTTTCTTGCACGGTAAACAACTGATTTATCTTCTTCAGAAAGTTCTTCCATACCAAGAATCGCGATGATATCCTGAAGTGACTTATATCTTTGAAGAATTTCTTTTACTCTTTGAGCACAGTTGTAGTGATCGTGACCGATTACTTCTGGAGAAAGGATTCTTGAAGTAGATGCTAATGGATCTACCGCTGGGTAAATACCTAATGAAGCAATCTTTCTGTCAAGTACTGTAGTTGCATCTAAGTGAGCAAACGTTGTAGCAGGAGCCGGGTCAGTTAAGTCATCCGCAGGTACGTATACCGCCTGTACTGAAGTAATTGAACCATTTTTAGTTGAAGTAATTCTTTCCTGCATCGCTCCCATCTCAGAAGCAAGAGTTGGTTGGTAACCTACCGCTGATGGCATACGACCAAGAAGTGCAGATACCTCAGAACCAGCCTGTGTAAAACGGAAGATGTTGTCTACGAAGAAAAGTACGTCTCTACCTTGTCCGCTTTCACCACCATCTCTGTAGTACTCAGCTAATGTAAGACCAGAAAGTGCTACTCTAGCTCTTGCACCTGGCGGCTCGTTCATCTGTCCGAACACGAATGCAGCTTTAGAATCTTTCATAGCCTCTAGGTCTACTTTAGAAAGATCCCAACCTCCATTTTCCATAGAGTGCATGAAATCATCACCATATTTGATAATTCCAGATTCTAACATCTCTCTCAAAAGGTCATTTCCTTCTCTCGTTCTTTCACCTACTCCGGCGAATACAGAAAGACCTCCGTGTCCTTTTGCAATATTGTTAATCAACTCCTGAATCAATACAGTTTTACCTACACCGGCACCACCGAACAATCCAATTTTACCTCCTTTTGCGTAAGGCTCAACTAGGTCGATTACTTTAATACCTGTAAATAAAACTTCTGCTGAAGTTGATAATTGATCAAATTTTGGAGCTGGTCTGTGAATTGGAAGACCACCCTCCTTAGAAATATCTTGAAGTCCGTCGATAGCATCACCAACAACGTTGAATAGTCTTCCGTTTACAGCCTCACCGATTGGCATAGTAATAGGATTTCCGTATCCGATTACATCTTGACCTCTCTTAAGACCATCAGTAGCGTCCATTGCAATACATCTTACTGTATCTTCGCCAATATGTTGTTCTACCTCTAAAACTACTTTTTCACCGTTTTCTTTTGTAATTTCTAACGCGTCGTAGATTGCTGGAACTGCTTCCACATCATTAAAGACAACGTCGATTACCGGACCAATAATTTGAGAAATTTTACCTTTAATTTGGTTTGCCATTGCTAAATTTTTTCTTGGTGCAAATATAGTGATTCTTCGTAAACCCGCAATTGGTAAAAAAAAGATTTTTATCATGCTTTTCAGAAATTAACCCATGCAGCAGTTTACCATTCTAAAAGCCCTATTTCCCTGAAAAAAATATTGATTCATTGTTATATTGATAGATTGTTACATTATATCTATATTTGCAGTCAAATTTTTCCCGTTTTGAAAGTTTTCAAGAATTTTAAAGATTATTCCTCTCAAAAGCCTCTAGCATTGTCTTTAGGCATGTTTGACGGGGTACATCTTGGACATAAAAGTATTATCGATGAGCTCATTAAAGTAGGAACAGAAAATAATCTGGAAACTGCGATCCTTACTTTCTGGCCACATCCCCGATTTGTTTTTAATCCTAATGAAGATTTAAAACTTCTGAATACCATAGAGGAAAAGCAACAGCGCATTGAAAAGTACAGTATTGACAATCTGTTCATTAAAGAATTTGATGAAGAATTCAGAAATCTTACCGGAGAAGAATTTGTGCGTCAGATCCTGATTGATAAGCTTAATGTAAAATACCTTATTATAGGATATGACCATTCTTTCGGGAAAAATAAAAGCGGAAATTTTGAACTTCTCCAGAAACTTTCCAAAGAACTCGATTTTGAGGTTGAACAAATGGAAGCGATTAATATTCATGAGAATAACATCAGTTCTACCAAAGTTCGTAATGCTCTTTTAACGGGTAATATTAAAGAAGCTAATGAAATGTTGGGATACTTCTACCCTGTTTCCGGAACAGTAGTTCATGGAAAGAAAATCGGAAGAACTATTGGATATCCAACTGCCAATATTGAAACTGAATCTATTAAGCTCTTACCTAAAAAAGGGGCTTATATTGTAGAAGTTCAAGTAAAAGGCCAGCAATATAAAGGAATGCTGAGCATCGGAACAAATCCTACGGTAAATGGAGAGAAATTAACAGTTGAAGTGTACAT
Organism: Chryseobacterium sp. II3a; assembly: GCF_057815135.1. Taxonomy (NCBI): domain Bacteria; kingdom Pseudomonadati; phylum Bacteroidota; class Flavobacteriia; order Flavobacteriales; family Weeksellaceae; genus Chryseobacterium; species Chryseobacterium sp. II3a. The sequence goes on along the minus strand of NZ_JBYPZJ010000003.1, from coordinate 224,950 downwards.
CCTTGATTTTGACGATGATATTTATGACGAAAAAATTACTGTAAAATTCAGAGATTTTCTTCATGATGAAATCAAGTTTGAAGGATTGGAAAAGCTTATTGAGCGCCTAGACGAAGATAAACGATTAACAGAAGAATTTAATTTTTAAAATATAAAAAAGGCTATTCAGTGATGAATAGCCTTTTTAGTTTTATTTCAATATTTTTAAATTGATCTTCTGAGTTTCATTATTCATCATCACAGTAGGAAATGCTTTATCATAATCAATTGCTATATCTCCTTTACTGTCAGCCTTTCCGTTTCCGTCAGAATCCCAGCTTAAGGTAACATAATATTTAACAGGACCTGCTGGTTTAGGATTAATTTTACTGACCGCATCCTTAGGCACTTGAAAATTAATGGTAAACGGCACTGACTTCTGTTCATATTCTTTTTCTTCAAGTAAGGTCGCGGGAGCATCTGCTAAATTAGCATCTACACCATATAGGCTTACTTTAAGTTGAGCATTTTTAATGGTAAAGTTATCGGTTCCCACAAATTCTAACTTAAGGTTATCAGAAGAATTTTCTGAAGGTTGCTCAGTGACTGCAGGCTCAGGCATTGCTTTCTTTTCTGCTTTATTACAGCTTGAGAGCGTCAATGCGCCAGCTGCCATGAATAATAAAAGGTGATTTTTCATATATTTTTATTTTTAATTGATGTCATTTTACTATTTCACAGATATTTGATAACAAAATTCATACCTGAAAACCTTTCACTTCATAAATATGAACCGAAGACTTTAAGAATTATTGATGGCATTCTGAACTTTTTTAGTAAGAGATTTAAATACCAAATCATAAGAATGATCTATTAATTTTAAAATCAGTTCTCTTTTTAAACCCTCTACAGCTACTGAGTTCCAATGGGTCTTGTTCATATGATAAGCTCCTGTAATTTGAGGATATTGCTCTCTAAGTTCTGCACTCCACTCCGGATCTGTTTTTACATTGATCGACAATGGCTGCCTTTCTAGTCCCATCAGCAGAAACATTTTGGTATCTACTTTTAATACAAGGCTTTCATTGTCAAAAGGAAAACTCTCAGTAGTCGCTTTTTTAGCAAGGCAATAATCTAGTATTTCGTTGGCATCCATGGTTTTTATGAGTAATTAATAATAAGTAATGCGTATGTGACTAATAAATTTATAAATGGTAGACAAAATGTTTAATGATAAGATCTTTTATCTTTTATCTTTTATCTTTTAATCAAATTTAGTAAATTTAAGAAAGAAAATACCATTACATCAAAACCTATTGTTATGAAAGCTTTAGTAATCGGTGCTACAGGCGCTACAGGAAAAGATCTGGTTAATCAGTTACTTAATGACAAGGCTTTTGAGGAAGTCGATATATTTGTAAGAAAACCTGTTAATATTGAAAATAATAAGCTAAAAGTTCATGTTGTGGATTTTGAAAAGCCAGAAGAATGGAAAGGAATGGTTAAAGGAGATGTTGCATTTTCATGTCTGGGAACTACTTTAAAGGATGCCGGAAGCAAAGATGCACAGAAAAAAGTAGATTTTGATTATCAATATGAATTTGCTAAAGCAGCCAAAGAGAATGAGGTAGAAGATTATATCCTGGTTTCAGCTTATGGAGCCAATCCTAAATCTAAGATTTTTTATTCCAAGATGAAGGGCGAACTGGAAGAAGCTGTGAAACAATTACATTTCAATAAAATTACCATTTTTAAACCCGGAATGCTTGAGCGAAAAGATTCCGAAAGAACCGGTGAAGTACTGGGAAGCCGGATTATAAAATTTGCTAATAAATTAGGACTATTGGAAAGTCAAAAGCCTTTACCTACAAATATTTTAGCAAAGGCTATGATTAATTCTTCCAAGATAAAAAGTAATGGCTACTCCAGTATCAAACTTGGAAATATTTTCTGTTTTGCAGACAAGGTGATTGATAGTTGATAAAATATTATACTAAAAAATCCGTGCAATCTGTGGTAATTTTTATGTAACCACTGATTTTCACAGATTGGCACAGATGCTTTGATTTAGTTTATTTTTTATTTAATAATCCGGAACAAAATATAATTTATTTTGTGGTCTTGCTTCCTATGCTTTTTCCTAGTTTTTCATATTCAATATCATTAGGTTCCCAAAGCTCTATTTTATTGCCTTCGAGATCCATTATATGGACAAACTTTCCATATTCATAGCTCTCAATTTTATCAAGAATCGTTACTTTTTCTTTTTTTAGCTGTTCAACAAGCTTTTCAAGATCCTGTACACGATAATTAATCATGAAATCTTTTTCAGAAGGCTGGAAATATTTTGTTTTTTCACTAAAAGGGCTCCATTGGCTGAACCCTTTCTTAGAATTATCAGCTCCCTGATACCATTCAAAAACGGATCCGTATTCATTAACTTCAAGACCTAAATGTTCTTGATACCATTCTCTCATTTTTTTTGGATCTTTAGATTTAAAAAAGATACCTCCGATTCCAGTTACTCTTTTCAGATCATCAGATTCTTTTTCTGTAACAGCTTTAAAGGCAAATCCTGATAGAAAAGCGGTTACAATACAAACGGCAAAAAATATTTTTTTCATGAGTTACTATTTATTCAAAAATAAAAAAAGTGGATGATAACATCCACTCTGTCTATAAATTTATTTTTTATTTATTTCAAATGCTTTGTAATTGATTCACTTGTTGGTTTTGTAGTACTTACATAGCTATCAATAAGTTTTCCGTTCTCATCAATCAGGAATTTGGTAAAGTTCCAAAGGATACTTGTATTTTTTACTCCATTTAATTCCTGCTCTGTTAAATATTTAAAGATAGGGGCTGTATCATCTCCTTTCACAGAAACTTTCGCTGCCATCGGGAATGTCACTCCATAATTTTTCTGGCAGAATGTTCCAATTTCAGCATTGGTTCCCGGCTCCTGTCCCCCAAAGTTGTTGGCTGGGAAACCTACGATTACCAATTTATCTTTATATTCTTCATATAACTTTTCAAGATCTGCATACTGAGGAGTAAACCCGCACTCAGAAGCAGTGTTCACGATCAGGATCTTTTTTCCTTTGAAATCTGCAAAGTTGATTTCCTTACCATCAAGGCTTTCTACTTTAAAATCATATATTGTTTTTCCCATAAGTTCTTTGGTTTTTGCTTGAGAAATTTCACTTTTTTGATTGGTGCAGCTTTGCAGAAATGTGATAAAAGAAAGCAGCATTAAAAAAATATTTTTCATTTCTTATAAATTTAAGCAGCCGGAGCTGCGGATGAATTAAAACTTAAAGATATTCGCAGGAAACACCTTGTTAATGTCTACTCTATTAAGCAACATTACATAATCGCCGTCTTTTTTAGGACTTGAGGATTCTATTCTGAAAGGCATCGTAAGGTTTCCTACTTTTTTATAATCGGAATATACCACCGTTTCATCTTTTTTAATTTCCTTCAAAAGCATATAAGTTGTTGTATCAAAATAATACATATTCTTATTCACGTTTTTGGTTAGTTCCACTTTATGACAATAGATATCCCCTACTTTTTCTTTTCCAAGATACTTGGCATCAAATCCTTTATTTTCCCAGTCAATAAAATCATTGTCAAAACTTTCCGGAATATACTCAGGATATACCTGAAGCTTATTGGCCGCATAATTCATTGCGTATCCCTTATTTCCATCAAAACCTTCAATTGCCGTTTCTTTTCCACCGATTACAATGATTGTTTTGGTAAGGTTCGGACGCTGCTGATAAATTTTTATAGGGTATTCATCTTTGATTCCTAATACAACTTTTCCCTGCAACAATACGGAGTTTAAAAGTTTCCAGTTGGTTAATCCTCCAGATAATTCAATATTCTTATCTATAATCTCTTTTGCGGTTTGACCATAAAACAATGAACTTGTAACAGTAAAAAGGACTAAATATATTATTTTTTTCATTTAATTTTATTAAAATAGTTATTTAAAGAAGTTTGAAGCTTAAGTCTAGCTTACTTTTCTATTTTTGAGAATCCAGATTTCCTTTTATCTATTAAAAAACCAGCTCTCAGTCTTCTTTAAAATTTATTTATCAATTCAAATATAAGATGAATTGGGATAAAAAGCAAAAAGACAAAAAAAGTAAAAATGAAATTATTCTATTTCAAATGATCTCATTTTTAAATTTTCAAATTAAATTAACTTCCTAGCTTTTTCCAGGTCTTCCGGTGTATCGATGCCTACTCCAACGAAATTGGTTTCTATCATTTTAATCTTCATTCCGTATTCCAAATAGCGGATGCATTCTATCTTTTCAGATATTTCCAATGGTTTCATTTCCAGTTTTGAGAATTGCAATAAAGCTTCTTTTCTGAAGGCATAGACTCCAATGTGTTTAAAGTAACTTACATCATAGGAGATTTCCCTGTGAAAGGGAATTGCTGAGCGACTGAAATACAAAGCAAAACCGTTATTATCTGTAATTACTTTTACATTATTCGGATTTTCTATTTCTTCTTTTTCAGACAGTTTTATTTTTAAGGAAGCCAGGGAAATTTCCTGTTGGCCATCCTGTTTAAAAACTTCGATGAGCTGTTTCAAAGGTTCCAGTTTAAGGAAGGGTTCATCTCCCTGAACATTAATCACGATATCACAATCTATGTTCTGTACGGCTTCGGCAATACGGTCGCTTCCTGTTTCATGTTGTCCCGTCATGACAGCTTTTCCACCATTTTTAGTGATTTCATCCAAGATGATTTCAGAATCCGTTGCTACAAATACTTCATCAAACAGCCCGGTTTCCACCACATTCTGATAAGTCGTGGTAATAACTGTTTTTTCACCCAGAATCTGCATCAATTTTCCCGGAAAACGGCTGGCTTCATAACGTGCAGGGATGACAGCGATTATTTTCATTCAGTACAATATTATAATTAAGTTTTCAAGCCAATCTCCTCCAAAAAATGAATGATAGGGCTTATTCAGACCAAAAATAGTGAAAACTATTTTAGTTTGTTCTATAAAATGTGGTATTCTGCCTATTTTCCTCATTACATTCTATGATTTCTATCTTTTGTGAAAAGACAAAATTCCCACATCTTCCATGAAAATGTGGGAATCGGATATAGATTTTTATTAAATGAGTCAATAATTAAAAGGTTCTTCATTTCACATCTGAACCTAAGTAGTGTATGAGATTCCTCCTTTGTAGGAATGACAAGTCTGTTTAAAAAGAAAGCTTTACTCCTACCATATTGTATTCCCATTGGCGGGATGCCATAAGGTCAAATTTGTATTTTGTTTTTCCTATTGTTCCTTCTGATGAAGTATATCTGCTTTTTGAGATGGTTTTTCCAATAAAATATCCCATTAATAAAGCTAACGGATAATCTGAAGCCCAGTGAACCTTACTTTGCATCATCTGAAAGCATAAAGCTCCGGCTAATGTATATCCTACAGGTTTTATCCATCGTGCATCCGGATAGTTATCTGCAATAACAGTGATTCCAGCCATAAATGTCGTTAAGTGTCCGGATGGCATTGCATCATAATTAGAAGTATATTTGCCAAATGCTGAAAAACTTGGAAATGGGTTCCAGTCACCCCCTTTATTTCCATTTGCTTCTGCAATAAACGGGCTTTCTCTTCCGGTAATTCTTTTGATGGTTTGGGTGAAAACTCCGGAAAGGATTAAACTTTCCATTAATCCACTGGCTGTAGCCTGTGCTCTGTAGTCATTTTTTATTAAGCCATAGGTTCCAAATCCAATTCCAAGCAATACCAAGGTAGAACCATTTCCTATAAGATACAATGTAGATCCAATATCTTTAGGGATTTTGAAAACACCACCCACTTTAGTATAATTGTTATCTTTATCCATTCCCCATCTTTCTCCCAACTCTCTTGAATTGTCAATTAGTTTTTGGTCAAAAGGAAGAAGAATCAATGTTGAGGCAATAGCACCACCTAAATAGTAAGCATGATCTTTTGCTACAAAATCTTTATTGGTATTGATGAAGTTTCGGGGAAGTTTGGTTACAAAATCCAGCAGTTTAGGTTTGGGATATGTTCGTACAGAACCGTCTTTTAGCGTATAAGTTTGTACTTTGGGTAAATCCGGTGCTGGCGATAATTCCTTTACCTTTAGTGTATCTACCTCTTGCGAACATACCAGTATAGACATTGGCAGCAGCAAAAATCTCAATTTTTTCATCGTTGTTGTTTTCAACCCTGTTTATTCTTAGCTTATAAAGGGCTCAAAGATAATTCCTTGTTGACTTTATTACAAAATGTTTGATTGATTTTTAATATTTATTTAATTTTTTTAGAAAATGGGTAACTGCTTTAGTTTATATAATTGACTAGAAAAATAATTCCGTAAACCCAGGAAACATATAGAAATGAATAGAAAATCCCAAACCCAATGCTTTTTATCATATCACCTTTACATTTTCCTGAATTTTTAAACACATGGCGCACAGCCCTAAAAAAGATCCAATATAGCATTGCAGCCAGGAATAATATAGCAGACCAGAAGAAAAGTCCTATAAAATAAGAAAGAAATACAAGGACAATGGAAAACAAAAACCACAAAACAACAGAAAGTATTGCTCCTCCAATTCCATCTCCTATAGCAAGAGCATCAAAATTAAAACTATCTATTGCTGGTGTTTTATCTGAATATTTTTTTATTCTTTCCTGATTTAAAATAGGGCCAACATTATCTTTTAATTTAAAACCATAATACAGTCCTGAACTGATAAACAGAAAAAATACTCCGGTCAAAATAGATGTTGATACAATTGAGTTTTGAAATAGAGACCGATGATCTCCTTTCCCTGAAATCCAAACACTTACAATAACCAAAACAATAATTGCTAATGTAGAATAGCTCAATAATTTTGTTTCAAGGAAATATTTTCTGGGAAGTTTCATGGTTTATCAGATTATAAAAAACGCTTCGACTCCGCTCAGCGTGACAATGCTAATTAATACTATTCTATAATATAACAATGTACCAGTATAACAAAGTTCGTCAATGATAAAATTGGCAAACAGTTACACTGGTACATTTATGGGGTTTATTGAATTAATTATTTCAGATTATTCAATGCAGTTTCCAGTTTTGGAAGCATTACTTTGATCTCATCTACAGCTAATCCACCAACTGAAGCACGGAACCAAGGTTCAGATTTGTCTTCCCCAAATGCAGAGAATGGTACTAAAGCCACTCCTGCTTCATTGATTAAGTAGAATACAAGGTCTGAAGAGTTTTCAATAACAGCACCGTCAGGTTTTGTTTTCCCGATATAATCTAATTTAATCGTAAGGTAAAGAGCTCCCATAGGTTCGATACTGTCAACAGCTAAACCTTTTGCTTTCAGATCCTGAACTCCACCGTGAAGAACTTTTAAACTTTCTTCTAATTTAGCTTTGAAATCTTCTACGAATACGTTTACATTTTCAGGATTTTCATAGAATTTTGCTGTAGCTTCCTGCTCTGGTTTTGGTGCCCAGGCTCCAACGTGCGTAAGAAGTGCTTTCATTTTGTCAATGATGTGAGCAGGACCGAATCCCCATCCTACACGTACTCCTGTAGCTGCCAAACATTTTGAAATTCCATCAATATACACAGTGTATTCCTTCATTTCAGGGAAAAGAGAAACCGGATCTACGTGTTCAGCACCAAAAGTAAGATTAGAGTAAATTTGGTCATACATTAAGTATAACGGTTTTTCGTCTGCTCCTCTTTTTTTATTTTCAGCAATTACCAATTCGCAAATTTCAGAAAGCTGCTCTTTTGTGAACATGGTTCCTGTTGGGTTCAATGGTGAGCAAAGCGCCAATAGGACTGCCCCGTCTAAATGAGGTCTTAAATCATCTGCTGTTGGAAGGAAGTTGGTTTCAGGCTTTGTTTTTACTTCTACAGCATTCGCTGAAGTAAGGTAAGCATAGTGGTTGTTGTTCCAAGATGGCGTAGGATATACTACTTTATCTCCTTCATCTACAATTGTCTTGTATACAGCATAGATCAAAGGTCTTGATCCGGCTGTAATCAAAATATCGTTTGGAGAATAATCCAGGTTCCATCTGTTTTTTAAATCTTTGGAAACTTCTTTTCTTAAAGATAAAAGTCCGTTGGCAGGAGGATAGTTTGTCAGGTTATTCTGATAGGCTTTCTGAATCTCTTCCTTCAGCAATGCCGGAATGGGATAGATATTAGAATTCAGGTCACCAATAGTAAGATTGGCAATTTCTGCTCCCTTTGCTTTTAGATCATTTACTTCGTTACCAATTTTTACAATTTCAGAACCGATCAGGTTCGCTGCTAATTTTGAGACTTTCACTTTATTTCTTATTTAAAATTTACTAATATTATCTTCTCAGATTAATTTTGTTTTCTATTTGATCCACAGGTATATGGGCATCATAAGCGGCTATTAGTTCTTTAGTTTTTTTTGCAGTAGCAGAGTTTGGATATTTTTTGATGAGCGTATTATAAGCTTCTCTTTTATCATCATAAATTTTTCCTTCCTCACTGTTATAAATCCTATCACTGTCCATTCCCAGAAGGTAATCCAGTAAAAAAAGGTGATAATTATCTTTTGCTTTCTTTATCAATGAACTTTTGGGATATTTATTAATAAAATTCTCCCACTCGATCAATCGATCTCCTAGCTCTTCCCAGGTAATTAAAAGTCCGCCGTTCACGGCATAATTCTCTTTATTATCTTTTGCCATCTGCGAGATGTAGGCAGCATAATCAGGAGTTACTTTATTCTTGAAAACAGACTCATAATATCCTGGCAATGAATGAATTTCTGTAAGACCTTCGCCCATTTCACGGAACTCAAGGCCTACCTTATCCAGTTCAGCTGCCATTCTCTTTATATTATCTGGCAGTTGATCAGCTGCTCCAGGTTCATTCGTGTGATAATCTATATATTTATCTAATATCTCACTTTGTGAAACATTTAAACAATCAGTGTATTTATCTCTTATTTTCAAATAATCTTCATACACTTCATTGTTCTTCTCCGGACTGTTTCCTGCAATCTCTCCGTCTATTTTAGTACGGTACCATTGTAAAGCTGTAATATAATCTTCTGTTTTATTTTCTGAAGAACAAGCTGTATCAATGGGTTTGTACTGATCCTCTTTGGTTTCGTTTTTAGCTATTGAGTCATTTGCAGACTTTACATCAGAAACCGCAGTTTCCTTTTTACAGGAAACTACAGCTACAAACAGCATGAAAACTGCTATAATCTTTTTGATCATGGTTGCTTTATCAGATAATTAGTCCAGTTTTAAATCTGTTTTAACGGCCTGAATTTTAGCTTCCAATGATTTCAGTTTATCTTTAAAATCGGCTTCAGAAGAGATGGCGTCTTTTACTGAAACATAGAATTTAATTTTTGGTTCTGTTCCTGAAGGTCTTACACAAACTTTAGTTCCATCCTGAGTATAGTAGATCAATACGTTAGACTGCGGAATCTCGTTCATTACTTTTTTCTCTCCTGATGAAATGCTAAGACTTGTCTGCTCTTTGAAGTCTTTTACTTCTTCCACTAATGAACCGGCTAATTCTTTTGGAGGGTTTTCACGGAAGTTTTTCATCATATTCTGAATTTCTTCAGCACCTTCTTTTCCTTTTCTTACGATGTTTACCAAACCTTCATAATACATTCCAAGATCTTTGTAGATTTCGATCATGTATTGATACATTGTTTTGCCATTGGCTTTGCACCAAGCTGCAATTTCACAAGCTACAAGAATACTTCCACAAGAGTCTTTATCACGAACAAAATCTCCGGTCATAAATCCGAAACTTTCTTCTCCACCACATACAAATTTCTGGGTTCCTTCTGCTTCACGGATCATTTTTCCAATCCATTTGAATCCTGTAAGACCTACTTTGCATTCAACACCAAATTTCTGTGCAATATCATAGAAAATATCAGACGTTACGATGGTAGAACCAATGAATTCTTTCCCTGTAATTCTTCCCTGTTTTCTCCATTCGTTCAGAATATAATACGTAAGGATTGTATTGGTTTGGTTTCCGTTCAATAACTGCATTTCGCCATCCAGGTTTCTTACAGCAATTCCTAATCTGTCACCATCCGGATCTGTTCCGATCACGATGTCTGCATTAGTAATTTTTGCAAGATCCATTGCCATTTCCAGAGCTGCAGGCTCTTCCGGGTTTGGAGAGTCTACGGTCGGGAAATTTCCACTCGGGATCATTTGCTCTTTTACCAGATCTACTTTTTTGAAACCTGCTTTTGCTAAAGCTTTAGGAATTGTAGTATAGGTAGTTCCGTGAATAGAAGTGAAAACTATATTTAAATTTTCTTTTCCTTCGTTCTGGTATGTAGAATTTTCAATACATGCATCAATGTAAACATCATCCTGCTCCTCTCCGATCCATTCAATCAGATCATCATTTCCGTTGAATTTAATTTCTTCGAATTTTACAGAATATACTTCTTTAATGATTGCTTCATCATTTGGCGGAACAATCTGTGCCCCGTCATTCCAGTATACTTTGTAACCGTTATATTCAGGTGGATTGTGAGAAGCTGTCAATACAATTCCCCCGTTACATTTTTTATCACGAACGGTGAAAGAAAGTTCAGGCGTTGGTCTGTGATCTTTGAAAAGCAATACTTTAATTCCGTTTGCTGTTAAAACATCTGCTACCAGTTTTCCGAACTCTTTTGAGTTGTGGCGAACGTCATAAGCAATAGCTACTTTAATCTCTTCTCCTTTAAACTGCTCAAGCATATAATTTGCTAATCCCTGAGTCGCTTGTCCTAATGTATATTTATTTAAGCGGTTGGTTCCTACTCCCATAATTCCACGCATACCTCCTGTTCCGAATTCCAGTTCTCTATAAAAAGAATCTTCAAGATCCGGGGAGTTGCTGTCGATCAATGCCTGTACTGCATTTCTCGTTTCTTCATCGAAGGTATCACTTAACCAAAGTTTCGCTTTTTCTAATGTGTTCATATTTAGTTTAGTTTGGAAGCTGGAGGCTGGAAGAGGGAGGTTGTTTTTGTCCCAGTTCAACCTTTCAGCTTTTTGATTTATTATTTTGTTTTGTTTATCAGGCTGGAAGTGGGAAGCTGGGAGATGGAAGATATTGCATTCCCTGATTCAGACTTCTGCCTTTTATTTAATTATTCTATTTTTTTGTTTGATTAAAAAGTGAAAATGAAGTTTGGTAAACTAGAATTACCTCCAGCTTCCGGCTCCCTTCTTCCAGCCCTCTAATCTATTACTCCTTTATTTGATTTCTAAAAGCTATAATTTGGTTCATTAAATTATAACTTTCTGTATAAAGATTGCCAAATTCTTTTTCTGTAATATACTTTCTATTTTTTGCTTTATATAAACAGGTTACTGTTTCTGCCAAAGAGCGGATCGAGTATCCTAAAAATTTTTTAAATTCTAATTTCGACTGTAAAATACTTCCTTCTGAAATATTCAGCGCTATAGAATCAGTGGCTCTCCTTATCTGCGAAGTAAGATTAAATGCTTCATCTTTTGGAAAACCTTGAGACAAACTGAAAATGTCTTCTCCGAAATCCATTGATTTCTGCCAAATTAACAATTTTTCAAATTTGAAACTCATGTGTTTACTTTACTAGGCTGGAAGTGGGAAGCTGGGGGATGGAAGATATTGCATTCCCTGATTCAGACTTCTGCCTTTTATTTAATTATTCTATTTTTTTGTTTGATTAAAAAGTGAAAATGAAGTTTGGTAAACTAGAATTACCTCTAGCTTCCGGCTCCCTTCTTCCAGCTTTTTAATCTAATTTCTTATTCTCAACCTTAGTTGTTTTCTCTACTTTAAATGCTCTGATCGGGTCATTATAGTAGATAAATTTTGCTGTGTTCTGAATATTTCCTTTCAAAGAGTCTTTTACATTGACCTCCGCATAGTTACCATTTTTGGAATCAATATTCAGATTGGTAATTTTCCAATAAGGAGCTATTAGGCTTGCTGTATCAGAAATCTTAATTACCGCATCTTTTGTCAATCCTAAAAAGTTAGCACGGCTTCTGTTATGCATTTCTACTTCTGCTCTTCTTGTATTGACAGATCCCATGAAGCTTGCATTATTCTTCATATTCAGTCTGAAATTGTCTGTTTTAATTTCGCTTGAAATATTTACTTCTACTGAATCTGAAACGGCTACTTTTTCAAGGTTATATTTTGAATAAATGGTTACATTGTAAAAATCGACTCCTTTTGTCCCTCTTTTTTCTTTAATGGTAAGGGTTTTATCTTTTACATCTACATCCAGATTATTGGCAACATTGGGATAAGTTTCTATTTCCACAAAGTTTTTTGGCCCTCTGGCATAAAATACACGGAATTTACCGTTCAGATCCAGATTTACAAATTCCGGAACGTCCACATCTTTCTTTTCAATATTTCCTTTTGGAGAAACTTTCCCGCAGGAAACAACTGCTATCAGCATCAATGTGTATAGTACTTTTTTCATATTTAATTTTAAATATTCTACTGATGATCATGATGATCTGTTTTTATTGAAAGTTTTCCGGGCTTTCAATAATATCTTTTAACAAAAATAGGATTAAAATTTCTAAAAATCTTTGTCTTTTGGCAATAAAATACCTGATAATTTTCAATTTTTAATTTCCAAATGGTGGCCATTTTTTATAGACAGCAATAAAAAAACACCCAATAATTGGATGTTGTTCTTTTATATTCTAATTTTACCTAATCTTTTTTAAGTTTTTCAAAAAATATTTTTAATCCTTATATCAACTCAATGATATTTTCAATATAAATATACTTTCTAACCACTCCAAATCTTAGCTATTTTTGTTTATCCAGTTTAATCTTTTTACCACTAAAAAATTGCAAAATAATCAATAATGAGAGTAATATTGGGAACAGCTTATTGATCATTGATCAAATGTCATATCGAAAATATCCACCTGTACTTTAGGAATTTCCTGCTCTATATTATCTTTCTTAAGATATACCTTACCAGTTTTAAAGTCTGCTGAAAGTTTTAACTGGATCTCAAAATCCTTCTTTCCTATTTTTGTATAAAAATCTTTAAACAACTTCACCAGTTCCTGCTCGCGACTCCTCCTTATCTCATAAGGCTGCATCTTAGGTTCTTGTCTATTTACATTTCCGGGATAAATACGAATGGTAAATGTTCTTCCTGCTGATGTTTCAAATTCTCCATCGATCTCTAATGGAATCGCTTTGGGAGAGGACTGTGTCAAGTAATCTACGTCAGAGATACACCATGCATCCTCAACATTAATATAATCAACCTCCATTTTCTGTTTTTTCAAATCAAAAGAATTGTTAAAGTCAGCTACTTTAAAAGTATAGCTCCATGGATAATGGAGGTTAATATCTTTCCAAATCTGGGTATTAATTCTTTTTTCTGAAATTTCCTGCTGTGTTTGAAGAGGCATTTTTTTCCCACCAAAAGAGAATTCCCTCCCAGTAAATAAAGGAATATTTGCCCTCCAGGAGCAATAGATACTTTAAAATACTTATAGTTAGAACTTTCTTTACATTTTAACCCTTCTTTAAATAGCTTAGACAGTTTTTCATAATCCAATTTAAAGTCGCCTTCATAAAACTTATTTTCAGCATAAGAAAACCATCTGATCTTCATCCCAAAAGGAACAGAGCGATATTGTTCCCCAGCGATAACAACCCCAGAATCACCGCTCCACCATTGAGACTCTAAAACCATATCAGCAGGAATCCCTGCGATTTCTTCACATTTCTCATTATAAAAACTTCCATTCCTAATAATCATCGGATAACCCATATCGGCAGTTGTTAAAGTCAGCCATTCATACTTATTGTTCATATTATTAACTTTTTCACAACTATTAACTAAAAGACCAATTATCAGTAACAATCCTAATAATTTTTTCATAATATTTTTTTTAACCTTTTAAAATATCTCTTTCTGGTTTTCCGTTTACATAGCGTCCATCCATAGTGAGAGTCTCATCATCTTTATTTGAACGATGAAGATACCTATTTCGAACCCACATTAGCTGTTCTTTAGGTAATGTTACCGCACTCATGTTTTTGTAAAACCGGTTTAACTTCCCTATCATTTCATCTGCTACCTCGCCTTCGTAATATTGATGTATTTTGGGATAATATTCTTTCTTCCAACGATTTTTGATCTCATCTCCGTTGAGTATTGCTTCTGGCCGCCCATCTTTTTTTAAAGAAATTTGTAATGGATAAAGAGTTTCACCTGCAGTTTCTATTAGTTTTTCAACCATCAGTTGTATTTCCTGATCATTGACGTATATTTTTTTTCTGACAACAGACACTATCATTTTTTCTTCCCTCTGAATATCAACAAGGTAGTGTATTTTTATTTCCGGAAAAGCAGTGGTCATCACTACACCATAGGTAGATTCTTCGAGGGTATCGGGAAGTGTTATTTGTGAAGCGAGAAGACGTTTCTTTTTCCGTTTACTTTCCTTGTCGGCAGGGATATAAATATATTTAAGGTATTTCGGTAGATTTCCGGGAATAATTTCGTGCAGGGCACAATGCTGATTATGAAAGGCAATCAGCTCTTCTTTAGAAATATCATATTCTCTGGAAAGGGAATCCAGATCCGTAATATCTTTAATTTTAATTCTAATATTTTCCATTTGTGTGTTTTCATCTTACACTAAGATCGGAAAATAATGTTTAAAAAAAATATCTCAGAAAGTTTTCTTTCTGAGATATTGTATGTTTAATAAAGCATATAAAATTTAAAATTATATCACTTCATCAATATTATAATTCTTATGCTCTCGGTTGGTTCTGATGATCATTTCTCCCAGGAATCCTGCTACAAACAGCAATGTTCCCATAATCATCATGGTTAAAGCAATATAGAACCAAGGATTATTCGTAATTAAATGACCATAAATTCCTTTAGCTACATCAATCAGTTTGGATACCCCAAGCCAAAGTGCTGAAAGGAAACCAAAGATAAACATTAGAGTTCCTACTGCTCCGAAGAAATGCATAGGTCTTCCTCCAAAACGACTTACAAACCAAAGTGTTATCAGATCCAAAAATCCTCTTACAAATCTTTCTGTTCCGAATTTTGAAGTTCCATAAGGTCTTGCCTGATGCTGTACTTCTTTCTCCGTAATTCTTCTGAACCCTGCATTGGCAGCCAATACCGGAATATAACGGTGCATATCTCCGTATACATCTACAGATTTTACAACCTGTCTCTTGTAAGCTTTCAAACCGCAATTGAAATCGTGAAGATAAACTCCTGAAACTTTTCTAGCTGCTGCATTGAATAGTTTTGACGGAATATTCTTTGTCATTACATTGTCAAAACGCTTCTTCTTCCAACCGGAAACAATATCGTAATTATCCTGGATCACCATATTGTACAGTTCCGGGATTTCTTCCGGAAAATCCTGTAAATCGGCATCCATGGTAATCACCACCTCTCCGTTTGTTCTTTCAAAAGCCGCATGAAGCGCTTGAGATTTCCCATAATTTCGGGAAAATTTAATAGCGTGGATCTGAGGATACTGTACTTTTAAGTTCTCAATAATGCTCCACGATAAATCCGTACTTCCATCATCAACAAACCAGATTTCGTAAGATAAATTACTGGTTTTGCAGACTTTATCAATTCTTGAAAAAAGCTCTTCCAGAGAGTCTTCTTCGTTCAGTAACGGAATAACTATAGATAAGTTCATTTAATTTTAATAAAAATTAGTCTTGATTTGTTTCTTCGGGCTGATAGATACTTCTTGTTCTGAAAAATGCTCCGAAAAACACCGACAAAACTACGTAAAATATAAGAATTGCTGCAAAATATCCTGAAAAATGACTTGCGGTAAGCATATCTTTTCCTTTTACAGCCTCCGGACTAAAGCTCTGAAGCCTCTCATTATACTTCTGATCAAGCTCGTCAATATCTTTCTGATGCTTTAAAATTTTTCTCGCAGAAGTATATTCTGTATCCAATTCTGATTTCTGTCTTTGAACATATTGATAGTTCAAAAGCTTTTTTGCATCCGTATCTGCAAAGTTTAAAAAGGCATAAATACTGAAAATCGAAAGAATTCCTCCGATGAACATCGGAATGAATGCTCTTTTGAAGGCTTCTTTAAAAGTTACCACCCTATGGCTGTTCCAATAGCTTTTTACGGATAAGAAAGCTGCTCCCGCATAGAGAATAGGCAACACGAAAGCATTGGCTTTCAGTGAAATATCAAAATAATTAATTCCTGAGAAAAAAGTATATACTACAAAAAAAACGATCATTGTAGCTATAAAAAGTATAATTCCTAGTGTTGATGGACTTTTCGTCATGTTAAATTTTTTAGAAAAAAGTTGAAAAATTATTCCCCTAAATGTCAGCTGCTTAGCTCTACGACTGCATTTTTTCGACAAATTTTCTTTGATAAAGTTTTGAAGTTTACAAATATTTCCTACCTTTGCAACGGCAAGTCCTAAACAACCAGCTCCTGAGAATCCTCCAGGGTGGGAACGCAGCAAAGGTAATCGGTCGTAGCGGTGTGATTTAGGTAGCTTGCCATTTTTTTTTGGTTTAAAGTGAAGAGAGAGGTAATTTGATAATTATCTTTTTTTGTTTTTAATACCTTACGCATCATATTCATTTTTTCTAATTTTCAGATTACCTCTTTTTAATTATTGATTAAAACTCGAACGTCTCCCCTAATTTTGGTAAAACAAGTTCTACATTTTTATCAGCGAAATGCTTTAATGCACTTTCATGATTGATCTCTATAGCAGGGAACGTATCAAAGTGACATCCGATTACTTTTGGGGTCTTTAATAATTCTGCTGCTGCAAAAGACGCTTTTCTAGGGCACATCGTGTAGTGGCTACCGATAGGAAGGATAGAAAGGTCAATATTCCCGTATAACCTCGGAAATAGCTCCATATCTGCCATTACTCCTGTATCTCCTGCCAAATACACATTCTTACCTTCAGGAAGTCTGAAAATATATCCTACAGGAACGCCTCCATAGCTTCCATCCGGGAAAGAACTTGTATGGTGAGCCGGAACCATGGAAATTTTAAGATCGTCGATTTTTGCCGATCCTCCTAAGTTCACATCGTCTTTATTTTTAGCCTGTGTAAAGTATCCGCATACTTCCGGTACTCCAATCACGGTAGCTTCCGGATAATGCTGTAATACTTCTGCTACATCTGCAATATGATCTCCATGAGCATGAGTCAACAGGATGTAATCGATTTTTTGAGCGGTAATATCAAAACCTGATTCCGCTTTTTTGTAGTTGTAGAAAGGGTCACTTAAAATTGTTTTGTCCTTGTACGTGAACAGAAAACAATTTTGCCCTAAGAATTGTATTTTCATTGTAAATTTAATTTCAATTATTATTAAACACAAATGACTCAAATACTTTTACAAAATAACACAATGAGATTAGTGACATTTGTGAAAGCATCTGTGCCATCCGTGTTTTTTAAAACGCAAAGCGTTGTTTATTTACCTTAACTATTTCGATGGGAATTTATCTTCAATCAGTCTCAGATTGATCCCATGCTCCAAATAGGCTTTACAACCGTCTAAAACAGTCGTAAAACCGCCTGTATTGTCGTTAACCTGTCTCAGCATCTCTTCACCCGTTTGAGTGAATCCATAGCTCTTAATAACAACAAGAGTTCCGTTTTCCATGGTCTTAAACTCATAGTCTACATTTACTGAAGGTTCTCCCCATACTGTTTTAATCAGCTGGTTCGGAATAATCTGATGAACATTGACTACGTTTTTCACGCCATACATTTCCCATTCCCAGGTTACTGTTTTCCCTTCTTCTAATTTTCCGGTAGATTTTGTAAACCAGAAATTAGTGGTTACTTCAGGATTGATGAATGCTTCAAAAACATCTTCAATCGGTTTTCTGATAAGCATTTGTGCTTCAACATAGACATTAGAACTCATGATATATTTAGATTTAGTTAAATAAGTTAAGTCCGGCTGCTGTAAGAATAGCCATTACAAACGTCATGATTCCTACCTGCTTTAAATACTGGTCTAATTCTTTCGGCTCTTTTACCGACATAATGTTTCTTCTTAGTTTTGCTAATGGAAACAAAAGGATCATTACCATGAACACATAGTAGTTTTGCTGTTGTATAAATCCGTTTACTCCTAAAAAGATAAGGATTAATACCAATGGAAGCTGTAAAAGAATCATTTCGTAGATCATTGCATTTTTGAATCCGATTCTTAATGCAAAACTGTTTTTTCCTGATAGTTTATCACTTTCAATATCTCTCATATTGTTCAGGTTCAAAACAGCCATACTCATCATTCCTACTGCAGTTCCCGGCAACAGCATATCCCAGCTGAATGTTTTTGTAAACAGGAAATAACTTCCGCACACGGAAACCAATCCGAAGAAGATAAACACAAAGATATCACCCAATCCCATATATCCGTAAGGCTTCTTCCCTACTGTATATCCGATGGCTGCTAAAATACAAGCCACTCCCAACCCTATAAAAGTGTAGAATTCATTCATATAGTCCGGAATGAAAGCTACATATAATAACGCAATTGTAGCAACGAAAGATAATGCTGAGAAAAGAATAACCGCATTTTTCATCTGCTTGGCTGTAATTTTTCCTGATGCAACAGCTCTTGCTTCTGCCTCATTGATTCTCTTTGCATCTGTTCCTTTTACCCCATCACCATAATCATTGGCATAGTTTGATAAAATCTGGTACAAAAGCGTTACCAAAAGTGCTAATGCAAAAATCTTCCAATCCCATGTTCCGCCTTCTCTGTACAACCTCCATTTTGCAATGAAAGCTCCCATAATAATTCCGCTTAATGACAGCGGTAAAGTTCTGAGCCTTGCGGCTTTTATCCAATCAGTCATAAATTTATAAGTAATGAGCAATGGGTAATAAGTAATGAAATATTGCTCATTACTTATTACTCATCACTAATGTTAAGATATCCATTGATCCTCCCCGAAATTCGGCTTTCTTTTTTCAAGGAAAGCATTTCTTCCTTCTTTAGCTTCTTCGGTCATATAGGCTAAACGGGTTGCTTCCCCTGCAAATACCTGCTGGCCAACCATTCCATCATCAGTAAGGTTCATCGCAAACTTCAGCATTCTGATAGACATTGGAGATTTTCCTAAGATTTCCTGTGCCCATTCGTAAGCGGTATCTTCTAATTCTGCATGTGGAACTACTTTGTTTACCATTCCCATTTCGAAAGCTTCCTGAGCGGAATAATTTCTTCCTAAAAAGAAGATTTCACGGGCTTTTTTCTGTCCTACCATTTTGGCAAGGTAAGCAGATCCGTACCCTCCATCAAAACTTGTTACATCAGCATCAGTTTGTTTGAAAATAGCATGTTCTTCACTAGCCAGAGTAAGGTCACAAACCACATGAAGTGAGTGTCCACCACCTACAGCCCATCCTGGAACTACTGCAATAACCACTTTCGGCATGAAACGGATCAAACGCTGAACTTCCAGAATATTTAAACGGTGTCTTCCATCTTCTCCTACATATCCCTGCTCACCTCTTGCTTTTTGGTCTCCACCACTGCAGAAAGCCCAACCTCCGTCTTTAGAGCTTGGTCCTTCTCCCGAAAGTAAAACAACGCCTATTGAAGGGTCTTCAGAGGCATCATAAAAAGCATCATATAATTCTGAAGTAGTTTTTGGTCTGAAAGCATTACGTACTTCCGGTCTGTTGAAAGCGATTCTTGCTACACCATTGCATTTTTTATAGGTAATATCATCGTATTCCTTAGCGGTTTTCCATTCGATCATTTTGGTAAAATTTTTCTCAAAGATACGGAATTACAGAGAATTTTAAGGGATGAAATTTTGGATACCCAATGGTAAATGATGAGTAGTAAGTAATCAATCATAAATGATATTTTCACTAAAAAAACAAAAGCCGAAACATTGCTGTTTCGGCTTTTTATTATTAAGTTACAAAATGATTATTTTGCTGGTGCTGCTGCACTTAGCTCAGCTTCTTTAGCTTTCATTTCTTTCACTTTATCCACATTTTTAGTTACTACGTAAATCTCTTTCAATGTGCTTACTGCATCAATATTTTTAGGATCTACTTTATACCAGCTTTCTGCAAATGGTAAAGCTTTTGCAAATCTTTCTCTTCTTGCATCAATTAATTTAGAAGCTTCATCCGGCTTATCTTTTCTCATAGCATTGATATCAGCTACAATTTTAGAGTCATCTCCAATGGTAGTGTATACAAGATTCTGATAAGCATTGGCAAAGTCAGGCTTAAGTTCAATGGCTTTTTTAAATGATTCTAAAGCATCATTAACTGTAGCCGGAGTTTTTGCCTGCATTACGCCAAGGTTATACCAGTTGGTTGCATCATTAGGATTTTTCGCTAACTGCTCTTTCAAACCAGCAACGAATTTATCCATATTTCCTGAAGCAAGATAAGCATTAGTCTGGTTTTCTTTTAGCTTAGCATTGTTTGGAAATTTAGCTAATCCTTTTTCAATGATTACCAGCGCTTCGTTTGGTTTTTTAGCATTAAGAAGCAATAAAGATAACGTTTCATATAAATCTACTTCTACTCCTGCAGACTGCTCTGTTTTGAAATCTGAATATTCAGAATTCTTTTTCATAAGCTCCCAAGATGCTTTATCTAAATTTACTACCTGTCCGCTCTTTTTTTCTTTAGCAGTATAAGTAGTTTCTACTCCAGTAAATCCAGAATTCACAAGGTCTGTATATATTTTAATAGCCGGATCACTATTGTTGGCTAATGCGTGACTAAGCCCTGCATAATACATATATATCTTGTTATCCTGACCATTAGCTTTCAATAAGTCGTAAACTTCTACAAACTTAGGTGCTGCAGCTGCATAGTTTTTTGCGTTATATGCGTCCATCGCTGCTTTATTGGCAGCCTGAAGCTGAGCATTTACATCTCCTTTCTGTCCAAAAACAAAAGCAGATGCTACGATAGCCATACCTAAAATTAGTTTCTTCATAATAACTATTTTATATTAATTGTACATTTATTCTTCAGAATCAGAATTCTCATTTTCCTCAGCCTGAGGTGTTGTATCATCGTTTTCAAGGTCACCAAACAGAGATTCCATTCCTTCCTGAACTTCGCCTTCAGTTTCTTCAGCTCCTTCAAGTCCCTCCATCTCTTCAGAATCTTCTTCTACATCTTTATCCATTTCTACTTTTGCAATGGCTGCAATTTCGTCATTCTTTTTAAGATTGATTAGTTTTACCCCTTGTGTATTTCTACCCATTACTCTCATTTCATCCATTCCCATTCTGATGGCAACACCGGATTTATTGATAATCATCAATCCATCTTCATCTGTTACGTTTTGAATAGCAATCAGATTTCCTGTTTTTTCGGTAATGTTTAGAGTGATAACTCCTTTTCCTCCTCTGTTTGTAATTCTGTAGTCTTCTACTGCAGTTCTCTTACCATATCCTTTTTCAGATACTACAAGAACCGTTTCGTTCTCTACGTCATTCACAACAATCATACCAATAGCTTCATCATTGTCTTCCATAGCAATACCACGCACCCCAATAGAACCTCTACCCACTTCTCTTACTTTTTCTTCAGGGAAACGGATACACTTACCATTTTTAGTAGCGATCATAATCTGAGAAGAACCGTTGGTAAGGTAAGCTCCTAATAATTGGTCATTATCTCTAATTTCAATAGCATTTACCCCATTTACTCTTGGTCTTGAATAGGCTTCCAATGATGTTTTCTTGATGGTACCGTTTTTAGTTACCATTACTACACTCATCTGGTTTACATACTCGGAATCCTTAAGGTTGTTGGTTCTGATATATGCTTTAATCTTATCATCCGGTTCAATGTTGATAAGGTTTTGTACTGCTCTTCCTTTTGCGGTTTTTGAACCTTCAGGAATTTCAAATACTCTTAACCAGTAACATCTTCCTTTTTCTGTAAAGAACAACATATACTGGTGATTGGTTGCAGATACAATATATTCAAGGAAATCGGAATCTCTTGTTGTAGCCGCTTTATTTCCTACCCCACCTCTACTTTGAATTTTATATTCTGAAAGAGATGTTCTCTTCACATATCCTGCATGAGAAATAGTAAGAACTACGGATTCATTTGGAATAATATCTTCAATAGACATTTCTCCTCCTGAATAATCAATTTCAGTTCTTCTTTCGTCACCATATTTTTCTTTAACTTCGATCAATTCGTCTTTGATGATCTGGAATCTTCTTGGCTCGTTCGCAAGAATATCTTCCAAATTAGCAATTTCTTTCATGATTGCATCGTACTCGTCACGGATCTTATCAAGTTCCATTCCTGTTAAACGAGCTAATCTAAGATCTAGAATCGCCTGAGCCTGGATTTCTGAAAGTTCGAATGCTTCAATTAAGCCTTCTTTTGCAGCCTGAGGATTTGCACTGTGACGGATAATTGAAATCGCTCTATCTAATGAATCCTGCGTTCCAATTACTTTCATGAAACCTTCTAAGATATGTGCTCTTTCTTTTGCTTTTTTAAGCTCAAACTGAGTTCTTCTAATGATTACTTCATGTCTGTGCTCTACAAAATGGTGAATAATATCTTTAAGATTCAACTGCTCTGGTCTTCCGTGTACCAACGCAATATTATTAACGCTGAAAGAAGTCTGAAGTGCTGTATATTTATATAAAAGGTTCAGCACTACATTTGGAATGGCATCGTTTTTCAATTCATAAACAACACGTAGTCCTTTTCTGTCTGATTCATCTCTGATCTCGTGAATGCCAGGAATCTTTTCATCTTTAACAAGTTCTGCAGTTCTGGCGATCATTTCCGCCTTATTTACCTGATAAGGAACTTCAGTTACGATAATAGCATTTCTGTTTCCGATTTCTTCGAAGTTTACTTTCGCTCTCAAAACTACTCTACCTCTTCCGGTATGGAATGCATCTCTTACTCCGTCGTATCCATAAATGATACCTCCTGTAGGGAAGTCCGGAGCAATAATGTGCTGCATCAGCTCATCAATGGTAATTTCTTTATTATCTATATAAGCACAGATAGCATCTACAGATTCAGAAAGGTTGTGTGGCGCCATATTGGTTGCCATCCCTACTGCAATACCTGAAGCTCCGTTAACCAAAAGATTAGGAATCTTTGTAGGCATAACAGTTGGTTCCTGTAAGCTGTCGTCAAAGTTATTCTGGAAATCTACAGTTTCTTTGTCAAGGTCAGAAAGAACCTCATCAGAGATTTTTTTCAATCTTGCTTCGGTATAACGCATTGCTGCCGGCGGGTCACCATCCATAGAACCGAAGTTACCCTGCCCATCTACCTGAGGGTAACGTAAGCTCCATTCCTGAGCCATTCTTACCATCGCGTCATATACAGAGGAGTCTCCGTGCGGGTGATATTTACCCAAAACATCCCCAACAATTCTCGCAGATTTTAAATATTTTCTATTCGAAAAAACCCCTAATCCATACATACCATAAAGTACTCTTCTATGAACGGGTTTCAAGCCATCTCTTACATCCGGAAGCGCTCTTGAAACGATAACGGACATCGAATAATCGATATAAGACGACTTCATTTCATCAACAATGTTGATAGGAATTAGTCTTTCTCCTTCTTTTTGCATAAACAAATTTATTATAATGATTGCCAGACCCTTAGCTGGAAGTCTGAAAATTATTTATTTCCAATTTTTATTAACGGGCTAATTTACGAAAAAAATGCCGATTTTTGCGTTAGAATTTATCCACAAAATCTTAAAAATTCTTAAAATATGAGCGTATTAAGTATAACTTTCCATTGCACGAAAAATAATCTGGAAAAATGGGAAAATTATATTGATGAAACCCTGATTTTAATGACTGAAAATCTGATGGATGTCAACCAGTACATCTTATCTGAAGTTCATAGCGATTATATTGATGAAGGAAAAAACTATAATCTTCTTCTGATTTTTGATAATGATGAACTGAGAAATGATTTTCTTGAAAGTGAATTAAAAAATATAGCAGAACGAATTGAAACTCAATTCGGGCAAGAGGTACTGATCTTCGATACCCTTCTGAATCCGAAAAAATCGAGACTATAGTAGAAAAGCAAAAGCACTGAATTTTTCAGTGCTTTTTAATTTTTACCTGTGATGTCTATGACCATGTCCACGGCCTCTGTGGTGGTGACCACGATCTTCATAGATATATACTCTTTTAGCGTGCCCAGGTGCGTAATATCTTGCACTTCCTCCATACACTCTTTTTGCATGGCCAGGCGGCATTCCTCTTCTCTCATGAACAACACAAGATGATAGCATAACCACTACGATCCCTGCCGCTGCAATTTTCAACATACTTTTCATTATTTCACTTTTTCAAACTTAGAAGCGAAATATATCAAGGTTAGTGCCAAAAAAGGTTATCTAATTTCTAATATTACCCTCTTTTTAATAACCTCCTCTCTTTTTTACCTGCCCGGGAGCATAATCTTTTGCACTTCCACCGTATATTTTTTTAGCCTGTCCAGGTGGAACTTTCTTTGTCTGATAATATCCACCGTTATCATAGGCCACACAAGATGTAAACATAACCATTACGATCAAAGCTCCTGTAATTTTAATTATAGTTTTCATTATTTCTACTTTTTTCTAACTTAATGAAAGACTTATTACAAGGTTCAGGCCAAAGCGTTTAAAGAGTTCAAGGTTTAAGGTTTAAAGTTATTTTCTGTAATAAAATACTTTCCAACCTCATTACTCATTACTAAATGACCTCACTTCGCTTCTCCATCAAAACAAGATCTTTCCATTCTCCATTGAGTTTCCCCATTTTTTTTCGAATACCTACCACTCTGAAGCCATTTTTCTGATGAGATTTGATAGCCATTTCATTTTCGGAAAAAAGATTAGTTTGCAATGTCCAAAATCCATGATCCTCGCTATCCAAAATGATCTTTTTAAGCAATATTGAACCTAATCCCTTTCCCTGATATTCATTAGCGAAATAAATGCCAACTTCTGCTACTCCTTTAAAAGCCTCTCTTTTGCTTACCGGCTTCAGGGCACACCATCCTACTACTTCATTATTTTCATTTTCCAGCACCCAGCGGCAGTCATTGAAATATTCCATGCTCCAGGCTTCTGCCGTAGGAACTTCCGTTTCCAAAGTAGCAATACCGCTTTCTATGCCCTGTCTGAAAATTTCCAACACTCTCGCTTCGTCACTGGGAAGCATTTCTCTTAATTCGTAATTCATAGGATTAATGATATTTTCTTTTGTATTTTCTTTTGATTCTTGCGTAATGGATTTGCTTGCTTTTCTCATCCTGAGAAACCACACTGATATTCCCATCTACCTCTAATACGGATAATTTGACATCTTTAATATTTTCGATGCCATGTTCTCTGATGGCTTCTTCTAATTCGTTCTCAGTAATTTTCACCCGATTTAATGCTGTTTGATCTGCAATTCCATCCCTTATCAAAATAACAGGTTCGTCCTGCATAAAGGCTTCAAAGGAGCGATTGGAAAACATGAGTCTTTTCAGAATGAAGTTAGCGGCAAATAAAACCAAAGCGGCCACAATACCGCCCTGCAGCGAAGTATCCGGCCCTACCATTGCATTCTGAACGGCATTAGAGATCAGCAACAGGAGAACAATATCTCCTGCATTAAGCTGAGATAATTGGTTTTTACCAAATAAACGGATAGCGATTACCATAAAAAGGTAGACGCAAAGGGAACGAACCGCAACATTAAGAATAGGATCCATCATTTTTTTATCTATTCAAATGTATTGATTTTTTGGTATTGATGAGAAAAGTATTTCTTTATGCTGCTACCAGCAAAAGTCATATTTTGAAAATACTACCTTATTCTTCCTGCCAATATTCTAAATCAGTTGGCTTTTGAAGAGGGATTCTGCCTTCCCATTTAGGGACTACAAATCCTTTAGGAAGAGTGTATTTTGGTGACATCAGTTTTTTCTGTTCATCATTAAACCTTCCTAAACGAAAATGCATTACCTCATCTTGTTTTTGCTTGTTTACAAAATAGATAACTCCTTCAACAAAATCTCCTCCTGTATCTTTAGGAATGGTCACAATCATTCGATCATAATGACCTTTTTCAAAGGTTGCCTGAAGGTTTTGTGGTAAAACTACACTTCCTTCAAACCATCGGGATTCTTTATCATAAGAATGCCAGATCAAATCCATCTGCACAGGGAGTTTTAGCAGATGCGATGGATCAGGATTTTTTGGATAACTAATAAAACGATTTGACCATTTTAAAAAATAAGGTGTAGAATCTAAAAAATAGACACTTCCATCTTTTGAGTAATAAGTGATTGAATATTTGTAATCTTCTTCACTACTAAAGCCTATATCATATTTGTATGTTTTTTCGCCTTTTTCCCAAACTGAATAAGGTACTCCATGCAAATAACGATATATATTAACTTCTGAATTAATAAATTTTGCTGAGGAGAGAATCTCTTTTTCAACTTTTTCTGCCTCTTCACTTTCTTTCCAAACTCCTTTATTTACAGCCTTAAAGTTTATTATTTCTTTATTATTTCCTTGCCCAGACATCCAAACTGCTACATTACCTCCAGGTGCAAAACCTGCAATGATCTGAGTATAATTTTCTTTTTCTCCCATAGAATTCCAGCCATTTCTAAATAAGCTCAACATTTTACCTTGGGGAAGCCTAGATCCACCTTCATACCGATAACCATCTATTGCGCATATCCACTTAACAGAAACACTATCTGGAACAGACTTAAAAACATCTCCTCCTGCGTAACCACCACTAGTAGTACCCCAACCAGGATCTGCACCAATACTGGCAGAAGCCCCAGCAATACTTTTTCCCTGATAAAAAAATTCAACAAATGGACCACCATTTCCATAAAACTTAGGTGCTGACCATGCAGCATTCCATTCAAATTTATCCTTGGGCTCACAGCTTAGTATTAACAATAAGTTTGGTAAGAATAATGCTATGTTTTTTATTTTTTTCATATTAAAAAAATATTATTCTTCCTGCCAATATTCTAAATCTGTTGGCTTTTGGAGAGGGATTCTGCCTTCCCATTTGGGGATTACAAATCCTTTGGGAAGAGTATATTTTGAAACATCATATTTTCTAGTTTCATTATTAAGCTTAGCTAATCGAAACCTCATAATACGTTCTTTTGAAGTAGAGCCTTGCAGCCATATTGTTCCAAATGTGTAATTTTCAGAAGGATTTAACTTATCCATCACGTACACAATATGGACGTTTTTATTTTTTTGATAAAATGACTCAAAAGTATTTTGGAAATCTGCAGGGAAAACAATCTCACCTTTATACCATTGTTTATCATCTTGTGAGATCCATTGAACTACTGTATGAACTGGCAGCTTGCCTTCTTTTACTCCAGCCGTAATATGATTAGACAGCCAATCCTTATAAGGAATAATAAACTGATTCTCATTTAAAAATATATAGCTGCCATCTTTTGAAAAAGCTGTTACTGATTCGTAAAAATCACGATTCTCTTCACTGCTAAATCCTATATCATATTTGTACGTTTTTTCGCCTTTTTCCCAAATTGAATAGGGAATACCATGAAAGTACCGATATATATTGGCAATTTTAAAACCCTCGGATACCTTTTCATGTTCTTCAACATATTTTTTATAACTCTCATCGTTTTCTTTCCATATTCCCACATTCTTTGCCTTAAAATGAGTAACCTCTGTACCTGAACCTCCCCTTCTCATCCAAACTGTTACATTACCTCCTGGTGCAAAACCTGCAACTATTTGACTATAAAACAATTTCTCACCATAAGAATCTACTATTTTATTTTTAAACAAGTTGAGCATTTCTTCTCTTGGTAATTTATGACCAACTTTATATTGAATTCCATCTGCATCACAAATCCAGCTTACTGATATACTATCCGGAACAGATTTATAAATATCACCACCTGTATACCCTCCGCTCGTTAACCCCCAACCAGGTTCTATTCCCCCAGCAGAAGCCCCAGCAATACTTTTTCCTTGATAAAAATATTCTACAAATGGACCTGATGCTCCATAATAGATAGGTGCGGAGATTCCTGCATTCCATTCAAATTTATCCTTGGGCTCACAGCCTATTAATAACAATAAGTTTGGTAAGAATAGTGCTATGTTTTTTATTTTATTTATTTTTATCATACATTCTTATCTAAGGGTACCATTTTTCTCTCTCATAATAAATATTCCCATCTTTATCCACCTTAGGAGCGACTGGTTGGTTAACGAAACCTACACTTTCCAAAAGATGATGGTCTCCTGTTTTTATACCTATTGCAGCGAGCCCTCCAAAGTTAGCAGAAAGATGGATATAATGGTTACAGATATGCTGATATATTTCTGAAGATATTGTATAATTTCCAACTCCTTCTTTTTTACTTTCCTCCAGCATTTGATCCATATATTGTTTCAATACTTTATATTTATCTGTCTCAGGAATTTCATATTCAAATTCATGGGGAACTTTGGGATTCGCTATCTTATAATCATCATAAAAAGGCACCTTATTATCAATAGCTTTTTGCAACATCATATTCATTGCTACTAGGCTGTATTTATTTGATATATACCGGGAATCTTCCAGAATATAATGATCTGATTCTTTGGTTTGGAATATTCGAAAATATGGACTTGTGGGTACAGTTTTTTCTTTATCCGGGAAATCCGGTTCTGCTTTGATCTCCCGTGTTCCCACTCCTGCATTCGTTACTGTTGTTTCTTTTACATGATCATATGTATTTCTAAATACAATTTCTTTGTCTGTAGAGATGCGCTGGTTGATATAAAACTGTCTTATTTTTTCTTTTTCCTTAAGGATTTTATCGTCCCCTACTTTCACATCAAAATAATCCAAAACAGCAGTATATTTATCCAGATGAGCATAGCCGCCGCCTATATCCGAATGGGCGCCCAGCATTGATATTGTATACCCTTCTTCTGTGGGAGTTAACGCAAAATTTTTCCGCCATTCATTATGGGCGGTAATATGGAAGATCTTTTTGATCCCCAATCCTGATACTTTCGTTTTGATATCCTGAAGTGAAGCCTGTCCCAAAAATGCCGCAATACTGTAAGGAACAGTTAAAGGATTTGTAATCAAAGCACCCGCAACTTTATAGCCAATATTTTCTTTCACCACCATATCGGAAACTACCGTATCAAATACCCCCAGAAAACGGATTTCTATGGAAAAAGTGTCTCCAACAGGCTGATATCCCGCCTTTGCCAATCTTTTCCCAAAAAGGCCACCTGCATGTACAGAGACATAAGATATCTTAGGACGTCCCATTTTGATATCCATTTCATCCCGCATTACAGTATCATATTTTACAGATTTTTTTACTTCATTACAAAAATGTCTTGCTGCTGCAGCTCCCCGGCTGAATCCGAATACGTCAAATACAATCTTATTAATTTTTTTATTTTTAGAAATACCTTTAAACTCATTATCTATTACAGTTTTAATCCCTTCTTCTACTCTGCCGATTACTCCCCAATCTCCTCTTCCAGCACAAGAACCTGCAATATCATCTTCTTTATCCTGTTTCGTTCCTATGCCTTCTACATATTGTTTTAAAATAGCATATTCCCCATATTCCGGATATTCATCATCTTTAGCAGCCTCTAATTTCTCTTTATAAAGATCAAACAGTTTGGCAACGTTGGAATATGGATTCCAGTAACTGTCGCGGTCTGAGATTTTAATCTTTTTCTGCTTTCCGGTTTTGGGATCTTTGATGGTTTCATAATATTCCTGGGGAACGGTATCATTTTTATAATAGGTTTCCCCGGAGTTGATCTTACTGTAATAGGTTTTATCAGAATTATACCTGTTATTTCCGGTACCATCAAAAAACATCCCGATAAAAACATTTACAGAGTCTTTAGGCTGATACGCCGGAGCTTTTTCCACCGCGGAGCCGTGATGAATATCTTTATCTGCATTCAGATTATTCAAACCTAATGCATTGATATTGGTATTTCCTTCAGAGTACAGGTTATATCCTTTTTCGGTTACCTTGGTATATTTCCCGTTGACAATTCTTGTTCTGCTCATAGGAAAAATATTAGTGGTTATGACCTTTTTCGCCACTGTTCATATAGATCGAGCTTTTCGTATGGCTTGTAAAATTTTCTTCAGTACTGAAATTCATTTCTTTTCTTGAAATTTCATTACGTTCCTGTTTTACTTCGCTGTGCACATCTCCTTCTATAAACTCTGTAAGTTTTCCTGTGATGAAAACCTGGGAATCTCCTATCACTGAAGAGGTTTTTATCATCCCCACACTTTCACTATGATTCATCGTTACCGTATCTGTTTTATTCATTCCAACACTGGTAGACATATTTTGTCCTACATTAATATTGAGGTTTCCTCCTGCATTGAAGTTGATATCATTAGGGGCAGATACTGTAATGTTTCCTTTACCGTCCATAAAATAGTTGTTACCACTTGGGTCTACAATATTTACGCTTCCCTCAGCATCATTCATCAGAATACGGATACCGCTTCTGGTCTGAATAGATTTTAAATGGTTATTCACACCGCCGCCAAGAGCAACCCCGCCATGAAACATTCCACCCATCACAAAAGGACGGTCCGGATGGTTATGTACAAATCCTACCATTACCTGGTCTCCCACTTCCGGAATAGCTACATAGCCTCTGTTTTGGGTAATCTGATCTGTTCCTCCTGCATCTGGGCTCATTACCCTGATAAAATCTGTTGTTTCATTAAGCTGCCACAGGAATTTTACTTTTACACGGCCCTGTCCCAAAGGATCTTCGTTGGAAATTACTACGGCTGGCTGTGTTTCTGCAAAAGGGGTTGTAAATTCTGGTTTCGGGATGAATCCTGTATCAGAAGCAATGGCTTCAAAGCTCCCTTTATAATGGCCTAAGGTATCAATCTCATGGGTAACCTCTGTCATCATCAACTTTGTGAAATATCAGGTTTTGCTGGAATCAGGTTTTCTCAGGTAAAGATCTGCGGTACATCCGGGATATAGAAACGGCATTGTGGTATCACCAGATACAACAAATACATCTACACCTTTACTTCCCCATGCTCCCGTTTGGGAATTCACCACATCCATATCGGTAGCTGCCCTGATGGGAGCCGACTGAAGTGAAGGGGTTTTAAAAATACCTTCATTATTTGAATAAGCAGTTTGAGCAAGACTTCCTATATGTTTTAAAGGAGTTTCCCCTGAAGTCAACATGGTGTTTTTACTGCTGTTGTATCCATAATAACCAGGTTGGGTATGGATTGCTCTAAGTTCAGTATGAATATTTGAGACGTTACTTCCGCTTATCAGCTCAAGAGGTGCTGCCGGAGCCGGCATATTTCCGAAATGCAGTACTTCTCCATCATAGAAAAACTGTTCCCCATAGGCTTCTGCCAATCTGCATAAGTAATTATAATGGGTTTCATTGTACTGGGAACTGTAGACAATTTGTGATGAAGCTTTAGCATTTACCCTGAAATCATACCAAAACGGATCTATTCCCTGTTTAATAACCTCATCAGCTATAATTCCCGTATTGACAGGCTGTGATCCTCCAAAACTCTGGGTATGCGGAGATCCGTCTAAAAGAATGGTAGGGCTGAAACCTTTTAAAACAATATTTCCCAAACTATGAGCTTCCTGACTGAACCCCACCTTGGTAATGATTCCTACGAAAACTCTTTCAGGACTGTTTTTGGTTTCGAAATCCTTGTAAGCAATTTTGATAGTAAGACGTTTTCCTAAAAATGCATTGGCCTGTTCCAGCTGAGGCCCCTGTTTTTCGGATAAGGCATCATGAGCCAATATTAATTCAAATTCGTGATGGGTTACAGCGCTTTGCTTTAATTTAAAATGTTTAAAACTGGAAATGATTTCGCCATTGATGATTGCAGAAAGCTTGACGATCCGGTTGATTCCTGCCGTATTATTCTCTTTCACTGCCTGAGCGTTATCAGGAGCACGGTATCCATCAGTAAAGGATACACGTTCTGAAACTGTATTTTTTTTCATGCCTTATATTTGTGTTATTCTGATATAATAATGACAAATATAGAAAATATCCCACATTAAATCAACATTAAGAGATATATAATATTATTTTAAGATACTACAAATGTTCTTCAGGTACTCATGACTTGGTACATCTTTTGAATTTTAAAAAAAAATATTCTTTACCATATGATACGATCACTTCTTCTTTCTGTAAGTTTCATCTTCTGTTTTGTTGCCTGTAATACAACAACACCATTCGCAGAAAAGCAACAGATTACCGAAACAATAAATCAGCTTTACAGCCAATATGGGAAATCTAATGAAGCGGTATATAATAAACCCATCGCGAATGATTTATTTTCTCCGGAATTGAAAAAAACATTAGAAGACGCAATCAATGCTTCAAAAGCAGATATTGAAAAAGTAAAAAACAGCGATCATCCGGATGAGAAACCTCTGATCTTTGAAGGGGCTATCTTTTCAAGTTTATATGAAGGCTATAACGGCTACTCTATCAAAAGTATTAATCTACATGATAAAACAGCAGAAGCATTTGTGCAGTTTGAATATAATCTGGTTTCCCCCAAAGTATTATGGACTGATAAGATCCATCTTGTAAATATCGACAATACAGGCTGGAGAATAGATAATATCACTTTCGATAAAAAACTCTCCAATTCGGAAGATCTTAAATCAAGTTTGACAGATTTCATCCAATATTCAAAACAATAGAAAAGCCGCTTAAAAAGCGGCTTGATTTTTTAAGGGCACTGAACGATTGGAATTTCACTGCAGAATACTTTGTTTGCCCATTCGCAATATGTACAATATTGTTTTGGCTGTCCTCCATACACTGACTTCAAATCTACTTTAGTCAGTTTTTTTAAATTTTTCATATAGTTCTAATTTTATGGTTTTGTAAAAATAAAACGAATATCGTTGTGCATTATTATAATTTTACACTACAAATTTTCATTATTTACACTTTTTTAACTAAAATATCTATTCAATATATCTTCTTTAAAGAAAATTATAATGGTTACATGTATTGATATTCAATTCTTTATCATTTATTTTAATAATTATCCTTAAACTTCAAAAAAGCTAAAAACCTCGAATATTAAAGGCATGGCAAACCTAAAAGATCCAGTTCAGAACTCCAAAGCAGTTTCATTTTCCCTTTGCTATCAGATTCAAAAACTGCTCTTTCAGGAAACTGGCAATTGGAACCTGATTTTTTATCATACCACTTGAAATCATCATAATAAGTGAAATACAGATTTTTATAGTTTCCGTAAACAATGGGGTTGTAATTTCCGAAACCATAGTTGTTTTCTGTACTTTCTTTAGCTGCAGATTTTTTGATGGACTTATTAATTTCTGAATAGCTATTCCCATATTTCAGCGGAATCTCTTTTTCCGAAGCAATAACTGGGTTACCGATCAAGTTTTTATCAACATTCAGGATATAAGCGATATAATCGTTTCCACATTCTGTAGACTGGAAAACCACCTTTTTAACTGTACTTTGCTGGAAAGATTTGGTTCCGTAGACAAAGTATGAGTTTTTCATTTCTTTTTTAAAGGTGTCTTCAAACCTTTTGTTGTAGTATAGCGGACCTACAGATAGAGTATCATAATATTTATAGTCCTTCATATCCCTGCCATACATCCAGGGAATAGAATCTTTAACAAGGAAGTTTTCATATTTTTTTGATAAGGGATCATCAGAATCACCAAACTGAACGGGAATACAGATTGCTATATCTTTATTGGTTAGCTGATATACTCCGAAAACAGTCTTCTTCTCTAATGTATATTCTTGTTCAACTGCTGTAAGACTATCTTTTTTCTGAACAGTTGTTCCTGTAGTAGCATACACTTCTTTCTCTTTTTTACAGGATAAGAGAAATGGAAATATTGAAAGGATGATATATTTTTTCATGATTAAATAGCTTGGATTTGAGGGATAAAAATAAAAAAAGAATCTGCTTTCGCAAATTCTTTTGTATGATTCATTATATATCGAGATATATTAGACTCCTCTGATGATTCTTTGAGTTTCAAGTTCGTCAAGGATAAACTGAGCATCATTTTCTGTAATATATTTACTTTCATAAAGCCAATGAATCCTTGCTATCTGTGTCTGGATAGGAATCAAATTATCTACTCTGTAATATTCTTTCAAATAATAATCTTTCTTATTCTTCTTGATTTCAGCAATAAAGGCATCAACCTCCTCTTTTTCTTTTTTTGAATAGGAAAAATTAATTGGTTTTGCTGCTGCAAGACTTTTGGAACTCTCTGCTCTAAATTCATTATTACACAGCCCGCCAACAATAAGAGTTGGACACATTGCAAGAACAAAAACAATCATTCCTGATGATCCCGAAAGATGATAAGATTGATTGATAACAATCGTAAGCAATATTGAATTAAATGTCATAGATACGGCAATCAATACCAATACCCAATCTTTTTTCTTTCTAAAAACGGTTTCATCATCATAAATATCTGCGAAATGTACTTTATATTCATGTAACTCTTTGATAAAACCATTTTTTATCAAGACTCCATCTTCCTGAATTTCAAAATAGCTTTTATTTCTCCCACTCTTTTGTGTTAATATTTTCATAAAAGCTAATTACTCTAATTCTCTCTTCAAAAACTTTCCTGTCAAGCTTTTCTTAGACTTTACAATTTCTTCGGGAGTTCCCTGTGCTACAATCTGTCCACCGTATTTTCCTCCTTCTGGTCCTACGTCAATAATGTGGTCCGCCAGTTTAATGACATCCATATTGTGTTCAATAATAATGAATGAATTTCCTAGTTCTACCAGTTGATTGATGGCATCCATCAGAATTTTTACATCTTCAAAATGCAATCCTGTTGTAGGTTCATCAAGGATATACAGGGTATTTCCGGTCTGTCTTTTTGCCAATTCGGTCGCCAGCTTAATACGCTGTGCTTCTCCTCCTGAAAGAGTTGTAGACTGCTGTCCTAATGTAATGTATCCCAATCCTACATCCTGTAGAGTTTTCACTTTCGCAAAGATCTTTGGAATCGGCTGGAAGAAATCTACGGCTTCATCAATGGTCATATCTAATACATCGGAAATGGATTTTCCTTTGTAACGCACTTCAAGGGTTTCTCTGTTGAAACGTTTTCCGTTGCAGGTTTCACAATGAACGTATACATCCGGAAGGAAGTTCATTTCGATTACTTTTAATCCACCACCCTGGCAGGTTTCGCATCTTCCGCCTTTTACGTTGAAAGAGAATCTTCCCGGTTTGTACCCGCGGATCTTACTTTCAGGTAATTCTGCAAAAAGGTTTCTGATATCTGTAAACATTCCGGTATACGTCGCCGGGTTTGAACGTGGTGTTCTTCCGATCGGCGTCTGATCTACATCTACAATTTTATCAATATTATCAAGGCCTTCTATCTTTTTGTAGGGTAAAGGTTCCTGAACGGCTCTGTAGAAGTGTTTATTAAGGATCGGGTATAATGTTCCGTTAATCAAAGAAGATTTTCCACTTCCTGAAATTCCGGTCACTACTACCAATTTTCCTAGAGGAATATCCAGGGTTACATTTTTCAGATTGTTTCCTGTAGCTCCTTTCAGAATAATATTTTTGCCGCTTCCCGCTCTTCTTTCAGCAGGAATTTCAATTTTCCTTTTTCCGTTGATATACTGAGCGGTGATGGTATCTGCTTTTAAAAGATCTTTTGGTTTTCCCTGCCAAAGGATTTCACCACCGAACTTTCCGGCTCTCGGACCAATATCCAATACCTCATCAGCTTCAAGAATCATATCTTTATCGTGTTCTACTACTAAAACAGAGTTTCCGATATCTCTAAGGTTCTTCAAGGAATGGATCAGTCTTTCGTTATCTCTTTGGTGAAGTCCAATACTTGGTTCATCCAGGATATATAAAACGTTCACAAGTTGGGACCCAATCTGTGTTGCCAGACGAATCCTTTGTGACTCTCCTCCTGAAAGTGTTTTTGAACTTCTGCTTAAGCTTAGATAATCCAATCCAACATCCAACAGGAACTGAAGCCTGGTTTCAATTTCCTTTAAGATCTCGTGAGCAATGATTTTATTTTTCTCGGAGAATTTATCTTTAACATCCGCCAGCCATTCTTTTAAATCTGCTAAGCTTAATCCGTTTACCTCAGCAATATTTTTTCCATCAATTTTAAAGCTTAAGCTTGATGGTTGAAGACGGGTTCCACCACATTCGGGACATGTTTCTTCTGTAGTGAAGTGTCTTTCCAGTAAAATAGCTTCATAAGATTCTCTTTCATCTATAATCTCTTCCATGAAAGCAATTAAACCATCAAAGCTGATCTTGATCTTCTTGGTAATTCCTGCATATTTCAGGTCCTTATTGAATTCTTTATGACATCCGTTATAGATATAGTCTAAAGCTTCTTCCGGAATATCCTGTAATGGCGTGGTCATTCCCAATCCGAAAATTTCAAGAATATTCTTGATCTGGGCCAGAATCCATTTATTAGATTTAATATCTTCCAATGGCAGTAAACCTCCCTGATTGATAGACAGTTTTGGATTATCAATGAAATAATCTGTATTGATCTTTTTGATGGTACCTAATCCTTTACAATTCGGACAGCTTCCTTTTGGAGAGTTGAATGAAAAAGTATTCGGTTCCGGTAATGCCAATGAATGTCCTGTTTCAGCATCCATCAAGTTTTTAGAGAAATATTCAATATCTGTGCTTCCCAGTTTCTGAATTCCGATGATTCCCTCGCCCATTTCCATTGCGGTACGGAGCGATTTTTCCATTCTGCCCTCAGAAGCACTTTCACCGATGATCCAGCGATCAATAACAATATCAATATCGTGGGTTTTATAACGGTCAAGTTTTAAATCGTATTCAATATCTTGTAATTCACCATCAATTCTAGCCTGTCCATATCCTTTTTTAGCCATTTGTACGAAAAGCTCGTGATAATGTCCTTTTCTGGAACGTACTACAGGAGCCAGTAACATAATCTTTTCTCCTTTATAGTTTTCTTTAATGGTATCAAGGATCTGATCTTCAGTATAACTTACCAGTTTCTGCCCTGTAGACAATGAGTAAGCATCTGACACTCTAGCGTACAAAAGACGAAGAAAGTCGTACAACTCTGTAACAGTTCCTACAGTAGAACGGGGATTTTTATTGGTGGTTTTCTGCTCAATGGCAATAACGGGTGAAAGTCCTTCAATTTTATCTACATCCGGACGCTCCAATCCACCCAGGAACTGGCGGGCATAAGCAGAGAATGTTTCTATATAACGACGCTGCCCTTCTGCAAAAATAGTGTCAAAAGCCAGTGAAGATTTTCCACTCCCGGAAAGCCCGGTAATTACTACCAGTTCATTGCGCGGGATCTTAACATTAATATTCTTTAGGTTGTGTTCACGTGCTCCGTAAACTTCTATATATTCTGTTGATTTGCTCATAATTTGGAGTGACTTTGCCTGAAAATCACAACGTGCAAAATTACGGAATTTTATGGAATTTTTTTTATTATGAGGGGGTTAAAATTTTTATAATGGTAGTTTATTTCTGCTTAATCTTATCTCAATATTTGTATAAATGCTGTTTATAGGTTTTAGCTAAAGCTTATGGATAAACTTAAAATGATAAAACGGGCTGAAGTCCGTTTCTATTGAATTTATTTTCCCACAGATTACACTGATTTTCACAGATGATTGTGGAGGTTATGATTATGCTGATTATTATGTACTGCTTTAGTCATTATTTTTCGATAGAGAACGAGCTTTGTGCCTTATTTAGATTCTTCATTTCACTTCGTTCCTTTCAGAATGACATTTTTCATCTTCTTCTAAAGTCTTTATGGTTTGTTTATATAATATTCCCAAACAGCAGTTCCGATATCTGCAATGATTTTTTCTGTGTCTTTCATTTCTTCATTGATATTTTTAAGGTAGACGGATAAGATAAAATGTTTTCCGTTGGGAAGCTTTACAATTCCTACATCGTTCATCGCAGCTCTTATATTCTGTTCATTTCTTCCTGAGATTCCTGTGCGATGAGCTAATTCTGTTCCTACCGGCAAGCCTGCCTTCATCCAGGTTAATCCTCTGGACGTTTCTACCATGATCTGGTATAAGTATGTTGTAGTCTCCTTTTTTAATACTTTCCCTTTGTAGAATTTTTCTAAAAGGCTGGTTGTAGCTAAAGGAGTTGATGTATTTACAAAGTAGGATTCAAAAGTATTCATTTGCTGCTCATTCAATCGGATGGTAAAATCTTTAATGCCTTGTTGGTTGATAAATTTCTGTACAACCGAAGCGCCCCCTACTATCTTCAGCAGAATATCACAACCATTATTATCACTGTGAGAAACGGTATATCTTAATAATTGATCTAATGTCAAAGGCATATTTCCTTCCGGATATTCTTCTCTTATCGGGCTCCATGTTTCAGGTAATAATTCTTCTTTTTTAATAAAGAACTTCTGATCTAGTTTTAATTTCCCTTGATCTACCTGATTTAAAACTGCCAATGCAATATGGAATTTGAAAACACTCAGCATTGGCATTGTTTTATTTCCATTGATGCTCAGTGTATCTTTATCTTCAATTCCTTTTAAAGAGATTCCAACGGTTGCATTTTTCGTAGATATGATAGTATTGATTTTACTTTTTAAATCCTGAATCGTTTGGCTCTTTAGCTGAAAACTTAAAAGACAAATGGATATAAAAAGGGATAATTTTTTCATTTAAATAATTTAATTTTTAACGTTCTATGTTAACTTGCAAATAAAAATGCTAAAAAATTAAGTAGCTATTTGTAAATAATTTTTCTGATAAGGTATTTTGTTTCTCATTATCCCAAAGCATTGTCTAAGTAATTTATTGCACACAGCAATCAATGCTACTTTTTTTGATTTGTTTTTTGACAAAATTCTCTCATATAGTTCCTTGCATTGATTGTTAAACCTCATAGCTGTCCAAGAACATACATATAAAATACTTCTTACATGCTTTTTTGTCGTCCGACATTTCCCAAGGCTTTTCTTTTTAGTTCCTGACTCATAAAGACGGGGAGCTACTCCAAAATATTTGGATATTTGTTTAGCACTCACAAAATTTTTAAAACCATTAGTTGCTACCAGCAATAGTAAGGCTGTCTTCTCTCCAATTCCTGAGATACTGCTCAACAGATCTACATCGCTTTTTAATTCTTCATTTTGAAGCTTTGACATTCGGATCATTACTTTGTTTATCTCACATTCATGATTCCTGATGATTCGTTCATAATGTTTTATCGTTTCTCTATTGCATAATGCTTTTTGTCTAAGCGCTTTAAGCTTCAAACTATACTTTATTTTTTCCTGCTCCAGATCATGCCAAAGATTTAATTCCTGGTCAAGGTACTCCAAAGTCATGCTTTTAGGAGTATAGGGTCTAAATTCTACCTGTTCACCATACTCACGAATCAGTCTGGAGTCTTCAGAATCAGTCTTACTGATATGATTCCTCAGTTCACCATATCTTTTTATACTTACTGGATTTACCATACTTACTTCGAAACCTAATTCATACGAAAAATATAAAATTTTACTGCTGTAGGCTCCTGTTGCTTCTACTATAATCTTATACTCTTTCTTGTCAAAAAACTTAAGACTACCTAAAATATCTTTTTTTAAGA
Organism: Chryseobacterium sp. II3a; assembly: GCF_057815135.1. Taxonomy (NCBI): domain Bacteria; kingdom Pseudomonadati; phylum Bacteroidota; class Flavobacteriia; order Flavobacteriales; family Weeksellaceae; genus Chryseobacterium; species Chryseobacterium sp. II3a. The sequence continues at coordinate 185,145 of NZ_JBYPZJ010000003.1, read as the reverse complement.
TTAGGAATATTACGTACTATTATTACTCCATCTGAATCCTTGTAATTAAGGGTAAGCATTTTCAAGCTAACATCTACTCCAATTACTTTTTTCTCTAAATTTGCCATAAGAAATATTCTTTAATTTATTGGAAATTTGTTTTCTTGTAACCAACGTGGTAAGAGAATTTTACCTAAACAGCGTTCTATTCGGTTTTAGAAAACAAGGAATAGGGATTGAGCGTTAAAATCGATATCGTAAGTATCAGCGCAAAGACTATCTTTTTCCTATTCCTTTTTCCAATAAGGTTATTCTTAAAATTAAGCCTTTATCATTTATTGCAAACTTACCACGCATTACTATTTTGTACACTCTATATAAAAAATGCCGTATTGTCTACGGCATTTCATATTTTAAAATTGATTGTTGATCTTGCAACAAATCAAAAATTATTTCACAAAGGAATTGTAGGCTCCTAACACACTTTCATAAGAGGAATCGATCTGCTGGATATCATTATCTTGGATCTTTCCCTTTTCTTTAGCATCTCGGATCAATTTTCTGTAGAGATCTAAAAAGTTAGACGCATTTTTATTGAAACTTTCAAACTGGGACTTTTTATAAGAATATTGCTTGTCTTTTACATCAAAGTTTAGTTTGGAATTAGCCTCTACTGCTTTGGCATATTCATCATACTTTTTCTGAGCTTCTGCTTCATTGAATTGTCCGGAATATTGTTTTCCTAAAAGATCAATCACAGAATCTAGTGAATTCATCACATTTTTAGAAGAAATAATATATTCTTTCATGGGATGATCCTTCAAAATAACTTCTTCTGCAGCATCTGTAGCAGGTTTGATCCTGGTCATAATATTTTCTCCGGCTGCATAAAAAGCATTTACATCACCCTCAATTTCTTTTCTGATCGCTTCTGCTTTTGCTCCTTTATCATCTTTATAGTCTTCTGAAGTCATATAGGACTTCAGTTCTTCCATCTTTTTGTCTATATTTTCTTTTTTAGCCTTATAAATATTGAATTCTTTTTCAATAGCTTCCTTTTCCTTATCAAATCCTGACGGAATTTCTTTAATTTTTGACAAGGAGTAATCCATTGAGCTCAATGTAATAGGCATAATCAATACATTTTCTCCTTTTGACTTGGCTACTGCCGCGTCCGCATATTTTAAAATTCTGTCAATATGCTTGGAGGTACTTTTATAAGAGTCTATAAAATTGTTATTAAAATCAATAATAACATTGGCATCTGCCTCGCTGCCCATGTCTAAAACCGTGCTGCCAAATTTCCCTGCATCCTTTTTACAGCTTACTACTGTAGCAGTTAAAGACAGAGCCATTGCAAGTACAATAATCTTCTTCATATTTTTCTTGTTTTACTATTTTAATTTACATATCCTGGAACTCTACGTCTTCATTGGTTACTTTTACCAGATATTCAATACCATCTATCGCTTTGGCAATAATCTGATTTCTGGTAATGTTTGCCATATTTTCCCAATAAGCTCTCCCGTAGAAAGAATAATTCTGGGGAACAATTTCAACCTCAACGGTTCTTACAAAACCTTCTTTAGGTTTGTTACTAATCATGGTTCCTCTTTTTACCCTCACTTCTCTTAGCTCATCTTTTAAGATCATCCGGCAATAGTTTTTGACATCTTCAAGAGAAATAATTTTATCTCTTGTTGTCAATGCATATTTATAAGCCTGAATACTGTCAGTTCCTTTTTGTTCTTCAGCACCACCTAATGTTTCTGTCAGCAGCACAACCGTTTGGGATTTCAACTGGTTAGAAAGTTCTGTCCCCGGACGCATGTGATTGGCTAATGTACAATGGGTGATCCAGAAAGATGCATAGGTATGATCTGTTTTTTCAACAGGTTCCATAATCACGTAGTTCAGTTCCTGTCTGATGTTTCTCTTGGCATTGTTTACTTTCTGTACCATAGATTTCATCTTGTCCGACATCTCGCTAAGAACTCCTTTCACATTATCTCTGTTTAAAAGGGAGAATGCTGCGATCTCATCTCTTGTCAGTTCCAGAACATTGGCAATCATATCTACTGCATTTCTGTTGGTAAAGCGTTCCATCCCTCCTTTTCTCACCGTATACAATCCTTTTTTAAGATTATCAGCAGGAGTAAATGGTATTTCAGTATATTTTCTTCCATCTCCATCCTGTACCTCATCTACATATAAGAAATGTTCTCCTTCATCTGTTACCAAAGGAATGTTGTTTCCCATGATATCAAGACTGTATTCTGTTTTTTTCCAGCCTCTATTATAGATCGGGAAAGCATTCAATACAAATGAGAAATTATCCAAAATTTCTGCTGAGAACTGTGGTGGAAACTCAAAAGTAAGCCATAAATAACGTTTATTATCCAGATATTTTACAATCTCTTCTTTTCCGGCAAGGAAGTCTAGATTTTGTGGAAGTTGTCCCGGTTCTGAGAACAAGCTACTGGAAAGTCCTGTGATCTCTATAAATTTATGACGGTAGATACTTTTAATATCTTCAATGACCTTACTTCGGATGGACTGTTCTTTAAACATCTGCTCATAGCCATCAGGAGTACTTTCTGTAAGATAGCTTAATCCTTCTCTTACAAACAAAGGGTTTCCATTACTTGAAACTGTAATGTAAGGTAATAGTTTATAGACGAAATCCAGATGTTCGAATGCTGGATTAGAGCAGAATATGCTCATATATTTAGGGAAATATTCGCTCACATATTTACTTACATCCACTCCTACGGTTACCTTTCTGTAGTCTTCAGGTCTCCCGTTAAATCTTGAAATCGGAATTTTATTGAATCTATCATCGATACTGTAGCAGGTATTCCCTACAAACATAACTGAAGTATGTACTTTATTGATTCTTACATTCCCCACTGGAGTAAAAGGAATATTCAGCTGTTTATCCGACTCCGATTTTACTGTGGAGGTCATCTGCTTTCGAAAGAAAAATTCTGTGTGTTCCAATAAAACTTCCGTAGAATCATAAGGCTGCGTGAAAGCAACTGCATGGGACGGAATAGGATGAGTATAAATAGATGGAGTTAACAGTTTTGCCAGTTTCTCAAGAATTCGGGCATTGACTGTCTGTATTTCATTATTCGCTTTAAAAACTTCTGTACTGAATGCATCTATTAATAATTTTACAAATGGATCTAAAGACTGCGGACTTTTCAATCCCCATACTTTAGTAGCATTCTGAAGCATTCTTGCTTTTACAGATTCTTTGGAATAAATATTCTGATCTAGGTTCATAATTTTTTTTGTAGTTAAAAATTTTAATCAATAGACATTGGGCTCAGGAACAGCTCTGTTGAAAAACTGAAACGTTCTCCTGTTTCCTCCATTTTGGCATTGATGGCAATTCTTACTTTCTTTTTGATTTCGGTGTGTTCTTTGGTATCGTAACTGTGCTCTACAAATTGAATATTGGCATCGATCTGAGGCTGCACAATTCTTGGTTCATATTCCTGGATCTGCCTTCTCAGACTTTTGACAAAAACATTTTCCCAGATGGCACTGGTTACTCCGTTATCGAATTCCAGGTTCCAAACATCATTTCCATAGTTTTCATCATATCTGTTCTCTCCTTTTTTGGTGGTGATCAGCAGCATAATATTGTGGGCAATACTCTCCCCCATATCGCAGGTATCGATACTTCCCCCTTCTGTCATTAATGTGGACGGTACAAAGGGCATTCTGTAATTTGGTGTATCCATAACTTTTTGTTTTTTACTTCATGGTCCCGTTTACTTTAAAAACGAAATACCAAAATACACATTTTCACTAAATAATTGTTATAATAAATTAAAATATTATTCAAAAGTTAGGGCCTTCAAACTGAATTGAAAGCCCTGAAACCATTATCTATATTATATTCATTATGCTAATCTACAGATCTGCTTTTCTCCTATTGATGAAATAGTATACCGGCAGTCCCAATAATACCAGTACAAATCCTGGCCATGTATATTGCTGTTTATATATTAATAATAGGATGCAAAAAACAGTTCCTATAATAAGATATATAATGGGGGTTACCGGGTACAACCATGTTTTATAAGGTCTTTCCAAAGCAGGTTTCTTAACTCTCAAATAAATTACTCCGAAAACTGTAATCATATAGAACAGGACAATGACAAATGAAATCATATCCAAAAGATTTCCGTACTGCCCGCTCAGACATAATAAAGATGCCCATATCCCCTGCATCCATAATGCATTTTCTGGTACCTCATTTCTATTATTTTTTTCTGCGGATTTAAAGAACATTCCATCTTTCGCCATTGTCTGAAAAACTCTTGCTCCTGCTAAAATCAATCCGTTATCACATCCGAAAGTAGAAATCATTACCAATACAGCTATAATAATAGTTCCGGCACTTCCAAAAATATTCTGAGAAGCCGCAACAGCAACTCTATCATTAGCAGCAAAAGCAATACTATCTCTATCCAATGCATTTAAATACACAAAATTAACAGCGATATACAAAATCATTACAGCAGCAGTCCCATAAATCATTGATTTCACAACATTTTTCTTCGGATTCTCAATTTCTCCAGAAACAAACGTTACGCTTTCCCACGCTACAGAACTAAAAACCGAGCCTACCATCGCTGCAGCAATCCCTCCCATTAAAGTCATTCCTCCAATAGGTTCCCAGCCTTCTTTCAGGAAATTACCGCTCACGTCTTTTTTAAGATTATTAAAAGAATCCATTCCCAGGCTGAAATTTTCAGATAAATGAGAAAAATCAACCAGAATAAATCCAGCCGCAATTAGTCCTAGTAATGCAATGATTTTAGATCCCGTAAAAATATTCTGCAAAAACTTTCCACTTTCTACTCCTCTTGTATTGATATAGGTAAGCAGAAGTATAACAGCAATAGCTAAAATTTGTATCCATGTAATCTTGAATTCCCCACTTTGGAAAATAGGGGTAGCATCATTAAGTGAAGGGACCAGATAAGCTGTAAATTTTCCGAAAGCCATTGCCACGGCAGCTATAGTTCCGGTTTGTATCACCGTAAACAATCCCCAGCCATAAAGAAATCCCATCCTTTTACCAAAGATCTCTTTCAGATAAGTATATTGGCCGCCAGCCTTTGGAAACAGAGCAGAAAGTTCTCCATAGCTTATTGCCGCAGCTACAGTCATTATACCCGTAATGATCCAAACCACAATCAGCCAGTACCCGGAGCCAAGATTCCGCATCATATCGGCGCTTACAATAAAGATCCCGCTTCCAATCATAGATCCCATCACAAGCATGATGGCATCCCAAAGTTTCAGTTTTTTCTGCATAGTCAAGTATAGGCGTCAAATATAAACAAATCTGCCTTTCATTTTGAATTTTATTAAAATTTTACACAAGTATCAATTTATTATTAATTTTTATCGATTTATGATTCAATTTTAATTAGTATTTTTGGAAAAAATATTAAACATGAAATTTAAAGCTCTTCTATTTGCTATGGCTGCAAGTGCTTCTACATTAGCATTTGCTCAAGAAACATCACAAAAGAAGTTTTCACCACCTGCAGGAAATGCCTTAGTAGGTGATACCTATGGAGCAGCTGTTGCTTCTAATACAGAATCTAAAGCAATTACAGTAGATAAACTGGGAAAGAAACTTAAAAAAGAAAATAAAAAACTGGAAAATGTCGCTATCAAAGGAAAGGTAACCGATGTATGTGAGAAAAAAGGATGCTGGTTAACCATTCAGACAGATGATAACTCGCAGTTTTTTGTAAAAATGAAAGATTATGCCTTCTTTGTACCTACAGCTTTAAAAGGTAAGAATGTCGTTTTAGAAGGAAATGCTGAAAGAAAAGTAATTTCTGTGGATGAACAAAAACACTATGCTGAAGATGCTAAGAAACCTCAATCTGAAATTGATGCTATTACTCAACCTAAGGAAGAAATAAGATTCGTTGCAAACGGAATTAAAGTGGTAAACTAAGGGTTTTCTTCTATTGAAGAAAATATCAGAATCTCTTACAGATTTTACAGATTACGTAAATTTTAAAAATTGAGGAAAAGATAATCTGTAATTTATCGATGGTAGAGATTTAAACCAGATTTCTAGTCTCGTGGTGTGATCCAATTTTCTGTTTTAGAAAAGTATAAAAATAAATTTCGGCAACCCTTTGGGTTGCCGAAATTTTTAATCTTCTATCGTAAAATCCACTACAGCGTCCAGCTTCGGATATTTATTGGCAGAAATAAATTTCTTTCCTGTACAGTCTATTTCTAACCAGCCTTTTCTTTTTTTAACATCTCCCGCTTCCATCACAAAAGGAATAAAAGAGATTTCATCTTTCCCATCCTCTTTCACCTCTCTATATTGAACAGCGATATCCAAAATGCATTGATGTTCCGTATTGAGTTTTACATTTCGGTAGATAATATCATAATGAGTCTCTTTGTTCTCTGGAATATCAAGATAAGTTTCCCAGCCTGTACTATCTGAGTTCAAATCACTAATTGCTTTCAGTGCATAGTATAAAGCAATCGTATAATATTTTCTGGTCCCTTTTCTGGTGTAGTCATCTACAAAATGTCCGCCTTCAAATAAAATGGTAGGCATGCCTGCTTTTATAAAATTGTCTCCCGTTGAAGTCGGATAGAATTCATCAGAATATCTGCCAATTTGATTAGGAATCATTTCCTTTAAATGAGTATAAATATTTCCAATGACAGCCATGCATTTTTTTCTATTCTCTGTAATGGTACGTTCTACATTTTCAGAAGGAGCAAGAAAGGAAAGAGTAGCTGGATGAATACCATCTGTTGTGAAAATGGTTCTCTGCTCATGAAGATTTAAGGCATAGTCATATTTCTTTGAAGCAGCTGCTCTTTTCAGAAACTTAATCTCCTTACTCGCCTCGTTATGGAAATCGCGGTTAAGGTCAATATCAACGGCATTGAGTCTTGTCCATCTTTCAGATCCGTCAGGGTTAAGCATAAAGATAAAATCTAATCTGATTTTACTGAATAGGTCTTCCTTCATTTCAGGAGCTTTATCAAGGCTTGTTAAAAGATCAAGCATGGCGTGTGTGGCATTGGATTCATTTCCGTGCATTTGTGACCAGGCTAATACTTGGGTGTTACCGGTTCCGATGCTTAACTGATAAATCGGCTTCTCTAAATATGATGTTCCGATCTCCTGAATATAATCGCTGAGATTCGTATGTAGGTAAGAAAATAATTTTTCAGGGGAAATATAGCGATTTGAGAAATCGGGGTTCAAAGAATAAATATGTTCAAAGTTCATTGCTGGAAAATAATTTACTGGAATCAAATTTAGCCATTTTAAGGCATACAATAAATATTAACATTTGTAAATAGAGCAAAAACAGGAAAAAATATTGAAATTTTTGTAAACAGAATTCAGTTTACAAAAGTTAAAAACGGATTTTTACTCATTGTTTGTTCATTAACATAAGTAACATTGTTAAACAGTTGGTATTGCCAAATTGTCTGTTGATAAAATTGTGGATTGCGAATAATTTAATACCATATATTTAATTTATTTAATTTCAGATAGTTATGGAATTTATCTAAATACTAATTCTAAGAATACTTGAAGTAAACAAACCCCTATTTTAAGCCAAATGAGCATATTTTTTTCAAACATATTGAATGTTGAAAATATAGTATTTATCCATCATATACAAATGTAAAACCATGAAAAATATTAAAAATTTCTAGAATTTGTCCCTGAATTAATTTTTAAAAGAGATTTAGAACTAAATGGAAATTTAGTTTTGTTAATCTAATGTTATATACCTGTAAATAGAACTAAAAATGTTCATTAAATGGTATTTTACAAGGTAAATTTACTTATGTACATTTGTATAATCCCTTTTGTATGCTATTACAACGCTATTTTTGAGATTTAATGATCTTTGATACAAGTTTTTAGTATGTTAACTATGTAAATTATAAAATCCAATAAAAATAGCTCATAAAACAGTCCTTAAGCAGTCAAAAATTACATTTTTAAAGGTCATTTAGCAGAAATAATGCCCTTAGCATATACTCCAGGTATTGATTTAATCTAATGTGTAAATAATATAGTACAAATGTAACTAGAGTTTAAATAATTATGTATGAATAGGTTATGCGCTTTTTACAATTGTATATTTATAATCATTCAATTTATTTACATTTGTATTTTGCTTTTGTAAATTTAATAAGTTACATTTGTAAAATAATTAAAGGCTTATTTTTATGAGTTTAAACGAAAGAATTTCAAAAGTTATAGAGTATTCCCGACTTACTCCCTCTGAATTTGCAGATGAGATTGACGTACAGCGTTCCTCAATTTCGCATATTACATCCGGAAGAAATAAACCCTCACTAGAGTTTATCATAAAAATAAAATCTCGTTTTCCTGAACTTCTTTGGGATTGGCTGGTTACAGGTGAAGGTGAAATGCTAAAGTCAGAACAACCTGAAATAAAAATTCAAGATGAGCAGCCTGAAGAAGATCAGGTAAGAACAACTCCACTACCCGATCTTTTCACCATGATCAATGAAGATGATAACTTTGGAGCGGATGAAACCGAAACAAATCTTCCTCTGACAGCTTCTGGAGAATCAGTTATACCGCCCCAAGATAAAGCTCCTGAGAAAATATCGGATTCTCAGCGATTAGAAAATTCACATGAAGAAATACTGAGTCAAGTTATTGGAAATCAAATGAATAAAATAAAACGTATTGTTTTGTTCTATGAAAACGGAAAATTCGAGAGTTTTGAGCCTTAACTTTTAGGCAATCGTGATTTCTATCAATATTCTCTCACTGATTTTATAAATTATGTAGATTTTAAATCTGTGTTATCTGCTCAATCTGCGAGAAATTTAATATTAATCTCGTTGAGTTTTTCCAGATATTTACCTTATTATTCGATGAAATATTCTGTAGATTTGTACGGATTTTCTCTCGCTGATTTCGCAAATTACGCAGATCTTTAACCTTTGTTTTCTGCATCAATCTGCGAGAAAATATATACTAATCTTGTTGAGTTTTTCCAGATATTTACCTTATTATTTGATCAAATATTCTCTAGAATTAGACTGGTTTTCTCTCGCTGATTTCGCAAATTACGCAGATCTTTAACCTTTGTTTTCTGCATCAATCTGCGAGAAAATATATACATCTTGTTGAGTTTTTCCAGATATTTACCTTATTATTTGATCAAATATTCTCTAGAATTAGACTGATTTTCTCTCGCTGATTTCGCAAATTACGCAGATCTTTAACCTTTGTTTTCTGCATCAATCTGCGAGAAAATATATACATCTTGTTGAGTTTTTCCAGATATTTACCTTATTATTTGATCAAATATTCTCTAGAATTAGACTGGTTTTCTCTCACTGATTTCGCAAATTACGCATATTATCAACCCATGTTTTCTGCTCGATCTGCGAAAAAATGTATATTAATTTTGCTATTTTTTATCACCGGAAATAAGTCTATCTATAAAAAACCTGACCAAGAAAATGGTCAGGCTAAAAAATATTTGAAGAAGAAAACTAAAGCTATTTGCTTTATTTGTTTTTAAATTTTAGAGAATTCCTGAGATGTATTTAATCTTTTTTAAGACCCATTATTTACTTATAATACATACTGGAATTGTGACGAATCTGTTAGGGGATACAATTTCTTCCGAAGTAAGAAAATTCTGTCACACCATAGGAGAATCGTGGCAGATGTTTTTTCATGCACTAGTTTTTTATAGCTTAATCAAATATAAAAATTTAAAACCAAATTTGCAATAAAAACTAAATTATTTTAATAAATAATTAACATTAAATAGAATTAGATCTTTAATTACTAATTCCTGAAATTTTATTGAAATTATAAAATCTACAATAAATAACATCTTTTTATTAAAATAACTCAAATAAAAAACCCGCATATTCTGCGGGTCTTCTTTATTTTGATGTAATATTATTACTGTTGCTTTCTTCTTTCCAATTCTTTTTTAATCAGTCCTAATTCTCTTCCGGTTTGTCCGGCTACAGAGGTGTTTTCCTGGGCTCTTCTCGTAAGATATGGTACAACATCCTTTACAGGTCCATATGGAAGATATTTAGCCACATTATAGCCCTTATCAGATAAATAGAAAGAAATATTATCACTCATTCCGTAAAGCTGCCCAAAATAAACATGTGAATTCCCATTCTCTAAAGATTTAGACTTCATTTTATCCATAATCAATTCAGAAGAGATCTCATTGTGAGTTCCAAAGAATGCAGATACTTTATCCAGGTGGTTCATTACGAAATCAATTCCTGCATTATAGTTCTTATCCGAAGCTTCTTTGGTAGGCTGAATCGGATCTGGATAACCTTTTTCCGCTGCTCTGGCTCTTTCCTTCTCCATGTAAGCTCCACGAACGATCTTATACCCAATAAAATAGTTCTTTTCTCTTGCTCTCTGAAGATTGGCTTCCATATATTCCAGTCTTCCTGTTCTGTACATCTGGATGGTGTTCCAAACGATAGGCTTTTCCTGGTTATATTTTTCCATCATTTCTTCACAAAGCTGGTCTGCAGAATCCTGCATCCAGGTTTCTTCTGCATCTACCATTACTTTTTTGTCATTTTCATGACAAAGAGCACATACTTCATCAAATCTTCTTACCACTCTCTCCCATTCTTCTTTCTGACTGGTTGTAAGCTCAGCTCCTTTTCCCACAGCTTCATACAGATCAATTCTTCCAAATGCTGTAGGCTTGAATACGATAAAAGGAATGGCCGGATTTCCTACTGAAAATCTTACAATATCTTTGATCTCCTTACATACTGCATCAAAAGTTTCTTCATCTTCTTTCCCTTCAATGGAATAATCGAAAATACTTCCAACTCCTCTCTTGAAAAGCTGTTTTACAACCTTCATACTTTCCTCACGGGTTTCTCCACCGCAAAACTGTGCAAACAAGGTGCTTTTTACAATTCCGGTAACGAATGGAAAGTTGTTATGTACTGTAAAATTAAGAACGGATGTTCCAAGGCTGGTAAGAGCGGGCTGTTCAATCATTTTAAACATCCAGTAAGCCTTTCTCAACTGTGCATCTGTCTTGTCTGCAAATGCAACTTTAGTATCATTAAAAATGGGCATTCCTATTTATTAAATTTAGTTACGCAAAGGTAATAATAACCTTAGTTTATTTAAAGAATTTTTATTATAATTTATGTTCAATTCCGTTTAAAAGCATGGATATAATTCCTACAAACACCCATAATCGTAATATACTAAGCGTGAGGAAGTTGCTTTTTCTGGTTGAATTTAGAAAAAGATAGATACAAAGAATCATCACAAATAAGCCCCCTACAAAGTAGTATGCCATAAATCCGGAAACTCCGGTTTTGGTAATGATTTTCATAGAAACGGCCATTGTTATCAAGAGTAAAGATATAAGAATAATCTTCGTATTCCGGCTTTTAAAATAATTAGGAATGGTGGTATATCCAAATGTTTTGTCCACACTTCTGGTAAGGGTATCTTTTACAATATCAATACATAGAAGAATCAAAAAAAGAAATACAGCCATTAGAAAGACCTTCTTGGAGAAAGTTTCGTAATACACCATCATTCCAAAAAAAGGATATAAGGTAAGACTTACAAAAGTGAGATTATTCAGGATGAGTATACGGCTTAATTTGTGACTGTAAAGCCACATAAAAAACTGATATACTACAAAAAAGATAAAGACATTATGAGAAATCATCCAAGCTACGCCCAATGAAATAACACTTAATCCCAAATAAGCGTATAAAAAATACTTCTGTTTGATGAAGCTTTGAATCCTGGTTCTGAAAGGTTTTACAATATGGTCTTTTTCCAAGTCATAAAACTGATTGATGATTCCACCAGCCAGAATCGTCAAAACCGTACAAAAAATAATACCGTGTACTTTAAAATCAAATACAAAATTTCTGAAAGATTCTTCCTGATTAAACAGAAAAAAGGTGGAAACGTACAGGGCGAATGTTAAGAGCGCTGCTACAAAAAAACGCGCCCCAAGCAAAAAGCCCACGAATTGTGAAAATCTGTAATATATAGATTTTGAGATATATTGTTTGGATTGGAAAGTTTCTTTTTCAGAATTCATTTCCAACCTGTTTAAAATCTGTAAATCACTTCTTTTTGGAAGCCATCAAGCATTTTTTCTGCTTTTTCATAATCCTTGGTAAAGCCTAGAATATAACCTCCACCGCCGCTTCCGCAGAGTTTTAGGTAATAAGCATTAGAATCAAGACCTTTTTTCCAGATATTAAAGATACTTTCAGGAATCATTGGACGGAAATGCTCATACGCCCAGTGAGAAAGCTTTTTAAGATTTCTGAAAAAAGGATTCATATCTTTTTTCAGAAATGCTTCTATACATGCGTTATTGTAACGAATAAATTCTTCTTTCAGTGTTTTACGGAACCCTTCTGTCTTCATTTTTTCAAAGAAAATCTGAATCATAGGGCCTGTTTCTCCTGTCATTCCGGAATCAATTAAGAAAATAGCTCCTTTTCCTTCTTGTCCTTCAGGTATTGAGACTCTATCTAGGTTTTCTTTATTTTCAATAAGAATTGGCAGGTTCATATAACAGATCAATGGATCCATTCCTGAGCTTTTTCCGTGGAAATAACTTTCCATTTCACCAAAAACAGCCTTTAGTTTTTTAAGATTTTCCTTAGAGATGTTATCCGGATTTAATTTGCTGATAGAATATTTTTCAAAAATAGCAGCCACCAAAGCGCCTGAACTTCCTACTCCATAACCTTGCGGAATATTAGAATCGAAGAAAAGTCCGTTTGAAATATCTTTTTTGAAACTCTCAATATCTAATGTAAAATCATCAGAAAGATCAAGTCTTGTAAGAAAGTCTGAATATTTCTGCAGATGTCTGTTTGAATTAAGCTCAAATTCTGAAGCCAGATCTGAAAATTTTAAAGTTCCTTTATAGAAGCTGTAAGGTACTACAAGCCCCTGGGAATCTTCAATCATTCCATATTCTCCAAACAGGATTATTTTTGCATAAAATAATGGGTTGGTCATATTGACAATAAATCTTTTTTGCAAAGTTAAAAATTATTCCGCTGAATATAAGCAAAACCCGGACCGAATTATCATTTTTTTGGTTCTGCTTCACCCAAACACCATATAAATATACAAAAAAAGCTTCAGATTCTGAAAATTCCTGTATTAATTTATCATTAATCCTTATTTTCAACCACAATTAATTTTGAGTTAAAAAATAAAAAAAGACGTTAAAATAACGCCTTTCATTTTTATAGTGTTTCTCTGTCTTTTCTCATTTTCACCTTCAGGAATCGGATTAATATTAACCCTGCACCGAAGAATAATGTCATGGATAAAGCTGCAATTCTCATATTATTAAAATGCTCAATCAGAGTTGCAAATATAAAGGTCCCGATAATGATTGCAATCTTTTCCAATACATCATAGAAACTGAAATATGTAGTGTTTTCCATGGAGTTTTCCGGAAGTAACTTTGAGTATGTAGATCTGGACATTGCCTGAAGCCCTCCCATTACTAATCCTACTACTGCAGCCACCCCATAGAACTGATATTCTACGGTTGGGTTTTCTTTGTTTAAGAAGTAAGCCCATAAACAAGCTACAATCCATAGAAAAATAGCAATTGAAATAACATTTTTGTTTCCTATTCTTTTGGATAATCTTGAGAAAATCACAGCTCCTATAATGGCTTCAATCTGGATAACCAAGAGTGTTCCGATAAGTTTATCCTGAGCTAGATTGATCTCACTTTTTCCAAATAAGGTTGCCATAAGGAAAATCGTCTGCATACCAACACTGTAGAAGAAGAAGCTTGATAAGAAAAACTTCAGATTTCTATCTTTGAACAGCTCACCTCCTACTTTAAACAATTCATGGAAGCTTTCTTTGGCAATATCTTTATAAAAGCTCATGTTATCTTTTAGCACTTCAAAGAATCCTCCTTGCTCTTCATGTTTTTTGAAGATATTCTTATAGTTTAATAACACAAGATCTTTAGGAAGTTTATCTTTTACATCTCCAAATTGAGGAAGATGCTTAAAGGTGTATTGAGAAAACCCAAACCACCATGCTCCTGTCAACAGGAAGCTGATTCTCGTAAATAAAAGCTGCTGTGCTGCTCCTTTGGCAAAAACCTGAATCAGAACTAGACACAATACCACTAAAACTACAGAGCCAAGATATCCATATACATATCCTTTTGCAGAAAGTGCATCCTGCCTGTCCGGCGTTGCAATATCCGGAAGAAAGGAATTATAAAAAACCAAACTGCCCCAAAACCCGACACTTGCTGTAATACTGAACAAAAGCCCCAAAAATACATTATGCATTCCTGTGAACATTGCTAATCCCATACACGATGTTGCTCCCAGATAACAGAAAAACTGCAGGAAGGATTTCTTATTTCCAATGGTGTCTGCCAACGAAGATAAAAAGGGAGATAATAATACTACGATAAAGAACGATATGGTTAATGAATATCCATATACTGCATCCGGCTGGTATTCTTTGCCAAAAATTTTGATCATATGTCTCACTGGGACATCAATCCATTTTTTGGTTTCTGTTACAAATTCTTTCTTCTCATAAGCTGTAGTGAGAATAGAATAATAAATGGGGAAAATAGTGGACGTAATAACCAGGGAATACACAGAGTTTGCCCAGTCATATACAGCCCAAGCTTTCATAATCTTCGGATTATTCTTTATATTGTTGGGTTGTCGATTCTCAATTTCAGACATTTCAAATAAATATTAGTAGCACAAAAATAGAAAAACCATTAAGAAATGGATAAGATTTTAAAAAAATTATCGATTCCTTAATGGTAATATATTCTAAAACAGAATATTAGATATTTTCAATCACGATTGCAGAAGCTCCACCACCACCGTTGCAGATGGCTGCAGCACCATATTTGGCATTATTTTGCTTCAATACGTTGATTAATGTAACGATGATTCTTGAACCTGAACTTCCCAGTGGATGTCCTAATGCTACCGCTCCACCGTTTACGTTTACTTTAGAAGCATCTAATCCTAAGATTTTGTTGTTAGCTAATCCTACTACTGAGAAAGCTTCATTAAATTCAAAGAAGTCAATATCTGATACTTCTAATCCTGCTTTTTTAAGGGCTATAGGTAATGCTTTAGCCGGAGCAGTTGTAAAGTTTTCAGGTTCTTGTGCAGCATCAGCATAAGAAACGATCTTTGCTAATGGTTTTAATCCTAATTCTTCCATTTTCTCTTTAGAAACAAGAATCAATGCAGAAGCTCCATCATTCAATGTAGATGCATTAGCTGCTGTTACCGTTCCATCTTCTTTCTTGAAAACTGTAGGAAGTGTTGTAATTCTGTCGAAATTCACCGCTTTGTATTCTTCGTCTTCAGCAAAGATTACAGGGTCTCCTTTTCTTTGAGGAATGGAAACCGGTACGATTTCGTCATTGAATTTTCCTTCACTCCAAGCTTTTGCAGATCTTTTATAAGATTCTATTGCAAAGTTATCCTGATCTTCTCTTGTAATACTATAATCAACTGCACATTTCTCTGCACATACCCCCATGTGTACTTTGTTGTATACGTCTGTAAGACCGTCCAACACCATACCGTCAAGCATTTTGATATCTCCTAGCTTTGTAGCTACTCTTGCGTTATAATAGTGAGGAACCAAAGACATGTTTTCCATCCCTCCTGCAACAATTACTTCTGCATCACCCGCTTTGATTGCTTGTGCAGCCATTGTTACAGCCTTCATTCCTGAAGCACATACTTTATTTACTGTAGTAGAAGGGGTATTGATAGAAAGACCTGCTCCTAATGCTACCTGACGAGCCGGCGCCTGTCCTTCTCCTGCTTGCAGCACATTCCCCATATAAATTTCCTGAACATTAGCAGGATCTAAACCAATTTTATCTAATGCTCCTTTTACAGCAGCAGCTCCCAATTTAGTAGCCGGAACTGTTGACAAACTTCCCATAAAACTCCCCATAGGCGTTCTTACCGCGGAAACAATGAATACTTCTTTCATGTATATAATTTTTATTTTTAGCTCAAATGAAACCAGGGCTTCATTTTATAATTAAATTTATTTTACTTTTATGTATACGATGTCAAATTGAGATCCTTCAATCTTCATATTGACTTTCACAAGATTATCCTGAGTTGCTACAACTTTATTATTGAAAACATCTCCAACCTGTGCAGGATCATTTTTATCTGACTTCTCTACAACAATTGATTTATAGTTACAGTCATCTATAAAAACCAATGTAGATTTTATATAATCTTTTCCATTATTAAAATATTCGGTTTGAACATTGTCTTTAATGGTCATATGCCAGATAGATTCCGGATAATTTGCTCTAAGAAATTTTCCTTCTTTTATGTTAGTACATTTAGTCGGGTTATCTGGTTTTTTCTGTTCAGTCTGCTGGGATTTAACCTGTGCGGCCATCAACAATAACGCCCCAGCCAAGGATACTTTTAAAAGATTCATATTAAATTTGAGTTCGTTGATTTACTTTTTTATTATTTCCAGCAAAAACCATCAGAAAAGCACCCAAAAATTCTACAATCCAACCCCACTTCAGCTTCACAATTCCTGCGAAAGTTTCTCTCCAGGATTTAAAAGGCAAAAAGCTAAAGTAATCTAAAGACTGCAGCTTTACAGCCACCAGAGTGAAGGCGAATAAAAGAATAAGCAGGATGCCAAAAAACCTTACGATTTTTGTACTGTTATTGACAATTCCAAAAACTGCACATGCAGCAAAGATCCAGCATGCAATGGCCAAATAATGATCTAGTTTCCAATAATTCCAATTTCCTATAATAGGCACATGTACCAGTGGTAGAAAACTTCCTACAACTACTAATAACAATCCTAATAACTGTATATTTTTCATATTTACTAAAGTGCCAAAATACGAAAAAAAACACATTTACAAATCATCTGTTATCAAACAAACATTTCCTCTTCCTAACAGTCATTAGTCATAATAAAACACTTATACTATTAAGTATTTATCAATAATACATTAATTATTTTAACAAATTAGAAACCTACAATTGCTATTATAATAATTTCCGTATCACTTTTTATGCATATCAACAGATTAGCTTGATTATGATATTGTTTAAAACAAAAAAATTGCACTTCCTTATCGAAAGTGCAATTTTATATTATTTTATTGTTAATGACTAATGCTTAACTGAAGAAACGTCTTCAGGATTATGTTTATGTTTAAATAAAACAGCAAAAAATATAGCTAAAACCAATGAGTAAATTGCAAATGACAGCCAAATCTGGTGCCAGTCTTTTACCATAACTGCTGAAGAAAGTGTTCCATCCGAATTCACAACCGCATTAAAGCTATTCTTTAGAATATCTAAGAATGTAGGATTATCTGGAGTTGTTTCCAAATAGGTTGACAATTCTGTAGCTGTTGTAAACTTGTGGGTAAAGAATTTATCAATGGCCCAACCTGCAATATAGCTCCCGAAAACAGCTCCAAAACCATTCGTCATCATCATAAATAATCCTTGAGCTGAAGAACGGATATTTCTATCTGTTGTGGTCTCTACGAAAAGGGAACCTGAAATATTAAAGAAATCGAAGGCCATTCCGTATACAATACATGAAAGGATAATTAAAGATAAACCGAAGCCATCCGGTACTCCATATGCAAAGAATCCGAATCTTAATACCCATGCCAGCATAGACATTAACATTACTTTTTTTATACCGAATTTCTTAAGGAAGAAAGGAATTGCCAGGATGAAAAGGGTTTCAGAAACCTGAGAAATTGACATGATAATTGTAGATCTCTGTACTACAAATGAATCAGCATATTTTGGAAAATGAGCAAATTCACTTAAAAACACATCTCCATAAGCGTTTGTCAGCTGAAGAGCAGCTCCTAAAAGCATAGAGAATAAAAAGAACAAAGCCATTTTATAGTTTCCAAAAAGCTTAAATGCATTTAATCCTAACTGCTCAGATAATGGAGAGTTTTTATCAATTAGTTTTTGAGGTGGACATTTTGGTAAAGTGAGAGCATAAATTCCTAAGAATATGGCTACCGCTCCTCCAATATAAAACTGTCCTTCTGTTGCTTTATTTCCACTAAGGTTAGTGATCCACATGGCTACAATAAAGCCGATGGTTCCCCATACGCGGATTGGTGGAAAGTCTTTCACCACATCCATATTGTTATTCTTTAAAATAGTGTAGGAAATTGAATTGGCTAAAGCAATAGTAGGCATATAAAAACACATTGCAACAAGCATCACCGAAAAGAAAGAATTAGGATCTGCAGAGTGTGGCAAAATGAAAAGAATAGCCCCGTAAAGAATGTGTAATACTGAAAATATACGCTCAGCGTTTACCCAACGGTCTGCAATAATTCCAGTAATGGTTGGCATAAAGATAGAAGCAATTCCCATTGTTCCGAAAACAGCTCCAAATTGTGTTCCTTCCCAATGTTTAGTGCCAAACCAGAAGTTCGCCATCGTAATCAGCCATGCTCCCCACACAAAAAACTGGAGAAAACTGAGGATGGTCAGTCGTAATTTTAAATTCATTTTTATATAAAGTATCTCTTTTAATCAATTTTCTTTTTCCTCCTCTTGATTTCTTCCTGGATTTCAAGGGCGGTATCATAATCTTCTTCTTTAACGGCATCATCCAATAGTTTCTGAAGCTCTTCCATAGAAAGGGATTTTAAGTTATCTTCAGTGGCTACTGTTTCTGAAAATGTTTGCTCTTCTCTCGATACATCTTCCAGTTCCAATAAGATTCCAGCTTCATTTAAGACCTGCTGTGTCGTAAAAATAGGTGCATCGAATCTTACAGCCATAGCAACAGCATCAGATGTTCTTGCATCAAGAATCAGTTCTTCTTCCGTCGCTTTATTTTTAAAGTTGATATTTGAAAAGAATACCCCATCTACAATCTGATAAATGATTACAGAAACCAACTCATAATTGGCCGAAACGATAAATTTTGAGAATAAGTCGTGGGTAAGTGGGCGCGGTGGATGGATATCTTTTTCCAGTCCAAGAGAGATAGATTGAGCTTCGAAATTTCCTATAACAACAGGTAATTTTATGTGTGTTTCCTCATGCTCCAGTAACAATGCGTACGCCCCCGATTGGGTCTGGCTGTACGATATTCCGCGAATAATTAGCTGCTTATAATCCATAGCTACAAATATAGATTAATTTTTTGTTGTGATTTCACTTTTTTACACAAAAATAAAAGCCCGGAAAGCCGAGCTTTTATTGTATTGTATGTGATCGTCAATGGCCAATCGTGAGTTTTGCTTTACAAGTGAATGTTTAAAAATTAACTCGCAAAGTAGATTGACTATTCACTATTAAATTTATCCTTTGATTGCCTTAATTTTCTCTGTTAATGCAGGAATAATTTGAAAAGCATCACCTACCACTCCATAATCAGCAGACTTGAAGAATGGCGCTTCAGGATCACTATTGATTACCACAATCGTTTTTGAAGAGTTTACTCCAGCTAAGTGCTGAATGGCTCCTGAAATCCCTATTGCAATATATAGATTAGGTGAAATTGCCTTACCTGTTTGTCCTACGTGTTCTGTGTGAGGTCTCCATCCGATGTCAGAAACCGGCTTAGAACAAGCTGTAGCAGCTCCTAAAACATTCGCTAAATCTTCAACCATTCCCCAGTTTTCAGGACCTTTCATCCCTCTACCTGCAGAAACAACTACTTCAGCTTCTTTAAGATCTAATTTCCCTGAACTTTGCTCGTGAGAAATTACTTTAGTATCATCATTAGCTACAGATAGGTTTTTCACTTCTTCTGAACCTGATACTGCGTTTTCTTTCACACCAAAAGCGTTTTGAGAAACGGTAACAATTACTCCGTTTCCTTCAGCTTTTGCATGCATAAATCCTTTTCCTGAGAAAGCTCTTCTCTTCACCTGGAATGGAGAAAGGCTTTCAGGAGTTTCTAATGCATTAGTAATTAAAGAATAGTTCTTCATTACGGCTAACATTGGTGCTACTGAAGAAGCATCTGTAGTGTGAGGAAAAACGATAATATTTCCGTTTGCTACTTCATTTACAGCCTGTGCAAATGCTTTTGCTGAGAAATTCTTAAGCCCCTCGTCTTTAATATTGATAACATTTGATGCTCCATATTTGTATAATAAATCTGAAGAATCAGTAGGGTTTACAGAGATCGCTGTAACGGTATCTCCTGCTTTATCTGCAATAGCTTTAGCATAAGAAACTGCTTCAAAAGCTGCTTTTTTGTAAACTCCATTTATATTTTCTGCGTATACGAATACTGCCATTTTTTTAAATTTAAAAATTAAAAGATTGAAAAATTTAAAGATTAGATCACTTTAGCTTCTTCGTGAAGTAATCTTACCAATTCGTCCAGATTGTCAGGAGAAACCATTTTCACAGCAGCTCTTGGTGGAACACTGTCATAAGATACTCCCTGAACCTTAACTTCTGAAGAAGTAGGCTCTACTACCTGTAAAGGTTTTGTTCTTGCAGACATAATTCCTCTCATGTTTGGAATGATAAGGTCTTTTTCATCTACTAATCCTTTCTGACCTGCGATAATTGCAGGTAATTTAACAGAAATAGTTTCTTTTCCACCTTCGATTTCTCTTACAGCAGTAGCTTCGCTTCCGTTTACATCTAATCCTACAGATGCATTTACGAAAGGTTGATTCAATAACTGAGCTACCATTCCTGGTACAGATCCACCATTATAATCGATAGATTCTTTACCGCAAAGAATCAAATCATATCCTCCACTTTGCGCTACAGCAGCAATTTCTTTTGCTGTAGAATAGCTGTCTTTTGGATCAAGGTTTACTCTTACTGCATCGTTAGCACCAATAGCTAAAGCTTTTCTAATTACAGGTTCTGTAGCAGCATCTCCTACGTTGATTACTGTTACTGTTGCTCCCTGAGATTCCTGAAGTTTAACCGCTTTTGTCAACGCAAATTCATCTAGCGGGTTGATTACCCACTGAATTCCGTTTTTGTCGAAAGCAGATTTATCTGCTGTAAAGTTAATTTTGGAAGTAGTATCCGGAACACTACTAATACAAACTAATATTTTCATGTGTACTATTTTATTTTTTCTCTTTTAGGCATAAAATCATGACACTTTATGCAGAGATTTTGTTTGAATTAATTTTTGCTAATATAAATAAAAAATATATTATGCATGCATAATACTTATTAAATTATTATTCAATACATTAGATGTACTTATTTACCTGGCTGTGTTGCTCTAAACTCAATTTTACTGGGCAAAACCCTAGGATTCATCTTTAAAATATCCAATATCAGATTCCCCATATCTTCAGGCTGAATCTTCCAACTATCTTTTTCTGAGGGTACATTTCCATTAAAATAGGTAGCTACTGACCCGGGCATAATGACAGTAGATTTGATATTGTATTTTCTTAAATCAATCATAGCTGCCTGTGTGAATCCCACGACCCCGAATTTTGAAGCATTATATCCTGTTCCGTTTTCAAAGAAATTAGCACCCGCCAAACTCGAAATGGTAATATAGTACCCTTCAGATTTTTTTAATTCTTCTACAGAAGCTTTTAAAGTATAAAAAACTCCCGTCAGATTGGTTTCTATCATATCATTCCATTCTTCAGCAGACAGTTCATCTACAGGCTTAAATATGCCCAGCCCTGCGTTTGCAATCACATAATCTAGTCTTCCAAACTTCTCAGTAATATATTTTACAGCTTCCGCTTCACTCTCCAGGCTTCTGACATCAGAAACAATTCCCAGAACATTTTGAGAATACTGCTTAAGGTCTTGTTCGGCCTTCATGACATCTTCCCTCTTTCTTCCAGAAAATGCTACTGAAATTCCATTTTCAAGCAAAATTTTAGCAATCCCAAAACCAATACCTTTCGTTCCTCCCGTTATATATGCTGTTTTATTTTCTGACATATCCTTAAAATTAATTTCTCTAAAATAACAAAAACGCTCCAATTGGAGCGTTTTACTGATACTAAGATTTATCAGGTCTTATTTTTTAACAAATTTTTCAGTAAAGTTTCTGCCTTCTGTTTCTACATTAAGCAAATACATTCCAGGAAGTAAATTTCTGACATCAATTTTATCATTTTCTATATTGACATTGATTTGTTTTCCAAAGCCACTTAAAATCACAATATTTTTTATTTTGTTTGGAGATAGAATCGTAATAAAATCTGATGATGGATTAGGATAAATACTTATTTTCTGTTGTTCTGGAGCTGCATCTGATGATTCATTGTTAATTTTAATATTATCAATATAGGCATATTCTCCAAAATTATCATGTACAAAACGCAATTGATCAATGCTTGAAGAATTGGCACGAGCCCCTTTGTAAATCAAAATATTATCCAGATAGTATTTGATCTCTGTGGATGAACCTACTACTTTAACTCTTTTCCATGATGCTATTGGCCAAACTCCAGCTGTATCCAATAAATCTGTAGTACCGGAAGATGAATTGGTTACATCTGCAATTTTAATAGCTCCTGAATTGGTAAATTGAACTCTTGTCGCCGTCTTATTTTCTTTACTGTTTACTGCCTGAAATTCATAATTTGAAGTATAACGGAAACGTAAATAAATATCAAAAGAAACTGTAAAATTATCAGATATTAGTGGTGATGGGAGATTATAAAAGGCTCCCATTACAGCTTCTTTTTGCTGGCAATACAAATTATTTTTTTTTAGCTTTAAAGAATTGGTTCCAATGGATGCTTTTTCCATGTTAACCGTCTGTTGTTCCATACCGTTGGAGGTAACCCATCCTTTTTGTCCGTTTATATTTCCTGCTGTATATCCTTCAGAAGCTTCAAAGGAAATTGTCTGTTGAGAGAATGCTGTACCTGATAAAAGCACAAGCAATCCAATTAATACTTTTTTTGTCATAACCTTATATGTTTTTTACAATATTAAATGAATTGAAAATAATTTAAAAACAAAAAAGACAAATTATTATTAAAATGACAAAAAAACATATTTTCCAACTTTTATTATTAAAAAAAATTGAATAAAAATTAAAATAGAATAATATTTTAAATCCTCTTCTTATCAGAAACACAATCATCACCCCTACTTTTCCCCCAAAAATTTAACCATAAGAAACCTCCTTTGGCTAAAAAATACCTATTTCTGGTTTCAGCAACTCCATAAATCTATTCTTGGGTCTTCTGTGTTACATATCTCTGGCCTATTATTAAAATTGATTGCTCTTAAATAACAAAAACGCTCCAAATGGAGCGTTTTAATGATATTAAGATATATCAGATCTTATTTTTTGATGAATTTCTCGGTAGTTTTACCTTCTTTTGTTTCAATGTTGATGATATAACCTCCTGTATTTACATTTCTTACATCAATTCTGTTTCCATCAAGGGCAACATTCACTTTTCTTCCGTTCATGTCAAAAATCTCAACAGCCTTAATTTTTTCTGTGGAATTTACATGTAAATAATCTGTTGTTGGATTAGGAGAAATTGTTGTTTTTTTAATATTGCTGAATATTTCTTGAGTTCCTAATGTTGCATTTTGGCCTTCAATACTAAATGCAAGACCATCAAATGCAGGTTCATCTGTAAGGAATGATATGCTTGTCCAAGTTGTCGCCCCTGCACCAAAGGCATCCAACGGATCTATAAGTTTTGCAGGATTACCGGCGATTTGCCCTGAAAACCAATTAAATCCACCAGCTCCATAAGTAGTCAGATTTGTTTTGGCAGCAAACACCAACCAATAAGTTGTATTAGCAGATAAAATAACAGGAGTACTTAACGCTGCTGTTACATCAATTTCAAAAGTATATCCCGTTAAACCTTTTATTAAAGAATATCCAGCAGCCCCTTTAGCTACATTTATAGCTGCAATTGGAGTTCCTGCACCATTAGGGACCCCGGCAGGAGATCCAGCAGCATCCGCATAAATATAAAGCATTGCTCCTGTTGCCACTAAAGTTTCTAAAGTTTCCTCATTTTGAAAACCTAATATCTTTATTTTTGTGATCTTGTTTTGACTCGTAAGTTTAAAGTCATCCGCAGCTGCTACAAAGTTTCCATTTGATAAAGCATTAGCAACAATCCCATTTTGGCTTGTAACTGTTTGATTAAAAATTGTTGTTTGAGCATTTAAAGAGGTTAACCCTAAAAATGCACTCAATAGTAGAATTCTTCTCATGATAAATTATTTTTCTTAAAAGTAGTAAATATCATTAAAAACCCACAATTAATTAATAAAAAAAACAATAAACAAGCTAATAGTTAATAATATTCCGATAAAAATAATATAATAATTAATACTTTAAATTATTTAACTTTAACTAAACTCCAAAAAACATTATAAAAATGACACTTGTAATTATAAATTATATCATTTTTATAAATTTTATTTTTATCCTATAAATATCTCAACACCTACCATAAAAACATATAAAATCAACAATTTAATTTCAAAACTACTCTGTTATCTTAACAAAAAAACGTCCCAATGAGGACGTTTTGTCAACTTAAGTCTGCTTGAGAGTTATTTTTTAATGAATTTCTCAGTAAAGTTTCCTCCTTCTGTCTCTATATTTAGCAAATACACTCCGGGGGATAAGTTTCTCACATCTACTTTTTCTCCATCTAATTTTATGTTTATTTTTTTCCCAATAAGATCATACACTTCAACATGCTGAATCCGGTTAGAAGTATTTATTTTTAGAAAGTCTGCTACCGGATTAGGGTACAGCGTTAATGTTTTAGCTTTTAAATTTGTTTCTTTAGCAGACAAGATCAATTCATCATTAATCTTAATATTATCAAAATAAGCTATTCCTACCCCATTATCATGGACAAATCTCAATTGATCCATAGTAAGATAAGCAAGGGCAGAATCAGTATAAATTAAAGCATCATTAAGGTAATAT
This sequence comes from Chryseobacterium sp. II3a, assembly GCF_057815135.1. Classification (NCBI taxonomy): domain Bacteria; kingdom Pseudomonadati; phylum Bacteroidota; class Flavobacteriia; order Flavobacteriales; family Weeksellaceae; genus Chryseobacterium; species Chryseobacterium sp. II3a. The sequence goes on along the minus strand of NZ_JBYPZJ010000003.1, from coordinate 160,124 downwards.
CTCATATCTATTGCTGTACCTACCACTTTGAATCGATACCACATATTTGGAGACCATACTCCTTGTGTGGGAACCATGTTTTGGATATTTGATTCTTTATGCAAGATATTTATTGTCCCCGTTTTATCAAAATCTACTCTTAGCATGGTATTTTCATTGTTATTATCCACCCCTTGAAATCCAAATACGGATCCGTTAAGCTGTGACATATTAATATCAAATGAAACAGAAAAATGAGTACAGGTAAGTGGAGCCGTGAGATTGTAAAAGCCGCCAATAATAGGTTCTGATTGAACTCCATACATAGATTCCCTGACAATTTTCAGAGCATTGTTTCCCTCTGTAGCAGCATCAGTACTGATCGTCTGATGGGTAACATTCTCAGGGGTACCTCCTGTGGGAGTACTGATCCACGCGCCCTGCCCATGAATATTTCCGGTTATAAAACCTTCGTTATCTTCAAATGATACCCCCTGTTGGGCAAAACAAAGTATTGCTAATAAAGAGCAAACGATTGAGTAGATTTTTTTCATTAGTTTTCAAGTTTGTAATAAAAATATAAACTTTCCTTGAATAGTGAAATAATTATCTACAAATAAAAAATAATGCTCTTATTATCAGCTAATTTAACTTCATATAGGATGTATTTTATTATTATTCTAATTAAATTGAAAATTAATATTTTTCATAAAAAACTCATTTACAAAGAATTGCTCTCTCTTTATGATAACTGATTATAAAAATAAATAAGGCACTTCTGAGAAGTGCCTTATCCTGATATTATAGGTTCAATGTTTATTTTGAATAATTTTCAAAAAACAATGGAATACTTTCAATTCCTTTGTAGAAATTAAATAATCCGTAGTGCTCGTTTGGAGAGTGAATTGCATCAGAATCCAGTCCGAAGCCCATCAATACTGATTTAGCTCCTAAAACCTTCTCAAACATAGACGTAATTGGAATACTTCCTCCACTTCTATATGGTAATACCTCTTTACCAAATGCAGTTTCCATAGCTTTTTTAGCTGCTAAGAATTCTTTGGTATCACTTTGTAATACGTAAGGCATTCCTCCGTGGTGAGGAGTTACTTTCACTTTTACTGTATCCGGAGCAATTTTTTCGAAATATTTCGTAAACTTTTCTGTAATTTCTTCCGGAGTCTGGTAAGGAACCAAACGCATTGAAATTTTAGCAAAAGCTTTGGAAGGAATTACTGTTTTAGCGCCTTCTCCCGTATATCCACCCCAAATACCATTACAGTCTAAAGTAGGACGAATAGAAGCTCTTTCTAATGTTGTATAACCTTTTTCTCCTTCAATATTGCTTAATCCGATTGACTTTTTGAATTCTTCAGGATTATCCTTCAGCTTATTCATTTCTGTTCTGTCTGCATCAGATACGATTTCCACATTATCGTAGAACCCATCAATAGTAATGTGCCCATCTTCATCAATAAGGTTAGCAATCATTCTTGACAATACGTGGATTGGGTTTGGAACAGCTCCACCATAAAGACCTGAGTGAAGATCTCTGTTTGGTCCTTCCACTTCTACTTCTACATAGCTTAATCCTCTTAAACCTGTTGTTACAGTTGGTTGTTCGTTGCTATAGATGTGTGTATCTGAAATAAGAATACAATCACAAGATAGTTTTTCTTTGTTTTCATTCACAAAGTCTCCTAAGCTTACAGATCCTACTTCTTCTTCACCTTCCAAAATAAATTTAACGTTACATGGAAGGGTATTGGTTTTCATCATTGCTTCAAAAGCTTTCAGGTGCATGAAGAACTGTCCTTTATCATCTGCAGATCCTCTTGCAAAAATTGCTCCCTCTGGGTGAAGCTCAGTTTTTTCGATATAAGGCTCGAAAGGTGGCTTTCTCCATAATTCCAGTGGATCTGCCGGTTGTACGTCATAGTGACCGTAAACTAATACCGTTGGTAGGTTTGTATCAATGATTTTTTCTCCGAAAACGATAGGATACCCCTTAGTCTTGCATACTTCCACTTGATCAGCTCCTGCATTTCTAAGGTGTTCTGCACATACGTCTGCACACTTCAATACATCATCTTTATACGCCGGATCTGCAGAAATAGAAGGGATTCTCAATAACTCAAATAATTCATCCACGAAACGCTGTTTGTTTTCGTTGATGTAATTTAATGTCTCTTGCATTGTAAAATTTTATTTTGTTAAAATTAAAAAAAATGCACCGCTGGGCCAAGTAAAAACAGAGGATTTTCTAAAGAAAAAAGATTAGTTCCTGATGATTGGTCTATCAGTCATTTTAAAAATAAAAAATGCTCTGTACAAAACAGAGCATTTTTATATTGTATACTAATTAATTAGTGTTCAGCTTTTGGAGCCTCTTCTTTTTTTTCAGCAGGCTTTGCAGCAGCAGTACTATCCGTCTTAGGTGCTGCAGCTTCTGGTTTTGCTTCTTCTTCTTTGTGTTCAGCAGCTGCCCCATGTGTACCATGAGCTTCTCCACCCTGAGGATCATCAGAATATCTTTCTACTCCTTCTTCAAGTTTCAAAACAGCCTTGCTTCCCCCTTGCGGAACTTTTTTACAGCTTACCGCTACCGTTGCAATCGCTAAACATATAACTAATTTTTTCATATGTAAAATTTATTTTTTAAATATCATAGGAACCATACTATTTTTGTCTATTCTGATGACCTAAATAGAAAGCAATTTCCTTCTCTAATTTTTGATTGCCCAAAATTAAGAAATCCTGTTTCTTTTGGCAACATTTTTAGACTGATTTTAAAATAATTTTCCCTTTTTTGGACTGTGTAAAAATAAGGTAATCATTTCCACCATCTTTCAAGCCATATTTCTTCTTGATTTCTTCAGGTTTTAAGGGATAATTTCTCGAAACTATATTGTACTGCTCTTTCTTTTTAATCTTTTTAGAATCAACAACTTCTATTTCAAAAATTCTTCCCGGAAATTCCACTATTCTATCAGATGAAGTATAAAGATGAGTATTGGGGTGCAATTTTTTAACACCGAATTTTTCTGAAATTAAATTAAAAGTCCCAGCCTTTAAAATGGAATTATTGGGAATATAGATAAATTTTTCAGGCTCGCCAAACTCCGATTGAGCATTTCCTTCTTCCCCAAATGTAAAACTAAAGGGAGATTCTCCGCTATCAAGGTTCACACAGTTGCAGATAATTTTGTTCTTATTATCCTTGGATAGAAAGACTACAATCTCTTTTACATCATTTTTAAGAGCAACAATATCGAGTCTGAAAATAGCGGGTAAAACTGAAATAAGATACTTCAAATCAATCAATGGAGAGAGCTTAATAACCACCTGTTCTGATATTGACAGTAATTTTTCCTGAATTTCAAGAATATTTGGGGAAAGATCCTCCAAAAGGAAGACTTTATTCTTATTCTGGTCTCTTCTGGCCGGATCCAAATAAACAGTATCAAAACTTTCCTGATTTTCATTTAAAAAATCCTCTAATTTCTGATTGATAAACCTTGCTTTCTTCCCAAGTGTATTCCAATTGTGTTCAACAATCTCTAAAAGTTCCGTATTCTGCTCTATTAAAGTAATATCATCAAAATTTTGAGATAAATAATAGGCATCAATTCCGAAACCACTCGTAAGATCGACAAACTTCTTCCCTTTTAAAATTTCTGATTTATAAAGAGCGGTCTTTTCAGAGGATGATTGCTCCATATTAAGCTGTGGAGGAAAAATAATATCATCCTGCAATAAGAAGGGAAACTTTTTCTCTGCGACCTGCTTTCCTTTGATCTGTTGTACAATCTCCTGCATAGAAACTTCAGGAAAAGGAGATTTTTTTAATAGTAATGAATGCAGATCTGTTTTTAGATTTGCGTTGATATAGTTTTGAATTTCTTTATTTAATAGTTTAACCACAGATTTTTGCTAGTTTATATTCATTTGGGTATAATGCTTCGACTCCGCTCAGCATGACAACGCTAATACTAAATGCCTAATTTAAAATTTGAAAATTAATGCAACATATCTTAACAGTGTCATACTGAGCGGAGCCGAAGTATCTCTACAGAATTATCTTTTATAAAAAATATAGTCTGTTACTATAGGTTCTATCCCGTTTTGTTTAAGTAGAGAGTTAATTTGACCTCTGTGATAAGTCGAATGATTAATGGCATGGAAAAGCATTTCAAAAATACTGTTTTCAAATTTTGTTCCTCTTGAGTTCTGATATTCTACTCTTTTCTCAAGATCAAATTCTTTAATGACATCAATACTTTTCACAAAATTCTGATGATTAATTTCATTTAAAGATTCAAAAGGATTGATTTGCCAAACCTCAAATGTAGGTTCTCCCAGTATCCTGGCATTCCAGATCTGCTGTGCATTAAAAGTATGGTTGATCAAACTGATTGTTTTATCATCAACAAGTTTTCTGTTTTCAGAAATAACTTTAATCATTTCAACATTGAAATGATAGGTGTATTCGAATAAGTCTATCAGTTTGTCTTTCATTATTCAAACATTTCTGCCCAACGAACGGCTTTAATTTCTTTTTCGTTGTATAGATCTGTAATGGACTTTTTAACTTCTAATTTGGGGTATAAATTAACTCCAATTAGTTTAATTTTTCCTTCTTCAATCCATTGCTGCTCTTCAATTGCATGATCGTAGATCTTTTTCTGAACAATTCCTTGTCTTAAAAGCTCAAGATAACCGCCAGCGTCTTCCATTTCAACAAACAATGCCCAAGATTTATCCGCAATCTGCTGCGTGATATCTTCTACATAATAGCTTCCATTAGCTGCATCCTCAAATACGTTAATGATGCTTTCATAAGCCAATACAATCTGTTGTTTGAAAGAAATTTCTTCAGAGTTATCTGTACTTCTGGCTACAAGATAATTGTTTGTAAAAACAGCATCTGCTCCACCAATCATGGCTGAAGCCAGCTCCAATGTAGAACGGATCAGGTTGTTTTCGTTGTCAGAAACCGCTTTATTTCTAAGGGAAGTTTCTGCAAAGATGTAAGGAACTTCATCCAGCCCATATTCCTTGGAAAGCTGGTTAAAAACCATTTTAAAGGCTCTTAATTTGCCCATTTCGAAGAAGTAATTTCCTCCTACAGCAATTTTAAAGATCAACTTATTCAGAATTTCAGCTCCGTATACTTCTACGAGTTCTTTTGTTTTTGCCAAAGCAATTCCTAACTGCTGGTAGATGGCAGCTCCGGCATTCTGGTGAAGAGAAATATCTACACAGATGCTTCTTTTGAACCCTTTTGCCAATAATTCTTTTGCCAACTGATCGTCAATAATAGCTTCTTTCTCATTGAAAACATCAATTAAGGAAAAATATTGGTCCTCATCCTGAGGAGTAATATGTCCTGCAAGTTCTTTATTGTTAACGAAAATAGCTTTCTCAGTGAGGCCTTCTACATTCTGATCGAGTAAAAATGCAAATACTTCATCTTCCAGACTTTCATGGTATCTGGCTACCAAATGGGTACTTTCTTCAACTCTCGGCAGATTTATCAAAGACTTTTTAACCTCTGTATAGAAAGGTTTTACTTCTATTCCTTCCAGGTTTTCTTTTTCCAGAATAGGATAAATATCTTCTGTTTTAAGTTGTTTTTTTACTAAATTTTCCCAGTTTGGAAGTGTAGCTGTATTTGACATTAGTTTTGTTTAAATTGTGAATTGTCTATGGTGAGTTGTGCTTTATAAGCGAATAGTACCATCAAACATACCCAATTGACCATTCACTATTGACACTTTTACCATGTTCTTATTTCTTAGCGACTTTTGTACTGTCTACCACCAAAATGAAGATTTCTTCATTAGGTTTCTTCATAAAATAATTTTCTCGCGCGTATTTTTCTTTTTCTGATTTGTTATTCATCAGTTTTTTATAGAAGGCATCATTCTTTTCGTATTCTTTTTTGTAATACTCCAGCTGATCTTCATATTTATGAATCTCACCATTCAGTTCATTAATTACGAGAAATGAGGTTTTGTCGAAGAAAATCATCCATACCAAAAACAGACAGATCGTAATGGTATATTTATTCAATACATATTTTTGGATAAGTTTGAATGTTTCAGATTTCGGCTGAATGTCTTTGATAAGGTTATTTTCTTCCATTTTTTTAATGTTTTTTCAACGAGTTTTTAATAACGGTAGTTAAAAAATCAATGGCTACGGAATTCTGCTTCATATTTGGTATAATAAGATCGGCATCATTTTTAGATGGTTCGATGAATTCCTGGTGCATTGGTTTTAAAGTAGTCTGATAACGATGTAATACTTCGCTCAGGTCTCTACCTCTTTCCTGTGTATCTCTCCTGATCCTCCTGATCAGCCTTTCATCAGAATCTGCATGAACAAAAACCTTCAGGTCAAATTCTTTTAGTAATTCTTTATTGGTAAGAACCAAAATTCCTTCTACTACCAATACATTCTTAGGTTCTACAGTTACGTGATCTCCTGTTCTGGAATGTGTTACAAAGCTATAAATTGGCTGTTCTATGGATTCATTATTCTTTAAAGCTTTCACATGTTTTATCAAGAGTTCAAAATCTATCGACTTCGGATGGTCATAATTTAAAGCCTCTCTTTCCGTCAATGTAAGACCTTGGTTGTCGTGATAATAATTATCCTGAGAAAGGATATTCATTCCTTCGATATCAAGCTGCTGAAGTATCTTATCAACAACTGTAGTTTTGCCAGATCCTGTTCCACCGGCAATTCCTATTACAAGCATTGTTTTTTTGTTTCTTTATAGTTGGTACAAATATACTATTTTAGATAAAATGTAGCAATGCAGAGAGCGAAATTGAGTAATTCGGGAATTCTTATATCCTGAAGTTAAAGTAATTAGTCTCAAAAATTGTAACAATCTCAAAAGTTGGATTGATTTACATGGAAAAACTGCTTTTTTAGCTTTAAAAACTTTTTTTAAACGCCAGGAATACGCAAAGAATTTCTAGTATTACATGGATATTTTTCGTTCGCAAAGGCATTTCATTCAGCAATGGGCCCAATAAGAGCATTTGCTAAGTGCTAACGCCTCTACGAACGGAATTCTTCAATCTTTTAATTTAGAACCTTGCGAACCCTGCGTTAAAATAATATTTACAGTAGCAATTATTAGCCAATTGTCTTATCCCCCCAAAAAACGGGTATCAAATTTAAAATATTTAAATCATGAGATTCTTCCTTCGTCAGAAATCATAGATTCGACGTAGTCAATGAAAAAACGGAGTATTTATAAAAGGTTTTCACAAAAAAACCGGCCTTGTATTGGCCGGTTTTTATTTTATACGATTTCACTCGTTAATTCTCGTGAAAGTAATTTTTCGTGCATAGGCTTCAAGATATCCAATGAGCCTGTTTTTACGGTACATTTGCCTTTGTAGTGGACAAGTATCGTACATTGCTCTGCCTGTTCTAGTGTATGTTTGCATATTTCTATCAGACTGTCGATAACATAGTCGAAAGTATGAACATCATCATTATGCAATACTAGTTTGTAGACTTCATCCGTATCATCCAGTACCAGAACCTCTTCTTCATACTGCCGTTTCGGATCTTCGTAGTCTTTTATCGTATTATAAAAATTCATTCTTAGTTGTTTTAAACTTCACCAATCTTTTCTGCTAAACTATCAATAGCATTAGGTTCCTGGTATATCAATTCAACGAGCTCTACACTCTTATTGTTCATTTTCAAAATCTTGAAGTGATAATCATCTAGATCAAACTCCTGGTTTTCTTCAGGAATTTCTTCCAACTCATAAAGAATAAACCCAGCCAGCGAGTTGTATTCGCTTTCTTCCGAAAGAGGTAACTTCTTAGGTAAAAATTCATTGATCTCATCCAAAGGTTGAGTTGCCTGTACCCAATAGGTATTATCCGCTATTTTATCAACGATTTTTTCTTCGTCATCTTCTTCGTCCTGAATTTCTCCTACAAGCTCTTCAAGGATATCTTCCAAGGTAATAATCCCTTCAGTTCCTCCAAATTCGTCAATAACAATAGCAATATGCTGTTTTTTCAATTGGAAAGTTTTCAATAAGTCCGAAACTTTTTTACTTTCCACTACGAAAAAGGCATCACGCATTAAATCTTTAAGATCTTCATGATCCAGATCTCCTTTTCTTTTAACAAATTCTCTTATTATTTCCTTGGTATAGAAAATCCCGATCACATTGTCAATAGAATCAATATATACAGGGATACGGGAGTACCCACTATCCATAATTTTATTAATAATATCGTTCACATCTTCTTCAAAGTCGATGGAAGTAATATTCTGTCTTGGAACCATGATCTGTTTTGCAGAGTGATCTGTAAAATCAAATGCATTTTTAATGATCTCATAGTTCTCTTCTTCAATCTCACCACTGTCTGCACTTTGTTTTACCAAAAGCTGAAGCTCTTCTGTAGAGTGAATTTCCTGTTCAGAAGCCGGGTGAATTTTTACCAATCTTAAGAATCCATTAGACATGGAATTCATTAACCAAATAAATGGTTTAAATATGGTATAAAAGATTCTCAGCGGAACAGCTGTAGCCATTGTTGTAGATTCTGATTTTCTGATCGCTATTGATTTAGGGATAAGCTCTCCAAATACAATGTGCATAATAGTGATCAACACAAAACTGGTTACCACCGAAACGGTAGTAATCGTTGTTTGGGTTAAATCAACATTTACAGAGTGAAAAATATTTTCAACGATATGGTGTAAGGCACTCTCTCCTACCCAACCTAAGGCAAGGGATGCTAATGTAATTCCTAATTGTGTGGCGGAAAGATATTCATCAAGGTGTTTGATGATATGTTCTGCCTGCTTAGCCATAGAGTCACCTTCTGCGGCTTTTAGTTGAATTTGAGAGTAACGAACTTTAACAATTGAAAATTCTGCGGCTACGAAGAAGCCATTTAGTAAAACAAGAAATAAGGCCAGCAAAAGCCTGACTATGTCCGAGTCCATTTAGAAGTTGTATAAATTTTATTAGGTACAAAGATATACAAAATAAAAATAACCTGAATATTGGATAGATTATTTCAATAAAGGAATTTTTAAGGAAAAAATTAGCTCCTCAAAACCTATCTATTTTGAAATAAAAAAAATAATCGGACCTACGAATCGTTTTTACAGAATAAGATGATTTTTACAGGCTTATTTACGGTTTCAAGCCTATAGAAACGAAAAAAGCACCGATAAGATCGATGCTTTTGATTGTATGTTAAAATAATTCTTTATGAATTTTTTAAAGCTTCTGCTCCGGAAACAATTTCCAAGATTTCATTGGTAATTGCAGCCTGTCTTGCTTTGTTGTAGAAAATCTTAAGATCATTTCTCAAGGCTTCTGCGTTATCTGTAGCTTTGTGCATTGCAGTCATTCTCGCCCCGTGCTCAGATGCTACTGAATCTAAGATTGCTTTGAAAACCTGAGTTTTAATAGACTTAGGAATCAGGTTATCTAAGATCTCTGCTCTGTTTGGTTCGAAGATATAATCTGTTTCAACCTGTGGCTCTGTAGTTTCAGGCATTGAGATTGGAAGAAGTTGTTCTGTAGTTACTTCCTGAGTAGCTGCATTAACGAATTTGTTATAAATAACATAAACTTCGTCAAATTTACCTTCTTTGAAGCTTGTCATAACACCTTCCGTGATATGAGCAACTGCATCAAAATTCAGGTTATCATAAACAGAACTTCCATTAGCATATACTGAACGATTTCTTCTTACAGCATCATATACTTTTTTACCTACAGGAAGAACTTCAATCTCATACTGAGAATTGTTCTGGAACTGAAGGTTAAGCTCTTTTACAATCGAAGAGTTAAAAGCTCCTGCAAGACCTCTGTTTGAAGTAACAGCGATGAAAAGTATTCTTTTAACCTCTCTTTTCTGAGCATATACAGAAACCTGGTCAGGATCAGAGCTAGAATTTACATTCTGGATAAGCTCCTGTAATTTTTCAGAATAAGGTCTTAACATTACGATTGCGTCTTGTGCTTTTTTAAGTTTCGCTGCGGAAACCATCTTCATAGCACGTGTAATCTGCATCGTAGATGAAATTGACGTAATTCTGCCTCGTATTTCTTTTAAGTTTGCCATTAATTTGGGTTCAAAGTTTAAGGTCTAAAGTTTAAGGCTTAAAACATTATATTTTAAACCTTAAACATTGAATTTTTTTAGTTGTATTTAGAAGCTAAATCGTTAGCTGCCTGCTTAAGAACGCTAGTAATATCGTTATCAATTTTCCCAGACTTGATAGCAGCCATAGTATCAGGGTGCTTAGATCTTAGGAACTCGATATACTCGTGTTGGAATTCTTTAATCTTGTTCAATGGAACGTTTCTCATTAAGTTTTCTGTTCCAGCATATACGATCGCTACCTGACTGTCTACAGGAAGTGGTGCATTTACCGGCTGCTTAAGGATTTCTACGTTTCTTTCTCCTTTAGAGATTACTGCTAAAGTAGAAGCATCAAGGTCAGAACCAAATTTCGCAAACGCTTCAAGTTCTTTATATTGAGCCTGGTCTAATTTAAGCGTACCAGAAACTTTTTTCATTGATTTGATCTGAGCGTTACCTCCTACTCTCGATACAGAGATACCTACGTTGATCGCAGGACGAACCCCTGAGTTGAATAGATCAGACTCCAAGAAGATCTGTCCGTCTGTAATAGAGATTACGTTAGTTGGGATATACGCAGAAACGTCACCTGCCTGAGTTTCGATGATTGGAAGAGCAGTTAATGAACCACCTCCTTTCACGATTGGTTTAAGAGACTCTGGTAAGTCATTCATTTGCTTAGCAATTTCGTCATCAGCGATTACTTTTGCAGCTCTTTCCAATAGTCTTGAGTGAAGATAGAAAACGTCTCCAGGGTAAGCTTCACGGCCCGGTGGTCTTCTCAATAGTAGAGAAAGCTCACGGTAAGCAACAGCTTGTTTAGATAAATCATCATAAACGATAAGTGCTGGTCTACCAGTGTCTCTGAAGAACTCACCGATAGAAGCTCCTGCCATTGCAGAATATACCTGCATTGGAACTGGATCTGATGCGTTAGCTGCAACGATTACCGTATAAGCCAAAGCTCCTTTATCAGAAAGTGTTTTAACGATTTGTGCTACAGTAGAAGCTTTCTGCCCGATAGCAACATATATACAATATACTGGTTTACCAGCATCAAAGAATTCTTTTTGGTTGATGATCGTATCGATCGCAACAGTAGTTTTACCCGTTTGTCTGTCACCAATGATAAGCTCTCTCTGACCTCTTCCTACAGGAATCATCGCGTCAATTGCAACGATACCAGATTGTAAAGGCTCAGTTACCGGTTGTCTGAAGATAACTCCAGGAGCTTTTCTTTCTAATGGCATTTCGTATAAATCTCCTGTGATAGGACCTTTACCATCGATAGGGTTACCAAGAGTATCTACTACTCTTCCTAACATACCTTCTCCTACTTTGATAGAAGAGATTCTGTTTGTTCTTCTTACTGTATCCCCTTCTTTTACTAATTTACTTTCACCAAGTAGAGCAACCCCTACGTTGTCTTCTTCAAGGTTAAGTACAATACCTTCTACATCACTAGAAAATTTCACCAACTCTCCGTATTGTACGTTTTCTAACCCGTATACACGAGCAATACCATCACCGATGGTTAAAACTGTACCTACTTCCTCAACGTTTGATTGAGTATCGAAGTTGGCCAATTGCTGTTTTAAGATCGCAGATACTTCTGCCGGATTTATTTCTGCCATTGTATGGTTGTTTTTCTTAATTTAATTGGAAATCTTTTTTAACTTGGTTCAATTTGGTCTTCACAGACGCGTCTACCTGCTGGTCTCCTACTCTTAGGATATATCCCCCTAAAATATCTTGGTTGATGATTAATTTCAAATCGAAGTTTGAGTTTGCATTCACCAAGTTGGTAGATCTTAGAATCTGATCAATATTCTCTTTGGAAAGCTGAGTAGCTGTTGTAAGCGTTACTCTTTGTACTCCGTTGATATCTTCAACTTTGTTGATGAATTCCTGAGCGATATTTTTTAATTGGTTCTCACGTCCGTGCTTAATAACCAATCTAATCAAATTCTGGGAAGATGCTGATAAACCTTTGAAAATTTCGTTTGCTACCTCTATTTTCTTTTTTGCATCAATGTAAGGAGTAAGGAAGAATTTGTTCAAATCCTTAGATTCAGCCATAATCTTCACTACATCTTTCATTTCAGAAAATACGGCAGCTGTCTGACCTGATTCATTAGTGAAATCAAGTAAACCTTGTGCGTATCTTTTCGCTACTTTAGATGTAAGCATTCTTAGTTAAGGTTAGATTTGTTGATATAATTTTGAACTAATTCGTTTTGAGCTTCAGTGTTATCTAACTTTTGTTTCAAGATAGATTCTGCAATGTTTACAGATAAAGCACCGATCTGAGTTCTGATATCTGCCATTGCAGCATTTTTCTCAGCGTTGATAGTTTGCTTAGCAGCTTCGATAAGTTTGTCTCCTTCCGCTTTAGCAACATCTTTAGCTTCACCTACGATTCTGTCTTTAATTTCTCTAGCTTCTTTAAGGATAGCGTCTCTTTCGATTTTAGCTTCACGAATGATTCTTTCGTTGTCAGCTTTAAGATCTTCCATCTCTTTTTTAGCCAATTTAGCTTGGTTCAATGCATCAACGATAGAAGTTTCTCTTTCATTAACAGCATTTACAATTGGTTTCCAAGCGAATTTAGCTAGAAGAAACAATAGGATAACAAAAGTAAGGGTCATCCAAAACAAAAGTCCAATTCCAGGTTCAATAATTCCCATATCTGTAAATTCTTTTTTTAAATGTTATTTTATGGATTGTTTTTTAAAATTCTTAGCAGCAGCCAACCGCTTTACTGCTAAGAATGTTTTTTGAGGATAGATTACTTGATGAAAGCACCAAAGATGATCGCGATAAGACCAGCACCTTCAATAAGACCAGCAGCGATAAGCATTGCTCCTTGAATCTTACCAGCTTGTTCTGGTTGTCTAGCGATAGCGTCCATTGCGTGACCACCGATTTTACCGATACCTAGACCTACACCTAGTACTGCTAAACCGATACCTACGTAAATTAATCCTGCTCCTGTTGATAAATCCATAATAAATAAATTATATTAGTTAAAAAATTATTTTTAAATTCTTTCTTTTAATTAGTGAGCGTGCTCTTCGTGACCGTGCTCATGTTCGTGCTCTGCAACTGCGATTCCGATAAATAGTGCGGATAATACAGTGAAGATATATGCCTGCAATGCTGCTACCAATAATTCCAATACTGAAACGAATAATGCTAATGGTACAGATGCAAATCCTAATAATGGAGTTTTGAAAATGAAGATCAATGAAACGATCGCCAAGATCATAATGTGTCCCGCTGTAACGTTAGCGAAAAGTCGCATCATTAAAGCGAAAGGCTTTGTAAAGATTCCGATAATCTCAATTGGAACCATGATTGGGTACAATAAGATTGGAACCGGCGGCATAAAGATGTGTTTCCAGTAATCTTTATTTGCACTGAATAATGTAATTAATAATGTAATAATTGCTAATACTGCTGTGATCGCAATGTTACCTGTAAGGTTAGCTCCGAAAGGGAAGAAAGGAATTAATCCAAATAAGTTGTTAATCCAGATAAAGAAAAATGCAGTTAATAAATAAGGCATATATCTTTTATATTTAACAGACCCGATGTTTGGGATAGCCACCTCGTCTCTGATAAATACAATCACTGGCTCCATAAATTTCCCGATACCTTTTGGAAGTTGCGATTTCTTATAGTTTCTTGCCATTCCTATGAACACTACTGCCATAAAAAGTACTGACAAGAACATTGAAGCTGCATTTTTTGTTACTGAAAGATCAAAAAATACTTCGTTTGATTTTTGCTTCCCACTGATGATTGAAAATAATGTAGCTTTCTCAACACCTTTAGTAGAAACTACCTGTCCGTGCTCTAAAGTATACCCATCATGTTCATGTCCGTGAGCAATACTGCTAGAAAGAAAAGTATGCCATCCTTCATTATCTTTAATGATAACAGGCAAAGGGATAGAAACGTGATGTTCTTCACCACTGTCATCTTTTGTAGTCCATAAATGCCATTCATTAGAATCACCAATGTGTTCCATGATCATTGTGGTCGCATTGAAGCCGTCTTTCACTTCTTTGTTCTCTACTTTTTCCGCTGATTTCTCTCCTTCTGATTCGTGTTGAGCAGAAGCTAAACTGCTTATAAACACAAATAAAAATGCGAAAAATAATGAAGAAATTTTTCTGTTCATATCTCTTTTTTAATCGTGTGCAAATATATCGATTTTATTAAACTTTACCAATACTAAAAATTGATTTTTATCATCAAAAAAATCAAGACTTATTAATGAGTTTTATTATGGGTAAATAAATAAGGAATGAAGCGATGAGAAAACAGATCACTATAAAGAGAAAATTAGCTTTAGTCTTCTCTATTATTACTAAAGAAGCAATCAACCAAATCAGGTCCTTAGAGAGATTAATGACCAGAAACTTCATTCCAGCATCCTGTTTGCCGTACAAATACTTTTTAAATATTATATATACTATTATATTAAGGATTGATATTAATAATACAATAATAAAACTATCAAGAAAATTCATGCTGCAAAAATAGGATTATAATTTCTGAAACAAAAGAATTGTGAATTCTTCTATATTATTATTAAGGATGGAAGCTGGATGATGGAAGTTACTATTCTACAAAACCGCAATTCAACTTGTTTTTATTTTAAAATAGTCTGGAGTGCTTAATATTAAAAATACATTATTAATAAATAGTCTTATTTATTTTTATCGACCTCGAAAATTTTCTCCCCTCGCCTACTATTATAGAACACTTTAGAAACTCTATAAAAGTAATACATAAAACAAACACATTTCATTTTATCAACTAAAAAACCTCCTTCTCCTCGCTTCCAGCTTCCAACTTTAACCAAAATCTTATAATATTAAGTCCATCATACTCAGGTTTCTTAAAAATTCCTTATTTTTGCAAACCTATAATTTACAATAAATATGTTTAATAGTTTACAGGATAAATTAGACAAGGCATTACATAATATTTCCGGACGTGGAAAAATTACCGAAATCAATGTAGCGGAAACCGTAAAGGAAATCCGTAGAGCATTGGTAGATGCTGACGTTAACTATAAAGTTGCAAAAGATCTTACTAAAAGAGTTCAGGATAAAGCTTTAGGCGAAAATGTTCTTACTTCCCTTACTCCGGGGCAGTTGATGACAAAAATTGTTCATGACGAGCTTGTGGATTTAATGGGAGGTTCTCAGGAAGGGATTAATCTTTCAGGAAAACCATCTGTAATCCTTATTGCAGGTCTTCAGGGTTCTGGTAAGACTACTTTCTCTGGAAAACTTGCTAATTATTTACAGACAAAAAGAAATAAAAAACCATTATTGGTAGCCTGTGACGTTTACCGTCCTGCTGCGATCGATCAGCTAAAAGTATTAGGAGGACAAATTAATGTTCCCGTTTATACTGAAGAAGGAGCTACAAACCCTTCTACCATCGCTGAAAACGCGATCAACTTTGCAAAGGCTAACAATCACGATGTAGTAATCGTGGATACAGCAGGTCGTTTAGCGATTGATGAGCAGATGATGAACGAGATCAAATCCGTACATTATTTCATTAAACCGCAGGAAACTCTATTCGTAGTGGATTCCATGACTGGCCAGGATGCCGTGAATACGGCTAAAGCATTCAACGATGCGTTGAACTTTGACGGGGTTGTTTTAACCAAGTTAGATGGTGATACAAGAGGGGGCGCTGCATTAACGATCCGTTCTGTAGTTGAAAAACCAATCAAATTTATCTCTACAGGAGAGAAAATGGAAGCCCTTGATCTTTTCTACCCGGAAAGGATGGCCGACAGAATCTTAGGAATGGGAGACGTTGTTTCCTTAGTAGAAAGAGCTCAGGAGCAGTTTGATGAAGAGGAAGCTAAGAAACTTCACAAGAAAATTGCTAAAAACGAGTTTGGTTTTGACGATTTCTTAAAGCAGATCAACCAGATCAAAAAGATGGGTAACATGAAAGACCTTATGGGAATGATTCCTGGGGTTGGAAAAGCCATCAAGGATGTAGAAATCAGCGATGATGCATTTAAACATATTGAAGCGATCATCTACTCTATGACACCAGAAGAAAGAAGAAGACCCTCTATTATCAATACTCAGAGAAAAAACAGGATTGCAAGAGGTGCAGGAAGAAAGATCGAAGATGTAAATCAATTGATGAAACAATTCGATCAGATGGGTAAAATGATGAAGATGATGCAGGGACCTCAAGGAAAGCAAATGATGCAGATGATGAGCAAAATGCCGAATATGCCTGGAATGGGCGGAATGTTTGGAAAATAATCCAGAAAAAATCTCATCAAAATATAAAATCCGACTACAAAACTGAGTCGGATTTTTTGTTTTTTACCTTTAAATAAATTGATTATTTATCAGATTTCTGCCCTTTTCCTTTGATGAAATAAGAAAAACCAACGTTTACACCGAAAGTATTAATGTTTGTCTTAACGTCTGTATTCATAACAGTTGCTTTACTTGAAAACTGATCATAAGAAATCCCCAGATTAATCCCTAAAGAAGAAGTTGCCATATAAGTTACTCCTCCTTTTACTTTCCATGCTAAACCATCTGTAGTGGTCTCTGTATCGTGCATAAGAATTGGATCATAAATTCCATTGCGAACGCCGGAAAAAGAAGTCTTTTCCTTATTTGATCCATAACCTATCCCCGCTCCAAGGAATGGAACCAGTTTGCTGGAATTAGTAAAATAATAAGTTGCTGTAGGCATTACAGAAAATGTAGAGTTTGTAAACTTAACATCATCATATTTTGTGGTTCTATTTACATATCCTAAATCAATACCCACTGCTAATTTATCAATAACGAAATACCCCACAGAAGGTGTGATTGAGAATGTGTTTACTGTTGGACTGTCGGTAGACTTACCTCCTGCTTTTACTGTAGTTGTAACGTTATTAAAGCCCATTCCTGTATTTCCACTGATTACCCAGTCACCTTTAGTCATTTGAGCATTAGAAAGCCCGAAAAGCGCTACTGCACCTGCTAATAATAGTTTTTTCATGATTATTAATGGAGTTATTTAAACTTATATCCAACCCCAAGCTGGAAGAAATTCATCTTTACTTTCTCGTCACCGACAGGATTCTTAACCATATTGGTCAACCCAAAACTATAACGTGCATCTACAAATAAACCTTTGTATACGGTATAATCAGCTCCGAAAAACAATCCGAAATCAGTAGACTTCATGTTGTCATTAAACTGTTTTTCTACAATTTGTTCTCCTTCTCTAACAGCGGCTGGATTCACAGAAGCACCAACAGGCAGACCTGTTACATCAAACTTCACATTAGTATCTGTTTTGAAACTTACATATGGGCCAGCATAAATACCTAATTCAGGCGTCGCGTAATATCTTGCAGAGACAGGAATTACAATTCTATTAAGGTTTATTTTTTCAGTTACTTTAATCCCGTATGGTAAAGCAACCTCTGCTTTTCCGCCTAAGTTGGCATACTCTACTTCTCCCTGAATCGCAAATTTACTATTGAACTTATGCTCTACCAAAGCTCCAACATAAAATCCAGACTTTGATTTCATCGTTCCTTTAGCTCCATCAAGCTCAATGCTGTTTTCATTAAAGTTTAATTTAGATAAAGCGTATCCTCCTTTTACACCAAATGTTGTCTGTGCATTAAGCCCTGCAAATAAAGCAATTGCAGATGCTAATAAGATTTTTTTCATGATTATTATATATTTAAATAGTAGTAAGATAAAAAGCCCTAAGATAATAATCCTAGGGCTCTATTATTATATGCTTTGTTTATTATTTTGCAAATACATATTTAACTCCGAAAGTTACAGAAGATAAATTCAATCCGAATTTATAATCGTTTACTCTCTTAGCTCCATCAACATCTTGCTTGTAAGTGTTGTATCCGAATTCACCGATAGTAGCTTCGATAGACCAGTTCTTGTTTAAGAAATAATCTAAACCTGGCTTAACGTTAACTCCGATAGAAGTAAAGTTAGTCTTATCAGATACAGATGAAGTAGATACAGTTGTTCCAGCTGGTGTAGTAGTTGTAGTGGTAACAGTACCTTCAGATTTGTTTTGTCCGAAAGCCATAGGAACTTCTAATTGACCGAAAATGTATAATTTTTCACCAATAGTCCAATACTTTCTTACAAAAGGAGCTACAACGAATGCAGATTCAGTATCTTTACCTTCAGTAACCATTAAAGGGTTAGTACCTGTAGTTTTAGTTACTTTTTCGTTATCATTTCTATAACCTACGCCTAAACCTACAGCTAAGTTAGTGTTTACGAAATAACCAACAGTTGGAAGAACTTTAAAGCTCTCTACTTTTTTATCTGTATTGTTATTTTCGTTTTGAGAATAACCTACTTGTCCTGAAACATATGTAGTACCTTTAGCAATCTGAGCATTTGATAAACCAAAAAGTGCAACAGCACCCGCTAATAATATTTTTTTCATTTTAAAAAATTTTAATACTTTCTGGAGGCAAATTTACAGTCGTCTCCACTAATATTAAAATTTGTTAATGTGATTAATATCATTGTTAAAATTTAACGGTTTGTAAAAATAAATCATATAAAAGGGAGCTTTTTAGGTTTTTCACAATATTATGAATAAAAAAACAACAATTCCTCAACCAGAGCCTAATATGTTTAATTTTTAAAATTTTCGAATTTTAATAAAATGATGATAATTTGGCTAAACACCTCAAAATAACCCCTGTTAAAATGTTAATTTTTAAGGAATTAAGTCTTGAAAATTAAACAATTGTTTATAATTTGGGATTAATTTTACTATCTCAATATGATGCAATAGAGCTAGATAGCTAAAGTTTTATCATATCTACAGTAGATATGATACAATGAGAAACTCCGGCCAAAGGCCGGAGTTTCTATTTTATTTCAATATATTCTTATTTAATAAAGAAGTTGTATCCTAAATTAACAGCACCCACGTTCCAGTCTTCTCTGTACCAACCGTGATCACGTCTGTTGCTGATAGACTGATATCCTATGTACAATTCTCCTTTAGACATCTGGTATCCAAATTTAGGTTGTGCATAGAAACCACCATTTACACCATCTTTAGTAGAAATTCCGTACCCTAAGTCTAATCCTACGAAGATAGGAGCTCCTTTAAATTTATATTTACCAGCAACCGCTACAGGGATAAATCCGAAATCATCAAAGTGATCTTTTCCGAAGAAATGAGAATATCCTGTTGCTACCCCAAGGTCAAATCCTTTAGCAATATTCCACATATAAGCTCCATCAACTCCTAGTGTAAATGAAGATACATTGCTCGCATCAGATACAGGAACACCAATGTGTCCACCTAATTTTAAACCTTCCTGCGCCTGAGCAGCCCCTCCTAAAAGTGCAAAAGCACCTACTAATAATAGCTTTTTCATTTTTTTAAGTTTAAATTTTACGCCCCAAAAATACTAATTATTTTCATCACAGAATATATTTATATAAATGATGTTTATGAAAACAAAAAACAGGACAAAAATTGTCCTGTTTTTTTTATTTTTATAAGAATCTTTAAGATTAGTTTCCTCCAAATTTGAAACCTACACCTACTTGGATAAAGCTGTTTTTCAAAGTTCCGTTTTCTCCATCCTCCTTTTTAGCAAGGTTAGAAACTCCTAAGTTATATCTCGCATCAAAAAACAATCCGTTCTCAAGCGTATATTCAGCACCAACAAAAGGAGCTAAGTTCAGTTTATTCATGTGATCCTTCACATCTGTAGTAGTAGTTTCTGATTCAGAAAATGATTCTCCTAAAGCTGACCCTGATAATTCTAATGTTGATTTCACTTTTGCAGAAAAAATAACACCTACGTTAAGACCTACTCCGAAAGCTAAATTCTCAGTAGCATAATATTTAGCACTGATAGGAATTTGTACAGTTCCCAGTTTCCAGTCTGTTTTTTCAGTACCTGTTACATTTACACCCGCTTCAGTAAAAGCAACAGCTTCTTCCTGCTTACCTCCGATTGGAGAGTATAAAACCTCACCCTGTACGGCAAATTTATCGTTAAACTTATATTCTGCCATTGCCCCAGCATAGAAAGTAGATTTTGAATCAAATTTGTAGGTAGTTCCTTCGCCAGTTGCCTTAAGCATTGATAAAGAGTAACCTGCTTTAGGTCCAAATTTAAATTCCTGTGCGTTTGCATTAATTCCCAATACAGCTACAGCTGCAATAAGTAAAAATTTTTTCATTGTTAATTAGTTATACATTTAAGGACTGCAAAACTAATTATTTTTTTCAAATTAACAAATTTTAAGAGAAAAAATAAGGTTAACAAAAGGTTAATGGAAATTTATCTACATAGAATTAATCATTTCTCAGTCGCTTTTCTTCATCATTGTAAGCAAGAATAATCTTCCTTACCACCGGATGTCTTACCACATCTTCCTCTGTAAGGTATACAAAACCTATTTCCTTCACTCCATTCAAAATCCTCATTGCTTCTTTCAATCCGGATTGCTGGTTCTTTGGAAGGTCAATCTGACTTGGATCACCTGTAATGATAAATTTAGCATTCATTCCCATTCTTGTCAGGAACATCTTCATCTGAGCATGGGTAGTATTCTGTGCCTCATCAAGAATTACAAAAGCATCATCAAGGGTACGCCCTCTCATGAAAGCTAACGGCGCTACCTCGATAACTTTCTTTTCCATGAAGCCTTCCAGCTTCTCATGAGGAATCATATCACGAAGTGCATCGTATAAAGGTTGTAAATAAGGATCTAATTTTTCTTTAAGATCTCCCGGAAGGAATCCAAGGCTCTCCCCTGCTTCCACAGCTGGTCTGGTAAGAATAATTCTTTTTACTTCCTTATCCTTCAAGGCTCTTGCCGCCAATGCTACACTGGTATAAGTTTTTCCGGTTCCGGCAGGTCCAATCGCAAAAACCATATCTTTTTTCTCTGTTTCTTTTACCAGTTTTTTAAGATTGGTTGTCTTTGCTTTGATTACCTTCCCGTTTACTCCTTTTACAATGATGTCCTGATCAAAAATGAGCTGCTTTTCATTTTCATCTTTAATATTCAGGATATTTTCGACGTCTTTAAGGCCGATTGAGTTGTTTTTTGAGATAAATTTTACAATATCATCCAGTTTTTGCTTCAATATGTCCAAAGCTTCCTGATTTCCCATTGCAAAAATATAATGGTCTCTTCCAGTAATTTTAATGGTCGGAAAGCTTGATTTTATTAAGTTGAAATATTGGTTATTAACTCCATAGAAGATTTTCGCATCGATTTCTTCCAGATCATAGGTCAATTCAAACATGCAGTATTTTTATTTTTAGATTTTAAAATTAAAGCTTTTTTTCAATTTATATCAAATTCTTTTCAACAATCTTTCGGGCTTTCCTTTTATTTTAAATAACTTTGCATGACTACACTATTCTATAAATTGCTCATGTCAATTATTACCCTTACTTCGGATTTCGGAAATTTAGATTACAGAGTCGCCGCTGTGAAGGGCAAGATTCTGTCTCTAAACCCTGAGGTTAATATTATTGATATAACCCACGATATCCAGGCATTCAACCTTATACAAACTTCTTATATTGTAAGAAACGCTTATAAATATTTTCCGAAAGGTAGTATTCACATCCTTTCTGTAGACAGTTTTTACCATAAATCCAGAAAAAATATCCTTTACAAAGCTGATGGTTCTTACTTTCTGGCCGCAGACAATGGTCTTTTAAGCCTTATCTTTTTTGACATTAAGCCGGAAGCCATTTATGAGATCACACTGAACAACCGTTTTGATGATGTTATCAATTTCACTTCTACAGATATTTTTGTTCCGGCAGCGGTACATCTTGCTAATGGCGGCCTTCCTGAAGTAATTGGCAGAAAAATAGATACTGCCAAGCAGCTGATGTTCCCAAGAGCGGTTTATAATGAGTCTGAAGGAATGATTATTGGTGAAGTTACCTATATTGATAATTTCGGAAATATAATCTCAAATATCAATCAGGATTTCTTTGAAAATATCAGCAAAGGGTACAAAGGATTTACCATAAAATTCAGAAACCTGAGTCTATCCAGGATATTTTCCAGCCATACTGAAGTAGTTTCAGACTGGGAAAGGGAGACAGAATTCCACGGGCAGTCGGCGGCTATCTTCAATGATAGTCAGTTATTGGAGCTTACTATTTATAAAGGCAGTAAGAAAAACGGAGCTAAAAGCCTGTTTGGATTGAATGTAGGAGAAAATATCTATATTGAATTCATGTAAAATTATATATTTCATAAAAAAACCGATTTTTTTTATATATTTGTCAAAATCTAAAAATCAAAAATGGCAGAATACAAATTATTGCTTCCTTCCATGGGAGAAGGTGTTATGGAAGCGACAATTATCACTTGGTTATTCAATGAAGGTGATAACGTAAAAGAGGATGACTCTGTAGTAGAAATTGCAACAGATAAAGTAGATTCAGACGTTCCGACACCAGTTTCGGGAAAAATCGTAAAAATTTTAAAGCAAAAAGATGAAGTTGCAAAAGTAGGTGAGGCCATTGCTATTTTAGAAATTGAAGGAGAAGGTTCTGCTTCTGAGGAAGTAACCACTGAAACACCGGCAGCTACTCCGGACACTGAAACTTTAAAAACTATTGAGCAGCCTTTACAAACTGTGGCTGCATCCAATGTAGAATTCTCAGGAGATCTTTATTTATCTCCACTTGTAAAATCAATTGCACAACAGGAAAATATTTCTGAAACTGAACTGAAATCTATCAAAGGAAGCGGTTTAGAAGGAAGAATTACCAAAGAAGATATTTTAGCTTACGTTGCCAACAGAGGAAACCAACCTGCTCAACAGGCTGCTCCGGTTCAACAAACAGCTCCAGCTCCAGTTTCAGCACCAGCTGCAACGATTACTGCTGCTGCAGGTGACGAGATCATTCCAATGGACAGAATGAGAAAAATCATCGCAGAAAACATGGTGAAAGCAAAACAAATTGCTCCACACGTTACTTCATTCATTGAAACAGACGTTACCAACGTTGTAAAATGGAGAGCTAAACATAAAGCAACCTTCGAAAAACGTGAAGGAGAAAAGCTTACTTTCATGCCTATTTTCGTGAAAGCTGTAGTAAAAGCAATCCAGGATTTCCCAATGATCAATGTTTCTGTAAACGGTGAGAACATCATCAAAAAGAAAAATATCAACATCGGTATGGCTACCGCTTTACCAGACGGAAACCTTATCGTTCCTGTTATCAAAAATGCTGATCAGTTATCTCTTTCAGGTCTTGCCAAAGCGATCAATGACTTAGCTTACAGAGCAAGAAACAAGAAATTAAGACCAGAAGATACTCAAGGAGCAACATATACAATTTCTAACGTAGGAAGCTTTGGAAACCTTATGGGAACTCCAATCATTCCTCAGCCACAGGTTGCGATCCTTGCTATTGGAGCCATCGTTAAGAAGCCTGCAGTTCTAGAAACGGCTGATGGTGATGTAATTGCTATCAGAAACTTAATGTTTATGTCTCACTCTTATGACCACAGAGTTGTAGACGGATCTTTAGGCGGAATGATGCTTAAACATGTTCACGACTATCTTGAAAACTGGGATCTGAACACGGAAATATAAGTAATGAGTAATTAGCAATAAGTAATTTTCTTAACGCTGATTATGCAATAAATATAAAACCTTCGATTTTTATCGGAGGTTTTTTTGTGTACATCTTTGAATTAGGGAGTAATATAACCGGAGTTTGAATTGTCTTTTATAAAACAAAACAAGTTCCCTATGAAACAGTTCCTATTGATCACATTGGCTTTAAGTATTTCCATAGTGGCCTACCCTCAGAAAACTGATCAATCAGCATTAATTGATCAGTATGTGAAAGAAGCGATTAAAATCAATCAGATTCCAGGTTTAGCTCTTGGGATTATAAAAGATGACCGGATTATTTTTCAAAAGTATTATGGTACAGAAACGCTGGAAAGTGGTAAAAGGGTAGATTCAAATTCCATGTTCAGAATATATTCTACCTCAAAATTGATGACAAATGTTGGTGTTTTTCAACTGGTTGAAAAAGGCCAATTATCTTTAGAAGATCCTATCTCCAAATATCTTAAGAACTTGCCTGAACAATGGCAGGATATTAAAGTAAAAAACCTGATCACACACTCTTCAGGACTTCCTAACCTTATTGCTTTTAATGATATTTTAGCTGATGATTCTAACACCAAAGTTATTGAACGGCTGGCTAAGGAAAAAATGGATTTTAAAACGGGAAATGAATTCAGATATAATCAAACGAACTATTTCCTTCTCACCATGATTATTGAACAAATCACAGGACAATCTTTTGAAAACTTCATCCTGAACAAGCAGTTTTCAGATTCTAAAAACCAGGTTATTTTTTCTTCAAACGCTCTCGAAAAGATTCCGAACCGTGTGGTAAAATACAATTACAATCCGGAAAAAAAACAATATGAAAAATCTACGGATGTTAGCGGAACAAGAGCTCACTCTGCCAACGGAGTAGCCATTACGCTTCCTGCATTTTTGAAATGGAGCATTCATCTTAGTAAAAATGATCTGTTATCTCAACAAACAAAAGAAATGATGTGGCAACCCTTTGAGTTTGATAATAAAAAAGATGTTTTTGCTTATGGATGGGACATTACCAAAGTGAACAATATAAATTCTTATAATTTTTCCGGTGGAAATGTAAGTGCTTATAAGATTTATCCAAAGAACAATATGGCAATCATCATGATGTCTAATGGATACAGCCTATTTCCTGTTCAGTATCGGATCATCAACCATATTGCTTCTATGATTGATAAAAGTCTAACAGATGACTATTTACTTGCAGAAGAAACCATCATCTCTGAATTTGCTAAAAAAGATAACCCTGGCGCTGAAAAAATCTATTATTCCATCAAAGCAAAAAATCCAAAATGGAATTTTGAAAATACCCTGAATGACATAGGCTATATCTTATTGAGGAATTCAAGAATGGATGAAGCTATCAAAGTTTTTACGATCAATGTTAAAGATAATCCTCAGTCGGCAAATGCTTTTGACAGTTTGGGAGAAGGTTATTTCTATGCGAAAAATTATGCTTTGGCCTTAGAAAATTATAAAAAATCATTAGCATTAAATCCGGAAAACACCAATGCTGAAAAAATGATTCAGAAGATCGAAGATCTAACGGAAAAGAAATGATATATTGTTTTTTTACAATATTGTTTACTATAAAACCTTCATATCTTATTGAAGGTTTTTTGTTGGATTTTTTCATTAATAATTTTATCTTTAAACAAAGTATTATCGATGGAATTAGACTTTAGAAAACTGTATGTCACCCAATTATTTGATTTTTCAAAAGAAGACGAAAAATTAATATTTAAGATTCATGATCAGTTAGCAGAAAACTTTACGGTATCTGTTGTAGAGATTGAAGATTCTCTATATCCTCAGTTTAAATCGAGTGACATTAATTTTTTACAAGAGCCCAAACTTTGCTATCATATTACAGACAACAGTGGAACCAATAATTTTTACCTTCTCTTTGTAAATACGATAGGAACAACTGCTAAAGGAACTCGTACGACTGATGAATATGATACATTGGAAGTTTGGGGCCTGAAGAAAATGAATGAAGATTTCGGTTTTATTTCTATTAATAGGAAAAAAATTGCGGATAAAATTGCGGCCATATTCAACCGCTTCAATATTAATTTCAAAGAAAGCAGAGACTTTAAAGATTTTTATGTTTTAGGAAGTGATTCGTATAAAACCATAGCATTTTTAACTCCTCTTCGAAAAGAAGCTATAAAGTCTATTACCGATGAGGATTTTAAGCTCGAAGTCAAAAATAATATCGTAGGTTTAGCAGTTCCAAAGGCGTTAAGTGTAGAAAATGCTTTACTCATTTCAAAATTTTTAGAAGAAATATAAGTTTCAGTTTTTTTACCGTAATTTCATCCCTCAAAACCAACAAATGCTGAAAATCCTCATCCTTATTCGTAAATCCATAAAGAAATCGTTTGACAACATCCGGAATGAGCAGCTTAAGAATAATCTTTTGCAAGCTATTCCCTTTTGGATCGGATCTGTGATTACCGGTTTTTTTGCAGTATTATATGCACAAATATTCGCATGGGGTGAAAACCTTATGAATTTCATATTCAACTGGCACGCATGGCTGATTTTCATTATTGCTCCGATTGGTTTTGTGCTTTCCTGGTGGTTGGTAAAGGAGTTTGCACCCAATGCTAAAGGAAGTGGTATTCCTCAGGTGATGGCAGCTGTAGAACTCGCTAATCCGAAAGAACATAAAAAGATCAGAAGTCTTTTAAGTCTTAAAATTATTATTTTCAAAATCATTTCTTCTGTAGTTTTAGTCATTGGCGGCGGGGCTGTAGGCCGTGAAGGCCCTACTATTCAGATTGCAGGGTCTGTTTTCAGAAAAGTAAACGAATATCTTCCCGACTGGTGGCCTAAAATTTCTAAAAAGAATATGATTATGACAGGAGCTGCAGCAGGTCTCGCAGCAGCTTTCAACACTCCTCTCGGCGGAATTGTATTTGCAGTAGAAGAATTATCAAAAACCCATATCAACTATTTTAAAACAGCTTTATTTACCGCTGTTATTATTGCGGGTCTTACTGCACAGACTTTGGCAGGATCTTATTTATATTTGGGATATCCGAAGACAAATGACGTTTCTCTGATGGTGATGTTTCCCATTGTGCTTGTTGCTGCTACAGCTGGAATCCTTGCAAGCCAGCTTTCGGTAATTATGCTTAAGATCAATAGCTGGAAAAAGAAAAAACTGAAAACAAATAAAGCGAATGTAATTTTCCTGGTTATTTGTGCTTTAATCATTGCTTCTATAGCTTATTTCATCAATCGTGAAATTTTAGGATCAGGAAAGGAGATTATGGAACGGGTGCTTTTCACGAAGGATAAGCATGAAGACTGGTATGTTCCTATTTTAAGAATGCTAGGCCCTGCTCTGTCTTTTACGTCAGGAGGTGCCGGTGGTATTTTCGCGCCTGCTCTATCTGCCGGGGCAAGTATTGGATCTGTTATTTCCGGGATTATCCATTTAACGCCTAATGAAACCAATGTCGTTGTTCTGGGCGGAATGGTTGCTTTTCTTACCGGAATTACCCGTGCTCCGTTTACATCAGCCATCATTGTACTAGAAATGACAGATAGACATTCATTGATTTTTCATCTGATGCTTGCCGGTATGGTTTCATCTATTGCTTCCATCTTAGTGAGCAGACATTCTTTGTATGATGTATTAAAAGTTAATTTTTTAACGGAGATTAGAAAAGAATAAATTTATCCATAAAAAAAGACCTATTTACAGGTCTTTTTTTAGCATGATATTTAAGTCTTTAAAGGCTTCGGATAATTCTTCAGCAACTCCGTAATTAATAACTCTAATCACCAACTTATCCAGTTTTTCACTTGATCTTTTCACTTTATAGGTGACGATATTTAAAAATGCATCCCCATTTTTTCTTTTTGATACTTTATGAAAGTCCACTACATTACTCAGATTCCACCAATCTCCTTCGTAATAAAGCTTTCCATTTTTATCCACTGAATTTATTCTGATATTATTTCCATCAAATTCAGCAGCAAGTCTCAGCATTCCGTTATCACGATCCGCTCCAAATTCTCTGATTTTATCGACAATAAAGGTTTTCACTTCATCAACATTATGATATTTACCCAGAAGATCCTCCTTCCCGTTAGCATAAATGATTTTGTAAATTTCTGATTTGTTTAATGAATGGCTGGGTCCATCCAGATAATCTAATTCTTTGTAAGTAATATTTGACGCCCCAACTTCGATAATCTTAGCCTCAAAAGAGGTTCCGTTCTTCTTGGAAATTTTATCCTGTGAATAACAGATAATTCCCATCAACAATAATGGCAGTGTGTAAAATTTGGTTTTCATGCAATAAAAAATTCGTGTAGCAAAAGTACAAAAACACTATCAACATTCAAATTCCTACCATGAATACTCCATTATTTCATAAATACTCTTGCATATTAAAAATATAATTTCTAATTTTGCACCTCGAAATAATTAACAAATTCATTTAACATTATGAACAATTACGAAACTGTTTTCATTTTAACTCCCGTTCTATCTGAGGCACAGGTAGAGGAAGCAGTGAACAAGTATGTAGATCTTATCAAAGAAAAGAACTGCGAAATCGTTGCTAAAGAAAACTGGGGATTAAAAAAATTAGCTTACCCAATCCAATTGAAAAAGAATGGGTTCTATACTTTAATCGAATTTAAAGGAGAAGGTTCTGTAGTAGCTGACTTAGAATTAGCATTCAAACGTGACGAGAGAGTTATCCGTTACCTTACTACAAAACTTGACAAGCATGCTATTGAGTACGCTGTAACAAGAAGAGCTAAAGTAAAAGCAGCTAAAGCTTAATTAATTAACCCTATTTTTTAAAAAAGACAAGACATGGCAATAGATGAAATGGCTAAACAAGCCTCAGCTGGAGGAGAATCAGAAGTAAAATTCCTTACTCCGCTTGATATCAATACAAAATCTGAAAAGAAATATTGTAGATTCAAAAAATACGGAATTAAGCACGTTGATTACAAAGATGCTGACTTCTTATTACAATTTGTAAACGAGCAAGGTAAAATCTTACCAAGAAGATACACTGGAACTTCTTTAAAATACCAAAGAAAAGTTTCTGCTGCTATCAAAAGAGCAAGACACCTTTCTTTACTACCTTACGTAGCTGACTTATTAAAATAAGACAAAAAATAAATAAAAGAAGAGAGCAATCTCTTCTTTTGTTGCTGAATACATCATTAATTCTAACTTGATTTTAGATTATAAAACTAAAATCTTAAAAAGGACAACAACAATGGAAATTATCCTAAAAAAAGACGTAGAAAACTTAGGACTTGAGTTTGATACAGTAAACGTAAAGCCTGGTTATGCTAGAAACTTCTTAATTCCTCAAGGAATTGCTCTTTTAGCTACCCCTAAAAACAAAGCTGCTTTAGAAGCTACATTAGAGGCTAGAAAAGAAGAAGAAGCTAAATTAATCGCTGCTGCTAACGCTGTAGTTGAGCAATTGAAGAAAACTTCTATCACTATTCCTGCAAAAGTAGGTACTGGTGATAAGTTATTCGGTTCTATCAACAATGCTGATCTATCTGCTGCTTTAGAAAAAGCTGGTGTTTCTGTAGAGAAAAAATATATCAAAATTCCTGGTAACACGATCAAGAGAACTGGTAAATTTGCTGCTCTTATCAGACTTCACAGAAATGTTGAGTACAACTACGAATTCGACATCGTTTCTGATGCTCCAGTTGTAGCTGCTCCTGCTGCTAAGAAGGAAGAGGCTAAATCTGAAGAAGCTTAATAAGCGACTGAGAATTTCTCACCATACAAAGACCACTTCAATTATTTGAAGTGGTTTTTTTGTGCAGTAAGATTGGGAGAACAAAGAGCCAAGAATCAAGATATATGTGATTCAGCGTACTCAATTCATTCTATCATTCTCTTATCCTAAAAACTCTCAAACATTCTCACCCAACTACCTATTTCCTCTTAATTTCTGCTGATATTCTGTAGGTGCTACTCCAATTACCTTTTTAAAGATATTGCTGAAAGAAGACAGGCTATTGTAACCCACCATCATCGCAATCTCGTACATATTATACTTTCCTTCCAGCATTAATTCTAAAGAACGGGTAATTCTTAAGGCTCTCAGAAAACGAACGTAATTCATACCCAAAATTTCTTTAAACTTTCTGGAAAGCGTTCTGGTGCTCATTCCGAATTCCTTGGCTGTAGATTCAATCGTTAGAGGCTTCTCGAGATTAGCATGAATATATCTAGCAATCTTCAGTAAGGTTTCATCTTTGGGAAATGGATGCTGTATCGGAAATGCCAGATGCTTGTGTTTTTTTTCTTGTAAAACACCTTTAAGAGCTTTAAGGAAATAATATTTTGAACTATCTTTTTTTGTGATTTTCCCATTCCATTCTTTGGTATATAAAATCATTTCCCGAAGCAATTCATTCACAGAATAAATATTAATTTCATCAAAGAAGCCATTTTCACCTTCTTCTTTTTTAATATAAAAATTATATAAATCTACTTTGGGACTTGTAGAAAAAAGATAATGGGGTGTTCCGGCTGGGATCCACATGAAACATCTCGCCGGCAGGTACCAATGTTTCAGATCTGTAAAAACATGCACAATTCCGCCTTCTGCATATACTAACTGTGCAGAGCTATGATAATGAATCTCTGTTGTTATATTTCCGGTAAGAACATGATACACATAAAATTCAGCATCATCCTCTTCTACGGCTTTAAAATGGCTATCATTCATCCCCTAAAGATAGGAAGAATTTTCATATTGGCGTAAATGAGCAAATATTTTTCTGGTTTCACAAATCATGTCTACATAGCATCATCGTAAATTTGCAGTATCAAAATCTTTTTAGCAAAAATCCTTTAATTAATTTATGAATATGATATTTAACGCATGCCGATATCAGTGCATAGCGTTGTGCTTATTATTGAGCAACCTTTTACACTCACAAATGATAGATTACCAACATCTTGGGCTTCAACAGGCTATAGAAATTGGGTTAAAAAATAACAAGAATATCCAGATTAGTCATTTAAAACGTGAAATGTCTGTCACTAAGGAGAGAGACCTTAAAATGGAAAAACTTCTGGATGTTGAATTTCATACCAGCTACAACCAGGTTACCAATCTTTTCCAGTATCAGGATGGTGTATTTAATAAACCAACAAAATATGATGCGATCAATGGAATGTATGACTTTACCTTATCTGCTTCTATCCCTGTTTATATGGGTGGAAAAATAAAAAATACAGAGAAAAAGGCAGCGATTGATACTGAAGTTTCAGCCTTAAGAACCCATCTGGACGAAAGACAGCTTACCATGGAAGTCATTACCGCTTTTCTGCAAATTCATCACTTAAAAGAACAGCAGTCCCTTATTAATGATAAAATGAAAGAGGATTCTGTGAATATTAAACAGGTAAAAGCTTTAAAAGCTAATGGTGTAGTTACGGTAAACGAAGTGTTGAGAACTTCACTACAACTTTCTAATCACAAAATGAGCTGGACAGAACTGGATAATGACATACAGATTGCTGAGCATAAACTGAAAACCATCCTTTCTCTTCCTGAACAACAAGAAATGCATGTAAACACAGAGGATCTGATTTCCGACAAAGCAGCCATCCCCTATATTGATGAGTTAACTGAAACTGCTTTACATAAGAATGAATCAGTTGGAATTACTCATAAAAACCTTTCTTTAAGAGAGCTGGATCAGAAAATTACTAAAGCCAATTATCTCCCAAAAATAACAGCGGGCGGAGAATATTTTCTGAAATATCCCAATATGATGTTTTTTCCTCCTGAGCCTTATGCCTATCGTTTAGGAATGATTGGACTGAATCTTACCTATCCTATCGAAAATCTGTACAAAAATAAATATAAAATGCAGGAAGCAAGAGAGAATATAGACCTTGCCAAACTTCAGATTGAGGAAAACGAAGAAAAGATAAGACATAATGTATATGAAGCCTACAAAAAGTTTGAAGAAACTGATCAAAAGGTGAAAATTGCTGAAGAAGCCATTGACCAAGCTAAGGAAAACTACCGTATTGTAAGAACAAAATATGCGAATAAACTAAGCCTTATCACTGAACTGATTGATGCAGATAATACCTATCTGGAAGCTGAATCTAACCTTATTTCCGTAAAAATTAACCGACAACTAAAATACTATCAACTCCAATATACGATTGGAAACTTATAAAAACTATGGCACAGAAACAACTGACACAAAAGGAAAAAAGAATCAACAAAACCATTACTTTATTAGCATGGATCCTTATCATAAGCGGAGTTACAGGCATGGTGAGCTTCTATCTTTTTTCGAGGAAAAATGTGACAACCAATGATGCACAGATCGAACAATATATCACTCCTGTTTCCAGCAAGGTTTCAGGGTTCATCAAAACCATAAAGTTTAACGAAAACCAGTTTGTACACAAGGGAGACACCCTCATTGTCATTGATAACAGGGAATTTGTGAATCAGGTACATATGGCTGAAGCGAATCTTAATACGACTACTGAGAATATCACTACAATTGAAAGTTCAGTACACACCAAATCAAGTGATACGAAAATCATTGATGCTAAAATTGCTTCTGCAAGAATTGATATCTGGAGAACGGAACAGGATTACAAAAGGTATAAAAACCTGTTGGCTGAAGATGCCGCCACAGAACAGGATTTTGAAAACGTAAAAGCCTCTTATGAACAATCAAAAGCTAATCTTTTAGCTCTGGAACAGCAGAAAAATGCAGTTAGAGCAGGCGCAAGTGAACAACAGACAAAAGTAGCTCCGGCAAAGAGCCAGATTCAGCAAAGTTCAGCCAATCTGAATAATGCAAAATTATTCCTTTCATACACTGTAATTAAAGCCCCTTATGACGGCTGGGTAGGAAAAAAGACGATCCAGGAAGGACAACTGATTAAGGAAGGACAAGCATTGGTACAAATCGTAAGCAAAGAAAAATGGATTATTGCCAATTATAAGGAAACTCAACTCGGGCAGATCGATCAAACCAAGGAAGTCATTATTACTGCAGACGCTTATCCAGATGTTGAATTTAGAGGGAAAATTCTTTCTGTTTCTCCAGCATCAGGCTCTCAATTTTCTTTGATAAAACCAGATAATGCTACAGGAAACTTTGTAAAAATAGAACAGAGATTTCCAGTAAAAATTATATTAGATCATAACAAAGACAATGAAAAACTGCTTTCCGGAATGAATGTTCTGGTGAGTGCAAAGAAGATTTAGGTTTGAGAGTATTAGAGTATTAGAGTATTAGAGTATTAGAGTATAAAAATATTGGTTTTATAATCATTTTCAAATTAGCTCATTTTCAAATTTTCAAATTAAACTTATTTTCTGCGAAAAGGCAAGACCGCAACGCACAGATCTGCTAATTTTTTCTTTAAGCATATTTGTCATTTTACCTTTTACTTTACCCCTTTGCTATTTTGTCTTTTCGCATTTTATTATTATAAACAGCTAAACAGTAAACTCAAGGTTTTCATTAGCTTTCCAAACAATTATGCAACACAATACAGTTTATCATAAATGGTTACCGCAATGGTTGAAATTGCCTCTTCTCATCCTGGCCTTATTTCCACACATTATGCTATTGTCATTATTGCATTCCAATAGTGCTTTTACCTCTTCTTTTATGGATGTGGACTCAGATGATATCCAATATTTGATGATGCTGATGTATGGAACTTTTGTAGTCACGCTTTTGGTTTTACAGCGGTTCATGTCTTATTTTAGTGTGAAGTATTATGTACTGCTGATGTCTTCCGTTTCTGTAATTCTTCTTTATATTTTATCTGTCACCAATGATTATCATGTGATCCTGGTGATCCGTTTTTTAGAGGGATTCTTTGGATTACTGGAAGGCGCTATTTTTTTACCATTAATTATAGCTGAATTAAAAACAAAACATGCTAAAGTGATTGCCTACCTTTTTATGTATGCACTTATGCTGACAGGAGGAACCGTAACAACAACCTTACTTAAATCAAGCATTCAGGATTATGATTACCGGCATATGATCTTAATGATGGCTTATTTCCATGTTTTTGTCTTGATTTTAGGCTTTGTCATTTTCAACAAAAATCGTTTCTTCCCTAAAAAACCATTATATCAAATGGATATTCCAAGTTGGTTTTTGCTATGGGTTTGTCTTCAATCGGGAGCCTATGCTATCGTGTATGGAAAAAGACTCATGTGGTTTGAGTCTGATTCTATCATTCTTTGTTTGTTTATATTTCTCATTTCCGGAGGTTTATTTATGCTGAAACAAAGGAATTCAAAACGTCCTTTATTCCATTTTGAAATTTTCAGTTCTAAAAATGTGATGGTGGGAATGATCCTGTTTTTCATCTTCTATCTTATCCGTTCAGGGTTAAATAATGTATACAGTATAATGGCAACAGTATGGAAATGGCCATGGGATTATATTGTCAACATTCAGTATTGGAATGTGGCCGGGACACTTATCGGAGTTTTTCTCTCAGGAGTTTGTCTGGTTCGTGGTGTTTCTTCCAGGATTATTTTTTTTGCAGGCTTTCTTTTACTGGCCATAGACTGCGCATGGTTTACCTATACTTTTTATCCGGATACTACACTTACCACTATCTGTCCACCTCTCTTTCTTCAGGGAGTGGCTCAGGGTTTATTATTTACTCCTTTAGTATTCTTTCTCATTTCGGGAATGCCGGAACAATATGTGGCTAATGCCAGTGCCATGGGAACCACTACCCGTTTCTGGGCCACTGCCATTGGATATGCCTTAATGCAAAACGGAATGTTGTTTTTAACGTTAAAACATTCGGATGTCTTAAGCTTCAACCTTACCGATACCAATCCGGTTTTCTACAATCAATGGAATCAGATTTTCGGAGCCAATATTTCAAAACTTCCGGTTAATGAATCATTATCTATGACAGCAGGCGCTTTTAAAGCAAAGATAACCGCTCAATCTCTTCTGCTTTCCAATATGGAGATATTCACGGGTTTATTCTGGCTGGCTTTCATCACAGCTCTCCTTTTATTACTTTATCACCCGGTTAAAATAGCAGTGAGGAATATTATGTAATGAACAATGGAAAGGGAGCAGGATACTAGAAGATGGAAGTTCTTGAAGACTTCAATACCTCTGTGAGTTTAGGAAATTAATTTCTTTAATTTAACGCATTGTTCGCAAAGACTTAAAATGAAATAGACTATAAACGTACGCAAAGGCGTTTCACTCAGCAAAGGTTGTAATCCATAGCCCTAGCTGAACGAAATGCCTTTGCGAACGGAAAGATAAGCAGCATTAAAGTTATCTTAGCGATCATAGCGTTTGAAAATCTAAGGTTGGATTAAAATAATCTTTAAATAACCAACATCTTCTAACCCTCAAAAATTCCTTCAACTTTCTACTTCCAATTCTCATCCCCCAACTTTGGCCGGTTTATTGTTGCGTTTTTTTCATTACAATATCAAATCAGCACTTACGTTTAACTGAAAAGCCATCGCATGGAAATCGAAGAAATTTTACAAAGTCAGAGAGACTTTTTCAAAACACAGCAAACCAAAAGCATTGCCTTCAGAAAAATGTATCTTGAAAAGCTCAGAAACCTTATCATCTCCAATGAAAACATGCTGTACGAAGCTATTTACAAAGATTTTGGCAAATCTAAATTTGATACCTTCACTACAGAGATCTCTTTTATTCTGAATGATATTGATTTTTATCTGAAAAATCTAAAATCACTAGCAAAGCCCCATAAAGTAAGTACAAATCTGGTGAATCAGCTTGGAAAAAGTAAGATTCATTCCGAACCATTGGGTAATATTCTGGTGATTGGAGCATGGAATTATCCTTATCAATTATCCCTATCTCCTATTATTGCCGCTATGGCTGCCGGAAACTGCTGTATTCTGAAACCAAGTGAAATTGCAGAAAATACGATGAAAGCAATGTCAACGATCATCAATAATAACTTTCCTCCTGAATATTTGTATGTATACGAAGGCGGTATTGATGAAACTACAGCATTATTAAAGCTGCAATTCGATAAAATATTCTTTACAGGAAGTACAAAAGTTGGAAAGATCATATATAAAGCCGCTGCAGAGCATTTAACACCCGTTGTTCTTGAATTGGGAGGAAAGTCTCCTGCCATTGTTACTAAAAATGCCAATCTTGAGATTGCTGCCAAAAGAATTGTATGGGGAAAATTCCTGAACGCCGGGCAAACCTGTGTTGCTCCTGATTATTTATTGGTAGATGAAAGCATACAGGAACAGTTTCTGGAAATGTTGAGAAAATATAGTAAAGAATTCAAATACAGTCCGGATTCTGAACAGTATACCCAAATCATCAATCAGCAAAATTTTCAGCGCCTGATTCATCTTATTGATAAAGAAAAAATATACTGTGGTGGAAATTTTGATGAAGAAAAGCGATATATAGAACCTACTATTCTTCACAATATAGACTGGAAAGATCCGATCATGGAAGAAGAAATCTTTGGACCTCTCTTACCTGTTATCACCTTTAGCAACTACAATATGGCTCTGAACGCAGTATTGGAACTGGAAAAACCTCTGGCGGCTTATCTTTTTACCAACAATACTGAAGAAAAGGAAAGCTTCACACAAAAATTATCTTTTGGAGGTGGATGTATCAATGATGTTGTAATGCATTTAAGCAATGATCATCTGCCATTTGGAGGCGTAGGAAATTCAGGAATAGGAAATTATCATGGGAAATTCGGTTTTGCAGCCTTCTCTCACCAGAAATCTATTCTTGAAAAAGCAACATGGGGTGAGCCCAATATAAAATATCCGCCCTACTCTGAAAAAAAATTAAGATGGATTAAAAAGTTTTTATAATTCTCGCAGATTTCGCGGATTACACAGATCTTTTTCGGAAAATAAAAAAGGCTGCTTCCAGTAGAAACAACCTTTTAGTTTTTTATGCTTTAGGTTTCCAGGTATTGAAAAACTCTTTTACCTTGTCCTTGCTGTATCCTTTTCCTTCTTCAAGCACATCACTCTGCTGAACTTTAATCATTTTACCGTTCTTATCTAAAACAATAAATACAGGATATCCAAATTTTTCGCCAGGGTTATCATATTGAGCAAAAACTTTCTCATTTTTGTTATCCGGAGAATAGTTCAGGTGATAATATAAATAGTTTTTATCTACTAATTCTTTCAATTCAGGAGTTTGCTGTACAAAGTTATTAAATCGAAGGCACCATATACACCAGTTTCCGCCAGCCTGAAGTATAATATTCTTTCCTTCTTTCTTAGCTTGGGCTACTAATTTATTGATATCTGCCTGAGCATCAGCTTTTGGATTATATGGTTTGGGAAGTTTTACCTTTTCTTCTGCAGCTTTCTTCTTCGCATCCAATTCTGCCTGATCAGTTTTTACCAAAAGCGCGTTATCTCGTACTCTTTCTTCTTTTGGTAGATTGGTATTCTGTGAAAAGCTTAATACACCTAATCCCAGAAAAGCTAAAATTGCTAATTTTTTCATAACATAAAAATAAAAAAATATTACTTATCTCCCTACAAAAATAGAACCATAATTTTATTATCACTAAATTTGCCTGTTTTATGAGCTTTTTAATCAAAATATTATTTTTCATCTCAAAACTTCCGCTTAGAATATTGTATATTTTTTCGGACGTTATGTTCTTCCTAAATTACTATTTGGTAGGGTATAGGAAAAAGGTGATTACCCAAAATCTTAGAAATTCCTTTCTTGAAAAATCAGAGGATGAGATCAGTGAAATCCGAAAAAAATTCTATCACAACTTTTCCGATTACTTGGTAGAAACCATCAAATCATTCAGTATTTCTGAAACAGAAGCAAGAGTGCGGATGCAGCATATCAATCAGGATTTGTTTCACGAAGTGAAAGCGGAAGGTAAAAATATTATTTTACTTGCGGGGCATGTCTTTAATTGGGAATGGATTAATGCTTTAGCAAAAATTGTCCCCCAAAAGCACTGCCATCCGGTGTACAGAAAAGTAAACAGTAATTTTTGGGAAAACCAGATGAAAAAGGTTCGAAATAAGTTCGGAAATGAAGCCCTGGAAGCCAATGAAGTTATTAGAAACATATTTAAATCGCCTAATAATGGTGATTCTATCTATATGTTTGTGGCAGATCAAACTCCACATTTCTCTCATGTTACGTATGGTTTAGAGTTTTTGAATCAACGAACGCCTGCTTTCATCGGTTATGATAAATTAGCTACCCGAATGGATCTCGCTTTTATTTATTGTGAAATGAAAAAAGTAAAACGAGGTTATTATCAGGTTAATTACTACAGAATCTACCCGGATAATGAAAAATTTACAGAGCATGAGGTGGTAAGAAAATTTCACAAGATGCTTGAAAACACCTTACATAAGCATCCGGACAATTATCTTTGGTCTCACAGAAAGTGGAAGTATCAGGACTCTATTAAAATCTTTGATACTGAAAAAAATTAGATGTACATGCAGAACAAACTGGCGGTTGCCATCTTAAACTGGAATGGGAAAAACTGGCTGGAAAAATTTCTTCCGAGTGTAGTTCAGTTTTCTCAAGATGCAGATATTTATGTTATTGATAATCTTTCTACAGATGATTCTATAACATTTTTAAATACCCATTTTCCTTCTGTAAAAATCATTAGAAATGATAAAAACTATGGGTTTGCAGGAGGCTATAATGAAGGATTGAAGAAGATTAACAATGAATATTACTGTCTTCTTAATTCGGATGTAGAAGTTACAGAAAACTGGATAGAACCAGTATTGAGTTTATTTCAAAAGAATTCAACAATTTCAGCTATTCAACCTAAAATATTATCTTATCATAATAAAAAATCCTTTGAATTTGCAGGTGCTGGAGGTGGTTTAATAGACAATTTAGGCTATCCTTACTGCAGAGGACGTGTATTTGATGATCTAGAGGAAGACAAAGGACAATATAATGATGAAACAGAAATTTTCTGGGCATCAGGATGCTGCTTTTTTATCCGTTCCAAAGATTTTTGGGAACAGAAAGGTTTTGATGAACGTTTTTTTGCCCACCAGGAAGAAATTGATCTTTGCTGGAGACTCATTAATTCAGGAAAGAAGATCTTTTATACGGGAAAATCTACAGTATATCATGTAGGCGGTGGAACTCTGAACAAGCAAAGTGCTCAGAAAACGTATCTAAATATTAGGAATAATCTGTCTATGATGCTTAAAAACCTTCCATTTCCTAAACTAATCTGGCTGATCTTTTTCAGGCTTTGTCTGGATGGACTCGCTGGAATTTATTTTGGATTAAAGTATGGATTTCCCCACCTTTGGGCTGTTTTAAGGGCACATTTTGGTTTCTACAAACAACTTCCCGGAACGTGGAAACTTCGTCAGAGCCATCAGAAAGATCAATTCTATCAGTCAAAATGGCTAATCTTTAAACATTTTTTAAGCGGAAAGAAGATAAATTAAAAGCAACAGATAATGTTACATTGTACCCAATCTTGAATGTTGGTCATTAGAACATTAAACAAAAATGTGTTAAAACAATAACAATTAATCAATATTATACCAATGGATTTCTGTGCAATAGATTTTGAAACAGCCACTCATGAGAAAAGCTCTGCTTGTGAGATGGGAATCTGTGTGGTTCAGGATTCAAAGATTGTTGAGACCAAAACATGGTTAATAAAACCTCCCAGTTTCCCCTATTTTAATAAATTCAATATTGCAGTACACGGCATACAGCCGGAAGATGTACAGGATGCTCCTACCTTTGATGAGATTTGGCATGAGGCAGAAGAATTAATGTATGGATCACTAATGATTGCCCATAATGCAGGGTTTGATGCTTCAGTTTTAAGAGGCTGTTTTGAGCATTATGGAATGTTCCCTCCTAAAATGAATTACCTGTGCAGCATACAGCTTGCCAAAAAATCATGGAACTATCTTCCAAAATATGGACTGAAGCCACTTGCCGAATACCATAACATCAAGTTTAATCACCACAGAGCAGGTGCTGATGCAGAAGTTTGTGCAAAAATATCCTTA
This sequence comes from Chryseobacterium sp. II3a, assembly GCF_057815135.1. NCBI lineage: Bacteria > Pseudomonadati > Bacteroidota > Flavobacteriia > Flavobacteriales > Weeksellaceae > Chryseobacterium > Chryseobacterium sp. II3a. Next base: position 120,226 of record NZ_JBYPZJ010000003.1, on the reverse strand, counting down.
TTGGCATTTGAGAAGCTCTTCCTCACCAGTAATGATGAAGTGAATGAATATATGAAAGCAAAAATTAAAAAGCTTTGATAATACAGGTACAGCCCCGGGTTCCGATACTTGTATCAGTCATTTTCTATGACAAAAACTATTTTAATTACTTAAAACTTCCGAAAGCAGATTAAATTTTGGGATATCAATCTCTAAAGTCTCCTGTGTTTCCAGGTTTTTAACCAGGTATTTTCCGCTCATATTTCCTACTCCGGAACGAAGCATTACATTGGAAAAATAAGCGAAATTTTCGCCGGTTCCTATTTCTGGAGTCAGGCCGATGACTCCGTCACCGATAATCTCTGTATATCCGAATCCTACATCAAAGATGAGCCATTTTCTTTTCAGTACTTTTATAGGAAAGCTTCCATCATTTTCTATGGTGATATTGTACTTGAAAACATAACGGTTTTCGGAAGGATAACTGTTTTTACTATCATATTCAGGTATTACTGAAACTTTGATATTGGAAGTCATTTTTGAAAACATCATTGTAGTATTTTTCTTAATAGATACAAAAATCTCGCCTTTTTTAAGGCGAGATTATATATTTACATTATAATTTTATTAAAAACTATAATCCAAGGCCTTTTCTTTCGTCACCTCCCATTAATACTTCAACAGGATTGTCGATCCCTTCTTTTACTGCTACTAAGAATCCTACAGATTCTTTTCCGTCAATAATTCTGTGGTCATAAGACATTGCTACATACATCATTGGCCTGATTACTACCTGTCCGTCAACCGCTACTGGTCTCTGGATGATGTTGTGCATTCCTAAGATTGCAGATTGCGGCGGGTTGATGATTGGTGTAGATAACATAGATCCGAAAGTACCACCGTTTGTAATAGTGAAAGTACCACCAGTCATTTCATCAACGGTAATTTTACCATCTCTTACTTTTGTAGCAAGATCTTTGATGTTTGCTTCAACAGCGCTGAAAGACATGTTTTCTGCATTTCTCAATACAGGAACCATTAATCCTTTAGGACCTGAAACCGCAATTGAAATATCGCAGAAATCATAGTTTACTTTGAAGTCTCCATCGATTGATGCATTCACATCAGGATACATTTCTAATGCTCTTGTAACCGCTTTTGTAAAGAAAGACATAAAACCAAGTCCTACTCCGTGTTTTTGAGCAAATTCTTCTTTATATAGTTTTCTTAATCTGAAGATTTCAGACATGTCAACTTCGTTGAAAGTTGTTAACATTGCTGTTTCATTCTTCACAGAAACTAATCTCTGAGCAATTTTTCTTCTTAAAACTGAAAGTTTAGTTGTAGTAGTAGATCTAGAACCTGTAGCTGTAAGAGGGCTTCCTCCTAATGCAGGAACTGCTGCCAATTCAGCATCAGTTTTAGTGATTCTTCCGTCTCTTCCTGTTCCTGAAACCTGAGCAGCATCCATTCCTTTTTCGTCAAGGATTTTCTTAGCAGCCGGAGATGGAGCTCCTGTAGCATAAGTTGTTGGAGCAGCAGCTGGAGCAGCTGGTTTCGGAGCTTCTTGTTTAGCAGGTTCAGCAGCTTTTACTTCTTCCTGTTTTGGAGCTTCAGCAGCAGGTGCACCACCAGCTGGTTTTGCAGCATCCATATCAATTAAACAAACTACCTGACCTACTTGTACGACCTCACCTTCTTCTGCTTTTAAAGTGATAACACCACTTTGTTCTGCTGGCAATTCAAGAGTTGCTTTGTCTGAGTCTACTTCAGCGATAGGTTGATCTTTTTCTACATAATCACCATCTTTTACAAGCCAAGTTGCAATTTCAACTTCTGTGATTGATTCGCCCGGTGAAGGAACTTTCATTTCTAAAACTGACATATCGAGTATTTTTTATTTTTTAATTGGATATTATTTTAATTAAGCTGTAACAGGTCTTTTTGCAGGAGCATCGTCTCTGTCGAACACTCTGTTGATTACTGCATTTTGGTTTTTCTCAAACATTTTGTGGCTACCTGGAGCAGGAGCACCGCTTGGCACCGGAGATACTACTTGGATTCCTGTATCTCTGAAGTTTCTTAGGATATAAGACCAAGCCCCCATGTTTTCAGGTTCTTCCTGAGCCCACACTAATTGTTTTCTGTTTTCGTATTTGTTGAAGATTGCTTCAATAGCATCAGTCTGAAGTGGATATAACTGTTCGAATCTTACTAATGCAATATTTTCACAATTCAATTCTTCTTTCTTCGCTAATAATTCGAAGTATAGTTTACCTGAACAAAGAACTAATTTTTCTACTTTTTTAGGATCTGCAGTTGGATCATCTAAGATTGGCTGGAATGAACCTGTTGCGAAATCTTCAAGCGGAGAAACCACTTTAGGATGTCTCAATAAAGATTTAGGACTCATTACTACCAATGGTTTTCTGAATGCCCATTTCAACTGTCTTCTCAATAAGTGGAAATAGTTGGCTGGTGAAGTAATGTTTGCTACTACCATGTTTTCGTTAGCACAAAGTGTTAAGAATCTCTCTAATCTTGCTGAAGAGTGTTCTGCACCTTGTCCTTCTGAACCGTGTGGCAATAACATCACCAATCCGTCCTGGATTTTCCATTTTTCTTCTGCAGCAGCTAAGTACTGGTCAACAATAATCTGTGCACCGTTCACGAAATCTCCGAACTGAGCTTCCCAGATCGTTAATGTATTTGGAGAAGCCATTGCATATCCGTAGTCGAAACCTAGAACACCATATTCTGAAAGGTGAGAGTTAAATACATCAAATCTGCTTTCTGAAACGTGTTTTAATGGGATATATTCTTCTTCAGTATCTTCTGTTTTTACTACAGCATGTCTGTGAGAGAATGTTCCTCTTTCTACATCTTCCCCAGAGATTCTCACATTGTGACCTTCTACAAGAAGTGTAGCATATGCTAACCACTCTCCTAGTGCCCAATCTAATGAGTTTCCTTCAATCGCTTTAACACGGTTATCGAAAAGTCTTGTAATTTTGTTGATAAATTTCTTATCTGCTGGAAGTGTTGACATTTTAATCGCCAATTCTTTCAACTTATCTAAGTCATATTTTGTATCAACCGGTAGCTGAACTGCTCCTTTTTTTCCGATTGGATAATTTACCCAATCTTCAGCCATGAACACGTCCATTACATTTTTCTCAATTTCTTTAGATGCATCAAAGTCTTTATCTAAAAGCGCTTTGAATTCCGTTTCCATTTTAGCAATTACATCGTTTGAAGTAACGCTGTCTTTAAGTAATTTATCTTTATAAATTTCTCTTGGGTTCGGGTGTTTTGAAATTGTTTTATATAAGTTAGGCTGAGTAAATCTTGGTTCATCACCTTCATTATGCCCATATTTTCTATATCCTAAAAGGTCGATATAAACATCTTTTCCGAATTTTGCTCTAAAATCAGCAGCAAAATGGATCGCGTGAACTACAGCTTCAGCATCGTCAGCATTTACGTGCATTACAGGAGATTCTGTAACTTTTGCAATGTCTGTACAGTATGTTGAAGATCTAGCATCCATGTAATTTGTTGTAAATGAAACCTGGTTGTTTACAACGATATGAACTGTACCTCCTGTTCTATAACCTTCTAAAGTCATCATCTGAGCTACTTCATAAGCAATACCCTGTCCTGCAATAGCACCGTCACCATGAATGATGATTGGTAATACTTTAGAATAATCTTTATACTTATCATCTACTTTCGCACGGCAGATTCCTTCTACCAGAGCCGCTACCGTTTCAAGGTGTGATGGGTTTGGAGTCAGGTTGATACAAACTTCTTCTCCAGAAGCAGTTTTGATCTTTTTAGATGATCCTAAGTGATATTTAACATCACCAGAGAATACATCTTCTTCGAATTCTTTTCCTTCAAATTCTGAGAAGATCTGCTTGTAAGATTTACCAAAAATATTGGTTAAAACATTAAGTCTACCTCTGTGGGCCATCCCTAATACTACTTCATCTACTCCTAATTGAGAAGATCTTGAGATCAGCTGATCTAAAGCAGGGATTAATGTTTCTCCACCTTCCAATGAGAATCTTTTCTGACCTACAAATTTTGTGTGAAGATAATTTTCAAAGGCTACAGCCTGATTTAATTTTAATAAAATTTCTGTTTTTTCATTCGCAGAAAGGCTTGGATGGTTTTCGTTTACCTGAAGCCATTTTTTGATGAAATCTTTTTCTTCAACATTGTTGATGTATGTATATTCTACCCCAATAGAGTCACAGTAGATATTTTCAAGGTGCTTGATTAAATCTGCCAAAGTAGCAGGCTCTTTCATCCCTGTTTCAACGGCACAGTTGAATTTTGTGTTTAAGTCTGCTGCAGAAAGACCGAAGTTCTCGATATCTAAAGTAGGAGTATAGTGTCTTCTTTCTCTAACCGGGTTTGTTTTTGTAAACAAATGCCCTCTTGTTCTGTAAGCCTCAATAAGGTTTACTACCTTAAATTCTTTCTTGATGTGTTCAGGAACTTCTCCGCTTGATACTGCCTGAGAAATTTGTTGTACTGCTGGAGCAGCGTTGGCCGGAGCCTGAATAAATTGAATGTTATCGTCATCTCCGTAGTTCTCCAAAGCAAAATCGAAGCCTTGAAAGAAAGCTTTCCATGATGGTTCTAAAGAATCTGGGAATTTTAAGTACTGTTGGTATAAATCCTCAATTAACTGAGAATGAGCTGCGTTTAGGAATGAAAATCTGTCCATTATTACAGTTTATCTATTTATTAAAATTTATTTGTAGAATTAATCTTCAAATTTAATAAAAAAAACCGAGTTAGAACAGTCTAAAACCGTTAAAAAAACTTAAGAAAAAAATAATTAAAAAAAAATCACTTATACACTGATAATGAGAGCTTAACATTAACCTCCTGACCTTCCATCGGACGTTCAATAAAGGTCTGACGGATATCTCCGAAGCGCATCTCGTCTTTTTTGGCTTTCTGAATCAGCTTCTGAATAGCCTTAATTCGGCCTTCATAGCTCCCTTTGTAGTACATTACATAGTTTTGAGACGGGTTTACAGACCTAAAATTAAAGTTATTGTCAGACACTCCAATTTTCTTAGAAAGTGGAATTCCGAGGAAGTAGGAAACTTCTTTATCTTTGTAATTGTCTGCATCAGTCATCAGAACCGGATACCCGAATTCATCGTCTTTTTTGCCAAGGTCCATCGTCACAAAATTATAGACTTTATTATAATTCATCACGATATTTTTGTACAGCGCATCCTTTTTATTGGCGGTACTTACATTGATTCCCAACAACAATTGGTCTTCTTCATTTTCTACTATCAGGCTGTCATATTTAATCGCCGCCATCTGATTGTCTTTTTCAACCTTATTTCCCAGTGAATTTTTAAGATTAACCATACTCTTGTTGATATTTTCAGCAAAACGGTCTTCTGTCCAAAAATTTTCTACTCTTCTCCAAACAGATAGTTTCGGCGTATGTACATACCACGTTATTCTGGTCTTTTCAGCAGAAACAGGCTTAAATTTAACGTCAACCAATGTAGGATTTTCATTTTCATCCTCAAAAAGCTGATATTTTAAAGTTTTATTGAGATTCTCATAGCGAATGAACATTTCACCATCAGTGTCATTTTGTTTGTCTACATAGCTGATGGCACTTCCCTGTCCTTCATAAGGCGTATAATAATCTATGTCCATAGACTGTGAACTGGTAAAAAAGTTATTCCATCGCGTAAAATTCTGAAGATTATTAAACTGTGCAAACACTTTATCTACCGGATAATCAATCTCTTTCTCCACAGTGAAATTCTTACTTTCATCCACAAAATAATACATGGAAGCAGCATAAGCACCTCCCAAAAGAATAATAAGAACAGTTAGATATTTAAAAATACGCATCGCACAAAAGTAATACAAATAAAAAAAGTGACCAATATGCTGATCACTCTTGTTTTATGTTTAACAATAATTAACCTAGTGAAAGGTAGGAAGCGGGATGATGGAAGCTGGAAATTCCCGTTACTCCAATGGTTAATAAAGGTTTGTTCATTGAAGTCCTTCTTCTTTGAGGCTATATCAACAAAAAAGCCGGAAAATTCCAGCTCATTTTTTTAAATTTTTATTTCAATAGGAATTATTTCAGTCCAAAATTCTTTGATATTCCAACACCGATTTCTTTACCAAAAGAGAAATTGAATCTGTTATTCGTAACATCAGCTCCACTTTCTTTCAAATAGCCATATCGGATGCCTCCAATATTGAAATTTAAGCCAAAGCTGTTCTTAAAGTTGATAAACAATGCTGGTGTAAAATTGGCGTAGAACCCATTCATTTTTCTCTCGCTAGAAGTAGTAGCAATGGTGTAGGTATCTTTCATATTCTGATATCCTGCTCCTAAATCCCCATACACAGCAAAAGTTTGACTCAATGGAACTGCATAACGTACAAATGGTCCAATAGCAAAACTATTTTCCTTTAACTGCCCTATTTCATCAGGTTTTTTTCCTGAAGTAATAGTAGAATTGATTCCTATTGTCCAATAATCGTTAAACTGATATCCTACGGTTGGGGTAAAACTAAAGGACTCCACTTCGCTTTTTTTACCGGAAACACTGGTGTTATCACTACTATAACCGATATTTCCTCCTAATAGTAAAGTATTTTTCTGAGCGCTCATCATTCCGAAAGCAGCAATAGCTACAATGATCATTTTTTTTTTCATAATTCAAATGTTTTTTCGGTTTAAATATATACATAAATAATTAATCCCATAAAAGTGATTATTATTTTATGCAACATCTCAAAATTCATGTATGAATGGGTATAAAAACAATAAAAAAGCATTCCAATATGAAATGCTTTTTTAAATATTTAGTAAAATATTCTTAGCTCATCTGAGTTGAAAAAGTTTTTTTTCACCCAAATGAGCATTTATTTATCAATTTCCTTATCCGATATGGGTCCCGGGAGCGAGAACAGCTCCTTTCTTCACTACTACAATTCCATCCTGCACCGAATAGGTTCCATAGTCTCCGTCTGGAAGGTGTTTCCCACCAATAATCTTTACGTTATCTCCTATATAACAGTTTTTGTCAAGAATAGCTTTTTCAATATAGCAGTATTTTCCGATCCCCATATTCGGACGTCCTCCTCTGTCATTCAGAACGATTTCTGTAGTATTTTGATAGAAATCGGCTCCCATAACATAAGAATTGACGATGGTACTGCCTTTATCTATTCGTGTTCGGTTTCCAATCACGGAGTTTTCAATTTTATCCGCCATAATGATGCATCCATCTCCGAAAACAGCCTTACTTACATAAGAACCATTGATTTTTGATGGTGGAAGCATTCTTGCTCTTGTATAAATTGGAGAAGAGGAAAACAGGTTGAATTGCGGAAGATCCAGACAAAGATCCAGATTGGCTTCATAGAACGACTCTATAGTTCCTATATCTGTCCAATAGCCTTCATATTGATAACTTAATGTATTATATTTACCAATAGAATTGGGAATAATGTCTTTTCCAAAGTCGTCACCAGCTCCTTCATCAAACATCTTTTTTAAGATTGTCTTTGTAAAGATATAGATCCCCATAGAGGCCAGAAACTCCTTTCCTTTATGTTTATTCTCTTCCGAAACCTCAGATTTCAGCCCTTCCAGCATTTCATAATCTGGTTTTTCATAGAAAGAGGTAATATTTCCGTCATCATCGGATTTTAATATTCCAAAACCGGTAGCATCCTTAGCATTAACAGGAATGGTGGCAATGGTGAGGTCACCCCCATTTTCAATGTGAAAATCGAGCATTTCTCTGAAATCCATTTGATACAACTGGTCTCCTGAAAGGATTAAGATATAATCATAATCATATTTTTCAAGATGTTTCATTGACTGGCGTACGGCATCTGCAGTTCCTTGATACCAGCTGTCATTTTCCACATTCTGCTCTGCGGCCAGAATATCTACAAATCCTTTGCTGAAGATATCAAAATGGTAAGAATTCTTAATATGCGAGTTCAGCGACGCTGAATTAAACTGGGTCAGTACCAGAATTTTATTTAATCCTGAGTTCAGACAGTTTGAAATGGGAATATCCACCAGTCTGTATTTTCCAGCGATAGGAACTGCCGGCTTTGATCTGGTATACGTTAACGGGAATAATCTTGTTCCTCTGCCTCCGCCCAATACAATAGAGATTACATTTGGGTTCATAAATATATTGCGTTTTTTATTTTATTAAAATTACTGTTCTGTTTTTGGTGTCTACCTGCATGATACAGCAGATAATTTTTTTATAATTCATATCAATATCGTATACTGTCACTTCATATACTTCAGAATTCCTGATTTGCTTGATTTCTTTATTTACTCCGTCAATTTCTATACTACAATTTTTAAGCTTTTCACGAAATGCCTTATTAACAATCAAGATATCCATGATATCAACTTGCTTCATTACAAAAGCTTCGATATCCTTTTCATATCTTATGTCCCAATCTTTTCCATACCTCTTTTCTAATGCAGCATATGTTTTTTTATTTTCAGCTGCTACACTATCCATAAGTTCATGGGTTACCTCACATCCTGCTACATCTACATTTTTTATTTTCCATTTTTCTGAAATCCCCTCGACTAATCTCCTTCTTTCCATGTTAGGAAAGCCATAGGTTAATATTGTATAGTAAGTCTCCTGAGATTGCTTTTGTTCTTTTTCAGAAGTTCCATTTCTGCGCTTATCACAAGAAACAGCTGTTATTATCAATATCCCCAAAAGAAGATTCTTTATCATTAGGATCAGCTATTATATAAAGCTATATATTTTTCTGCAGATTTCTCCCATGCAAAATCAAAATTCATATTGGCATGAATAAGTTCTTCCATGATTCCTTTCTGATGATAGATTCCAAGTGCTCTGTTCATCGCATGTACAATATCATCCACGCTTGGATAGGTGAAGTTTAAACCTGCTCCGCCTGTTGAAATATCTTCTACAGTATCTCTCAATCCACCTGTATATCTTACTATAGCCACCGTTCCGTATCTCATGGAATACATTTGATTTAAACCACACGGTTCTACTCTTGATGGCATTAACAGGAAATCTGCCGAGGCATAGATCTTATGAGAAAGATGTTCTTTATAGCCTAAATCCAGCGCAAAATTGGTATAAGTATAATCATATTCTTTAAGCTTATTCTCAATATAGGTGTTTCCTGAACCCAGGATCATGATATTTAAAGCACCATAACTTTGTTTGATGCTTTTCCATACCACATCCGGTAAAAAATCTGCTCCTTTTTCAGTTGCAAATCTTCCGATGAATGCAAATAAAGGAAGTTCAGGTTTTAAACCATATTCTTTACAAAGTTTCTCTTTATTCTTTTTCTTTTGCGCTACTGCATTTTTGATATTAAAATTAAAATCCAGCATCGGATCGGTTTCCGGGTTCCAGACTTCAGTATCAATTCCGTTAATGATTCCATAGGCTTTTCCGAATTCCTGACGAACCAGACTTTCCAGTCCTCGGAAACTGATGAAAAGCTCTTCCAGATAACCTTCGGAAACCGTAGTAAAGGCATACGAACATTTGATCATACTTGCCAATGGATTCATCAGCCCGTTCCAATCCATTAATCCCCATTTATAGGCATCAAAAGAAGGCATATAATTCGCCATATTCCAGCTCATCATTCCCTGGTATTCTCCGTTATGAATCGTTCCTATGGTTTTTACCCCTTTTAAAAAACTAAATTCAGAACAGTGCTCTACCATAAAAGGAACCAAACCGGTATGATAATCATGACAGTGCAAGACATCAGGTCTGATTTCCATAGCACATAACCAATGCAGAACTCCATGCTGGAAAGCCAGAAACTGAAAGCTTTCATCTTGATAACCATAAGGATTATCTCTATCCAACAGCCCGGGAATTCTCACCATATAAAGCTCAAAACCCAGCGCATTTGTTTTTTCCTTCATAACCTGAACCTGCAGCATATTGCCTCCCTGATGAATGAATCCATCAAACACCACCTCAAATTCATGTTCACGAACAAAGGGTTTGTTATACCATGGCATTACTACCTTAGCCTCTATTCCTTTTATTTTATTCTGATATTTCGGAAGTGCTCCAACAACGTCTGCCAGCCCCCCTACTTTGGCAACAGGATAACATTCTGTGCTTAAATGATAGATAACCATTCTTTATCTTTTGTGTTTAATTCTGTGTAATTTATACTTTTTATCTTTATGTTGTCTCAAAATAATCCCCGCCAAAGGAGGTAACTTGATGGTCATAAACTTTTGATGCTCTGTTCCATCTTCATATTTCTCTTCCAGCACCTCGGATACGACTCCGCTTCCACTATATTCTTCATCATCAGAATTAAAAATAATGTCCCAATGAGTTCCGTTTGGAATCTTTATTCTGTAATCCAATACTTTTGGAGCCAGATTTAATACAGTCATCAAAATATCGTCTCTTCTTTTTCCTTTTCTGAGATAAACGTACACTGAGTTTTCCAGATCATCCGCCTCTATCCATTCAAAACCATTTTTATTGAACTGATTTTCATAGAATGCAGATTCTGATCTGTATAAATGATTAAGACGCTTCACTAAATCATGCAATCCCTTATGGACAGGATATTTCAGCAGATGCCAATCTAGGCTTCGGGTAAAGTTCCATTCACTGGTTTGCCCAAATTCATCACCCATAAAAAGCAATTTAGCTCCCGGATGGGTATACATATAAACATACAAGGTACGAAGATTGGCAAATTTCTGCCATTCATCACCTTTCATTTTATAGATCAGACTTGCTTTTCCATGTACCACTTCATCGTGTGACAAAGGCATCATATAATTTTCATTATACATATACATGGAAGCAAATGTAAGTTTATGATGATGAAACTTCCTGTTGACAAAATCTTCTTTGAAATAGTCCAGTGTATCATGCATCCAGCCCATCATCCATTTCATTCCAAAGCCTACGCCGCCATCATGAACGGGTTTGGTAAGCATTGGGAAATCCGAACTTTCTTCAGCAATAGTCATAATACTATTCCCGAATTCTTTGTAAACAGCAGTATTAAACTCCTGCAGAAAGGCTTTGGCTTCAAGATTTACGTTTCCACCATATATATTAGGTTCCCACTCGCCTTCATTTCTTGAATAATCCAGGTGAAGCATTGACGTTACCGCATCTACACGAAGTCCATCTGCATGATAACGATCCAGCCAGAACATTGCATTGGAAATAAGGAAAGACTTCACTTCATTTCTTCCATAATTGAAAATATGTGATTTCCAGTCTGGATGAAAACCCTTTCTTTCGTCCTCATGTTCATATAAATGGGACCCATCAAAACGATAAAGCCCATTGGCATCTCCCGGAAAATGCGATGGCACCCAATCCAGGATAACCCCTATATTGTTCTGATGCAATTGATCAATCAGAAACATCAAGTCCTGTGGTGATCCAAAACGTGAAGTAGCCGCATAAAATCCTGTGATCTGATATCCCCAGCTTGGGTCATAAGGATATTCCATGACAGGCATAAACTCTACGTGGGTGAACTCCATTTCTTTGATATAAGGAACGAGCTTTTCAGCGATATCACGGTAGTTCAAAAATCGGTCTGGACTATCTCCTTCTCTTACCCATGAGCCTAAATGTAATTCATAAACAGATATTGGTGCATCCAGGTTGTTTTTCTCCCAGCGTCCATCCATCCATTTTTTATCATTCCATTCATACCAGGTTGTGGAGACTAATGAAGCTGCCTGAATATTCTGTTCCCAGCTTAAAGCATAAGGATCACTTTTTTCCAGGATCTCTCCTCCTTTTGTTTCAACAGCATATTTATACAAAGTACCCCAAGGCAATTCTTCGATAAAACCTTCCCAGATACCGGATTCATCCCATCTTGGAAACAAAATATGATCCTTATGATTCCAATTATTAAAATCTCCTATCACAGAAACTTTCTTTGCATTAGGAGCCCAAACTGAGAAATAAACCCCTTTTACCCCATCTTTCTCTACAGAATGCGCTCCAAATTTACCATACAGCTTATAATGTCTACCTTCTTTGAAAAGATACACATCATGATCGGTGAAAAGCGTATAGGTTTTAACAGAATTCATCAAGATCAGTTTCTATTTATATTTTGCCTGAAACTACGAAAAATACTGACATTAGCGGTTAATTATTCGTCAAATAATTATCAAGTTAGCTTTCTTCTTTCGTTTCCTATCAAATATATCATTTTTTAATTCACTTTTTTATGATTCTAAAACAATCTTTTTTATAAATTTAGCAAACTAATATTAATTAAACACTTATGATGAGGTTTGAACTTTATACTGATGAAAAAGATGACAGGCCCGTATTTATCACCGGGAATTTCAACAATTGGAATCCAAAAGATTATAATTACCAACTCAAGCAATCAGATTCGCGCCATTATTTCATAGAAATTGAAAATGAGAAACTTGCGGATGAAATTGAGTACAAATTCACCAAAGGTGGCTGGGAAAATGTAGAACTGGATAAATATGGAAACATCACTCCTAACCGAAAAATAAAAAAATCACTACAGAAAGCATCTGATACGATAGAAAAATGGAGGTTAAACTGGGGACCCTTCAAAGAAGAGTTTTTCCCTACTGCTGAGGTAATTTCTGAAAAATTCTACATTCCACAACTGGATCGTTACCGTAAAATATGGGCCGTACTTCCTTATGATTATCATACTTCGGGTAAAAGCTATCCTGTTTTATATCTTCAGGATGCTCAAAACCTTTTTAACGAAGGAAGCGGTTTCGGAAACTGGGAAATTGATAAAAAGCTCTCCATCCTTGCAGAATACGGACGTGGTGATGTTATCATCATTGCCATAGAACATGGAAGCGAAGACCGGATTAAAGAATATATCTTTGATAATGACAACGTAGCCAATGGCTCTGAAGGAAAAAAATATATTCGCTTTATCACTGATACTTTAAAACCTTATGTGGATGAAAATTATCGTACAAAAAAAGACCGAGACAACACAGGAATCGGAGGCAGTTCGCTGGGTGCATTAATCAGTATCTACAGCGGCTTTCTTTATCCTGAAGTCTATTCCAAATTATTAATCTTCTCACCTTCTCTTTGGGTAGAACCGAATAATAACTTTCCGATGATGAACTTCCGGGTTCCATTTAAAACAAAAATATATTTATATGGTGGTGGGCAGGAAGGTTCCAAAATGGTAAAAAGAATTCATATTTTCGAAGAATATCTGAAAAGATGGGAAAAAAAGAATCTTTTCGACTTTGAATTCAGAACCAGCATCAATCCTGACGGAACTCACAGTGAATTTTACTGGTCACAGGAATTCCCAAGAGCTATTGAATGGCTATTTTATGACAATACCGAAAACCCTGTCGAAGTTAAACCACAACAACAAAGCGCTAAGAACTAAATTTTATGAAACTAATCAACAAAAAAAATAAAAATTACACCCAAATATTCCATTTATTCACTGAAGAGGAATGGACGAAAACAAGTAAAAATTTCAATAAAAATATTGCTACATTCTTCACAGGAAAGAAGCATGAAGTATTCATCAATGCCCACGAAGAAGGAATCACTTATTTTATCGGGCTCGGAACATCTGGTTTACAGAATTTCGAACTCCAGCAGGTTGCCGTGAAATTTTCTCAAACCCAAAAGGAAAAATTGCAGCCAGTTTCTACTTTATTATTAGCCGACTTCCTTCATGAAAAGCAGTTTGAAGAGTTTATAAAAGGGTTACTCATAGGAACCTACAACTATCCTTTCGAAAAAAACCACCCTTTCTGGAATGCCGGATTTGATCTTCATTTTGAGAATTTAAGCCAGAAAAAATTAGACCATATCGAACAGAAAGCCGAAGCATTAAGTAACGGACAGATTGCCTGCCAGGAATGGATGAATAAACCTGCTAACTTAAAAAGAGCTGAAACTTTCAGTCTATACCTTAAAAATCTGGCCAAAAAATATGAATTAAAATATACGGTATTCAATCGTAAAAAATGTGAAGAACTTGGTCTTGGAGCCTACCTTGCCGTCAACCAAGCAAGCGCTCATGATGCCGCCTTCACGATTTTAGAATACAAAACCACAGTTAAAAATGCCAAAACATTCGGATTGGTTGGAAAATGTGTGCTATTTGACACAGGAGGAATTTCATTGAAGCCTTTTACCAATATGCATTATATGAAATCTGACATGGGTGGGGCAACAGCTGTTTTAGGAACTTTAATCTATGCGGCAGAAATGGAACTACCAGTTAATATCATTGCAGTGCTTCCAATTACCGACAACGCGATTTCTGAAAAGGCGCTGCTTCCTAGCGACGTCATTACAGCGTACAATGGTAAAACTATTGAAGTTATGGATACGGATGCGGAAGGCAGACTCATCCTTGCTGACGGACTTTCCTATTTGGCTAAGAACTACAAAACAGATTTCCTTATTGACCTGGCAACTTTAACAGGAAGCTCTGTAAGAATGTTTGGCGATACTTGTGGAGCCCTATTTTCCAATAACGAAGAATTGAAAAACCTTTTAATAAAAACCGGAGACTATACCAATCAAAGACTTTGGAATCTTCCGTTATGGGATATCTGGAAAGATGATATACAATCTGATGTGGCCGATTTAAAAAACATGTCCCTAAAGCCTGTTGGAGATTGTATTATTGCTGCTAAATTCCTAGAGCAATTCACTGAAAGCCACCCTAAATGGGCACATTTGGACATTGCTGGCGTAGCCTTTGGAAATGTAGGATATGCTAAAGAAAAAGCAGCGACCGGGTATGGGGTTCAATTGCTCACGGATTTAATCGAAAATTATCACTAAAAATTAGTTTATTACAAAAATTCTCTGTATACTTGATTAGTGATTCAGAAAAGCGCATCATATTTTTATTTTTGATATTAATCAAATAATAAAGAATTGCTTTTATTTTTGAAAATTCACTAAAACCTAAAAAACATTATATGGAGGAGAAAATTATAGTATGTATTTCGTGCTATTACAAGGGCTATGACTTCATGGATGAAATGAAGAGGCTCGGTAATAAAATCATCTTAGTAACATCAGAGAATCTTAAAGAAAAAAACTGGCCCTGGCATGCCATTGATGAGGTATTTTATATGCCTGAAATCAAGCCGTCTGTATGGAACCTGGAACATCTGATCCAAGGATTTTCACATCTGATGAAAACCAGAAAAGTAGATGCTGTAGTAGCTCTTGATGACTTCGACGTGGAAAAGGCTGCCCTGATTCGGGAAACCTTTCGTATTCCAGGAATGGGACAGACTACCCACCGCTATTTCAGAGATAAATTAGCAATGCGTCAAAAAGCAAAAGATTCAGGCATTAATGTCCCGGAATTTACAGCTGTTTTCAATGATGATACAGTCAATGAATTTGTCGATAAAGTTCCAGCTCCCTGGGTACTAAAGCCCCGCTCAGAAGCTTCGGCATCGGGGATCAAAAAGATCACAACCAAAGAGCAGCTTCATGAGGCATTAGAAGTACTTGGTGAAGAACGTCATCTTTTCCTGCTGGAAAGCTTTAAACCAGGAGATGTATATCATGTGGACAGCCTTACATTCGATAAAAATATCGTATTTACTTCTGCTTCAAAATATCTTGCTCCACCCATGCAGGTCTCTCATGAAGGCGGTGTTTTCAGATCCAAAACTTTAGGAAGATATTCTGATGAATTCAAAGCATTGGAAGAGATCAATTCCAGAGTTCTTTCTAACTTCGGATTGCTTAACGGGGCTACTCATACAGAGTTCATCCGGGGAAAAGAGGATGGAAAGTGGTATTTTCTGGAAACATCTTCAAGAGTAGGCGGCGCTCACATTCCGGACCTGGTGGAAGCATCAAGCAGCATCAATATCTGGAGAGAATGGGCTAAAATCGAAGATGCTCTTTTAAGAAATAATGACTATAGCGTATCCCCTCCTACAGGATATTATGCAGGACTTATTGTGGCCCTTATTAAGGATAAAGAACCAGAATATAGCAAATTTGAATGTGAAGAGGTCGTAAAGTTCCTTCCCATAGATTATCATGTAGGAATTGTTTATAAATCCAGTGATGCATCTGTAATAGAAGAAAGGTTGGACAGTGCCGCAGAAATGATCAATGCAGAGATGCTTAACATTCTTCCACCTAAGACCAGTAAGTTAAGGAGTTAATTATACATAACCATTAAAGTAAGAAATTACATGCCTCATATAGAACATACAGATTATTATTCCAATATATTGGGAACAAGTCTTAAAGTAGAAGTGACCGGACATTACGGCCATCCTATCATTATGTTTCCCACCTCCCAAGGACAATATACGCAGAACCATGATTTTCATCTTAACGGAAGCATCAATTGGTTTGTAGAACAGGGAAAAGTAAAGCTTTATAATATTCAGACTATCGACGCCTGGAGTTTTTATGATGAAAAAATATCTCCGCAGCAAAGAATCAAAAACTATGAGCGCTATGTGCAGTTTTTGATTCTGGAATTTGTCCCATACATCCAAAAACTTCATAAAACTCATCGTGTAGCAGTGGCTGGAGCCAGTTTCGGAGGGTATCATGCAGCCAACTTTGCTTTCAGGTTTCCAGATGTAGTTTCTCATTTATTTTGTCTCTCGGGAGCCTTCAGTATAAGAAATTTCATGAATGGTTACTCAGATGACCTTGTATATTTCAACTGCCCAAGGGAATTTGTAAGAAATGATGATGCCTGGAAATACCAACATATGCATATTGTCTTGAGCACTTCCGATCAGGATATCTGTAAAGACAAAAATATTGAAATGGCTGAAATTTTAAGAATAAAAGGAATCGATTTTTGGTATGATGAAAGAAAATGGATTGGCCACGACTGGCCATTGTGGAGAATGGTTTTTCCAACTTTTATCGGAGCTTATTTTTCATAAAAGCATTCCAATAAAACAGTTTATAAAATAGCATAATATAACTTACTTAAGTGTTTTAAATAAAGATTTTTAAATTAAAAAGAGAATCAATGTTTAAGCGCTTAAGTTTTAAAAATATGAAGAATCGCAGATTCTTTAAGAAAGTAATATAGAATATACACCCTCATTTAAAAAACAAAAATTATGACAAAAAAAGTAGGAATTCTATTCGGTATGGAAGATACATTTCCTTGGGCATTTATAGACAAAGTCAATGAACTGGGCGGAGGAGATATTATAGCTGAACCTGTTACCATTGATAAGCTTGAACAAGGTGCCGATTATGAATATGCAGTAATCATCGACAGAATTTCGCAGGATGTTCCCTTTTACAGAGCGTATCTTAAAAACGCAGCACTTAATGGCACTTATGTAATCAATAACCCGTTTTGGTGGAGTGCTGATGAAAAGTTTTTCAACAATGCTCTGATGAGTAAGCTTGGGATTCCGTTACCGAAAACAGTATTGCTTCCGTCCCATGAAAGACCAAACGACACTTCGGAAACTTCGTTCAGGAACCTTAAATTTCCACATGATTGGGAATATATCTTCAATTATGTAGGATTTCCTGCTTATATGAAACCTCATGATGGCGGAGGCTGGAAAAATGTATACCGAGTAGAAAATCCGGATGATCTATGGAGCAAACTTGGAGAGACAGGACAATTGGTAATGATGGTTCAGGAAGAAATTATCTTTGACGATTATTACAGAGTATATTGTTTGGGAAGAAAATATGTTCACATCATGCCTTACGAGCCTAGAAACCCACATCATCTGAGATATGCAACAACTCACCAGACAGAAGGTAAAGAGCTTGAAAAATTATTGAAAACCATTCATGATTACACGATCAAAATGAATGAAGCACTAGGATATGATTTCAATACTGTAGAATTTGCGGTTAGAGACGGAATTCCTTATGCGATTGATTTCTGTAACCCGGCTCCGGATGCAGACAGAAATTCTGTAGGCGAAGAAAATTTTGCATGGATCATAGAACATGCAGCTAAACTGGCTATTGAAAAGGCCAAGGAATACGTTCCTGGGAAACCCAATATCACTTGGGGAACCTTCGTGAAAGATTCCATAAAATAATATTGAAAAACAATAAAAAAACACAAGACAATGCATCATCAGTTTACTATTGGAATCGAAGAAGAATATCAGATCATTGATGTGGAAAGTCGGGATCTGATTTCTCACGTTTCAAAAATCATTGAAGGCGGAAAAGCAGTATTGAGTGAAAATCTAAAGCACGAAATGCACGAGTCCATGATTGAAATGGAAACCGGAATCTGCCAGAATATCCAGGAAGCCAGAGCAGAATTAACCAATTTAAGAAGACATCTCATCAATACAGCTCATGAACAGGGGCTGCGTGTTTCCGGAGGCGGAACACACCCTTTTTCTCACTGGTCAGACAATAGTATCACCCAGGGAGAAAGATACATCAAAATTGTTGATGATATGGGAGATGTTGCCCGTGAGAACCTTATTTTCGGACTTCACGTACATATTGGAATTCCTAACCGTGAAGAAGGGGTAAGAATTCAGAATGTAATGCGTTATTTTCTGCCTCACGTCTATGCCCTTTCTACCAATTCTCCTTTCTGGATTGGAAGATATACAGGTTTTAAATCTTACAGACAGGAAATTTTCGTTAAATTTCCCAGAACCGGTATTCCCAGCTACTTCAATTCATTGGCAGAATTTGACAGCTATGTTGACCTTCTGGTAAAAACAGGAACCATCGACAATGCCAAGAAAATATGGTGGGATTTAAGGGTTCATCCTTTCTATCCTACTATTGAATTCAGGATCTGCGATATGCCATTAAGAATTGATGAAACCGTATGTCTTGCAGCCATTATGCAGAGTTTAGTGGCCAAAATTTATAAACTCCATCAGCAAAACCTTAGCTTTAGAAGCTACAGAAGACTGCTATTGAATGAAAATAAATGGCGTGCTTCCAAAAGCGGTATTGAGGCTCATCTGATCGATTTCGGAAAAGAAGAATCTGTTCCTTACCCTCTTTTACTAAAAGAACTTTTAGAGTTTATTGATGATGTGGTAGATGATTTAGGATGTAGGAATGAGGTTGAATATGCCTGGAAAATTCTTGAAAACGGAACAGGTGCTGATCGGCAGCTTCAGATCTTCAAAGAAACAGGCGATCTTACCAAGGTGGTGGATTATATGATTTCAGAAACTGAGTATGGCATAACACATGGCGAAGCTGCTTCATAATATTTTTGGTAACTTTACAAAAAATATGATGTAATGAAAGATATTCGAATTGCTCTGCTGGACATGAACAACAACCATGTCAATCAAGGCTTTAGAAACATTAAAGAAATTTCTGAAACATTTCAGCAAAACTCTGAAGAAAATGTAATCATCAAAACATTTGATGTGAGATTTAAAGATGAAATGCCGGAGATCGGAGATTTTGATATTTTCATTTCTTCGGGCGGGCCAGGTACTCCACACCGTGAAGGTTTAGAGTGGGAAAACAGGTTTGCTCATTTTTTAGATTCCGTTTTTGAACATAATAAATACAACGAAGATAAAAAGTATCTTTTCCTTATTTGTCATTCTTTTCAATGGGCAAGCATTCACTGGAAATTAGGAAATATCTGTAAAAGAAAATCCTATTCTTTTGGAGTAATGCCTATTCATAAAACAAAGGAAGGCAGAGAAGAGTTTTTATTTAAGAATCTTCAGGATCCTTTCTATGCCGTAGATTCCAGAGCATATCAGTTCATTGAGCCGGATCATGACCGCTTTGAAGAACTTGGAATGACGGTTATGGCTATTGAAAAGTTTCGTCCACACATCAACCTGGAAAGAGCTGTAATGGCGGTCCGTTTTTCTAATGAAATATTTGGAACCCAATTTCATCCGGAAGCAAGTCCCGAAGCTTTAATAGAAAATCTTAAAGACAATAAAAACAGAGAAGCGATGATTGAAAACTTCGGAATGGAAAAATATCTTGAAACCATGGATAGAATAGACGATGAAGATAAAATCATCCTGACTAGACACCAGATTCTTCCGAGATTTCTTCAGTTCGCAAAAAAAAACATTTTGAAGGAAGCTGAGTCTTTGGCTTAAAAAGTTGGGAAGTTGGAAGAAGGAGGCGGGAAGTTACTGACAGTGATTAAACTTCTGGTAAATTTTTGATTTTAATTAACTGTAAGTAGCGTTAATTTAAAGCCCAGTCTTCAAGTACTTCCCTCTTCCAGCTTCACAACCATAATAATCGAGCAAAAACGCTCGATTTTTTACCATCACAAAAGAAAAAATATGATCCCAAAATACAGAAAACAGTTCAATCAGGAGTTTTCAGATGAAAAATATAAAAAGCTGAAAGAAATTTTACGCCAAAAAGGCCAGGTAGAACCAGGTTTCAGAATTTCAGAAAGTCCGATTTTCCTTACCAAAGAATTTGAGGGTAAATTATTGGATGCCAGCGAGAGTATTATCAGCCAAATCAAAGCGCTACCAGCGGAAACTCTTCAAAAAGCCATTCCTGAAAACTGCAGGGTTCCCAATGATACAAACCAACCCCACTTTTTTACTATCGATTTTGGGGTCTGTAAAGGTGAAAACGGAGACATTGAGCCACAGCTGATCGAGCTTCAGGCTTTCCCTTCATTGTATGCCTTTCAAAAGATTTATGAAGATACGTTTTGTGAAGTTTATCCTTTCCTTTCAGAGATCCGCAACCCCATGCCTCAGGAGAATTTTAGACAGTATTTAAAAGATCTCATTATAGGTGATGAAAATCCGGAGAATGTCATTCTTCTTGAAATT
This sequence comes from Chryseobacterium sp. II3a, assembly GCF_057815135.1. Lineage (NCBI taxonomy): Bacteria > Pseudomonadati > Bacteroidota > Flavobacteriia > Flavobacteriales > Weeksellaceae > Chryseobacterium > Chryseobacterium sp. II3a. The sequence goes on along the minus strand of NZ_JBYPZJ010000003.1, from coordinate 99,387 downwards.
TTTCCTGAAAAACAGAAAACAGCTATAGATTTTGCTTTAACCGAAAAGGTATTGGGAATTAAAACGGTATGCCTTACAAAGGTAAAGAAGGAAGGTAAAAAACTTTATTATGAAAATGATGGTAAGCTTGTTGAAATCAAAAGAATCTACAATCGTGTTATATTTGATGAACTGGACAGAATTCCTAATCTTAAAATTGAGTTTGATTTCCGCGAGGATGTGGATGTAAAATGGATTACTCATCCGAACTGGTTCTTTAAAATCTCTAAGTTTCTTTTACCATTATTAAAACATCAATTCGTCCCTAAAAGTTATTTTTTACATGAATTTCCTGAAAATGAAAAACTTGAGAATTTTGTATTAAAACCATTATTTTCATTTGCAGGAAGCGGAGTTAATCTTAATCCAACCCAAGAAATTACTGATGCTATTGAAGATAAAGAAAATTATATTTTACAAAGAAAGGTAACTTATGAACCTCTCTTTGAAGATATTAATGGGGAGTTTTCAAAAGCGGAGATCCGTCTATTATACATCTGGAAAGAAAATGATGAACGTCCTATTCTATTAGAAAACCTGGGAAGAATGACAAAAGCAGCTATGGTCAATGTGGACTTCAATAAAAAAGATGCCATTTGGATTGGAAGTTCTAATGCTTTTTTTGGGGAAGGATAAATGTGTGGAAGTTTTAACCACTCCTCCAGCGAAGGGGAATATAGCTACATACATTGAATAGTTAGTTATCCTGACAAACTACTATGTATTTGGTAGCCAACTTTAAACTTTAAACCTTAAACATTGAACTCTTGAATTTAGAAACCATTGAAGAACAGCTGTTTCATCCGCTCGGGTTAAGCTGTTCAAATATTGAAGAAGATTTAGAATGCAGGGAATATTCAGGTTTTAATTTTACTTTAAATACGTTGAAAATAAAGTTCCGGATCTCCAAAATAACGCCTACGAAAACAGGACAGTTTGTGACAATCTGGAAAAGGAATGAACAGAGAGTAACCTCTCCTTTCGATATTACAGATGATTTTGATTTTTATCTCATAGCTTCTTTTAAAGATCATCTTTCAGGAATATTTATTTTTCCTAAACATATTTTATTAGAAAAAGGAATTCTATCTGATGAACAAAAGATAGGAAAACGAGGGATAAGAGTTTATCCGGCCTGGGACAAAGCAGAAAGTAAGCAAGCTCAAAAAACACAGGATTGGCAAACTAAATACTTCCTGCTATTTTCCGAAGATCATAATGCAGTACTTCAACATGCAAAAATATTGCTGAAGATATAAATTAAAAAATTAATTCCCGCTGATTGTGTGGATTAATAAGCTATAAAAGCACCTGCAAAATCTGCGAGAAAATAAAACCATTTCAGGGTTAACAAAAACGGCTGTACTACAAAGCACAGCCATTTTTTATGTTAAATCTCTTTTCTACAAATTCTTATCGTCTTCCAGCAGTTCTCTTGCCTGATATTCCTGAACAAGATCAATAGCGTTGGAAATGACATCGCTTAAAGCCGTAATAAAAGTTCCGTCTTCAGCCATTCCCATTGCATGCTTCAATGCTTCAATTTCTTTAGGAATAATCTCGTAGCTGACATCTTTTCCTGAAGACTGCATTCCTTCAATAATCAATCCGTTGATTTCCTCTTCCGTTCTTCCACGAAGATGTTTTTCATTTCGGATGATGATATGATCAAACATTCTTCCTGCAATCTTTCCGCATTCTCTGATGTCATTATCTCTTCTGTCTCCAACACCGGAAATAATTCCTATTTTCTTTGTTGCCTCGACATTTTTCAGATAATCTTCTATTGCTTCATATCCGGATGGATTGTGGGCAAAATCGATCAGCACTTTAAAGCTCTTAAATTTAAAAACATTCAATCTTCCTGGAGTAAGCTGTGCACTTGGAATAAAGGTTCTTAACGAATTGGAAATATCTTCAATCCCAAATCCATGAAGATAACTTGCCAAACTAGCCGCTAATACATTTTCTATCATGAATCTGGCTTTTCCATCCATTGTAATCGGGAAATCTTTTGCTTTACCGATTCTGATCTTCCAGTCTCCTTTCTTAATGGTTACAAAACCTTCTTCATAAACACAGGTAATTCTTCCTTCTTTGGCAAATTTTACAATATGAGGATTATTCTCATCCATACTGAAAATCGCGACGTTACAATCAAGATTGCTAATGATTTTCATGGAGTATTCATTGTCTGCATTCAGTACGCTCCAGCCGGTTTTCTTTACACTATCTAATACAACCCGCTTCACTTTGGTAAGATCTTTCAGGCTGTGAATATCGTTCATTCCCAAATGATCTTCTTCAATATTAGTCAGAACCCCGATGTCACATTGTGAAAACCCTAACCCTGAACGAAGAATACCGCCTCTTGCCGTTTCAAGAACTGCAAATTCTACAGTAGGATCTTTTAAAATAAATTCTGCTGACAATGGTCCTGTAGTATCCCCTTTTGAAAGCATTGTATTTTGAATATAAATTCCGTCTGAAGTAGTAAATCCTACTCTGAATCCGTTGCTTTTTACAATATGGGAAATTAATCTGGTTGTAGTGGTTTTTCCGTTGGTACCCGTCACTGCAATAATTGGAATAGTAAAAGGCTTCCCTTGTGGATACAGCATATCTACAACGGGAGCGGCAACGTTTCTTGGTAACCCTTCGCTTGGAGCAAGATGCATTCTAAACCCTGGAGCAGCATTCACTTCTATGATAGCCCCGCCACTTTCTTTTAAAGGCTGGGTAAGATTTTCTGCCATAATATCAATACCACAGACATCCAAACCAATGATTTTAGAAATTCTCTCTGCCATTGTGATATTTTCCGGATGCACCATATCGGTAACATCTATTGATGTACCTCCTGTAGAAAGATTGGCTGTTGACTTCAAGTAAACCACTTCCCCTTTTTGTGGAATGGTTTCTAATGTATACTGAAGTTTCTCAAGCAATTCCATAGTATCTTTATCCACTTCAATTTCGGTAAGAACATTCTCATGGCCATACCCTCTTCGCGGGTCTTTATTTTCTTTATCAATAAGCTGCTGAATACTTAACTCACCGTCTCCAACAATATGGGCAGGAACTCTCCTTGCTGCGGCCACCATTTTATTATCGATGACCAGGACTCTGAAATCGTAACCTGTAATGTATTTTTCAACGATTACTTTTCGGGAGTATTTCTGAGCATGTTCCAATCCTATTTTAGCAGCCTCCCAATCATTGACGTTGATGGAAGAACCCTTGCCATGATTTCCATCCAAAGGTTTTAAAACAATAGGATAGTCTATTTTTTTAATGACATTATTCAAATCTTCTTCATCTACTACCAGATCTCCTATTGGTACCGGAATAGCTGCATCGTGAAGCATTCTTTTGGTTAATTCTTTATTGCAGGCAATATCTACTGCAATAGAACTTGTTTTCCCTGTAATGGTAGCCTGGAAACGCTGTTGATTAACTCCATATCCAAGCTGTACCAAAGAGTTTGTTCCTAATCGAATCCATGGTATTTTTCTGGAAACAGCTTCTTCTACAATACTTCCTGTAGATGGTCCGAGGCGGACGCGTTCTCTGATCTCTTTTAGCTTCTGAATGCAGGCATTCAGATTGTATTCTTTCCCTTCAATTAAAGCTTCTGCAATCTTTACCGCTTCTTCGGCTGCATAAATCCCTACATTTTCTTCCAGATAGTTAAATACTACATTATACACCCCCGGAGTCTTTGTTTCGCGGGTTCTTCCGAAGCCAACATCCATTCCCGCCAGGGTTTGTATTTCCAAGGCGATATGCTCAATGACATGCCCCATCCAGGTTCCTGTTTCTACTCTATGGAAAAAACCACCTTCCACTCCTTCTGAACACCTGTGGGTAATCAGTGATGGGATTAATTTTTCAATTCTTTCCCTGAATCCATCTATTTTATTGGTAGGATAATTCTCCATTTCCTCAAGGTCTAACCTCATCTGTATCAGCTTCTTTCTTCTAATACTCCAGATATTAGGACCGCGTAGTGCCTGAATCTTTTCGATTTTCATAGTCTATTGGCATTTTAACAGTTAATAATAACTTATTTTATAATCAAATATAGTATAAAACCCTAAACGAAACTATACCACACTTGAAGATTTATCAAAAAAGAATTAATTTTCATTCATATTTCTAAAACATTAAAAATCAACTAAAAATGGCACGAATTTCGCCAAACATGTTAATTATTTTTTAATTTTGTACCATGAGTAAACCTGTAGGAAAATTAATTGTTATCGGAGGTGCCGTAAATAAAGGAAGCTTTGCAGAAACCGATTACGATCAGAATATTGAAAAGAACCTTAACTTTTTTGAGCGTGGAATTTTGCGAAAGATCATCAACGAATCAAAAAATAAGGAAAATTCTGTAATTGAAGTGGTAACAACAGCTTCTCAAATTCCTCAGATCGTAGGTGCTGAATATAAAAAGGCATTTGAATTCCTAGGTGCTAAAAATGTAAATATTCTGGATATTCATAATCGTGAAGAGGCAAATTCTGACGCCATGGTAGCAAGAGCAAATGCTGCAGACGTCATGATGTTTACAGGCGGAGATCAGTTGAGACTTACTTCTATTCTTGGCGGAACAAGATTTCACGATACCATCCTATTAAAATACCAGGAACAGGATTTTATATATTCGGGGACTTCTGCAGGAGCAGCAGCTGCCTCTGAAAACATGATTTATCAGGGAAGCAGTTCTGAAGCTCTGTTAAAGGGAGAAATTAAAACAACACAAGGTTTAGGCTTAATTGATAATGTGATCATTGATACCCATTTTGTACAACGAGGCAGAATCGGACGTCTTTTTCAGGCGGTAGTCAATAATCCAAGAACTTTGGGCATCGGACTTGGAGAAGATACCGGGCTTTTCATTCATAATGATGTGATGACTGCTGTAGGTTCAGGACTTGTGATTCTGGTAGACGGAAGGTTTATTAAGGACACCAATCTGACCAATATCAATCTTGGAGAACCTATTTCTATTGATAATTTAACGGTTCATGTGATGTCTATGAATGATCATTATGATCTTACGACTAAGACTTTAACGATTGAGAACTCACAATTTAATCCTATTCCGCAGGATAAATAAACATATACAATTAAAAAAACGGGACTTCGGTTCCGTTTTTTTTTAATCCTAACCTAAATCAGAAGATGATAAAAATAAGTTTTTGGCTAAAGCCTGCGCCTATTAATGCTAATATCTGATAAACAATTGTTGTTTAGCAACAAGATCTTTTATCTTTTATCTTTTATCTTTTATCTTTTATCTTTTATTTATAAATTACCTTTGTAAAAATATTCATCAAGTCTCATTTATACTCAGTTATATGAAAATCATCATCCACGGAGGTTTTTTCTCGGAAAGTGACCAAAGCCATGAAGTAAAAACAGCGAAACAGAACTCTTTAAAAGAAATTGCCAAAAAAGCATTTCAATACCTTCAGACTCATTCTGCATTTGATTCGGTAGCGTATGCCGTTTCTTTACTGGAAGATGATCCTTTATACAACGCGGGAATAGGTTCGCAGATTCAAAGTGATGGGGTCATTCGTATGAGTGCAGCGATTATGAATGGTGAAACCCAGAAATTAAGTGGTGTGATCAATATTCAGGATGTAAAAAATCCCATTTTTGTTGCCAAGGACCTGATTGTAGAAGATGACAGGGTTTTAGGCGGGCAAGGTGCAAAAAGATATGCTGCAGAACATGGGTTTGAAAACTTCTCAACAGAAATTTCTCAAAGAAGAAAAGAATATGAAGCTAAACTCAATAACGGAGGGAAAGGAACGGTAGGCTGTGTGGCTATTGATAAGAATGGAAAACTAGCAGTTGCTACTTCTACAGGCGGAAAAGGATTCGAGATCCCTGGAAGAATTTCAGATTCTGCCACTGTGGCAGGAAATTATGCCAATGCATTCTGTGCAGTAAGTTGTACGGGTGTGGGAGAAGATATTGTAAGCAATGCTACTGCAGCAAAAATTGTAACTCGTGTTACAGATGGAATGAGCCTTGAAACAGCTTTCAGTAAAACTTTTGACGAGCTTAAAGCAATTGAAGGCTTTGCAGGAGCTATTGCCATTGATAAAGACGGAAATATCTATCACCAAGACTCTTACCCTACTATGGTTTTTGCTAGTTTTGATGGAGAAAATTTTGATATCTTCTCTTAATTTTAACATTTTTTTATAATCCTGCTTAATTTTTTGGCACGTATTTTACATATGTATTAATAACAAATTTTAATATTAATATCATTTAAAAAATAGAAATCATGGGAAACAAAACAAAAGGTTTATTAGCTTTACTAGGACTAGGTGCTTTAGCGTATTGGAAATATAAAAATTCAAGTCCTGAAGATCAACAAGCCGTAAAAGATAAACTTAATACAGCAAAAGATAATCTTAACAAGTGGGGAAATGACCTTAAAACTAAAGCCAATGATGTTGCTTCCCAGGTTCAGAATAAAGTAGACGAGGTGAAAACAAAAGCCGAAGATTCTTTAAACTAAAAAATAGACAGTAGTTTTTTTAACATTCATATATAGAAAAAGTCATCGTAGTAGTTTGCGATGACTTTTTGTTTTTTTAGAAATACTTTAAATTTATAGCTTATTTAAAAGGCTTTTCTTTTGTTCATTGAATTCTTCTTCACTCAAAATTCCGCTTTCTTTTAATCTTCCCAATTGTTCCAATTGATCTAAAGCGCTAGGCTCCGGCTTATGGAAATTTTCTTTAGGACGGGACATGAAGTCTCTTACTTTTTCGCAAAAAAGCTTTGCATCATATTTTCCTACGCCATCAATTTCAACCAGATCATCTGAAACCTGAATATCTATAGAAGCCAACATTACTGCAGTCTCATATTGTATAGAGCTTATTTTAGTATAAGAGTAATCTTCTACCGTTAACCCGTACATAAATTCCTTATCTACAAAGATCAGTCTTCTGTCTGTGGCAACTAAAATAATATGATGTTGTGTTATTTTATTTCTGCCTTCAACAAGGTAAACGATTCTCTCTTCTGTTGAAAGAATATCAGGCAGTGCACGAATCTCTTTTCTGGCAAAAATAGTAGGGTTGATGTCCAGTTTTTTGAGTTCTTCTTTTATTGCATCAAGTCTTGATTCCATAGTATTAGTTGATAAGTCTAAATTATTATTCCTTTTAATTCAATAAAAATATTAATCTTTAGATGAAATGACAATAGAGGAATGCAAAGCATACACTTTCCAGCCTAAATTTTCATATAATAGCTTCCCTTCTTCTGTTGCTACCAAAAGATTATTAGAAAACCCTTTCGATAGGGCTATTTTTTCAAGCTCTTTCAATAAAAAAGAGGCCAGGCCTTTCCTTTGATGATTTACTTCGGTAATAATCCTGTCATAAACAGCAACATCATCTATCAAAGAAACACGTCCTATAGAGGCCTGTTCCCTATTTTCGGCTACAATTCTGACCACAAATGTTGTATTGTATTCTGAAAATTCCAAATGATATCCGTCTGCCAAACTGATTTCGGGAAAAATCATCGGATGAAAACAGGTCATCAAATATCCTTGTGTCTGAAGTTCCCATTTTTCAGGAACGTTCTTTATAAACTGATCAGGAGAAGTACTTACTTTCAAGTAGACCCAGGGCTCATCAATAGACTGGGCAAGCTGAAAAAAATCTTCAGTAAGATCAGGAAACACATACCGTTCTTTTTGTTTTTCATCTCCTACGAATACATGAAATCCAGACTTATATTGAACAGGAAAGGGTACTTCTCTTGATAAGCACCATCCTTTCAGCCAGCTTTTTACAATTTCTGTTTTATCTTTCATGATCAGGTTTTAGAAGTTTTTATTTTAATTGTCCTAACAATTTTCTTTTTTGCTCTGTAAATTCAGCATCGGTAAGAATACCATTTTCTCTTAATTTTCCAAGCTTTTCTAACTGTTCAAGAATTTCAAGGGATAGTGTTGTATTTACAGCTGTGCCTGTATTATTATTTACAGGATTTACTTCCTGTTGAGGCTGGTTTACCGGATTGTTATAAATGGGGCTTATAATATCATAGAACTTTTCTGCATCTTCTTTATCCATAAAACATTCAAATTCTACCACTCTTTCATTAAGGTGAAGTTTAATAATGGGAGATCTCGGATTAGGTACAAAACTTACAGACCTAATCGTTTCATTAAGATAATCATTAATTATAGCTGCTCCAAACATTGCTTTTGAAACAGAAATCATTCTTTTGGAGGTAGCCACCAGTATCCCGGCAGCTAAAGTATTGACAAACTGAGCATCTGTAATACCCAAAATTTTCTCATCTTCGGAAATCAGATAAGGAAGCTCTTTGATCTCACCTTTAGTAAATACAGAAAGGTTGGCATTCAGCTTTTCAAGCTCTGTTTTTATTTTCTGTTTTCTCCTCTTGTATACGTCTTTAGAAATATTTTGTGGTTCTTCATCTATTGTCATAGGAAGATGATCTTGCATTACAGCAGGTGCATCCTGTTCTGTATTTTTATTTTGAATAATTCGGTGAATATCATCAATACTGAACTGATTCAGATTATACAATACTTCCTGATTGATGTAACTTATTTTATCTAAACATTTATTGCATAACACCCCGCCATCTGAAAGATTATTCTCTCCCAGAAGCTTATCCATAGATGTTAGTTCCGTATTGCACAACGAACAATTATTACTCATTTTTTACTTTTTATAATTTATCCAACAGTTTTTTCTTCTGCTCTGCAAATTCTTCTTCATTTAGAACCCCCATCTGTCTTAGTTTCCCTAGCTTTTCCAATTGCTCAAAAATATCTTCCGAAGATCCTTTCGAGACATTTGTAGTATTGGATGAACTTTGGGGTACCGGATTTTGAACATTCTGGAAAAATGATTGTGACTGCTGTACAGGCTGCTGATAGGATGTTTTTCCTGGTTCTCTGAGCTCCCCGTTTACAGTATCACAAAATGACCTTCCATCACTTTTATTATGCAGTTTAAACTCAACAGTACCTCCTTTTGTATTAACTCTTAAAACCGAATATAAAAGATTTTCAACCTGCTCCAGAGAGGTAATGTCTTTATGGGTATATTCATTTTTCACGACTCCACCTAGAAATTTTTTGTCCATGAAGATCACTCTCCATTGGGTTGAAAAAATAATTCCTTCTCTGTTATTATGAAGATTGATACATTCTGCAATCGCAATCAATCGTTCATTCGGATCTAAAACTTTATCCAATTCATTTACTTCTTCATTGGCTAAAACGCTCAACCGGGCTTTTAGAGCTACAATCTGGTCTTTTATTTCATCTAATCTGGTGGGAGCATCATATTCATAGCTACCCGCTCCTGAGGATAGAGAACTTCCCGGGCTTTGGCTTGCATCAATTTTACTTTTAAGGAACATTCCTGTGATTTCAGCAAAATAAAACTGGTCTAGATTATTGATAAGATCTCTATTGATCGTAATTGCCTTGTTAAAACATCCGGCACACAAATAACCGCCATCTGCAAGTTTATTTTTCCCAACAAGCATATCCATAGATGTCAACGGAGTTCCGCACAATGCACAAATTATATTCATTTGGTTTTTATGTTTAAAAGTTTTATAAAAAATAGAAAATTGATCTACTTTGTTTAATTAATTGACCCAAATTACAAATTCTAAACTGATTCTGGCGGGCAAAGTATTCAAAACTTATGATTAATTAAACAAATCAACCACAAAATGACTTTTGTGGTTGATATTATATTTGAGATTCTATAGTATTGAATCACTCATTTTCTTATTTAAGATCCTAAAAACTCATCTAAAGAAACCGTTTTCTGTTCTCCAGCTGCAAGATCTTTAAAGGTTACTGTGCCATTTTTTAGCTCTTCTTCCCCTAAGAAAACAAGGTTTTTAATTCCTTTTTTCTCAGCATAAGTAAACTGTTTATTGATTTTTGCGCTTTCAGGATATAGTTCTGCTGAAATCCCTTTTGATCTTAATTGCATGATTAATTTTAGAGCTTCTGTAGTTTCTTCACCTCCAAAATTGGCAAACAGATATTCTATTTTAGAAGAAGCTTCTTCAGGGAAAAGGTTTAGTTCTTCCATTACCAGATAAATTCTGTCTAATCCAAATGAAATACCTATTCCAGGGATATTTTTAACGCCAAATACTTCTGTAAGGTTATCATATCTACCACCACCACCGATAGAGCCCATTGCTACTTCATCTGCTTTCACTTCGAAAATAGCTCCGGTATAATAATCAAGGCCTCTTGCTAATGTAATGTTGAATACAAGATTCTGCATATCAACACCAAGGTTCAGAGATTGTGTAAGAACAAATTCTAATTCCTCTACTCCTTTCAATCCAATTTCGTTCCCTACGAATTTTTCTTTTAACTGAAGAAGGTTTTCCAACGCATCGTCAGATTGACTGAACAAAAAGTCTAATTTATCAATAGATTCCTGAGAGATTTCTCTTTCTAATAATTCTTTAACCACTCCATTTTTTCCGATTTTATCCAGCTTATCTAAAGCCACTGTAAAATCGATCAGTTTATCAGTAATTCCTGCATATTCAGCTAATCCGGAAAGAATCTTTCTGTTGTTCATGTGAATTGTCACAGGTACTTTCAGATCAGCAAACGATTTCAAATATAACTGAACTAAATCTACCTCTTGTAATAAGCTTTCACTTCCTACTACATCTGCGTCACACTGGTAAAATTCTCTGTATCTTCCCTTTTGAGGTCTGTCTGCTCTCCATACCGGCTGAATCTGGAAACGCTTGAATGGAAACGTTAATTTTCCATGATTCATTGCTACAAATCTTGCAAAAGGTACAGTAAGATCATAACGAAGAGCTTTATCGGTTAAACTTTCTGAGCTGAAAGGTTTCTCCAATGCTCTCTGAAAGTCATGAAGCATCTGATCTTTTTTATCATCTTTTGCTTCATTAATGCTTGAATTAAGAATTTTAAAAATCAATCGATCTCCCTCTTCTCCGTACTTTCCTGTTAAGGTAGAAAGATTTTCAAAGCTTGGTGTTTCCAAAGGTTGAAATCCGAATAATTCGAAATTATTCTGTAGAATATTAATAATATATTTTCTTCTGGAAACTTCCTGTGCTGTAAAATCTCTTGTTCCTTTTGCTAAACTTGGCTTCATTTATTGTATGTCATTTTGATAAGGACAAAAGTACGGAATTGCAAGGACTTTACACAGCATAAAAAAGCTGAAGAAGCAATCTTCTCCAGCTTTCAGAGTTAATAGGATCAATTATTCGAAAAATCAGACACTTTCAAGGATCTCCAGAATTTCTTCGCCATAATTTTCAATCTTATGCTTTCCGAATCCTTTGATCTCCAACAGTTCTTCTTTTTTGGCTGGTTTATACTTGGCTACAGACATCAGCTCTTTGTTGCTGGCAATGAAGTAGCTTGGCAGATTTTGTTCTCTCGCTTTCTCCGACCTCCAAAGTTTCAGGGCATCAAGAATCTTTTCTTCATCGGAATTAAGGAAATCATTTTCTGCAGAATATTTAACAACCTTTGGTTCTTTCACTGTATTTTTTACCAATTTTGGTTCTTCGAAATACAGAATCACAGACCAATAACACTCATCATTTACAAAAGCGGTCTCCACTTTTATAATTTCATTGCCTTCCAGAAAATCATCAAGCATTTTCTGATCTTTGTAGAGAAATTCTTCAGGAAGCCTGATCTTAAAAACTTTTACTTTCATCATTTGAGTTTTTAGGATTATTTACCTCCCAATAATAGGATTTCATCTACACGAATTTCCGTAATGTAACGCTTTACCCCATCCTTATCGTCATAAGATCTGTACGTAAGCTTACCTTCAATAGCAATCTCTTTTCCTTTGGGAACATACTTTTCCATAATTTCTGCTACTTTTCCGAAAGCAATCAGATTGTGCCATTGCGTCTCTTCTACCTTTTCACCTTTAGCGTTGGTGTAATGATCGCTTGTAGCTAAAGATACACTCGCTTTTACATTTCCGTTTTCGAAGTTTACCATTTCAACTTCTTTACCTGTGTAACCAATTAATGTTACTTTGTTTCTTAGTGACATAACTTTTAGATTTTAATGATTAATATTTCAGATAAGAGACGTTCACTGTTTTCTCAAATCTCTGTTGCAAAGTTTGCGATAACCCCAGAAGTCAGTCGGTTGTAAACTATTTAAATTCGTTTGTAATCGTTTGTGGTCGGATAAATAAAAATAAAAAAAACTGTAAAAATTGTTTTCTAAAGTAAAAAATGATGATTTAATTTAAAAAACAAAACTTATAAAGAAATTAGCCACTAATTCACGAATCTTTTTTATTAGTATATGAGTGGCGATTTTATTTAGATTTAAATTATTTTTGTATCCTCTTCCATACAAAATAAATACAACGGAAGTTTTTTGAATATAAATAATGAATAAATGAAGAAGCTGGAGATTAAAAAGAATATTCAAAAAGAAGAGGATAAAAATCTTTCTTTTCGGGTTTTTGATTTAACAAATGACTATTTGAAAGACTATGTTAAGCCGCATAAGAAAGATCATTTCTTCATTATCATTATTGAAGACGGAACTTTGCACCTGCATATTGAGGATAAGATTCATTCTTTGAAACCTGGGAAAATCTCTGTAGTATTTCCGGAGCAGATACATTTCATTTCTGATATTAGCAATGACCTGAAAGGGAAAATTATTTTATTTGAAGAGATATTATTCTGTTCAGACATTTTGAAAAACGAACTAAGTACTTATAATGTAAATCTTTCCACTCAACTTCATTGTACCATTTTATCTTCAGAAGACTTTCAGCAAAGTTTACATACAATCTCTATTATCCAGGCAGTTTATCAGCATCCAAGCCTTATTAAAAAGGAACAGGCAAGATTTCATATTAAAATTTTTCTACTGGGCTTAATTGAGTCTGTTCATGGCCTACATCCTATTTTACATAAAGAGACAGCCGACAAACCGATCTATGTTCGGTTTAAAAAATTGCTAAATGAACATTATAAACAATACAGAACCGTTCAATACTATGCGGATGAACTGGCTATTACAACCAAAAAATTAAATTCAATTACTAAAAGGCATTGTGGAGAAACGGCCATTCAAGCTATTCATAACCGAATCTTAATAGAGATTAAAAGACAATTGATGTTTTCAGATCTTTCACATAAAGAAATCGCCTTTGATCTTGGCTTCAATTCTCCTTCTGCTCTCAACAAGTTTGTAAAAGCTAAATTGAAGGAGACTCCTACTGCTCTTCAACAGGAATTGGCACAAATGTATAACACATAATCTTGTTTGTATAACATCGTCCGTCCGGGCTTCTATAATTTTGTCTCATTAAAATCAAACAAAAAAAATGAGCAAATTATTCATTGCAGGAGAGGTTTTCCATGGTGCCGGAAGTCTTTCAGAATTAGCAAATATTAAAGGTAAAAAAGCGGTAATTGTAACAGGAGGAAGCTCTATGAGAAAAAGCGGAACTCTTGACAAGGCTATTACTTATTTAACAGAAACGGGAATCGAAACTCAGATTTTCGAAGGTGTAGAGGAAGATCCATCATCAGCAACATGTCTGAAAGGAGCTGAAATGATGAAAACATTTGAGCCTGATTGGGTGATTGGTTTAGGTGGTTGTTCTGCCATTGATGCCGCAAAAATCATGTGGGTATTTTATGAATATCCTGATGCTGATTTCGATTCCATGATTAAGCCTTTTACAGTTCCTATTTTAAGAAACAAAGCAAAATTTATCGCGATTCCTTCTACAAGTGGTACGGGAACTGAAACAACAGGTCTTGCCGTGATTACAGACAGAGAAAAAGGAGTAAAATATCCTATCGTTTCTTATGAATTAACCCCGGATATTGCCATTGTAGATGGAGAAATCTGTGCTTCGATGCCTGCTCATGTGACTTCCAATACAGGTCTTGATGCATTGACGCACTGTGTGGAAGCTTTTGTATCCAATATTGATAATAATATTGCTGATGCGCTTTCAAAAGGAGGTCTTGAGATTGTTTTCAATAACTTAAAAGAGGCCGTAGAAAACCCAAACAATATTACAGCCCGTCAGAATATGCATGACGCTTCCTTTATGGCAGGTTTAGCTTTCAATAATGCTTGGTTGGGAATTGTGCACTCTTTATCTCACCAGGTTGGAGCATTGTATGGAATTCCTCACGGAGCATCTAACGCAATTTTCCTTCCAAACGTTATCCGTTATAATGCTCAGGCTACAGAGCGTTATCCTGATTTAGCCAGAGTAATTGGTAAAGAAACTGCTGAAGATCTTGCTGAGGCTATCGAGATATTACGTTCAGAAGTTAATAATCAATCTGCAATTAAAGAATTCGGAATTTTAAGAGAAGACTGGGATAAAAACATTGATTATATCACTGCTAATGCTCTTGCAGACCCATGTACAGGATTCAATCCAAGAATTCCTTCTTTAGATGAATTAAAAGCTATCTATAATGCTTGTTATGAAGGCCTTGTATATACTGAGGAATTGGTATTAGGATAATAATAAATTTTAGCATAAAAAAGCAGTAAGCCTAATAAACTTCCTGCTTTTTTTATTCATAGGGTTCTTCACCTAATTCGTTTTAGATTTTCTCACATTCAATGATGCTTTTCGCTTCTGTACCAATCTGAACAAGCCTGTTGAATTGTAACCCAGATTTTTCCAAAAGAACTTTAAATTCACTTAATGTCCTTTCTCTTCCGGTAAGACAAGCCAGCATTACGATATCCAAAAGTTTGGCAATATGAGGCTGATTCAAAGAGTCATCAGGAATAACAGCGTCTATAATCAATAGTTTTGATCCTTTTGGCATTGCATCATAGCAGATTTTTAAAATCTGAACACATTCATCATCGCTCCAATCATGGATAATCCATTTCATTGTATATAAATCTGCCCCTTCCGGAACTTTTTCAAAAAAACTACCAATGGCAACAGAACACCTTTCTTTTAAATCTTGGGGGATAAGTTCTTTGGTTTTTTCAATCACATTCTCTTCATCAAAGATAATTCCCGAGCTACCGGGTGCCGCATTCAGAATTGTATACATCATTACTCCATTTCCCCCACCTATATCTACTATTTTTTTATAAGGATTGAAATCATAGTTTTCTATAATTC
The DNA here is from genome assembly GCF_057815135.1 of Chryseobacterium sp. II3a. Classification (NCBI taxonomy): domain Bacteria; kingdom Pseudomonadati; phylum Bacteroidota; class Flavobacteriia; order Flavobacteriales; family Weeksellaceae; genus Chryseobacterium; species Chryseobacterium sp. II3a. The sequence continues at coordinate 84,133 of NZ_JBYPZJ010000003.1, read as the reverse complement.
CTTTTAATTCTATTCCTGACATTCCTGTCATTCCTTTTCCGAAATTCTCTCCTATTTCCGGATATTGTTTATAGTAATCCCAAAGAGGCATTCCGTGGATGTGATCAAAAGGAATCTTACCTGTCTGAACACCGTAAGTAAGTTCTCCATAAGTAGGAAAATGCTCGCTCATAATCGTAAGTACAAAATTCTTGGCTGTTCCTGGAACATCAGTCTGCAAAGCTGCCCCAAAATCATTTAAGCCAAATATTTGACTTTCCAATTCTTCAAAAATACCAACGCTACTTAATGCTCTCATGACTCGATACAATGCTTTTTCATTAGATTGAGTTTCTCTTGCTAATGAAGAGATTGTTTTGGGTCCCTCTGCAAGATAATCTGCAATATTTAATTCTGCAGCGGTCTTTACACAGCCAGCAAGCCACACACCTCCTAATACTTCAAACATTTTTAAAGTAAATTCCGGTTTTACGGGTTGTTTTTTCATAGTAATAATTTTTAATTTGGATTAAAGTTTATAATATCATGATTCAAAGTGAATGAAATTATATATTTTATTAATAACACAACAAGATATAGATTAAAAAAATAAACTAAATTAAAAATTAATATCCTGAATTTTATCATTAAAAGTTGATAATAAAACTCATATTTCCGATTTTATTCTTTATTCATCAAGATTATATTAACTTATTATAAAAAATTCACAAACATCAACTTCCATAAAAAGCTGTCCAAAAAATAATATACCTTAGTATTGTACAATTAAAATCTACCAGATATGCAGAATCATTTTAAAAACATAACAAAAGCAGGACTGCTTGTCTTATGTTCAGGTTTTTTGCAGGCTCAAAAAACTTATTCAACTGTTCCTCGGTCTCAATTTGATTTAAGTGGCTTTAACCTTCAAATTCCTATTGAGAAAAACAAATCCATTACCATCATTAAAGGGGCAGACATTGCTAAGTTTTCTTCGGAGAATTTTTATTTTTCACCAGAAGACATGAGCATCCGTCTTTTCTGTTCTTCTGATGGCAAAACTACTCAGGGATCACACTATCCCAGAACAGAACTCCGACAAGTTGATGAATGGCATTTTGAAAACCAACATCATTTGCAGGTTAAAATGGCTGTATTAAAGCAACCCAGTACCGGAAAAATTATTATTGGACAGATCCATGGTAATTCTAAAGGAACGGAAGCGGTAAAGATCTGGTGGAATAATGGAAACCTTCAGGTGGGTTTCAAAAAAGAGGTTGATGATAAGGAACAACGCATTACCCTTTTGAAAGATATTCCTTTAGGACAAGTATTTGATTATTCTATTCAGCAAAACAATTTAGATATTCAGGTTAAAATAAATCAACAGACAACTGCATTCAGCCTTGGAAACAGCTGGAAACAGCAATCTGTATACTTTAAAACCGGCAATTATCTGCAAGACAATAAAATTCCTGTGACCTCGGGTACTGTGGCTATTTATGAGATAAAAGCAAGTCAATAAACCCAAAAACAATTTCTGTCTTTGAAGCAATCTTGTTTTTTAATGATCTAAAAGTGTATGTCTTCAACACTATCCACTTACAAACGGATAATTCTGTATCTTTGTTCTATTATCAAAAAAGAAGACCCCTAACTCAATGAAGAAGACAATAAAAAGAACGTTCAGAGTCTCAAAATATGTAATCTATAAAGAAACCTTGATTGATTACAAGGAGCATTTCTGGTCATTCTTAGGTGCTTTTTTTGGAATTGGACTGATTGCTTTTATCCAATCCCATTCTCTAGCTGAGACAGAAAATATATTTCTAATCGGTTCTTTCGGGGCATCCAGTGTTTTGATTTATGGAGCCATCCAAAGTCCGCTGGCTCAACCTAGAAATTTAGTAGGCGGACATGTTCTTTCTGCATTAGTTGGTGTTACAGTCTATCAGTTTGTTCCTGATATTATCTGGCTTTCGGCTCCATTGGCTGTGGCTTTTTCAATTGTACTGATGCAGTATACAAAAACCCTGCACCCGCCAGGTGGAGCAACGGCTCTTATTGCGGTAAGTTCTACCGGAAAAATTCCGGAATTAGGATATTGGTATGTTATCTCCCCGGTTCTTTCGGGGTGTATTATCCTGTTGCTTGTGGCTTTATTTTTCAATAATATAACGCCCAATAGAAGTTATCCTTCACACAGCAGGTTGATGAGATTGCTAAGGAAAAAACATGCTCATGGGCACAAATTGAAAAAGTAAAAAAATGAATTGTCTGGAATGCGGCGAAAAAATCATCGGAAGGTCTGATAAAAAATTCTGCAATGATGCCTGCCGAAATGCCTATAATAATAAGCAGAATAAAGATTCTACAAATCTCATGCGGAATATCAATAATAAACTCCGCAAAAACTACCGCATTCTTGTAGAGACCAATATAGATGGTAAAACAAAAATTGCTAAATCCAAATTGGAAAGTCTGGGTTTTGATTTTGACTATTTCACTAACCTAAAGATTTATAAAAACGGTTCTGAATATAAGTTTATTTACGATTATGGCTATAAACTTTTAGAAGAAGACTTTGTTTTGATTGTCAAAAATCAGGCATAATCACACCTCACAAAATATATCAGTATGAAAGAAATTGTTTTGATTACCGGAGCAAACGGTTTGATTGCAAAAGAGCTGGCAAAAAAAATAGGGAATGAATATGAAGTAAGATTTCTGACCCGAAAAAAAAGACAAGCCAATGAATATGAATGGGATCTCAAAAAGAAAACTATTGATGAGGCAGCTTTCAATAATGTGTCTCATATCATTCATCTTGCCGGTGCCAATATTTCAGAAAAGCGCTGGACAGCAGAGAGAAAAAAAGAACTGATTGCCAGCAGAGTGGATTCTGCAGCATTGCTGCGAAATACTTTAAGAAAGAAGGAAATTAAACTCAAATCTTTTATTTCAGCTTCAGGAATCAATTTTTATGGAACAAAGACTACGGAAAAAATATTTTCAGAAAATGATCCGCCGGGACATGACTTCCTCAGTGAAGTGGTGGTGCTTTGGGAAAGAGCTGCTGATCATTTTAAAGAACACAACCTTGCAGACAGAATTGTAAAAATCCGTACTGCCGTTGTTCTTTCTGAGAAGGAAGGTGCTTTAAAGAAAATGCTTCCTCCCATACAATATGGTATTGGCTCAGCTTTGGGAAGCGGTAAGCAATATATGCCATGGATTCATATTGATGATATTTGCTCTATGTATGAGTTTGCTTTAAAAAATCATGATCTTCACGGCGCTTATAATGCTGTTTCACCTCAGCATGCCACCAATGCTGATCTGACAAAAAAGATCGCTGAGGTTCTTCATAAACCATTGTTTATGCCCAACGTTCCCGCTTTTGTTTTAAAAATGTTATTTGGTGAACTGGCCAATGCAATTTTGGAAGGTTCCAGAGCTTCGTCACAAAAAATTCAAGATGCAGGTTTTCAATTCAAACATCCTGATTTGTATGAATCATTGAATGATTTACTAAAAAAAGAGAACTGATCTTTTATGGAAAAGCACTTAATTCTAGAAAATATTTCCAGACATATTTCACTCAGCAACGAAGAAGTAACTTATTTCCTTTCTCTATTGGAAGAAAGAAAGATTCGGAAAAAAGAACTCATTATAAAACAGCAGCAACCCTGTAAACATATTAACTTTGTTGTATCAGGTGTTCTACGAGCATTTTATATGGATGCATCAGGAAAAGAATCTACCATTATGTTTGCCGTTTCTGACTGGTGGATCACGGATATGCATTGCTTTATTGATGAAAAGCCTGCTATGCTCAATATTGAAGCTCTCGAAGAAAGTTCAATTTTGCAACTTTCCAAAGATCATTTAGATGAACTTTACAGGAAGGTACCTAAGTTTGAAAGATTTTTCAGAATTATGATGCAAAATGCTTATATCAGAGAACAGCTTCGGATCATAGAAAATTTATCTCTTCCGGCAGAAGAGCGGTATTATAATTTCCTTAAGAAATACCCTTTGGCAGCAGAGCGTGTTACCCAAAAGCAGATTGCTTCTTATCTTGGAATTACTCCGGAGTTCTTAAGCATCATTAAAACAAATAAGCAAAAAAGTAACTGCTCTTAAACTATATTATTTTTTTTCTCTTATAAGTTCTGTTATTTTACTCAAAAAAAAATTATGCTTATACTTATTGCAGGTCCATATCGCAGTGGAACCAATGACGATCCTGAATTGATTCAGCAAAACCTTGATAATCTTGAAGCAGCAGCTTTACCTATTTTCAGAAAGGGACATATTCCTATTATCGGAGAATGGGTGGCCCTCCCTTTAATTAAGCTGGCTGGTTCCAGTCAAATTGGAGACCAAAAATGGCAGGAGATACAATATCCAGCAGCTCATCGTATTCTTGAAAAATGTGATGCTATTCTGCGAATTGAAGGCACTTCCAAAGGAGCAGATGAAGACGTAAGAATCGCCAGAGAAAAAGGTCTCAAAATTTATTATAACATCGAAGACATCCCCCATGCAAAATCCTAATATTACTATTTTAAAAACAGATATTTTATCTGACAACTGGTATACTTTAAACAAAGTTACTTTCACAGTCCGTAAAAAAGACGGAACTACAGAAACCCAAAGCAGAGAAGCTTACGACCGAGGAAACGGAGCTGTTATTTTGCTTTATAATAAAGCATCCAACACTGTTATTCTGACAAGACAGTTCAGATTGCCTACTTATATTAACGGGAATACTACCGGAATGCTTATTGAAGCTTGTGCGGGTCTTTTAGACGATGATAATCCTGAAGATTGTATCAAAAGAGAAACTGAAGAGGAAACAGGATATAAAATTTCTAAAGTTGAAAAGATATTTGAAGCCTATATGTCCCCTGGTTCCGTAACGGAAATCCTTCACTTTTTCATTGCTGAATATTCTAATGAAATGAAGGTTACTGATGGCGGCGGTCTTGAGGAGGAAGGAGAAAACATTGAAGTACTGGAATTGTCTTTTGAGGAGACTCTTTCTATGATTGATACGGGAGTAATTAAAGATGCAAAGACCATTATGCTGTTGCAGCACCTAAGAATGAAGGGATTTTTATAACACTTTTTGCAGATAGATTTCTGCCTACATGTAATTTTTTAATAACTATATTTAAAACATGAATAACTTATCAACTCTTGAACACATAAAGCTTGCTATCAATCCTATATTTCAGGATTGGGTATTGTTTAAAAATGACACCTATATTATTTTTGACGATATTACTACTGTAAAAGATGTAAGGGAGGAAGCAATCAAACTTATGAAAGAATTTGGACCTGTCTTTGCAGGAGGCCCTGCTGGAGATTTTAATGTCATTCATTTGAATTCTACAGAAGGTTGGCTTGTTTCCGGACATGGATATGGTATGTATACTTATGTACATCCGTCGGAACTGGATAATGAAACACCCAATGATTTGGAAATAGGACTCTTTGGAAGATCAAAACGAAATTTCGATGGCGAAAATCCTGAGATTGTACATATTAATAATAACTTATAGCCCGGATTTTAAATCCCCCAGCAGCTTTAATTCATAATTTCCAATCATGCTTCAAGATCATATTACCCTAAAGAACCGATATAAAGCTTTTATCCAAAAAGTAAGTGAAACAGAAACCGTATATGGTTTAAAAGACGATAAAGGATATGCTACCTCCTACTCTAATGATCAGGAATATGAAGATGGAGAACCGGTTCAACTCATTTGCTTCTGGTCAGATGCTGTAAGGGCTAAATCATGTGTAGACAAAGAATGGAATAGTTATGAAGTTACTTCTATTCCACTTCATGAATTTCTGGAAAACTGGTGTCTGGGAATGAACAGTGACGGTTTACTTGTAGGGATTAACTTTGACAGTAACCTTTTTGGATACGAAGCTGAACCTTTGGAACTTGTTCTCGACATCATTGAGGAGCTTAAGAATAACAAAAAAACGTTGATCCTAAGAAAATTTGACCATCTTGAAGATATGGAAAATCAGATCAGAGAGGTATTAAAAGACTAAAGAACAAGTTCATGATAAAATCATTGGGAATAAAGGCTGCTAAAATTACAGCAGTACTCTCGGTATTTATTTTCAGTATTCTAATGCTGAAAACGATCTCCCAATATACTACTCTTGATAAAACAGTAGGTTTTCTTGCCTTTAAACAGCAAGTAGTCAATACCCCTTATTGGATGACCTTTTTTTACATCCACATTTTTTCAATAACTCTATGTCTTTTGACTGGATTAACTCAGTTTTCTCCTCAATTCCTGAGAGAGAACAGAAGTTTGCATAAAATCATTGGAAAGGCTTATGTCTACAACATCCTAATTATCAACGTCCCAGCCTGTTTTGTATTGGGATTATTTTCGAATGGCGGATGGATAGGAATTACAGGATTTCTGATTCAGGATATGCTTTGGGCCTATTTTACAGTAGTTGCTGTAGCTTCTATTAGAAAAGGAAATATCATCAGGCATAAAAACTATATGATCTTAAGCTACGCTGTTACTACCACTGCCATCACCTTCAGAATTATTAAGAATCTATTTTATAATGAGGAACGGCATGATTATGAGCTGTTCTACGGTATTAATGTATGGCTGGCTCTTGTAATCAATCTACTCATTGCCTATTACTTTGTTAGAGGAAGTTTCCGCCCCTATCGCCCCAAATAGATATTCGTAAAGAAAATGTAAAGGCTGATACATACTATAAGAACAAATGATCCGATAAACATCAAAGTATCAAAAAGTACTTCATATTTGTACTTTCGAGTCCATCGATTACAAAAACGTACGATCACCTTAGAAATTGCGGCAAAAACAACAATTACAAAGATTAAAAACAGAATGATTATCAGGTAAATCCAATCAAAATCCATAGAATGTGATGTAAATAAAAAAGTTATTTAAAATTCAATTATTATCTGGATAAATCAAGATTTGCAATGAAAACATAAAGGCTAACAAATGATATAAGGAGAAATGATCCTATAAAAATCAAAGTATTAAGAAGAACTTCATATTGATTTTTTCTGGTCCATTGATTACAGAAACGCATGACCAGATAAGAAATCCCACCAAATAGAGCAATAATAAAAATGAGAAAAAGGTAGATCATAGTGTACTATTAATTCTTGTAAATCTATTATTTTAAAATTAAAAAAAGGATAGGAAACCTAAATATCCCCAATTTCAGCTATAAAATTGCATGCATTAACAGCCTGAAAATTCTGATATTTGTACCACTATTAATGTTCAAAAGCAAAAATCATGAGAATTAACCATATAGACCACATTGTATTAACTGTAGCCAATATCGATAAAACGATACAATTTTATACTCAGATCATGGGTTTTGAAGTAATAATATTTGGTGATAACCGGAAAGCACTCGCTTTTGGAAATCAAAAGATCAATCTCCATCAAAAGGGCCATGAGTTTGAGCCTAAAGCCGCAATACTTACCCCAGGTTCTGCAGATCTTTGTTTCATTGCCCAAACAGATATTCATGATGTATTGGAAGAACTGAAACAAAAAAACATTGAGATTATTGAGGGAATTGTAGATAGAACGGGTGCTGTAGGAAAAATAAAATCTGTCTATTTTCGTGATCCGGACCAAAACCTCATTGAAGTAAGCAACTATTTTTAGATACTAACCGCAAATACTACAGTAAAATAATTCTAAGTTAGACTATAAGTCTATGTTTCTAGGTTCACTCTTTTTTACCCCATAGAAAAACATAGATAATGATTGTTAGAACTTACGATCATATTTCCATTTCGTTATCCTCACCAAACTTTTTCCAATACTGGTACTTTTCTGAGTCTGCAAAGTCAGGATCTTCTTTATAAAAGTATAAGAGTCTTCTCAAAGCTGTAGTATAATATCCGTATTTCAAAGACTTCTCATAATACTTAATTGCTTTTTTTACACTTGTTTTTACACCTAATCCTTCGTCATACATAATTCCATAATAAATATCAGAATAAGTACCTTCTGTATCTTTTCTTAAATAACGCTGAAGATTGGCAAAATCACTTTTCTGATAATAGATTTCGGCCAATTTCTCATCATTATAATAGAATTTCTTTTCAGCCTGTTTATAATAGTCTAATGCAAGATCATAATCCTGTAATACATATTCACCATAAAAATACAGCAACCCAAGGTTCTGCAGAGCCAAACCATCTCCTAATTCGGCAGACTTTTTAAAACATTGTAAAGCTTTTTTAATATTCTGAGGATACCCTACCCCACTTTGATAATGATATCCCAGATTATTCCAGGCAATAGCATGATCCTTCGAAGCTGCTTTTTCATACAGAGCAAGTCCTTTGTCCAGATCATAATATTCAGGATACTCGTCATGAACATAAATATATCCGAGTTCCACCATCATATCTGTATTTCCACGTCGTATTCCTATTTCATACAGTCTTACAGCATTTTCAATTTTCCCTTCTTCAATGTATTTTTCAGCCATCGACATCAGGGTAGCATTATCAAAATGTTCCTCGTAGCCTGAACCTTTTCTTTCAGTCCATGCTTTATAAAAATCAAGGAAATACTTTTGATCTTTTCCACGCAGGTTGTTTCTTTTTTCGTACAAAGCTCCTAATTGATGATTGGAAACCAGATGAAGTTTTCTTTCGGTATCAAGGATCAACATATCATTTCCTTTATAAAGGCAAAGCATCTGTTCATTATAATCTATCCCTTCACCAATATAGTCGTAAATACCGCTTTGGGCACCTGTTTTCTCATCAAAATAAAACATACCACCTGAAATAGTCACACGGAAAATCTCCTCTCTGCATGATTCTATTTTTTCATACTCTTTAGAGGAAGGCAATAACCAACAATCTTCAGCAGCGTTATATAAGCCCCAGCCGTTTTCATTTGAAAGTAAGAATATATTTTTCATAAACTGGGTATACCAATCTCTATGAATAGTTTCAATGGTATATTCTTTTAACCTGTATTCACCGGATTTTATATCATAAATATACCATTGCTTAGCTTTTTTGTAGGCAAAAGAAGTATAATAATCAAGAATCATCATGGTATCTACTTCAGTATCCAGAAGAGTTCCGTCCGCTTTTATAATGCTGATTTTTTTCTGAAATTTATTAGGTTTAGCCCAATAATATCCTTCTCCAATTTCATTCAATACCTCTTCAGGATATTCGCCTAGAAAAACGCCATCAAATGTATAAAAAGCTTTTTTGGATGTTCCTTTCAGTGAACGATAAATCAATTCCGAATAATTAAGCTCAAAAGGTTCATCAAAACTTTCTTCAATGATGGATGTATTGGATGCGTCAATGAGGCGATACTTCCCTTCTTTTTTAGCATTAAAAAGACAGGCATGTCTTAACATTTCAAGCTCTTCATATTCACAAGGGATCACAATTTCGCTGGTAATAATATTGATGAGTCCGCATAGATGATCGATTTCTATAATTCCATAATGCTTATTATCTATAAAAAAAGAATCAAAAGCATCATCATAGATGCACTCAACAAGTACTTTACCATCGTTTCTCAGGTATCCGTACTTGCCGTTTTTCTGTGCTACCGCAATCCCCTCTTCACTAAAGACAAATATTTCTTCGTAAACAGGCGACGTTATGATATTTCCCTTTTTGTCTTTCAGTCCCCAAAGGCCATTCTCTTCAAAAATTTCTGAAATATCTTTATACAAATCTTCATTCCAATAGCCGAGACCGTAATCAACCCAATCTGTTTCCAACATTTCTAAAAAGGAGCCATATCCACTTCTGGCTACAATTTCTTTTTCCAACCATGCCAGATTTTGCTTAGCTATCGCTTTATCATACAGTCTGCTCTTTTCCTTGATCTCATCTACCCAATTTTTAGCCTGATCAGAATGTTTTTCTTCACTCATATTGAAAACATCCCATCCATTGATCATAAAGGAATCATAAGGAAGGTCATTCAACATCTCAAACATTTTGTTGACAGGTTCATAATAAGCTTTTTTGTAAAGCAACTGGTAATGTTCTCCCAACAACTGATAAAATGATTTCAGTCTTTCTACTCCATTGATTTTATCAAAATACAGAAGTTTTCCTTTTGCCCTTGGATCACAGGAAAATAGAGGAAAAAGCAATTCCGGAATTTCGTAATTCCACTCCCCCAGATAGTATTGGTATTGCTCTCCTGTTTTTGAATCTACATTGTATACGTAAAGACGGTGTGCCATTTTTCTATTCTTTAATGATTAAAATCCGAATTTAGAGAACAATCCCGGCTTTTTCCATGAAGCTTTATATTCATCAGCAATAGGATCATAATCTGCAACGGAACGTACCTGGTCCAAAATAGCATGCGCTTCTTTTATATTTCCAGCTTGGTACAAAACCACAGCTTTTGCAAGCTCAACACTTTCTACAAGGTCGTCATAGCCCCATTCTTCAGCATTGTAAATGGCAGTGAACCTATCGGCTAAGGCTAAAGTCTGATTTTTATTATTCAGCTTTTCATAAACCCTGATTCCATAGCTTAGCCAAAGTACATATTCTTCAGGATCCATGGCGTCTTCACTTTCAGCATCGTACTGGCTGAAAATGCTTAATGCTTCCTGGTAATTTCCCTGAAGAAAATCACTTTTAACAATCATATAAATGGTTTTCGCTTTATCAAAAGCGTCCAAAAGAAATTCTTTTTTATTTTCAAGATATCTTTTGGCTGCTAAAGCCACTTTTCCATAATTTTCTTCTTCATTATAAATCTGCATCAGGGCAAACTGAGGGTTAGCTTCCTGTGGAAAACGTGCTGCCATTCCTTCATAATGAGCTTTCCTGATATGAATATCCTGGCTGTCCAGATGGTGAAATAAAATACCTTCCAATTTATTTTTTGCTGCTTCCAGATCCCTGTAGTCATACTCATCAATTTCGGGATTTTCCATAGTATGCTGATAGGCATAGGTAAGAACTTCTTCCACTTCTTTATAAACATCATCAGCCCCCAGCAATTCATGAATCTGAACCTGAAGTGCCCTGTTATAAAGACTTTTATAAAAATAGTCTTCACATTCTCCATAAAGACTGAAGTAGTCATTCAGTGCTTTTTCTGTCCTTTCATAATTTCCTCCATTCATCAAAGCATCAATCAGAGTCAGGCGAAGTTCCATAAATTCTGAATATCTGAGTCCTTCGGAAGCGATCTCAATTGCTGCCTGATAATCTCCCAGCAATGAATGTTTAATGGCTAAATTATTACAGCACATTGCTCTGGTATGCAAATCATTATAATAATCACTCTCAAACTTACCTTCTTCAAAATACTTTCGAAATGCTTCATGCGCCTGCTCATATACAATACGGCCCACATTATGCCATTTCTGTTTATCACTTTCATCTTCTAATGCTTCTATACACTCGTTCAGTAAAACTCCTTCGTTGTAAATGTCTGCAGGGTAATCAGAAAATTCAGGAACTTCGGATAATACCGTTCCATTCAAAAGATATATGGAGTCTGCTTTTCTTCTCCAGGCCGTAGCATTGGATGATAATTGTACTGCTTTTTCCAATAAAGGAATCGCTTCAGCATAGCGCTCATTTTCATATAGGAATGTCCCTGCAAAATGATATCCTGAGAACAGTTCCGGGTAGGAATTGATAACTTCAAGCGCATGATGGTAGTAAAAATCCGTAGAAACCTTTAGAAGGTCATTATAATTTCGTTCAATAATCAACTGATAATAGTAAACATCAGGATTATTAAAGCCATTTCCAATGAGTTCTGCAAAGCGCTGATGCCATTCTACCAGTTTTTCATGAATGTGAAGTGCTGAATTTTCTCCTTTGATCGCCTTCATCATCATCTTCAGTGAAAGATCAGGTGCGTTATTTTCATAGGCTATATCAGCAAGATTGATAAAATCATATTCATTTCTACTTACAAAAAAAACATGTTCCTTATCGATAAGCGTGGTAAGCTCTTCTCCTGAAATCATTTTTGTACGGTCTAACAAATAGATCTTTTTGATCCAATAAAGCGAGGTGTTTTTGTCCCGGATCTCCCGGTTATCAGCATCTGCTTTTTTAGAATAATATATTGCGGCTTCAAGACTGTTCAAAAGCGCTTTATGTTCTTCCAGGGATTCATATATTTTAACCAAGAAATCATAGCCATACCTTACATAGTCCGGATCCTCCAACATTCTTTCCGCATAGCCTATAAACTCCATTTTATTTTCCTGTGTGATATGCTTTCTCGTTCTGGCGATCTGCATCAGGGTATATTCATTTCCTAAAGGGTAATCCAGAATATTGTATAGTGCTTTTTGATTGTTGGGGTTAATCTGCAGGATTCTGCGTAAGTAAGGAATAACATAATCTCTTATGGCATCATAAACGGCTTCATGTCCTTCGTAATAGACAATGTCGTGATAAGCTACTGCCATTAAAAATAATACTTCTTCATCCTCGGGATAAGATAACAAGTATTGTTCTCCTTCTATAATACACTGATCAAGGTCTCCTCTGTAAAACAGTTGTTCTAAATTGTCGTACATTATTAATATTTTGTTCTATAATTGAATCATTATATTCCCTTTCTGTCTCAGCAGAGATCAGAATTCATAATATAAGGGGTGCAAAATATAAAAAACAAGATGAAAAACAACTGACAGGCCCTATAAATCCCGGAAACCAGTGAGGAAATAATTTTGATTTATCACTGGAATTGAAGTTTTAAGTTTTAATTTTGATCCGGAATTCAAAAAATACAGATTTTCAACGATAATAAATATGAAAAAACTAATTACAGGGTTTGCCTTAGCATTATCCTTTTCTGCTTTAGCACAAAAAGCTTCTGTAAACAGCAATAAGTTTGTTCTTTACAGCTATCAGCCTTTTGGATGTTATAATAAAGGATACTTTGATCCTTCAAAATATAAGAAAGAAGAGATAGACGGCACTTACAAACTGTTATATCCTTTGAGCGGGTCTCCGTTTTCTTCACTCGTTGTATTTAATCCAGCCAAATTTGATATGGTACGCCACAATAATCAGCAGCTTTTACAACAGACAGAAAAAGAGTACCAAACAAGAAAAAAAGAACTTGCCAATCTCTCTGTAATAGATCTTCCTGTATGGAAAAAGAAACATGCTGAAGCAATTCAGCTGCTGGACAATGAATATCAGCTCAGAAAGGAAACTTTAATAGCATATTCAGATCCGAAATCTTTACGAAACAGCAAATTTTATAATACCTGCAAAGAAACCATTGATGCTATAACCTCTGATGATAAGCAGAAAATATATTCATACTGGAAAAATGCATTTGAAGAAAAATACAAGGATAATCCTCAGGCTAAAGAATCTTTTAATTTGAAATGGAATAATGAACGAAAAGATGATTTTGCAATGATTGATCTCATTAATATTTTTAATACTTGTGCCAATCATAGCTTCAGAAATACGATAGAAGATGATGATATTTTATTCAAAGCTTTTGATAAAATATTTGTAAAACTTAAAAGGGATTGTGATGAGCCATAGATCTATAATCTTCGTATACTCCATTGTTTAAAGCAAAAAATTAAAATTCTCATTAAATAATAAAAATAACTGTATAAAATTGGTTAAATTCTTTAGTTTTCAAATTTAAAGCCTTAATTTTGCATAGAAATTTTAGAAAATTCGGATTCTTTCTACAACTATGCGCATGGAAAAAATAATAGTCGGGCTCTCCCTGACTTTATCTGTTATTGTTTGGGGTCAAAAAGGCCCGGCAAAAGCCAATAATCTGACACCGTACAGCTATCAGACCTTCAATTGTGACAACAAAGGATATTTTGATGCTTCCAAATATGAAAAAGAGGAAATAGACGGGGTTAATAAACTTTTATATAAATTCAATGGGGTTCATTTTGATACGAATCCTATTTTTAAACTTTCCAGCCTGGAAGAAGTCCGCAAAAATAAAGATCAGCATCTTGAGAACCTGGAAAAACAATACCAGGAGAAAAAACAGGAACTTTACAATCTCAAAGTCATCAATCTGCCCGTTTGGAAAAAACTCCATGAAAATGCCATCCAAACGTTTGAAAATGAATATGAGCTGAACAAGGAAGAAATTATCGCTTTCTCCGATCCTACCACACTTAAAAACAGTAAATTTTATGAAACCTGCAGAGAGCCTATTGATGCCATATCTTCTCCCGATCGAGAGAAAATGTTTGCTTCATGGAAGGCTTACACAGAGATGAAAAGTAAAAACAACGCGGATCCACAAGGGGTGATGAACCGCTTCAATGCCAAGTTAAATGATCCCCAAAGTGAAGATTATGCATTGATTGATATGATTGGACTTAGCTTTCACAATTGTGCCAACAGCAGTTTCAGACAAAAAATTGATGAAGAAAGAAATATGTACAGGGATTTCGACAAAATCTTTACAAAACTAAAGAAGAATTGCGATGAACCTTAATATGGATTGAAAAAATTCAAAATAATCATAACAGTACTCATTTTGGGTACTGTTTTTTTTTATTTGCCTTATTACACTTAATTTTTAAAGCACCAGAACGTAGAGAACGGTTAAAGGAAGGTTAATGGAAGTCCTTTTCTTTGTAAAGATCATCAATAGATTTATTTTCGCTGTAATAATAACCTTTAGAATTTCTCTTTTATGCATTTTAAATACCTTTTCTTAGCTTCATGTATCAGCATAGCAGCATCAGCTCAAAAGTCCCCAACGCTTATCCCTTTTTCTCTGGAAAACAATTCCGTGTATCTGAATGGCAAAGTAAATAAAACTGAAAACATCAAATTTTTGTTTGATACCGGAGCAGATGGATCTGTCATCAATATCAACTCAAAGAAAAAAGTAGATTTGAAAATCGACGGAAAATCTCAAAACAAAGGATCGAATGGAGTAAACACCGTTGATTACAGCAGTCATAATACTGTTCAGTTTGGAGATATCCAGAAAACAGATGTTTCATTTACAATGATTCCTTATGGTGAGGTTAATTTTGATGGTGTTTTTGGAACAGACTTAATGAAAGGAAAGATCATAGAAATTGACTACCATAAAAATGTGATCAGGTTTTATGATGAAAATGATTCATCCATTGATTTCTCAGGATATGAAAAAATGAAACTTCATCTCATAGATAACTATCCAGCCGTGGAAAGTTCAATT
This sequence comes from Chryseobacterium sp. II3a, assembly GCF_057815135.1. Classification (NCBI taxonomy): domain Bacteria; kingdom Pseudomonadati; phylum Bacteroidota; class Flavobacteriia; order Flavobacteriales; family Weeksellaceae; genus Chryseobacterium; species Chryseobacterium sp. II3a. The sequence goes on along the minus strand of NZ_JBYPZJ010000003.1, from coordinate 68,909 downwards.
ACAGTGAATGGCAAAGAGTATTCCGGGTATTTTGGTCTTGACAGCGGTGCCGATGATGCCCTTACCATTGCTTCTCCTTACGCCAGAAAGAATTCTTTAGCGAATACGATGAAAACAATAGGAAAAGCTACCGCACAAGGTTCAGATGGTTCTGTTTATGAAATGCCTGTAGTACTTTGCCCATCTATTACTTTTGCCCATAAATTTCTTTACAATGTTCCCATTACACTGTCCAGTTCTACAGAAGGTATTGATGCTTCAGAGAAAATGGCCGGATTTTTTGGGAACGCTTTCTTAAAAAGATTCAATACGATTATTGATTTTAAAAACCAGTTCATTTATTTTAAGTTGAATAAAAATTTGTACTCGGAGTTTTAACAAAACGCCATTAGCATAGTGAATATCAATTAAAAACAGTCTAATCATATTATATAAGCGATATTTCAGATATTAATTGAAAATCTTCATTTTTAAATTAGTAAAATTAGCAATATACATTTTATTTGAAATTCTAATAAAAATCATTAGTTTGCCTGTAAAAAATTGATGATTAATTATTTTAATGAGATTTGTGAATTCCGGCAAAATTATCCTATCATACATGGAGAAACAATCAAAACTGATGACCCGCTCCTCAATAATGTAAAAGTGGCACTTAACAAGTTTAAATCTGAACTAGAAAAGAAATACGGTATATTCAATACCATACACTTAACAGTAAAAGAGTCTAAAGGTGCGACCAATTTTCCTCATATAACTCATGTATGTATCTTACCTCCTAATCAAAAGGTATCAAATGGAATATATGTAGCAATTTGCTTTGATAAAACAGGAAAAGGAGCTGTAGTGGGGTGTGCTGAGTCTAAAACTAACCCTAAAGGATTAAATATTAAAATAAGAAAATCTAAAAGTCTAGATCCTAAAATTGATGTTGATGGAGGTGGAAGTACAACTAAGTATAATAATGTTTTTGAAAATCCAAAAGAATTTTATTACAAATTAGAAAATGATTCAGACTTAGAAAACCATATTAAAAGGTCTTTAATATTATGTTTTTATAATCTTGGTTTAATAAAAGAATCCAATTATTTACAAACAACTGATTATTTGACTTCATCAATTAATGAGTCTGAAATAAGCGCTTTTAATATAGATAATATACAAGATGATAGGAAAAAAATTGCAATCCAAATTTATGCAAGAAGAGGACAAAAAAAGTTCAGAGAAAAACTTATCAATGCTTACAATAAAAAATGTGCGATTACTCAATGTGATATTATTGAAATGCTAGAAGCAGCACATATTTATTCTTTCAAAGGATCTGATACTAATAAAACTCCTAATGGTATCCTATTGCGTTCTGATATTCATACATTATTTGACCTTAGGTTAATTAGCATAAACCCAGAAAACTATACGGTCCACATCAGTAATAAAATCTCTCATGATGAATATTACTCTAAATTACACCAAACAAAAATTAATTTACCAGCAGAAATCAAAGACTACCCAAGCTCAGATTCTCTTAATTATCACTTTGAAAATATTTTTGATAAATAAAATCTAGGATTTTATCAGATTATTATTATTTACAAAAACAAATTAATAATGAACAAGTTACGATTATTCCAATTAATTTTCTTAATTTTGCACCCCGAAAATAAGAATTCAATTTATGAAACGAATAGGTGAACACAGAACCCTTCTTGGAGTTGATAAAAATGTAACTTTAAAAGAGTTAAAAACCATTTACAGAAATGTGATGAAAGATACACATCCTGATAAATTTATCAATGATGAGGCAGGAAAACTGGAAGCAGAAGCAAAAAGCAAGTCTGTGATTGAAGCCTATCATTTCCTGGTAAGCATTAACCCTGAAACTCAGGAAAAATATAAAGAAGAATATACAGAAACCATTACCCAATCTAATATTCAGGATTTTTATCTTGAAAAATCGATTTTAACAGTCCTTCATTTGAATGGTAAAACGTATGAATATATGGGTGTTCCAAGAAATACCTACATCAAAATGGTAAATGCTGATTCTCCAAGCCGTTTTGCAAGAAGACATATTTATGGAAACTTTGTCTTCAGAAAAGCTGGAGAAGCTATGGCTGACTAATTTTTTTCAGATATAATATATAAAGGCTTTCGGTGTAACCGGAAGCCTTTTTTAATAGCCACGAATGCACGAATAATTTCATTTACTCCTAAAATGTTGTTTAATAATTTTGAACCACATAGCTACATAGAATAGCGTTTTCTATCAATAAACTCTCAAAAAACTAAAGATTGTAAGAGAAATAATAAACTATTTTATTCTATTAAATAACAACATCAATAAAAAAATTCGTGCATTCGTGGCAAAACAAAAAAGCACCTCAGATGTTCTGAGGCGCTTTCGATTAATTAAAGGTATATGATATTTTATTTGTCTAAATGCTTAGGCGTAAATCCGTCTTCATTCAGTTCTCTGTGTACATATTCTGCCTTCATTTCAGCTTCGTAGTCTACTTTGGTATCTTTACCCATTCTTCTTAGGATAGAGTCAAATAGAGAGTATACTACTGGTACAATAATCAACGTAAGGAATAGGGACGATGTTAAACCACCGATTACTACCCATGCAAGACCTTTGTTCATTTCTGCTCCGGCTCCTGTTGCCAATGCGATTGGTAACATACCGAAGATCATCGCGATGGTTGTCATTAGGATCGGACGAAGACGGGCATGGTTAGCCTGGATCAATGCATCATGAGTTGTTGCTCCGGCTGCTTTTCTCGCATTCGTAAAGTCAACGATCATAATCGCATTCTTCGCAACAAGACCAATCAACATGATCATTCCCAGCATCGTAAAGATGTTCAATGAGTTAGCAGTCAAGGCAAGGATTACCATTACCCCAATCATCGCCAACGGAATAGAGAACAATACTACGAAAGGATATACGAAACTGTCATACAATGATACCATTACAAGATATACCAATACAATAGCCGCTAATAACGCGATTCCTAAGGTACCGAAACCTTCCTGCTGGTTTTCCATATCTCCACTCCAGATGTAGTCTACTCCAATAGGTTTTTTGTCATTCATGAACTTAGCAGCCCACTCGTTCGCTACGTCTCCTACTGGTCTACCTACTGCTTTAGCTCTTACTTTTACAGAAGGAGATTTATCTCTACGTTCAAGCAAACTTGGTCCTGAGCCCATTTTCACTTCAGCGAACTGGCTTAGACGAACCTGCTGGCCTTGAGGATTTGTAAACATTAGGTTTTTAACATCATCGATGGATTGTCTGTTCACATCTCCAAAACGGATGTTAATGTCATATTCATACTCTCCTGCTCTGAATTTCCCATCTGTATTACCGTTGAATGCTGTCTGCATTGTTTGTCCTACACTTGAAAGATTCAATCCTAGAGAAGCCATTTTATCTCTGTCGATAGATACCTGTACTTCCGGATTTCCAGAATCTGTAGATAATTCTGCATCTACTGCTCCGGGAACTTTTTTCAATAGCTCAAGGATTCTTGTTGCTTCTTTTACTGCTGTTGCATTATCCGGAGCGGTTACTACCATTTCAATAGGAGCATTTTCCGCACCCATGATCCCGATTGGAGCTGTTTTGAACTCAACTCCTGTAAATTTCTCTTCTAAGGCTCTTTTTACTTTTGCAGCCTTGATGTTCGTACTTTCAGAACGTTCAGACTTATCGGTAAGGTTTACCTGAACCTCAGATTGGTAAGTCGTTGCCTGAGCACCACCGAAACCTGTTGACTGCTGACCAACTGTGGTAATTAAGTCTACAACATCTTTATCATTTCTTAAAAATTTCTCAACATCTAATGTTAGCTGGTTCGTTTTTTCAACGGTTGCATCCTTAGAAAGCTCCATTTGTACCAAGAACTGACCACGGTCAATTGGTGGAAAGAATTCCCCTCCAATGAATCCAAAGATAACTAGTGAGAATGAACTGATTAAAATAATAAATGTAATAACAACTGTAGAAATTCTTCTTAAAGTTGTTTTCAGACACCACTCAAGAATATCGGTAATCCAATGAGTGAATCTGTCGATCAATCCTTCAAACCAAAGGATAAATTTTTCGAACCAGTTTTTACCTGTTAAATGCTCTAGTTTACCAAATCTTGATGATAACCAAGGAATAATGGTAAATGATGCCAGCAATGATAATAGGGTTGCAATAACGACCGTGACGCAGAACTGAGCAAGAATATTTGCTACAAGACCTGAACTCATCGCAATCGGTAAGAATACCACCACAATTACCAACGTAATTGCTGCTACGGTAAAACCAATTTCTGATGCTCCGTCATATGCCGCTCTGATCTTGCTTTTACCCATCTCCATGTGACGATAGATGTTTTCCAGTACTACAATCGCGTCATCCACCAGGATCCCTACCACCAGCGATAGTCCTAATAAACTCATTAAGTTCAATGTATAGCCCATCAAGTTCATCCCGATGAACGCTGCCACCAATGAAGCCGGAATGGATACCATTACGATGAATGCGTTTCTGATACTGTGAAGGAACAATAGCATTACAATTGCCACAAGGATAATCGCTAAGAATAAGTCGAAAATTACGTGGTTGGCAGACTCAAGGGTAAATTCTGTAGTATCATTTACTATTTTTACTTTTACGCCCTGAACTTTATATGCTTCTTCTACCGTTTTGATTGTTTTCTGAACGCTTTCAGATACAGCAACCGCATTCGCATCAGATTGCTTTTTCACCTGCATTAAGATGGTTGGAAACTGATTGAATCGGGCTACTTTTTCAACATCTTTCTGAGAGTCGAAAACCGTTGCAATATCAGATAAACGAACCTGTGCTCCATTTTTGTTGGACACTACAAGGTTGTTCATTTCTTCAATTGATTTATACTTTCCTGATAATCTAATGGTAGATTTTGTACTTCTTGTTTTTAAACTTCCTGTAGGGAAATCAAGATTTGATGAAAGAATTGCCTGTTGTACATCGCCTATTGAAAGTCCGTACCCCTGCAATTTTTTCTCATCAAGATTTACCTGAATCTCTCTTTCTTGTCCACCCACAAGATCTACCTGTGCAACACCGTTTACACGGGAGAAAATAGGTTCTATTTTTTTATCCAATAAGTCGTAAAGATCCTTACTGTTGAGTTTATCTGACGAAATACTCATCGTAATGATCGGAAGGTCATCTAAAGAGAATTTATTCAGTGACGGTGCCTTTACATCATCCGGAAGGTCTGCCAGAATAGCATTTACCTTTCTCTGTGCATCATTCAGGGCATAGTCTACATCAGCTCCATCGTTGAGCTGAACCATAATAACGGACAAACTTTCGTATGAAGAAGATTCTACTTTCTTTACGTTTTCCAAAGAACCTACGGCATCTTCAATCTTTCGGGTGACGGACGTTTCCACCTCTGCAGGTGAAGCTCCAGGATACACCGTGGAAATGGTTACCATGTTGGTTTCAAACTTCGGAATCAATTCGTATCCCATGAGCGTATAACTCAGGATACCTCCCAGCGTCAGAATTGTAAATAATACAATTACCAGCGAGGGTCTTTTAATCGATATTTCTGCTAACTTCATAGATCGTCTACTTTATAATGTTCACTTTAGATCCGTTGTCCAGGTTGATCTGTCCGCTGGTTACCACTTGCTCACCACCATTCAGACCGCTCAATACCTGTACTTTGTCTCCGTAAACTTTTCCAATGGTTACTTTGATCAACTTGGCAACTCCATTCTGAACAACGAATAATTGTCCTGAACTTACCCCGTTTACGAATGCTTCAGCAGGAACAGTCAGCATATTCTGAGTTTCAGCTCCGTTGTTTGTACTGAATTTAGCGGTTGCATACATACCAGCTTTTAGATTTCCTCTGTTCTGAACTTCAATTTCAACAGGGAAATTCAAAGAAGCATCACTTTTAGGAGCGATAAATGTAATTCTACCTACGAAAGAGTCTTCAGGCAAAACGTTAACTTTAATGGGAACTTCCTGACCTAACTGAATTTTTCCAATCTGGCTTTCATCCACTAAAACAGAAAGCTTTAAGCTGTTGATATTAACGATCTCAAACATGGCTGTCCCCGGAGAAACTACAGTTCCAGGCTCCACCATTTTTTTGTTGATGGTTCCGCTGATTCCAGCACGGATGCTTGTATCATTCACTTTAACCCCCTGAGCTTTTACTGCAGCCTGCATATTTTTCAGCTGCAATCTTGAGTTATCGAGCTGCTGTTTGGTAACACCCCCTGTTTTATATGCATTTTCATAACGTTGGTTATCAATAATTGCATTCTGTAAATTATTTTGAGCTTGGGTAACGTCAACTTCGATAGCATCTCTTTTAATTGTTGCTAACACCTGACCAGCTCCAACTCTTGAGCCTTCTTTTACCAAAACACTCACAATACGTCCTGAAATCTCAGAAGACTGGTTCATTTCCTGTTTAGGGATGAAGGTTCCGTTTGCAGAATAATCTGTATCTATATTTTCTCTCGCAACGGTTACGATATTAACATTGATTTTATCCACCTGCTTGGCAACCTCCTTTACTTCCTGAGTCTGTTTTTCTTTGTTACCAGCAATCTTGTAAGCTGCTAACCCTACGAGTACAGCTGCTACGATGATATATATTAAAGTTTTTTTCATTGTTTATTATGGGTTTTGTAATGTGTTTAACTCTCCTTTTGCTTTCATTAACTGAATTTCAGCCTGCTTGTAATCCAATAAGGCATTAGCGTAGTTTTGTTTTGCCTCTGTTAATGAATTATCTGTATCCAGTAGATCTGTAAGTGTTGCCAAACCGTATTGATAGTTGGATTGTGTATTAGCCTGTACTTTTTCTGCCAATGCCACATTATCCTTCATGCTCTGAATATTGATTAGAGCGTTTTCCATATTGGTCGTTGCATTCTTATAATCTAAATTCAAGCTCAACTGTGTATTTTCAATATCCTGATTTAAGTCCTGAATATCGATCTCAGCCTGTTGGATTTTAGATTTTGTAGCTCCACCCGTAAAAATCGGAATGTTTACATTTAATCCAACTGATGCTGCATCACTCCAGTTTACACCATTACTGATTCCGTTGAACCAAGGGAATTTTGTCCCCATTCCGTACCATCCGTAGTTAGCCTGTAGGCTTACTGTAGGGTAAAGAAATGCTTCAGTCGCTTTTTTATTAAACTGTAAAAGTTCCATTTGCTTTTTAAGCACTTTAACTTCAGATCTGTTATCTAAGTTTATTTGTCCGGCGATAAGCTCAGGTTTTGGCTCTATACTTTTTTCTTCAAGCTCAATCTGAGAATCTATTGGAATTCCCATATAGAACTTCAGAGCATTTTTAGACAATTCTACACCGTTGATAAGCTTTTGTTTATTAGAAGCGATATTGGTAAGCTGAACATTGGTTCTATCAAGATCAATTGGTTTTGCCAATCCATTGTCCACTAAGCTTTTAATAACATTTCTTACTTTTTCAGTATTAGAATAGCTTGTTTCTAAGGTTTTAAGATTTTCTTCCTGTACAAATACATTGTAATACGCTGTTGCTACATTCACAATGATCTGTTCATTAGTCAGCTGAGAGTTCAATACATAGAATTCTCTGGTAGATTTTGCTGCCTTTAGACCGATGAAAACTCTCTGATCAAACAGAGCCTGGTTCAATGAAGCGGAAATGTTCGAGTTCCATGGCTGGCCCATTTTGAAAATGTTTCGCTGGCCCATGATTTCCACTACTGTTTCCTGGATAATCGGATTATAAGAAACACCCCCGGCGACACTGATCTGTGGAAGAGCTCCGGCTTTAGCCTCATCAATCTTATATTCGGCTTTTTTAACCTGTAAGGCCGCTTTTTTAGCTTCTGCCTTATTCTGGAGTGCCTGTTTTATTGCTTCCTGCAGAGAAACCTGCTGCTGGGCAGACACCGATGAAAAACCGAAAATCATAAATGCTGCAGCTATCCCAATTTTTAGCTTTTTAGCAGTTATACGTTTTCTTTTCATAATTTTTATACTTCGTTTATTTTTTTAAGTTCTCTCCTATTTTTATTTCTAACTGACGAATCATTTTAAGAAATACTTTAGATTTTTTTAATTTTTAAATAACATATTGAGAATAATCCCTTTTCTCACGGAAATAATCTCATCATATTCTTCGTCATTAATTAATAAATTCTCCATGAATAGAGGCCTTACGGCACTTGGAAAAACTAATAATGAAACCATATTCAGAATAAACTGAACTGGGGCCATTTTCTCAATATTGCCTAGTTCCATTTCATGTTCAATATCCTTATACATGGTTTCAAGAATATCTTCTTCTATTTCTCTCTGATGACAGGTTCCTTTATTGATCTGCGACACAATGTAGGTTTCCAGATAAGGATATTGAAGACTTGTAGCAAGGCTGCTTTCTATAAACTGACTGATCTTCTCCTTAAATGGAAGATCTGAATTCTGAATAATCTTTGATTTTTCCTGCTCTACTTTCTGTGCTTCATCAAAGATGATCTGAATCAGTTTGTCTCTTGATCTAAAATAATAGTTAATAAGGGTTCTATTCACTCCTGCTTCATCGGCAATCTCCTGCGTAGTAGCATCAAATTTCCCTTTCACAAAGAATAATTTCTTCGCTGTCTCCTTGATCAATTCCTGTGTTTGGTCTTTTTTTGCTTGATTTGACATTTTTGTTAAACAAATTTGTGCAAATTTAAATCGAATTTTATTTTTGACAAAATTGTTAAACAAAAAAATTAAACTAAATTATTATGATATGCATCATGTTTTTGAAATAAAGTCTGAAATGATAAGAACGAAAAGTAAGGTGATAAATATTATGAAAACCTTAATGTAAAAGGATTGGAAATAGATAGGTACAAAAAAAGAGCAGAAAATTCTGCTCTTTTTAATTTATAATAATTTGATTTTGTCGTCCGAGATATCGATGATCTTATCTTTATACAATCCTCCGATGGCCTTCTTAAAATTCTTTTTACTCATCTGAAGCTCTTCCTTGATCTCTTCAGGAGAAGATTTATCTGACACATACAGCAGTCCGTAATTTTCTTCTAGTTTATCCAAAATCTTTTGTTTGAATTCATCAATGTTTTCAAATCCTTCCGGCTGTAAGGAAACATCAATTTTTCCATCTTCACGAATCGCTTTGATATACCCTTTTTCTTCTGATAATGGATATAACTTTTTGAAAACATCAGAAGTGTATATCAAACCAATATATTGCTTATTAATAACAACATTCCAGCCCAATTCACTTTCATTCATCATAATAAGATCTACCTTATCTCCCTTTTTGAAGGGAAGATCTTCATATTGTGGGTTTCTCTTAAATTTCGTAGTTCCTGTAATCAGCTCCATATCCTCATCTACATAAAGATAAACAAGATATCTTTTGCCTTCAATAATTTTGGTTTTCTGCTGTTTGTAAGGAATAAACAAATCTTTAATGATTCCCCAATCCATAAAAGCACCACTTGGCAGACTTTGTACACAGCTCATTACTGCAAATTCGCCTACTTCAGCCAAAGGAATTTCAGTAGTCGCTTTTAATTTATCATCGTCCTGGTATACAAAAACCTCAACATACTCTTCTACTTCCTGCTCTTCACGAATGAAGATTTTAGGAAGAAAAGCTTTTTCACCGGATTCTTCATCTATTAAGATCCATCCTGAATTGAGTTTTTCTGAAATTTGTAAAGTTTGAGTTTTTCCGAGTTGCATTGATGATAAAATTAGCTGACAAAGGTACGGAAATTTGAAGGTTATAACCTAGTGAATGCTTTTAAGAATTATTTTATCTTTAGAAAAGTCTTTAAAACCCCTACATTTGAACAAAAAAAAACTGAAAAACATGAAAAAACATTTTGCTGCAGTATTTCTCGTATCAATTATGATGATAAATGCTCAAATACTCGATAAAGCAGCTGTTAATTTAGCCTACCGCTATACGGGAAGAAATGTTTTGCAGGCTGGCCTTGAATTCAGATTGGGCGAATCTAGTTATAAATCTTTGATTATAGGACCTTCGATACTTTATACACGTTTTAATGAAAACAATAAATTTATTCCTGAGGCCAATATGTATTATATCAATAATGGTTTATTATACGGTACATCCATCAACCCATATGCAATAGAACCCAGAATTGGAATCTCATTGTTTAATGCTTTATTTCTCAATACCGGCTATGCTTTTCCCATACATACAGAAAAATATTTTAAAGGAATCACCTTCGGAATACAATTTAATATTACTCCCAAAAATTCGAAATTTTATGATAAAATGAAAGTGATGTAGATGAATGAGTGGTTTACGTGATGCTATTTTCACCTAAAATCTTTCTATTTCTTGTAACTTTCTTATTTTTCTGGTAGACACTAAGGCACAAAAGAGTTATAACACTAACTGCTTTAAGACGCAAGAGAATCAAAGGTTCTCAGCAAATAAAATACTTATTCATAGCCATAAATCTGCGTAATCAGCAAAATCTGCGAGAGCATTTATCCACATTCAATTTTATCTCAGATAGAATCCTTACCCCTTATATATCTACATTTTTAGCAAAAAAAAAGAGAAGTCAAAAAAAACTTCTCTCAGTGTATTATTTGGAAATATAATCCCTTAGCTCTCTTTTACTATTTTCAAAATCAAAGACATCATACACTACAAAATACTTATTCTTATCCACGCAGCTTGAATACATAGACTTTGCCAGCGCTAACTTGTTTTTATCAAAACTTAATGATTTCACCAAGTCTCTGATCTGTACAGCAGTAAACATAGAATTTCTCATCTGTTGATTAATCATGGCAACTTTTCCATCATCAAACTTTTCATTTTTCTGCAGCATTTCAAAAAACTGACGGAAAGTAGCCTTATCCATTACGTTTCCCTGATTATTCCAATTTCCGGACTGGTTCCCGTAAGGATTGTTCCAGAGATCATTCCAGTCATTAAATCCATATTGCCCTTGTACAGGATATGAGTCTAGCAGATATAAGCCTTCATTGGTGAAGAAATCTAACACCATTCTGCTATTATTTCGAAGCATTAGAGAGGTTCTGTAAATTAAAAAGCCATTTTCATAGATCGATATCGGTACTCTTCCAGATTGAAGATCAAAAAAACGATATTTTCCAGAGCCATTGGCAATCATCTGATCACCAACTTCAACGGTAAAAAAACCTTGTTCGGGAATTCTTAAAAAGACTTCAGCATATCTATAGTTGTTATTCCATTGGTAATTTGGATTTTTTATCCTGCCGCTTTCATTTTCTTGATTACGGTCAATGGTTTTACTTTTTGTATCAAATTTGGGTATTCTCATTTCTGTGGCTGACGCTTCATTCCTCAATAATTCACCAGCCTTCCCAGCCTCTTGAGCAAAAGAGCTGGCACCCATCACAAGCATTAAACCTATAAAAATTTTCTTCATATTTACTTTTTCAAAATCAGTCTCCATTTCTATGCCAAAAAGGCCTATGAATAAATCTTAATGTACTTCTATTTAAAAGTACATTCTACTATAACAATAAATAAATTGACTTGTTGGAATAAGCAAGGACGCTAGGAGCTCAAAAAGTATGATGTTTCTAAGACGCAAGAAAATCAAAGATTCTCAGCAATGAAAACTTTGCAGCTTTACGATTTCTAACCTATTTACAAAGTTGAGATGACTTCTCTTTGTCTGCAATGACAAAAATACTGGTAGAGATAAGACAAAACAAAAAGAGGAGCAACTGCTCCTCTTTTATTATTTAAATGATTAATTTTAATCAAATATTACATGTGGATAGATCTCTTCGCTGTAGCATCCAATGCAGCTTCTTTAATAGCTTCTGCATACGTTGGGTGAGCGTGAGAACTTCTTGCGATGTCTTCAGCACTTGCACGGAATTCCATAGCAATTACACCTTCAGCAATAAGGTCTGCTGCTCTTGCTCCAATGATATGCATTCCTAAAACCTCATCAGTTTTTTCGTCTGCAATAATTTTCACAAGACCATCAGTGTCACCACTTGCGCGGCTTCTTCCTAATGCTCTCATTGGGAAAGATCCTACTTTGTAAGCTACTCCTTCTGCTTTCAATTGCTCTTCAGTTTTACCTACTCCTGCAACTTCCGGCCAAGTATATACAACTCCTGGAATCAGGTTATAGTTAATGTGTGGTTTTTGACCAGCTAATATTTCAGCTACAAGCACACCTTCTTCTTCAGCTTTGTGAGCAAGCATTGCTCCTTTAATAACATCTCCGATAGCGTAGATGTTAGCCACGTTAGTCTGAAGGTGGTCGTTTGTTTTCACTCTTCCTCTTTCGTCTAGTTCTACTCCTGCTTTTTCAAGACCAAGACCGTCTGTATAAGGTCTTCTTCCTACAGAAACTAAACAATAATCTCCTTCTACAACTACCTCTTCTCCTTTTTTATCTTTAGCAGTAATTTTTACAGTATCTCCGTTTCTTTCCACTGCAGAAACTGCTGTAGAAAGCATAAACTTCATTCCTTGTTTTTTAAGAACTTTAGTTAATTCCTTACTTAAAGCTCCATCCATTCCAGGGATGATTTTATCCATAAACTCAACTACAGTTACCTGAGCTCCTAATCTTAAATATACAGATCCTAATTCAAGACCAATTACTCCACCACCAATTACTACTAAGTGCTTAGGAACCTCTTTAAGGTTTAATGCTTCAGTAGAAGTAATTACTCTTTCTTTATCAAGAGTGATAAAAGGAAGTGAAGATGGTTTAGATCCTGTTGCAATGATGGTATATTTAGATTCAATCGTTTCAGAAGAACCGTCATTCTTAGTAATTTTGATCTGAGTAGCAGATTCAAAGCTTCCCAATCCTTCAAAAACAGTGATCTTGTTTTTGTCCATCAAAAAGTTGATCCCTTTAGTCGTTTGATCTACCACTTCGTTTTTACGCTCGATCATTCTTGCGATATCCGCTTGTGGCTCGTTGATGATGATTCCGTGACCTGCAAAATTGTGTTTTGCATTCTCGAAATGCTCTGAGCTGTCTAGAAGCGCTTTTGACGGAATACATCCAACGTTAAGACAAGTTCCGCCTAAAGTTGAATATTTTTCAATAATTGCTGTTTTGAAACCTAACTGTGCTGCACGGATCGCAGCTACATAACCACCAGGACCAGAACCTATTACGGTAACATCGAATTGACTCATGTTATTTTATGAATTTGTTTATTATTATCTATCTTAAGTCTCACAAATTTACATATAAATTACCAAGCACCAAAGTGAGTTTTATCAATTTTGAGATCAAAAAATTTTAAATACCTTAACGCGGTGATCAATCCAGCTGTAATCTGCCTTTTCCGATAGTTCCGGTACTTTCAAAAAAAGAACCTCCATAAACATACCATTCAAGACTTTCGAGATACTCTACTGCGTTTTCCGGAGTAATCTGCGAACGGTCCTTTTTCGAAACTATTCCTTTATACCATCTTCCTGATTTGGAATAATGCTCATATTCAACAAAATAATGAATCCATATTCTCTGGCATAATTTACATTGCTGAATACTTACTTCTCCATATCTTCCGTTTGTATGATCTATTCCTAGTTCGGAACTTCTAAATTCGGTATAATTGTGGTCTGGTTTTTCACAAGCGCATCCTATTTTAGGAATCATTTTCATTATATTTCTTATTTGAAGTACAAAAATACTAAAAACCCATCAACCTGAAATTAAGATCAACCGCATACTTCAGGGAAAAGGTACCTTCTATAAACAAAACTTTTATTCACTCAGTCTGGTATTTTTTTTTAATCGGATATAAATTTTAATATTAAAAAAGATCATCATCAATGTCATGAACAAAGACGGAAGAATCTGGCTATAGGGTTTATAATCCGGTAAAAGAGTTCCTACAAATGCTGATAAAAGGGCTCCCATAGCACTTATCATTTTACTTGAATGTTCATAACGCCACAAATTACCATATCTTGATCTGGGAATACAATACCGAAAAACATCATAGGAAATCACCAACAAAAGATATCCTACTCCTGAATAGATCACCACTGGATTCCAAAGAAAGCCAATGAATTTGAGATAATACATAAATACCAAAGCAATCGCCAAGGCTCCCAACATCGCCAAAAGATCTTTTATATAAAAACGGTTTGACTTTTCTTTTAAGATTCTAAAACCTGAATACGTATTGTAGGCAGCCAAAATGGTAATCAATAGGAGAAACAGGTTTCTTTTAAATACAATTACTCCGAGAGCTCCAGTTGTTACCACAATGATCATACAGTACATAAAAAAATACCCAAGTTTTACATGCAGAGGAGTACCTTTTGTGTTTAACAGGATTAGAAATCCAACCATCAATGCAATAGTTCCGCTGATAACATGCACAATGATGTTGCTTGCATGAAGAAGTGTGTCCATAGTTTTTTTGATGACAAAAATCCCATAAAACACAAGCGCGATCGTCCTAAATGATCGGTTAGGACTCTTTTCTGATCGATTCGGACCTCTTAAATTCGGAGGGAGTCATCCCTGTTTCTTCCTTAAAGATCTTATTAAAAGTAGACTTTGAATTGAAACCTGATTCAAATGCAATTCCTAATATTGAATATTTTTCAAATGCTGAATCTCTCAGTTTTTTCTTGACCTCTTCTATTCTGTAGAGGTTTATAAACTTGTAAAAATTGGTATGGAGTCCCTGATTGATAGCCTGTGAAAGCTGATGGGTAGAAATCTCTAATAATAAGGCCAATTTCTGCAGATTCAGTTCTTCATCAAGATAGGGCTGATCTGTTTCCATGAACGCTAAAAGTTTTTGAGAAATAACATCAGAATTGTTTTTATGCTGAACACTGGGTTTCTCTTCTTGCTCAATGACCATGTCTACATCAAGAACTCCCTGTTGATTAAAGACAATGCTTTGTCTCAAACTAAAGAATACTATACAAAATAGATATCCGCTTTGCACTACTGCAACGATTTGAAAGATCTTATCAAAAGGAATCACAGTGGTCCGTGTTCCTAAAGTAATCATGATGAAAACTCCAATAAAAAGGATAATTAAGGAAGTAATAATATATTTCAGCCAGTTAAGGTTGATTTTTTCAAGAGCAGAATAATATTCGGGAAGTATTTTCTGGTATTTTCTTAAAGCCAAAAAACATAAAATAATATAAACCACTGGTACAACAGCCATTGGAAAGGTCAACAAATCCAAAACTTTGTTTGTATTCTTTTCAACAAAATAAGGAATACTGTTTGTAAACCCAATCCGGCTATAGAATGTTGAAATACCAATGAAAAATAAACTGTATCCAATAAAAAACACAGAGTGTCTTATCAAATAGCTTACACGAAATGGGATATTAAAAGTAATTGAAATAACATATAAATAAAGCATTCCCATACTCAGCACCGGAAGGGCAAAACCAAAGGGCTGAACAATTTCAGGAAGTAAAGATGGAAATAAATAATACGCGAGATTAGCAGCACCAATCAACAGCCAAACAATAAGATAATAATCAGAAGAAACTTGTTTCTTTTTGGAAAGTAGTAAAGCAATGCACATCAATGCAATAACGATCCCCGAAAAAGCAATGCCTTCCAATATCATAGATCTGCCAACATTATTTTCAACTTATTTATTAAAAAACTGTATGTTTTCTTCATGTCCTTCTTTCAAATACATTGCCGTAAAAACCAATGGCTTTTCTTTCGAGGCATTATCAAAATGAAGAATAGTAACATTTTTAGGCTCATAAAAGGCATCGCCTTCATGAAGAACCACACTCTCCTGTCCTTCTATCTGAAAAACAGCCGCACCAGACTTTATAATTCCTATGACCGGACATGGATGCAAATGTTTGGGAGCTGTCTGCCCTCCAGCCATTGTGATCTCCTGAACTTCAGCAGTAGTGATTTTTTGGTTCATTGAAGCTTTCAGCAATTCTTTTCTGGCTATCTGGCTTTTTTGAGCCGTCGCTGTTATAGATACCAGCATGAAAGCAATAAGTAGGATTGTTTTCGTCATAAGCCTTGAAAATATGGGTTATTTATGGATCAGGTCTAATAATACTTTTTCGTATTTATCTAAAATAATATTTTTTGAAAACCTGGATTTAATGGAGTTCTTTATAGCATCACGATTATAATTTTGATGCATTACTTTCATAATTTGCTGCGCAAAATCTTCATAGTTTTCAATATTGGCAATTTCTCCATTCACATTATGCTGAATGATCTCGTTAATTCCTCCCGGACAATTATTGGCCAGCGAATACGTTCCGCAAGCGCCCGCTTCCAAAAGTACATTGGGAAACCCTTCATATCTTGAAGAAAGGATAAACAGATCCGCATACTTTAAAAACTGGTAGGGATTCTCCTGTCTACCATGGAAAATAACATTTTTCAACCCTAAAAACTCTTTCATCTGGAGCAAAACATCTTTGTCTTTTCCATCCCCCAGAATATGAAGCATTATATTTTCATTTTTAAGCCTTGAAAAAACTTTCAGCAGATTATCAAATCCTTTTCTGGCTGATAAATTACCAATAGCAACTACATTCTTATAGTTGTATTTATACCCTTCAGGTTTTAAGGCAATTCTTAATTTTTCATCAATAAAATCAAAGTCTACCGGATTATTAATCTTAACAATCTTTTTCTTTTTGATATTAAAATTATCAATGAGGTCCTTCATCATATCATCACTCTGAGCAATGATTTTCTGATAGTTATTATAAAAATTATAGAAAAATTTGATCTCTTTTCTCGTCACATGCTGGGTCACTACATTCGTTTCTCTTGCAATAAATTTCGTTCTGGGAAAAAGCTTGATAAATAAAGATAAATAAGCATTCACTTCTCCAAAACCGGAAAATACAATATCGGGTTTTCTTCTGTAAATCTCTCCTAAAATAGGTTTTAAAGAATGTCTGATTCTTTCTGTATTGATATCGATGATTTCAACATCTTTTTTCAAAAAATCAAGATATCCGCCTTGTTTACGCAATAGCAAAATCTTAGGCTCAAAACGATCCCTGGAAAGATGATTTGCAATAGTAGTGACTATCCTTTCTGCGCCTCCGGTTTCTAAATCCGGCAGAATAAATATGACAGATATTTTTTTCATCAGTTAAAGTTACTAAAAAGTTTAATTACAAATCAAATATTCCTTTTACCATTGCTGGCAAAACAAAATAATCTAACTCTTAAATATGTGTTTATTAGAAAATTGCAAAACCGTTTTTTTAATATTTACCGCTATAAGACACAAAGATTTTATCTAGGATAAAATTGTATATTGTTGCAATCGGTCTTAGTTGTTATGAATAAATTTATTTGTAAAAATCTATGTCGCTATGTGGTTCAATATTTTTTAAACCACATAGCGACATAGAATATTATAACGTTATATGTAAGCTTTCAAAAAATGAGTTAGAAAATAGAGCAATCTTATTTATATTTTCTAAAACACAAAAAAAGTTCTTCCGAAGAAGAACTTTTATATTTTTTCATATTTCATTTCCTTAGTTGGCAACGTCACTGATAAATTTAATTCTCAGCATCCTTACCTCTTCATCAGATAATTCGTCTCCAAATTCATCCAATAAGATTTTCATACTGTCGCTTTCAGATTCATTCATAAACTCCATAAAACCATCTACAATATCTTCATCAAAATTATCTTCAATATAATAATCGATGTTTAATTTGGTTCCCTGGTACACGATTCTTTCCATTTCTTTCAGAAGTTCATCCATGGAAAGATTTTTGGCTCTTGCAATGTCTTCAAGATCGATCTTTTTATCAGTACTCTGGATAATGAAAACCTTGTGACTGGATTTATTCGCCACCTGTTTCAATACCATATCCTGAGTACGTTCTATATTATTGTCTTCAACATAAGTTTTAATGTAATCAGCGAATTCTTTGCCATATTTCTTGGCTTTTCCTTCTCCTACACCATAAATTTTGTTGATTTCATCTATCGTAATCGGATATTGAACCGTCATATCCTCCAAACTTGGATCCATAAATACCGTATAAGGCGGGATTCCATGTTTTTTGGCTACTTTTTTCCTTAGTTCCTTTAATAGGGTAAACAGTTTTTGATCTAAACCTCCGCCTGCTTGTTGTTGCAGCTGGTCACTATCTGCCTTAGCTTGTGTAAGATCAAATTCTCTGTCTTCAGCGATTAAGAAAACATCTTTAGATTTACCAGCCAATACATTCCTTCCTTTTTCTTCGATCTTTAAAACACCATAGGTTTCAATATCTTTCTGTAAGAAATTCTGAACGGTAGCCTGTCTCAAAATGGTTTTCCAATAGTTGTCTTTTTCTTCTTTTCCAAAACCGAAACGAGGGTTCTGCTCAAGTTTATAAGATTTGGTAACAGCCGTTTCTTTTCCAACAATAACAGAGATAAGATCTTTTGCTTTGAATTTTTCTCCTGTATCATTGATCAGTTCAAGAGCCTTCTTTAAATCAGAAGTAGCATCTTTCAGTTTCGGAGGATTGGATGAATTGTCACACATTTTAGCTCCATCACCTTTCACCGGATCAAAGCTTTCTCCAAAATAATAAAGAATATATTGTCTCCTGCTCATTGAAGTTTCAGCATAACCTACTACTTCATTTAGGAGCTGTAATCCGATTTCTCTTTCAGATACAGGCTTTTGAGCCAGGAATTTTTCCAGTTTTTCAATATCTTTAGGATCGTAAAAAGCCAGGCAATGCCCTTCTCCGCCATCTCTTCCTGCT
Source organism: Chryseobacterium sp. II3a (assembly GCF_057815135.1). Lineage (NCBI taxonomy): Bacteria > Pseudomonadati > Bacteroidota > Flavobacteriia > Flavobacteriales > Weeksellaceae > Chryseobacterium > Chryseobacterium sp. II3a. The sequence continues at coordinate 50,093 of NZ_JBYPZJ010000003.1, read as the reverse complement.
CTTCCCGTTTCCTGATAGTAGCTTTCCAATGATTTTGGGAAATCATAGTGAATTACAAAACGTACATCTGGTTTATCAATTCCCATCCCAAAAGCGATGGTCGCTACAATGACATCTACTTCTTCCATCAGGAACTTATCCTGATTGGCAACTCTCACCTTCTGATCGAGTCCTGCATGGTAAGGCAGTGCATTAATTCCATTGACCTGCAAAAGCTGGGCAAATTCTTCCACCTTTCTTCTGCTCAGACAATAGACAATCCCTGATTTTCCTTTATGCTGATTGATAAATTTAACGATCTCTTTATCTATATTAATTTTAGGAATTACCTCATAATATAAGTTCGGACGGTTAAAACTTTCCTTAAAGACCAAAGCATTGGTCATCCCCAGTGTTTTCTGAATATCATCCTGCACCTTCGGCGTAGCTGTAGCCGTAAGAGCGATCACCGGTACATTGGCGATCTTATCAATAATCTGTTTAAGGTTCCTGTATTCTGGTCTGAAATCATGTCCCCACTCTGAAATACAGTGTGCCTCATCAATAGCAAAGAAAGAAATCTTAACTTCTTTCAAAAAGTCCAGATAATCATCCTTAATCAATGATTCGGGAGCTACATACAAAAGTTTGGTCTTTCCGCTTTTGATATCGTCAAAAACCTGCTTTGTCTGTGTCTTGTTTAATGATGAATTTAATACATGCGCTACTCCATCATCAGAAGAAAGCCCGTTGACGGCATCCACCTGATTCTTCATTAACGCTATTAAGGGTGAAACAACGATTGCCGTTCCCTCCGAAATAAGTGCCGGAAGCTGATAACATAATGATTTACCACCACCTGTAGGCATCAAAACAAATATATCCTTCCCATTCAGTAGGTTTTCTATGATCTGTTCCTGTTGTCCCTTAAATGTAGAAAACCCAAAATACTTTTTCAATTCGCCTGATAAATTGGCTTTTTTTGCGCTCATCTAATTTTCTATTGCTAAATTTGCATCTAACCCAAAGTTATAAAAATTCTGCTTAAAATAAAAGCGAACGAATTTATAAAAAATAAAATTTATATTAAATATTGTTTTTAAAATATAACGTTTTTTAGAAACTTTTTTGTATACCTTATCGTCATAAAATGGATAGAACCAGCATTATATCAATTGCCAAAAGCACTCTAGAAATTGAAATTTCAGAATTAGAAAAATTAAAAAACAGAATTGGTGACCCATTTGCCCAGGCTGTAGAAATTATTCACTCTGCCAAGGGGAAATTAATTGTTGTAGGAATCGGAAAATCAGCACATGTGGGTAATAAAATTGTTGCTACTCTGAATTCTACAGGTACTCCATCTCAATTCTTGCATGCTTCAGAAGCTATTCACGGAGATCTGGGCGTGATCCAGAAGCAGGATGTAGTGCTTTGTATCTCCAATTCCGGAAACTCTCCCGAAATAGCTAACCTTGTCCCTTATTTAAAGGATTATTCTTCCGCATTGATCGGAATGACAGGAAATAGAAGCAGTAAGCTGGCTGAGTTCTCAGAAATTATTCTGGATACCCATGTTGACGTAGAAGCTTGCCCTAATAAACTGGCTCCTACAAGTTCTACTACCATTCAAATGGCACTGGGAGACGCTCTTGCGGTTGCTTTAATGGAACTGAACGATTTCAAGGCGAATGATTTTGCCAAATTCCATCCTGGAGGAAGCTTAGGAAAAAACCTGACTTCTAAGGTTGAACAGTTTCTGTCTTCACAAAAACCTCAGGTATCCGAAGAGGCTACCATTAGAGATGTTATTATTTCCATTAGTGCATCAAGCCACGGGATTACTGTTGTTACCAATGAAGATCAGATCGTAGGAGTAATTACAGACGGGGATTTAAGAAGAATGCTGATGAAAGGAGAAGATATTACTAAAGTTCTGGCAAAAAACATAATGTCTGCCAACCCAAGAACGATTGAAAAGGATGCTCTTGCCAAAGAAGCAATGAAGGTTTTAAAAGAAAATAATATCGGTCAGCTTGTAGTGACTGAGAACGGAAAGTATTTTGGGATTATTGATCTGCATAAATTGCTTGATGAGGGTATCAACTAGACATTAAATTAAGATGCACCATTTTCTAAAAGAACATATTCAGGAAATTGTTACCCTTTCGGATGATGAATTTGAGATCGTTCAAAATCTTTTTGTAAAAAAGAGATTCCGGAAAAGACAGTTCCTGATACAGGAACATCAGCCTGTACATGAAATTTTTCTGATAGAGAAAGGTATTCTTAAAAGCAGTTTCATAGATCATACAGGAAAAGAACATATTCTTCAATTCGCAGCATCGAACTGGTGGATTTCAGATTTTGCAGGATTTTTCAAACAGGAAACCTCATCACTTGCGGTGGATTGCATTGAAGATACCGAAGTGTTTGCAATATCTTATGAAAATCTTAATATCCTTTGCTCAAAAGTGCCAGCCATAGAACATTTCTTTAGGGTGAAGTCTAATTTCGGGTATGTAGCTTTACAACAAAGAATTCTTTCTTTAATGAGTAAATCTGCCAAAGAACGCTATGAAGACTTTATAAAACAATATCCCGGTTTTATAGATCATATTCCGAAACAACTTATTGCAAGCTATCTAGGAGTCTCAAGAGAAACATTAAGTAGATTATATTAATAGAGATGTGACCTGTGTCACATCTTTTTTTTGAGGTATGTCCTTAGTAATGTTTTGCAAAAATTCCAACCTTTGATCTATCATTTTAAACAACAATACCAATGAATAAGAAAGCATTAATCGTAGTGACAAGTGTGGAAAAATATCCTAATATGGAAAGAGCAACAGGCTTATGGCTGGGGGAAGCTGTTCATTTTTATGAAAAACTGACAGAAAAAGGCTATGAAATTGATTTTGTAAGTCCGAAAGGAGGATATACCCCACTCGATCCCATTTCTCTCCAGATGTTTGTACAGTCTGTTGACTGGAAATATTATGCTGATGAGACCTTCAGAAATAAATTAGGTAACACTTTACAACCAAAAGATATTAATCCTGATGATTATAATGTCATTTATTATGCAGGCGGGCATGGTGTAGTTTGGGACTTTCCGGACAATATAGAATTACAGGAAATAGCCCGCAGTATTTATGAAAATGGAGGTATTGTATCTTCAGTATGTCATGGAGCTGTAGGACTTTTTAATATTAAACTTTCGAATGGAGAACTTCTGATTGAAGGAAAAACGGTAACCGGCTTTTCCAATGCAGAAGAAATTGCCGCTGAACTGGCTGACCATATGCCTTATCTCACAGAGGATGTACTGAAAAGCAAAGGAGCACATTATGTAAAAGCAGATCAGGATTTTGCCCCTTTTGCAGTGGCTGACGGACATCTGGTGACAGGACAAAATCCTCAATCCGGAGCAGTGGTAGCAGAAAAAGTATTGGAGATTCTAAAAAATTAATCTTTAACACAGAAATAAAACCTAACAGACAGCCTTTTAAGCTGTCTGTTATTATATATGAACAGGTCTTAAAAAATAGATCAACAATCTACAACATCAATCTGCACAAATTCCTGGCTAATAATTCTAAATACTGATTATTATTTCATAATTTCGCAGACTTAAACTGCTTACCTTTTGGTGTGCATTTTCTGACAGATTCTATTATATGGACAATAACAAAGACATGTCCTTTCTGGGACATATTGGAGAATTAAGAGGACATTTGGTCCGCTCAATTATTGCTATCATCGTTGCAGCCTTAGTGGTTGGTTTCAATATCAACTGGATTATGGACCATATCTTTTTTGGCCCCACAAGAAATGATTTCCCTACTTTCAAAATTGTTAATCATTTTTCAAGGATGATTTTAGGAGAAGACAGTATCCACCTTCCGAAGGATTTTCCTGTGCGTGTACAAAGATTGTATCAGCAGTTCAATGTGATGATGGCTGTTTCCGTTTTTGGTGGAATGGTGGCTGCATTTCCTTATATCGTTTGGGAGCTATGGAGATTTATCAGCCCAGCCTTACACCCTAATGAGAGAAAAAACTCAGTTTATATCATTAATGCGGTATGGATGCTTTTTATGACCGGAGTTTTATGCGGGTATTTTTTGATTCTACCTTTTGCGGTTAACTTTGGGGTACTTTTTAAAATTTCGGACATTATTGTTCCTCTCTATGATCTGAGTGATTATACCACATTATTTTTACAGGTAGTACTAGGTATGGGGGTTATTTTTCTATTTCCCATTCTGATCTATTTCCTTACCAGCATCGGAATTCTTACCCCTATGTTCATGAAAACTTACCGTCGCCATGCTATTGTATTAATTATGGTGGTTGCCGCAATTATTACACCGGCGGATGTATTAAGTATGCTGATGGCCGCTTTCCCATTACTGATCTTATATGAATTCAGTATCATGATGTGTACCTTCACTTATAAAAAAGTACAGAAAAACAATGGAACGCTTCCTGCTGTACAGAAGTAATAAGATAAATAGGCAATAGCTTTCATTAATAAAGATTTAAACAAAATCCGATCTACCATGGTAGATCGGATTTTATATTTTATTATATTTTCATCCTATTTCCATTTTTTTTCAATAATAAATCACTAAAACATAAGATAAAACCATATTCAACAATAACATAAAACCACCTTAAATTCAATTATAAACAAATAAAATTAATTTTATTTAACACAATATCCCAAATAAACCAAAACATTTATTAAATTTACACCCGTTAATTAAATTTACTAAAAAGTTATATGAAAAAGAAAATTATTCTTGTTTGCACTCTAGCTTTAAGCTTGACAGGTTTACAGGCACAACGCTGGATGCCAGTGTCTGAAAAAGTGACTCCTATAAGGAAAGAAGTCAAAATTGAATATGCTTATAAATTTGATCTTGCTTCCTTAAGAGAAACTTTAAAAAATGCTCCGGAGGCAGGAACGGGAGGAGCCCCAATAGTTGTTTCCTTACCTATGGCGAATGGAAAAATCGAAAAATTTTCTGTTTACAGCTCTCCAACAGTTGCTAAAACAATGGCAGAGAGATATGAATTGGGAGCTTATTCCGGAGTAGGAATAGACAATCCCAATAAGCAGATCAGATTTACTACAGCTCCTAATGATTTCCAATCGATGTTGTTTGATTCTAACACAGGGAAATATGAATTCATAGAGCCTATGAACAAAGAAAAGGATATCTATGGAGTATTCTATAAGTCAGACAGATCCAGTGAAGATCCTTTTGAATGTAAAGTTTCTGAGCCTGAAGCTTTAAAAAAGCAAATGAATAAACTGGCAAGTACAAAAAATGTGCTGAACGGTTTCAAAAATCCTAATAAAAATAACGAACAAAAATATAGAACCTACAGAATTGCAATCTCTGTAAACGGTGAATATACTCAACTTGCCGGAGGTGTTCCTCAGGCAGCAGCACGTATCAATGCTACAATGCACAGAGTAAATGGAGTATTTGAGAAAGATTTTGGAATTCACATGATTGTTCAGGATTTCCCTCAGGTAATATTTACAGATCCTGCTACAGACCCTTATTCTGATGTTATAGTAAATAATACAAACCCAGTTTCATACAGTGCTCCTGGAGCATGGAATTTACAGGTTCAGCAGACTCTTAGCAATACGGTAGGTATAGGAAATGATGCCTATGACATTGGACACTTCTTTGGCCACAGAGGTGGTGGTGGTAGCGCCGGTGATGTAGGTAATGTCTGCAGAAACCCCGAAGACAATGATGATGACACATCAAAAGGAGCAGGGATTACTTCTCCTAACATCATAGATCAGCCTTTTGGAGATACTTATGATATTGACTTTGTTGCTCATGAAATAGGACACCAGTTTGGGGCAGCTCACACCATGTCTATTGCTCTTCACGGAGCTCATATGGAACCAGGTTCAGGTTCTACCATTATGGGATATGCAGGGATCACGAACTATAATGTTCAAATGAATTCTGATGCTTATTTCCACACGAAGAATATTGAAGAGGTTGCTGAATATACTAATTTTGTAACTTGTGGTACCATTACTCCTGTTGCCAATACACCACCTGTAATACAGCCAATGGCGAGCAGAATGATTCCAAAAGGGACACCTTTTCTTTTAACTGCTTCTGCAACAGATGCACAAAACGATCCTATAACCTATACATGGGAACAGTATGATCTTACAGCAAGTGCATTTGGACCTGTAAATGCTTCTAGAAATAACGGGGCTAATTTCAGATCAATCATGCCTACTTCTTCCCCTACACGTTATTTCCCTAAGTTATCAAATGTTCTTAACAATACTCCAAGCAGCACATCTTGGGAAACGGTATCCAATGTACCAAGAACCTTAAATTTCAAAGTAACAGCAAGAGATAATAATCCTAATTTCGATCAGCAACAGACACAAAGCAGCCTGATGAAAGTAGATGTAGGAAACGAAGGCCCTTTTAGAGTAACTTCAACTACAGTTTATAAAAATACTCCGGCAGCGATCACTTGGGATGTAGTGAATACCAATAATGCACCATACAACGTACAGAATGTTAAAATAGATTATACTACTGACAATGGTGCTACATGGAATGTTATTACTCCTTCCACTCCAAATGACGGAGCTGAGCCTTTTGCATTTAATTCATTAGCAACCGGAACTTCTGTAAAGATCAGAGTAAGTGCTATTGATCATATATTTTATGCTCTAGGTACTGCTACAGTTGCTGATGCTTCAGCAGCTTGTAGTACAGCAGCTCCAACAGGAATTACAGTAACAGGGATTACAAGAAACTCTGCAAGTGTAAAATGGAATGCATTACAAGATGCTACATACTCTTTACAATACAGACCAACAGGAACAGCAACATGGACTACAGTTCCTGTAACTACAAACTCTTATAATATATCTAACCTGACTGAGGCCACTCAATATGAAGTACAAATAGCGACTAAATGTGGTGTAGTACCTGGAGACTTCTCAGCATCTTCACCATTTACAACAGCTTCTCTTACTAAGTGTACTCCTACAGTAGCTGGAAATAATGGAGCAGGTGGAAACTTTAACCTTGCTGGATTCATCTCCAATGTTACAGTAACCGGTGCAGGAATGAACCCTGTTTCAAATACTTCTGCTGCGTCTATATATACTGATTACACGGCAGATCCTACCAAGTTGATTACCCTTAAAGCAGGAACTGCTGGAAACTCAATCAGCATCACTAAATCATGGCCTACAGCTAGTCAATATTATAGTGGAGTAACGGCATGGATAGATTTCAACAGAGATGGGTTCTTCTCTTCTACTGAAATGATCTATTCTAGTGAAGCTAATTCACTTCCTCTTGCATCCGGAACATTCCCAGTACCAGCAGATGCTTATACTGGAGGAAATGTAATGATGAGAGTTGCCTATTCATATGCTCAAGCGCCAAGCAGTGCATGTAGCAATGTTCAGTATGGTGAATTTGAAGATTACCCTGTAAATATTCAGGCACAGCTTTCTACAAATGATGTAGTAAAAGACAAAGCTTCTATCCAGATCTATCCTAACCCGGTAACTGATGTATTGAATGTAACTCAGATTTCTTCTAAAGCTACATTTAGCATTACGAATATGGTAGGTCAGAAAGTAATGAGCGGCCAGATCTCAGATAATAAGATCTCCGTTTCAAGACTGAGCACTGGAGCTTACATTATTTCAATTGAAGATAAGGGAACTACTTCAAATCTGAAATTCGTTAAAAAATAAAACGTTCCACATTTATATTACAGCCCGGCCAATGCCGGGCTTTTTTATACAGTTCAGGATAATTTCGTCAGTATTTTCATACCATCATCATCCCGCTGTTAATTTAATTTTATACTTTTGAAAAGATTATTAATTTAATTTTACATGAAAAAACTGTCATACACGCTTTTACTGGTTTCGGGACTTGCTTTTGGGCAATTCTTTGAAAGAGATAAAGTGTATACTAAACAAGATACATTAAAGGGTTCCAATACTCCATTCAGAGATTTTTGGGATGTTAAAAAATATGATTTCTCTGTAGAACCTGATTTTGAACAGAAAAGCGTTAAAGGAACCAATAAAATAAGCCTGGAAATCATAAAAGATGTTACCAATCCTATCTTCCAGATTGATCTTCAACAACCGATGAAAGCCGGGAAAATTACTGCAAGTTTTCCTATTGCGAGTTCTAAACAGGATGGAGATTTCATATTCATCACCACCAAGAAAAAATTCAAAAAAGGTGAAAAATATACCATTGATGTTGACTATTCCGGAAATCCTCAGATTGCAAAGAACGCTCCCTGGGAAGGCGGATGGGTTTTCACCAAAGATAAAAACGGAAACCCATGGATGAGTCCGGCAGTTCAGGGAATAGGGTCTTCTATCTGGCTTCCGACTAAAGATATCTGGAGTGATGAACCAGACAACGGAATCATTATGAAAATTATTACTCCCAACGATCTTGTAGGGGTAGGAAACGGAAGGTTAATCGATAAAAAGACCACCGGAAATAAGACTACATATACCTGGGAAGTAAAAAATCCTATCAATGACTACTCTATCATCCCAAACATTGGTAAATATGTCAATTTTAAAGATACTTATGATGGTGAAAAAGGGAAATTGGATCTGGATTACTGGGTACTTGACTATAATTTAGAAAAAGCAAAAAAGCAGTTTGAGCAGGTAAAGCCAATGCTTTCTGCATTTGAACACTGGTTTGGTCCTTATCCTTTCTATGAAGACTCGTACAAATTGGTAGATTCCCCTTATTTGGGAATGGAACACCAAAGTAACGTAGCCTATGGAAATGATTATCAAAATGGTTACCGTGGAAAAGACCTTTCAGGAACAGGGATTGGTTTAAAATGGGATTATATCATCATTCACGAAAGCGGGCACGAATGGTTTGCCAATAATATTACCGCAAAGGATGAAGCAGATATGTGGATCCATGAAAGTTTCACCATGTATTCTGAAGTTCTTTTTACAGAAAATTATCTCGATAAAAAATCTGCTGACCTTTACATGATAGGCCTTAGAAGAAAGATCGAGAATGACGTTCCTATTATTGGACAGTATGGCGTAAGAAATGAAGGCAGTGGTGATATGTACCCTAAAGGGGCCAATATGATTCATACCATAAGACAAGTCATTAATAATGATGAAAAATTCAGACAGATTTTAAGAGGATTAGGTAAAGAATTCTACCACCAGACGGTTACTACAAAACAGATTGAAGATTATATATCATCAAAAGCAGGTATTGACTTCTCTACTGTATTTGATCAGTATCTCAGAACCATTAAGATTCCTACTCTTGAATATAATCAAAAGGGAGACAGTTTGAAATTCAGATATACGAATGTCGTGAAAGGCCTGAAACTTCCGATCATAATCAACGGGGACCAAACAATTAACCCCACTGAAGAATGGCAGACAGTCAAGCTAAAGAAGAGCACTCCGGTGGAATTAAACAATAATTATTATATTAATTATCTGAGCGTTCAGTAAGCAAAAAAAGCAAATTTGTACATCCGCAAGTTTGCTTTTTTTATTATTATTTAAAATTTTTAAGAAAAGTTTAATACTTGATCCAGTAACAAAATGGGAAAATAAACAACTATTTAACTATAAATTTAAACCTAATGAGAAAAACAGCACTTAGCTTAGGCCTTTTTGCCGCTTTTTTAGCGAATGCCCAATCTATAAAAACTACCATTGACCTCGTTAATGTAAAAGATGATAAAGTAGCCGTTACCATGGAATTTCCAAAAATGAAATCGGGAGATATCAAATTCCATTTTCCGAAAACAGTTCCGGGAACTTATTCTGTGGATGATTACGGAAGATTTGTGGAGGGCATCAAGTTTTATGACAATAAAGGAAAAGAACTCGCCTTCACAAAGGTTAATGACAATAGCTATTCATTAAAAAACGCTCAAAATCTCAGTAAAATCTCCTATCTTGTGAATGATAGTTTTGATGAGGAAATGGACACTTCAAAACATAAAGCCGTATTTTCTCCTTCAGGAACTGATATTGAGGCAGGGAAAGTTTATATGATCAATACCCATGGCTTTATTGGATACATTGAAAATATGCAGGATGTCCCTTATCAACTTGTCATTCAAAAACCGACTGATTTCTACGGAACCACAGCATTGGTAGATCAGGATAAATCCGAATCTACAGACACCTATACTCTTGCCAATTATGCAAAGGTGACAGATTCTCCGCTTATGTACACCAAACCGGATTATATTACCTTCAATGCAGGAGGAATGGATCTTGTGTTGGGAGTTTACTCTCCTACCGGAAAATACAAGGCAGCAGATTTCAAGGATAATCTTGAAAAAATGGTGGTGGCCCAAAAGAAATTCCTAGGGGATATGAACACCAATAAGAAGTATGCCATTATGCTGTATCTATCTGGTGGTGATGGTCCTATGGTAAAAGGTTTTGGAGCATTAGAGCACCATGAATCTACCAGTGTAGTACTTCCTGAAGCCATGCCTAAGGACGCTATTGACCAAACGATTACAGATGTGGTTTCCCATGAATTCTTCCATACGGTGAATCCTTTGAAGACCCATTCTGAAGAAATCCATTATTTTAATTATGCGGATCCGAAAATGTCTCAGCATCTATGGATGTATGAAGGCGGAACTGAATATTTTGCCAATTTATTTCAGATTCAGGAAGGGCTTATCAACAAGGATGAGTTTCTTAAAAGAATCGGAGAAAAGATTACCAACTCCAAGAATTACAATGATACCATGCCGTTTACGGTAATGAGTAAAAATGTACTGCAGGATGCCTACAAAGATCAATACAGAAATGTATATGAAAAAGGAGCTCTTTTAGCCATGTGCATGGATATTGAATTGAGAAAATTGTCCAATGGAGAAATGGGTTACCGTGATATGATCAGAAAACTGTCTCAAAGATTCGGGGAAAACAAACCATTCAAGGATGATAAGCTGATTGATGAGCTGGTAACCGTAACAGGATATCCTCAGATAAAGGATTTTTATAATAAATATATTGCCGGAAACCAGCCTACACCTTATGCAGAATATCTGAAAATGGTAGGTGTAGATGTTCACAAACAGGAAACCGCTCCTATCTTCTGGCTTATTAAAGATCCGAATCAGACAGGATATGATGATAAAAATAAAGCCCTTGCTTTCGATGAAAATTCTACTTTATCTCCATTTGCCAAAAGTATAGGATTTAAAATTACCGATCAGGTGCTTGCATTAGATGGAAAGACCATTGATATTCAAAAAATCCAGGACTTTATCGGGTATACCAGAACGATCAAGGATGGACAGGAAGTTACGGTAACTATTTTAAGAGATAATGCTGGCAAAAAAGAAAAAATGACTCTTAAAGGCAAAGCGATCCTGGATAAATTAAGTGTGGAAACACTTCAATTTAAAGCTGATCCAAGCCCCGAAGAACTGAAACTACAAACTCAGTGGCTTACAGGTAAAAAATAAATATAAAAGCGGGGAAATGATCCTCGCTTTTGTTTTTTATTAGCAGCTATCTTAAAAAAGTTCTAATCCTATGATTTAGAATTCCCAATTACCCCTTTTTAATCGTAATTCTGAAAGTCGTCCCTTTTCCAACTTCTGTCTGGGAAATCTTAATATCTCCGTTATGATATTCATGAATGACCCTTTGAGCCAATGACAATCCTAGTCCCCAGCCTCTTTTCTTGGTAGAATATCCAGGTTTAAAGGCATTCCTGGCCTGTTGGTTTGTCATCCCGCTGCCGTTGTCTTTTACTTCAATCAGTATGTTTTTATTTCTTTCAAAAACTGACATCACAATCACACCTTCTCCTTTCATTGCATCCACCGCATTTTTCACAAGGTTTTCAATTACCCAGCTCATCAGGATTTTATTGTGTGGAACCAAAACCTTATAAGCAGGGAGGTGAAGGGTAAAATCAACTTTTCTTGAAATTCTTGTTTTTAAATAATCATAATTCTCCTGGATCGTTTCATTGAAATTCATATCATTCAGTTCAGGAACTGAGCCTATTTTTGAGAAACGTTCAGAAATAGTTCTTAGCCTTTCTATATCTTTTTCAATCTCTTTTACCCCATCGGAATCCGGATTTTCCAACTTCATGATTTCCATCCAGCCAATCATAGAAGATAACGGAGTTCCGATCTGATGGGCAGTTTCCTTAGCCAATCCAGCCCAAAGATAACCTTCATCCGTCTTTTTAATGGTTTTAAAAAACCAGAAAGTAAACCCGAAATACAAGAGGATAAACAATCCTAAAATATAAGGCGAATACCGCAGATTATTCAGCAAACGTGAATTATCATAATATACAAACTGATTGTTTCCATCCGGTACTTTAATTTCAATCGGATTATAGTTTTTCTCCATATTCATAATCAGATTATGAAGCTTTTCCGGATTTTTGATGGTACTTTCAGGAATATTTCGATAATACCCAAGATCAAGAATGGGATTTTTATACTTATCCGTCACAATGAACGGAATGGTATTATTGATATTCAAAATCTCAGGCAGCAGATCCAGAACATCCGTGTCAGGACTTTTTACTTCCTGCTGGATTCTGATGGCTTTGGAAAGGAGATTAATCCTTTTAATTTCCTCTTTTCTCAGGAAATTAATCAATATGGTAGAAGATACTACAATGGAAATTACCAAAGTAGTCATGACCACAAAAATGATCCAGTTATTCAGTCTGGTTAATATAGATTTCCTCAAGGTTATTTATTTTAAAATAGTAAGAATCTTCTGCAGCTCTGCACTTCCACTTCCCTGATAATTATTGATGATGATTGAAAACACATATTTTTTTCCATCTTTTGCGGTGTGATAGCCTGCAAAAGACTTGGTATCCCTCATCGTTCCACTTTTCATTTTCATTCCATTCTCCTGAACCGGAAATCCATCATAGTAAGCATCAAACCAGGATTGTTTTTTTGCATATAAAAGTGCCTGTACTTCAGCTTTTGCTGCAACATAATTCTGAGGAGAAAGGCCGCTTCCATCAGCGAAATTAATCATATTCGTGTTGATTCCTTTTGATTTCCAGAAATCCTTTAAATAAGCTACTCCGCTTTTAAAACTAGGATTTCCTTTTTTCTCTTTTCCTAACGTTTTAATCAGCGTTTCTCCATACAGATTGACACTTTTTCTCAAAAACCAATACACAATTTTATCCAGTGTTGGAGATTGGTATGCTAGGATGATATTATTTTTAGGAGCTTCCAATGCCTGCTTGCCTTCCAACTCTAGCTGTGAATTGGTAACTGCTTTTCCGGTAATTTCAATACCAGATTCTTTCAGCCATTGCTTCACTTCTGATGCCAGCTGTACAGGTGGATTAGGAGTAGAACCGGAAACAGTTACTGTTTTCCCCCCCGGAAGCATTCCATTGATTAACGCTACATTAGAATGAGGTGCTGTAAAAATTAAACTTTGATCAGAACTTCCTCCTGCTTTCAGGTCATTAAGCCATTTTACATTTTCCAAAGGATAAGAAAAACTTTTAAAATCTGTCCCATTAATATTGATATCAAACTGATTTTCTCTCCAGTTGATTCCCCAGACTCCTGCTCCATAATAGTTCCCAAGATCATCCCAGGGCCATCCCCCTGGAATGGTCTGATGGTCAAAATAAGAATCATCAATTATCAGATCACCTGAAATTTTGGTAATTCCGGAATTCTTAATGGCATCCATCAGTTTCTTTTTAAAACTTTCGGGTTTATACGCTTCATACCTCCAGCTTCCTAAGGTTGGATCACCATTGGAACTGATGAAAAGATTTCCATTCAGAGTGCCGCCGGATATGTTTCCGGAATAACTTGAAGTTGTGGTATAAGTATAGTTTTTCCCTAGTATCTCTAATGCCGCTCCTGCTGTAAATATTTTTTGAGTAGAGGCTGTAGAAAGACCTTTACTCCCTTGGTATTCGTAAATAAAATTGCCACTTTCATCAGACACATAGAATGATAAACTGGAGGCCACTGCTCCCGAAGAGTCCATAAGGTCTTTGGTTGCTTTATCTAATTTCTGGGCTATATTCTGGGCCGAAACCATCTGTACAGAAAGTGTGAGAACTGCAAGTGTTTTTTTCATTGCATTGTTGTTTTATGCTAAACGTTGACTAGTGATTCTAAATCAAATATAGTTAAAATAAAAGCTTTTTATAATCTTCAAGATCATCGGGTGTGAAAAGAATCTGATGATCAGGTACTTTCTCAAATGAACGGTCATATTTAAAGTATTCTTCATAGCCATCCTCATCTATAAAAATATCCATTTGATATTCTTTTATATATTCTGACTTTCCTTCATACTCTTCTTCATGGTATTCGCTGGTACCCCAAGGCTCATTATGGCAGCGTAAACAGGATTTATGATATACAGCAATATGTCCGCATATCTCGCAGTCCTGGAGATTTTGGAACAGATCTGAAATTCTGCTTTGCAGATCTTCCGGAAATAAGTACTTCGGAATAGTCTTCAAAAGCAGGTAATAATTCGGTTCATAGCAGGAAAAAGAGAAATATTCATCGGTATTGTTATGCTTTTTTGTGTAAAGTTCCAATTTTTTCAAATCGAATTCCACTTCAGCTTCTATAATATCCATCACATTCAGAATAGATTTCTTCTTATAAGTAATATTCTGCTTATCATCAATTTCCATGATGGGCTTCTGATCAACAAAGTGGTTAAGGCATAAGGTAGTTTCCCATGAATCAATCATCCTCAGTTTCCCTTCATTGCCACAAATTTCACAGACCTTTTGAGACAGCTGAGAATATTTATTAGTGATCTTTCTCAGATGGGTATTCAATTCTTCATTTTCAGAATAAATATAGCATCGCAACCCTCCGAATTTTTCTTTTCCAAAAACATCATGTTCCATATTCCATCCTGCAATAACAAACTCAGACAGCATTTCTCCGATCAGATCATTCCAGCCGGTACTGTTCACTGAAAAATTCTTCAGATTGCGTTCGATAAAACAATTGATGTCTTCCTGATTCATTATAATATGCTTCCCGATTCTATTTCGTAAGGTTCTTTTCCTTTTTCAAAGATTCTGGTCAATTCATTCCCCTCTACGGTAATTTTATCATTGATTCTTCTGATCCAGTTTCCTTCTCTGAGACCTACGACTTTAAGATCATTTTGGGTAAGGAATTCCATGATTCGGGTTTCCCTTGT
This sequence comes from Chryseobacterium sp. II3a, assembly GCF_057815135.1. NCBI lineage: Bacteria > Pseudomonadati > Bacteroidota > Flavobacteriia > Flavobacteriales > Weeksellaceae > Chryseobacterium > Chryseobacterium sp. II3a. The sequence continues at coordinate 34,837 of NZ_JBYPZJ010000003.1, read as the reverse complement.
TTCTCCGTTATGTTTTAAGTCCGGATTCGGATCAAGGTAATGTGGGTTAAGATTGAACGGGACCAATCCCATACAATCAAAACTTGGTGGATAAACGATCGGCATATCGTTCGTTGTTTTCATATTTTGTCCTCCAATATTGCTTCCTGCACTGCATCCAAGATACGGTTTCCCACTAGTTACATTTTCTTTTAAAACAGACATCAACCCTTCCTCATGAAGTGTTTTCACCAATAAAAATGTGTTTCCACCTCCTGTAAAAAATCCTTTTGCCTGATTTAAAGCTTCAATTTTATTTTCAAATTCGTGGAGACCTTTTACTTTGATATTAATCGTTTCAAAAAATGAACGGGCCTTTGCTGTATAATCTTCGTGGGAAATACCTCCCGGCCTTGCAAAAGGGACAAAAATGATCTCGTCAATTCCTCTATATAACTGAATTAATTCTTCTCTTAAATATTCCAGATATTCTCCACCAAACAGTGTGGATGTGGAAGCTAATATGATATTCATGCGATATATTGATTACTTTGATTATAAAAATAGACTTACAAAGATAGGTTCAAACATCAACGAATCAAAAATTAAACTAAAAAAAACGCAAATCCCGTTAATATTTTCTAAAAAAACTTAAAGCCTCTAAAAATTGAGCTTTTATGGAATTATTCTTGAATTTTAGTTGTAAGAATTATAAAATATAAGATTATGAAAATGCCGAAAATGAACATCAAAAACCTATTTGCAGGTTTAATTCTTGTAGGAAGCGCTGGTTTTGTAAGTGCTCAAACAACTCAAACAGATAGTGCCAACACTACAGCTAACCAAGCTGCTGTGGCCACTCAATCCACTAACCCTACTATAGATGGTCTTAAAAAGCAAATTGAAGCTAACCCAAAAGATACGGAAGCCTTAGCAAAGTTGGCCACTGCTTACCAGGAGGCATCAGATTGGACCAATGCAATTGATACCTGGAAAAAAATCTCTGTTTTATTACCTGATTGGGCTCCGTCTTATTACAGCCAGGCTTACGCTTATCAATCTGCCAAAGATGATGCCAATGCAAAAGCTGCCTATGAAAAGTATATTGCAGCTGTAAAACCGGAAGAAGTGGAACAAAATAAAAAGAATCTGGCTTATGCCTACTTTTATATTGCTTTCGCAGAACAGCAAAGTGATCCTAATAAAGCAAAAGAACACATTGCAAAATCACTAAAATATGATCCTAATAATCAGGACGCTATTAAACTTAGCAAAACTTTAAATTCATAAATACTAAAAAGCAAAAACCGGAACATGTTCCGGTTTTTGCTTTTTCATTTTATTATCATCCCTTCTGTAAAGTTTTGATTTCTTACTCAATCTTCTTTCCAAAGAAATCTGTTTCTCCATGCAAATGCCTGATAATTTTCTCAATATTACGCTGAATACTTGCTTCAGTTTTCAGGTTATTGATGTAACGAATTAATTCATGGCGTCTTGACGGAATCAGTTTTTCAAAATTATTTGCAGCCAACGTGCTGTCTTTTATCGCTTGCTCCAATTGAGGATGGATAGAAATACTTCTGTCCGCATGATCGTATTCCAGCATCACTTCAATAGTTTCGCCAATTCTCTTGGGGGAATTTTTCAGCATCATTAGATTGACATACAGTCTCCATTCACCCAGATATTTCATCAGATTTTGCTGAAATTCCTTTCCATTCACGGTTCCTTTCACCGGAATTGGACTTTTATTTTTTGCTGATGCTTCAAAAATAGTCTCCAGAACTTCTTCGGGAATAAAAACAAAAGGATTGATTCCTATAATTTCCAACGTGGCTGTAAAAGTGGTGTTTTTCATTGGATATGAGTGTTAAAGCAAAAGTAAGTATTAGATTTTATATTAGCTGTATTTTTTTATGTCCGCCATTATTACTTATTATTGATTGCTTATTATTCGTGGTAAACTAACCTTCTTTTTGCTTTGCAAAAAAGCCACCCTTTCAGAGAAAGAGAATGTAAGATATACTTAGTCAATATATTCAACGTTGTTTCCTCAGTGTTTTATTTACTTTTCCTAATTGCTCTCCGTAGACCCTACAACCCTCCCACTCAAATTCAAGTCTGAAAAAATCATATCCCAGAACTCGATTAAATGACTTATCTTTGCAGTAATAAATCTATTTAACAAAATGAAATTTTTTATTGACACAGCTAATTTAGAGCAAATCAAGGAAGCTAAAGATCTTGGAATCTTAGATGGTGTAACGACCAACCCTTCATTAATGGCTAAAGAAGGTATTCAGGGAGCTGAAGCGATCAAAAACCATTATAAAACGATCTGCGAGCTTGTAGACGGAGATATTTCTGCTGAAGTACTTTCTACAACTTATGAAGAAATGATTAAAGAAGGAGACGAATTGGCTGCAATCCACCCTAATATCGTTGTAAAAATTCCAATGATCAAGGATGGTATCAAAGCATTAAAATATTTTTCTGACAAAGGAATCAAAACTAACTGTACTTTGATCTTCTCTCCGGGGCAAGCTCTTTTGGCAGCTAAGGCAGGTGCAACTTATGTTTCTCCATTCCTTGGGAGATTAGATGATATCTCTACAGACGGATTAAACCTTATCCAGGAGATCAGATTAATTTTCGATAACTATATGTTCGAAACTGAAATCTTGGCAGCTTCTATCCGCCACTCAATGCACATTATCGACTGTGCTAAAATTGGAGCTGATGTAATTACATCTCCACTTCCTCCAATCTTGAGCTTATTAAAGCACCCATTAACAGACAGCGGATTGGCTCAGTTTATTGCTGATTCTCAGAAATTATCTTAATTTCTGACTGTTTTTTAAGATATATAATATCCCGGAACGAGTTCCGGGATTTTTATTTTATTCATTTCCTTCGATAGTTTTCACTACTTTACAGGGATTTCCTACAGCAACGACATTCTCCGGAATATCTTTATTCACTACACTTCCCGCTCCTATTACACTGTTATTTCCAATTGTCACGCCAGGAAGCACTACTACATTTCCACCTAACCATACATTATCACCTACAGTAATCGGATGCGCATATTCCAATCCTTCATTTCGTTGTTTTACATCAAGCGGATGTCCTGCTGTATAAAAACTACAGTTAGGCCCAATAAAGACATTATCACCAAACTTAACCTTAGCACAATCTAAAACTACAAGGTTATGATTGGAATAAAAGTTTTCCCCTACTTCCATATTATAGCCGTAATCACACCAAAAAGAAGGTTCAATACATAAGTTTTCTTTGGTACTTCCCAGAATTCTTTTAAGCAGCCGTCTTCTTTCTTCTGTATCAGAATTCTTCAACCCATTATATTCTAAACACAGATCTTTACAAGCGATACGTTCACGGATGAGCTCTCCATCATAATTAGCATTATATAAAAGTCCAGCTTCACATTTTTCTTTTTCTGTCATAGAGGTTTAAAGTTTAAAGTTGTTAAAAATAGAAATATTTTCTATAAGTATAGCCCAACCTATTACCTATTACCTATTACCTAACAACAAAAAACAGAACAACCCTTGGGTTATTCTGCTCAGTAGAAAATAATAATTTTAGTTCACCAGATCCGGTTCTATCGGATTGTTGTCTTTTTGAAGCATCTCTTTTGTCCGTTTTTCCATTTCTTTGAATACCTGATTGGGGTCTGAGAATTCTTTCCCGTCTGCTGTTTTTACTTTAAATGCGACTTTTCCTCCAGCTTCACCACCATTTCTCATCATCATTTCCCTCATATTCTTTGTAGGATCATTCACATAAGCTTTCCATGCTTTTTTAAACTGATCTTTGGTCACTTCAATATCTTTACCATCCAGCCCCAATACTTTTACATTTCCAGGAAGCTCAAGGTCTGCCTGCTTCTCCCGGGCTTGTATATTTTTATTGCCTATGAGCTGCATACTGTGAGAACCTGTAGCATCTTCAAGTTTTACAATAAGTCCCGGAAGTCCATAGAATACATAAGGACCATCCTGAATAGGGATATCCGTAGTAAACCATGCGGTCCAGTCTCTTCCGCCAAAACTTGTGGTTGCTTTTTGAGCATTATATTCTCCAATTTTTTGTTTTTCAGGCAAAATTTTCCATTCCGGTTTTTTATCTTCTTTAATTTTGTATTTATCCATGGAAATACTTCTGAAAAGATAAGTTGTATAATCAGGATATTGTTTTGTTACTCTATAAGAAACCATTCCCGGTCTATCTCTTCTATTCACACTTATACTTCCGCTTCCGGACTTCAGCTGTTTTTCAAGATCTGCCCGCCCGGTAGAATCTGCCACAAACTTATCATGACTGTAATAGTTAGACCCGGTTTTATCAATATCCAACAGCATCATTTCCTTCTTCACCTCTTCTTTATTATTAATATCAGGAATAAATTTGTATTCATAAAAGAACCTGTTGATCTGGGCATTGGTCAGAATTCCCAGAAACATAAAAAATAGAACTTTATTTTTCATAATGGATGATAAAAAAGGCTTTGACAATATGATATTGTCAAAGCCTGGTTGAACTTTATTTCTTTGTCTGAATTCTTATTTCATTCTGAGTTCCTCGTACTACATTTTCCTTAATAATATTGACCATTGCAATATTCTCAGGTTTTATAGCGAGAGCTTCTTCCTTGGAAACTTCGTTTCCGTTTACAAAGTATTTGATATTATCCCAACCTTTCATATCATACTTCTTCACTCCATTCATGGTAATATTCCCATTTCCATCTTTTTTAATGAAGTCTGCCTGCATCACCATTACTTTAGGAGAGCCTGTTAGTGTTACAACTCTTGGGCTTGCCGCTATATTTTCCGCTTCCTGTCTGGTCTTCTCAATTTCAATTTTTGCCTTCTCGATTTCTATCTTAGCTTTCCCAGCTTCAATTTTTGCCTTGTCACTTTCAACTCTGGCTTGTTCTGCTGCGGCTTTTCCTATTCTTGCAGCTTCTCTTCCTGCTTTTTCAGCTTCTCTTCCAATTTTCTGAGCTTCTATCGCTGCTTTACTGGCTTCTTTAGCTGCTTTTTGAGCATCTCTTTTAATTTTGCGAAGTTCTTTTTTATCCAGAGGATCCATATTTTCAAGATCCTTCATCTGCTGTTTCCATTCTGCAGAGTTGAAATACTCTTCTACTCGTTTGCTAGATTCGTCTGTAATCTCAGTCATAGCAGAAACTAAATCATCTATTTCTTCCATCTTTTTGTCAAAAGCATGGCTTTCAGGATCAAGCTTACTTAGCTCTTTCTGCTTTTCTTCCATCTTTTTTTGAAGTTCGGCCAATTTTGCCTCATCTTCAGGAGAAGTAGCTACAGGTCCTGTAATTTTTCCTTGTTCTGATTTTTCAGGTTTTACTGTATCTTTTTTGATTTCTGAAACTGCTTTTTTAATAGAAAGGTTTGTTTCTTCAATTTCTCTGTTCTTAGCGTTTACCAGATAAGCAAAAGCTACTGTAAATAAAACCGGCAACGCAAGGATTCTACGCGCATACCCGAATTTGGTTTTTGGTTTTTGTAACATCTTAAGTCTTTTTTTAAGGTTTGAACTTAGAAACGGACTGGCAGCAGGCAACTGGGTTCCGGAAAAGTGGCTTGCTAAAAGCATCTGCGCAAATGCTTTGGTGTCCGAATGCTTTACGGCTTTTTTATCAGCCAGATATTCGTGAATTAAACTAATTTCTTTTTTAATAATATGAAAAAACGGATTGAACCAGAAAACAGCTGTCACTACTTCAATAAGAATCTTATCGAAGGAATGTTTCTGTTCAATATGTACCATCTCATGCTTTAAAATCTGTCTGCCGATCTCAGAATCCAGGGTAATGGTATTCTTCCAGAAAAGATTTTTAAAATATGAAAACGGAGCTTCGGTCAGGTTTGTCCGGTAAAAATTGATCCCGTCAAAACTTTCTTTCTGAAACTGTTCCTTAAACTGCTGAATCTTGAAGATCCCGTAGATAAGCGTCCCTAAAAAATAGAGAGAAACCAGTCCCAGAGCTGAAAAAATAATGCTAAAATAAAGGTTACCATTGCTTACATTTTTTTGTGTGTTGAAATTCTGAATCTTACCAAGAAGCACATACAGCTCATTACTTACTTCTATGGTAAAGTCCTCTATTCTGACCAGGGGCAGCAGCAGCGATATCAAAATGGCAGACAAAAGATAGAATCTGTTGTAATGATGAAATGTCTTGTCTTTTAAAGACAACTGATAATACAGAAACATTACACCTGAACATAAAATTACTTTTCCAAAGTACAAAAGCAGAGTCTCCATGGTTATTAGTCTTTGTTTTTAAGTTCGTTAAGCAACATCTCAAGGTCTTCTACAGTCATTTCATTTTTTTCTACCAAAAAAGAAACAGCACTTTTATATGACCCTTTGAAATAGTTCTTCACAAGGCTTTTCATCGTTTTTCCTGAGTACTGTTCTTTTGTTACCAACGGAAAATATTCATGCTGTCTTCCGTGTATATTATAGTCTACGAATTCCTTATCCTTTAATACTTTTAAAATAGTGGAAACGGTATTGGTATGCGGTTTTGGTTCAGGAAAGAGATCAAGAATATCTTTTAGAAATCCTTTTTCCAGTTTCCATACGTACTGCATTACCTGTTCTTCTGCTTTTGTTAAAGTCTGATTTTTCATATCTTTCATTGATCATTAAGGTGATATAGAATAAGCAACCCTATATCACTAAGAAATTAGTTATACAAATGTAGAAATAAAATTGATTCTAACAACTATTTTTTTAGTGATAAAAGCAAAATAAATATAATGCGTTGATAATCAATTTAATAAATTTAAATCAAATATATTAATTTTTTAACAGAGTGAAATTATCACCTGCTTAATCAATAGAAAAAAATGTATTTCCGGCTGAAATTCTTAAAACTTGTTAATTTTTATTAAATAAAATTAAAATGAATTTGTTAAAACCGGGAAATTATATTTATTTTAGTGCCTTAAAAATTTCTCATGAAAAGATATAATTTACTGATTGTACTACTACTGCTCATTTTTAACGTTACTACAGCGCAAAAGAAAAAATCTCCTGCTGCTGACCTTAGCATACTAAAGGATACAAAATCAAAAATCGAAGCTACAGTTCCATTGGTCATTCAACATCTTCAGACCATTGCTACAAAAGAAGGTGACAATAATATCGTGATCAACGGAAAAACTGCACTTGGAAAAGAATATGGCATTTTAGAATCTGAATGGTTCTTATACAGAAACAATATGAAAAACTGTATTATGAACAATTCTTCCAAGAAAGCTAAAAAATGTATGGAATATCATACTCAGTATCTTAGAAATACATTCATTAATTATAGCAACTATATTTCTAACCTTACCAGAAAGAATGGTTATTTAGGAGTAGATGGCGACACAAAATTCGAGTTTAAACCTGCGGACATTGCAACCAAACTAACTGAAGCTTACTTTAACGCCAATGATGCTGCGGGAAGAATGAAGGCAGACCAAAAAAGAGAATTCCTGGGAACAACTATGAGTGATGACAATAAACTTACTCCTTACGCTCAGCTAGCTCCATAATTAAAATACATTAATAGTATATAAAAAGAGAACTGTTTTGCAGTTCTCTTTTTTTGCAGCAAAAAATCCCCGCCCAAAAGCAGTTTTGTGGTACTAATCATAAAACCTGGGGAAAAAGTAGAAATAAGGCGGAGATAATTTGCATAAACTCTATAGAATCAACTGTCCTACCCTTGATCTATAAGAGCTGTACAAAAATAGGACTATGCCTTATAGCTGTAAAAGAATAGCTGTAGAATTAAATGTCGGTAATTGTAGAAATAATACTACTCCTTATTAAGTATAAATAACTAATAACAGAAAGAATTATCATCCCATCCAAATTCCATTTATGATCTATTTCCACCAATGGTAGTAATTATGAAGTCCATCATATTCAAATCCACAACGAGGATACAATGTATTTCCAATGTCGTTTGTTTTTTCGGTTTCAAGCATCAGTCCGCAAGCTCCTGTTTCTTCACACCATTGTTTGCTGCGGTCAATCAATGCCACAGAAAGTCCTTTTCCTCTATAATCAGGATGTACAAACAAATCGCTCAATAACCATTGCTTTTGTAGTTTTGTATAATGGAATAATTTATAAAGCTGTACAAAACCCACTGCTTTGCCATCAAGCCAGACTAAGAAAATATCAGATTCACTGTTCAGGAATCTTTCTTTAAGAAAAGCTTTTCCTTTTTCCAGATCAGATTCTTGTCTGTAAAAAATTCGGTAAAGATTAAATAACTCTGCCGTTTCATTAAGATCCTCAAGGCTTGCTTTTTTAATTGTGTAATTCATTGTTGTCTATTTTTTAATTAACACTGCAAAAGTATCTTTAAACAGGACCGGAGTTACCATCCAGATTAAAGTTATACAGCTAGTCCAGAAAGACTTTACATAATGATCATCATCCAAAATACAGCACGTTTCGGATTTTGTATACGTTCTTAACTTCAGATCTTTGTTCTGTAAAAACAAAACAATGAAAGATCTACTCCAAAGAATTGAAAATACGGACTGGCCAGCCATTACGGAATCTATGCATCAAAACGGCTATGCTATTGTTCCCAGTCTATTAATGGATAATGAATGTGACCAGCTGATCTCAGGTTATGATCAACCGGAATTCTTCCGTAAAACAGTTATCATGGCAAGACATCGTTTCGGATTAGGTGAGTATAAATACTTCAATTATCCTTTACCAGAGATACTTCAAACCCTGCGTACTCATATCTATCCACATCTTGCAGTTATTGCCAATACCTGGTTTAAAGCCCTAAATATTGAAACATCTTTTCCATTGGAACACGAGAACTTTCTCCAGCAATGTCATTTCAACAATCAACAAAAAGCGACTGCTTTGATTTTGAAATATGGTAAAGGCGGCTTCAATACTTTGCATCAGGACTTATATGGTGATATTTATTTTCCTATTCAGATTGTCTTGATGCTGAGCGAACCTGAACAGGATTTTAGAGGTGGTGAATTTGTCCTTACCCAACAAGTTCCAAGAGCCCAGTCTAAGGCCATTGTTTTAAAACCTCAGAAAGGAGACCTTTTAATATTCACCACTCATTTTAAACCTGAAAAAGGAGTAAAAGGATATTATAGAGTGAATATGAAACATGGGGTAAGTGAAGTAAAAACCGGAAAACGGTATGCCTTGGGAATTATTTTCCATGATGCAGAAAAGTGATAGGTTAAAAGGCTGGAGGCTGGAAGCAGGAGGTACTGTTAACTATAAAGCAATGATTATTCTTCTACTGGGAAAAAATAGTAAACTAATAAAAGACATTTAAGCTTCAGACCTGCAAAAAAAGTTCCTCTTCCAGCTTTCAACCTGCATGCTAACAACAAATACCTAAATTCATTGATTAAAACATGTCTCTATCCAAACTCCAGGCTGCAAGAGTTTCCTTCTTCCAGCCTTCAGCTCCCTACTAAAATATGATACTCCATTCACAACTTTCTGCTTCTGAGCTAAGAAGTAAAATCCGGAAGCAGAAAATTCTTCTGGGTGGTAACAAAATATTGAGAATCTATGGATTACTTACCTGTAAATCAGGAAAAAGAATGAAAAAAGAAAACAGAGTTTTCTTTACTGATCCAGCAGATGCCTTACAAAATGGCTACCGCCCCTGTGGTCATTGTATGAGAAAAGAGTATCAACAATGGAAGTTGCGGTAAATCTAATATTTAAAGTAAATGATAAATTTTATGTAAATTAGTAACCTTTTAACAAAAACTAATTACAAAATGCCCCCAGAGAATAACTATATAGAGATCAACAAAAACTCATGGAATAAGAGAACAGAAACTCACTTACATTCTGAATTTTATGATGTAGAAGGATTTTTGAATGGAAACAGTTCCTTAAATGATATTGAATTGGAACTGTTGGGAGATCTAAAGGGAAAATCAATCCTACATCTACAATGTCATTTTGGACAGGACACTATTTCATTAAGCAGGCTTGGAGCCGACGTTACAGGTATTGATTTATCAGATAAAGCCATTGAAAGCGCAAAAAAACTGGCACATGATACCCATTCAAGTGCCCAATTTATCTGTAGCGACGTTTACGATCTTCCTAATCATCTTGATAAACAGTTTGATATTGTTTTTACCAGCTATGGAACCATTGGCTGGCTGCCAGATCTAGACAAATGGGCTAAAGTTATTTCTCACTTTTTAAAACCTAATGGAAAATTTGTATTTGTTGAATTTCATCCAGTAGTCTGGATGTTTGATGATAACTTTGAAACTATAGGATACAGGTATTTTAATTCGGGGGCTATCGTAGAAACTGTAAATGGAACTTATGCAGACAGAAATGCAGACATCATCGAATCTACTGTAACCTGGAATCATGGATTAAGTGAAGTAATGAATAGCCTGATCAAAAACGGGCTTGAAATCAACAGTTTTGATGAATTTGATTATTCCCCTTACAACTGTTTCAATGGCACGGTTGAAGTTGAACCTAAAAAGTACAGGATAGCTCATTTGGAAGATAAAATTCCTATGGTTTATTCTCTAGTGGCTACAAAGAAAAGTCTTTAATATTTCCGCAGATCTCATCAGGATTTTTGAAGCTGGAAACAGCTATCATATTTTTACCACGAATATACGAATAACATAATTATTCTATTCGTGGCAATTATAAAATATCAAAGATTTAGTTCATCTTTCTAAAGGAATCAGCATAAACAGTAAAGACTACAAAAGCTTTTTCAAGTTTGAAAATACAAAAAAGTAAACAGATTACTGCCTTCAATGTTTCTAAGACTCAAAAGAATCAAAGATTCCCCAGACTTACAAATTATCTTTTCATTACAAAATTCTATGTTCCTATGAGGTTAATCCTCATATTTATAGCCAAAATAGGTAGAATTATTCGAGCCCTCATAGCCATTAAATATTATCTCAGGTACTTCGCAATCAGCAGAATTTACAAGAATATTCTACTATAATTAATTTTATCAGAGATAAGACTCTCCTGCCTTACCAGGTAGCTATTCAAGAAAACGCTTAACCTCCTATCGTATTCCAACATCCTCCGATGCAATATTACTCAATGATAAAGTATAAAATCATTTATCCGTTACATACTCTACATAAAGCTTATACTTATATATAAAAAAACTAACATTCTACGATTTAGCACGTTACAAATAAAGAAAAAGGAAAAAAAAAAAGAAAAAATTGTTCTTCACAAGTGGAAATAAATCCAAAAAAGAGAAAATATACTTCTTTTTTACTTCGCGAATTTATTCAGTTTACCAGAGATCAAAAAGTGAAATAAAAAAAATATAATCTGTATTGAAGAGGATTTTAAAGTATTTCACACAATAGTTATATATAACATATTTAAACAAATATCAAATAATAATTGTTTATAATTGAAAAATTTAAAATAATAAAGACATTATTCCAAAAAAAATATATATTTACTTCAACATCAAACCAAACACATTAGTTATGAACCATGAAAATTTTAATACACTTGAGCTACTTCGTAAACAGTTCAAGTACCCGTTCCCTACATTAAAAAACCCTAATGCAGAACAACTGCAAGAGATTACTGAGAGTCAGTGGATCGATGGAGAATACTTATGGCTTTATGCGCAGAATCCTGATCTCCGCAAAAAGTACAAAAAAACTAAAACGGCTCATATTGCTGCTCAATGGTTTCCAACTGCGTCACCTGAACGTTTCAAACCCATCTGTAGATTAATGTTATGGACACTATATAATGACGATCTTTATGAGGAGAGTGATCCCAATGAAATAGGATATGTACACACTCAATCAGTGGCCATATTAAACGGTGAGATCACCGCCGAAGAATCAGGAATCCCTTTAGGAGCTATGCTTGCTTCCCTTAGAGAAGAATTGCTGCAGTTTATCCCAAAAGAATCACTTACCCGTTTTACCCAAATGATCAGCAGGTATTTTAATGGACTAGAAAATGAATTGAAGTATAAGAAAAACAAAATATATCCTAGCGTAACGGAATGTATTACTTTACGAGAAGACTCCATCTGCCTCTATCCCTTCCTCCAGCTGACAGAAGTGGAAACGGGTGTTGTCCTTCCTCCTGAAATACATGAACATCCGGTGATTCAGCGACTACAGGCATTAGCATGCCATTTGGTTACTTTTTTCAACGAAGTACAATCGGTAATAAAAGATGAAGCCACAGACAGCATCTATTACAATATTGTAAAAGTAATTCAACACCAAAACCAGATGTCTCTGAAAGAAGCCTGCCTTGAAGACCTTCGTTTGCACAATGAAGATCTAAAGGAATTTTTAGATCTCCAGGCTTCCCTTCCGGATTTCGGGATATGGCATGATGGTGTTGTCAATTGGGTACATTATATGAGCATGGTTCTTAGTGGATGGAAAAATATCTCCACCAATCTGGATCGTTACACTCAAACAGAGTTTCCAGATGCAGCAGAGCTTAAAGCAAAGCTGAATCAGTTATAAAACAGGACAAAAATTATAAATCAATACTTTAAATTCAAAATAATGAGACCAGAAGAATATCAATCAAAGGACTACCTTCCCTTAAACTATTATCCTTGGCCTAATCTTATAAATCCTCATGTAGAACAGATGGGAAAGGATATGGATTCATGGATTGATAATGACTATACATTTTTAACTGACCTGCAAAAAATAAAATATAAAAAAATGCGTCTGCATGCCTGTACAGCTTGCATGTGGCCTCATTTGACTTATGAGCAGGCTATGCCCTGCAATAGATTTATGCTTCAGTATGTTGTACTTGATGATCAAGTAGAAGATTCATCTCCCGAAGAAGTTGAGCACTTGCGGACCCGTTGTACAGAAATACTTCGGGGAGCTGAGCCAACTCAAGAAGAAAATGCATTGTATCAACACATGGCATTTATCAGGGACGAGTTTAATGCTTTTATGCCTAAAGTCTGGATGGACCGCTTTATTGACTCTTTTTATACGACTGTCAGATATGGAATTGAGCTTGAGCATCCTTATAAAATCACCAATCGACCACCTTCGCTTGCCCTTTTTAAAGTTCTTCGGGAATATTCCGTTTTAATGTTCCCATATCTTACATTTGGAGAAATAGAATCTGGGCTTATTTTACCCAACCACATTCTGGAACATCCTGTAGTAAAAAGAATGATCAGTTTATTAGTTAGGGTTATTGCATGGCAAAATGATATTCACTCTCTACCAAAAGAACTGGCAAAAGGGACAGAAATTTTCAATTTGATTCTTGTATTGAAGCAGGAACAAAATCTTTCATTGGAAGAAGCCAGCGCAGAAGCACTTCGCATCCATAACGAAGATTTGGATGAATTGCTTCTTTTACAGAAAGAATACCGTGAGTTTGGTGAGTATCAGGAACACGTAGATAAGTTTATCTATTATTCCGGAATTGGAATTCAGGGAGTTAACACCTTTTATTTGCAAGAGACAGAGAGATATCGTCATGGCGGAGTAGGATTTGCCTGGCCAGAGACTGCAATTAAATTATAAATTTATTGGTAGAGTTCATTTAACAAGATTAAAACGGACACTTACATATAATTAATAAAATAACAAGAGGAGCAATGTTACATTGCTCCTCTTGTTTAGTAGCGGGAACCGGACTCGAACCGATGACCTTCGGGTTATGAGCCCGACGAGCTACCTACTGCTCCATCCCGCGGTGTATTTTTAGAGTGTTTACCGAAAACACTTGTTTAGTAGCGGGAACCGGACTCGAACCGATGACCTTCGGGTTATGAGCCCGACGAGCTACCTACTGCTCCATCCCGCGGTGTATTTTTAGAGTGCTTACCGAAAGCACTTGCTTAGTAGCGGGAACCGGACTCGAACCGATGACCTTCGGGTTATGAGCCCGACGAGCTACCTACTGCTCCATCCCGCGGTGTATTTTTAGAGTGCTTACCGAAAGCACTTACTTAGTAGCGGGAACCGGACTCGAACCGATGACCTTCGGGTTATGAGCCCGACGAGCTACCTACTGCTCCATCCCGCGGTGTATTTTTAGAGTGCTTACCGAAAGCACTTAACTTAGTAGCGGGAACCGGACTCGAACCGATGACCTTCGGGTTATGAGCCCGACGAGCTACCTACTGCTCCATCCCGCGGTGTATTTTTAGAGTGTTTACCGAAAACACTTGCTTAGTAGCGGGAACCGGACTCGAACCGATGACCTTCGGGTTATGAGCCCGACGAGCTACCTACTGCTCCATCCCGCGATATTGGATTGCAAAGGTACGAATATTTTTCACAATTCCTAATTTTTCTTTTAAATAAAGGACTTTTATGAAAACTATTTTATTATTTGTATCTTTGTTTTATGGCAAAAATATTAAAAATTTATCCCGACAACCCACAGGAAAATCTTGTGAATGAAGTCATTAAAACATTAAATAATGGCGGATTGATTATCTATCCTTCCGATACAATTTATGCGCTTGGCTGTAATATTTTTGATATAAAAGCCATGGAAAAGTTGGCTCAATTGAAAAAATTGAAGCTTGAAAAATCAAAGTTCTCCATAATCTGTAATGATCTGAGTCACCTTTCTGACTTTACCAGACCTATTGATACTTCGGTTTTCAGGTTTCTGAAAAGTCACCTTCCCGGACCGTTCACTTTTATTCTTGATGCAAACAAAAGTTTACCTTTAGCGTATAAAGGGCATAAAACAATCGGTATCCGTGTTCCAGACCACCCGATTCCACAGCTTATCGTTGAAAAATTAGGACACCCAATCGCTTCAACCTCTATCAGAGATGATGATGAAATTATCGAATACTCTACAGACCCAGAACTGATCGCTGAAAAATATGATCATTTGGTGGATATTGTAATTGATTCGGGATATGGAGATAATGTAGCATCAACGATTGTGGACCTTACTTCTGGTGAACCTGAAATCATCCGTCAGGGAAAAGGAATTATTTAATTCAAGGTTTTGACGCTTAAAGTTCTAGGTTAAGATTTAGCATAAGAATTACGGTTGACAGGTTATATGGGGCTTAATGGAAAATATTCTATAGGAATTCTACTCACATTTGTACTTTTAGGCATCGTGATGCTTTATGTTTTCCCTGTTATCAGTATGATTACAGGAGTAAAATACGTTACAGGAGACACTTTCTCTATTAGCAGAATTGCTATATGGACCGTTTTACTTATTGTATTTTTATACAGCTTTTTTATTGAAAAGGGTTCTTTTTTGCTTACAACGGAAAAAAAGTACCCTACTGCATTCAATATAAAGGCGGTCATCTGTTTATATCTGATTTGTGTCTTTGGGGGAGCCATTCTGAATGGATTGATCCAGTTTTTGATCCATAAAGAAGAAAGTAATAAAATTTTACAATTCACCACCCTCTTTAAAAATGATTATTTTTTAATTATTTTTACATGCCTTACCGCGGGCGCTGTTGAAGAACTTCTCATGCGGGGGTATATCCAGCCCAGAATTGAGAAAATATATAACAGTCCTGTTTTAGGAATCTTAGTCTCCGCAGCTTTATTCGGAATTCTGCACAGCACTTACGGAACCGTTGGCCAGGTCGTAGTACCTTTCTTTATTGGAGTCGTTTTTGCTATGTTTTATAAAAAATATTCAAACATTAAAATTCTTATTGTTTGTCACTTTATGATTGATTTTATCACTCTGATGGCAATGAATTTTATTGATTTTAAACATTTATCTGTATTTTAACATTATGAAAATTGTAACATCCCCTGCCAAATTAATGAATGTAGAAAACTCAACAGATCTGTTGAAAACTACTACTCCTAAATTCATTGAAGATGCAGCTTTTATACAAACTTATCTAAAAGAAAAATCACCCAAATATCTTTCCGAGCTGATGGAGATCTCGCCAAAACTGGCTGATGAAAACTGGGAAAGAAATCAAAAATGGAAAGCAAAACCTACTGCTAAAGAATCTGCACCCGCTATGTTTGCTTTCACAGGAGAAGTCTACAGAGGTCTGGATGCCAAAACACTTGACAAAGATGCTGTAGATTATCTTCAAAAAAACTACAGAATGCTTTCCGGATTATACGGTTTGCTAAAACCTTCTGATAAAGTAATGCTTTACAGGCTGGAAATGGGGCGTCATTTCGAATTTGATCAGTACAAAAATCTGTATGAGTTCTGGAGAGAAAAGATTACAGAACAGCTGAATACTGAAATGAAAAAAGGAGAAGTTCTTCTTCATCTAGCCAGCAATGAGTATGGAAAAGTGATTGACAGAAAAAAATTAAATCATAAAGTGATTGATTTTGATTTTTACGAGCTAAAAGACGGCAAACTGAAAACCATTGTAGTCTACACCAAACATGCCAGAGGACTCGTGGTAAGATTCTGTGCAGAAACCAATGCTAAAACGCTGGATGATGTAAAAGCTTTCAATTATGAAGGATACAGAATTAATGAAGAAAAATCTACAGATACTAAATTGGTTTTCACAAGATAAATGACAATATCAGCATTTAAAAAATATTTCAAAGCAGAACTTTCCGACCTTTATACAGAGTCGGAAAGCACTTTTTTGATCTCCATATTGATTCAGAAAATTGTAGGCTTTGATTCTTTTGAACAGAGAAGATTTTCAGAACAGGAACTTCTGACAGATGATGAACAAAAGCTTCACGAACTAGTTTCTGTTTTAAAGACCGGAAAACCTTACCAGCAAATCCTAGGCGAAACAGAGTTTTATGGGATGATATTTCTTATAGATGAGCATGTTTTGATTCCACGTCCTGAAACAGAAGAATTGTTAGAAATAGCGATCCGGGAGATTCAAAATGCAAAAAATAATGGTTCGAAATTAAAAATTCTAGATATTGGTACCGGAAGCGGAGTGATTCCTTTGGTTCTAAAGAAGCATTTTCCCACTGCAGAAGTTTCTTCTATAGATTTTTCTGAAAAAGCTTTAGAAACAGCCAAACGAAATGCAGCTTATCATCAACTTGATATTCAATTCATCCATGCAGATTATCTGAATACCAAGCTTATTGATCAATATGATATTATCATTTCAAACCCACCGTATATAGGCATTGAAGAAGAAACAGAAATTGAGAATTCTGTAAAAGGATTTGAACCTACCATGGCTCTTTTCTCCCCTACTTCTGATGCTTTAATTTTTTATAGAAAGATTGCAGAGGATTGCAGAGAACATCTGAGGGATGGTGGATTTTTATTTTTGGAAATTAATCAAAAACTAGGTCCTGAAACATTAGAATTATACGATTGCTTCCCCAATGTACAGTTAATAAAAGACTTATCTGAAAATGACCGGTTTATTTATGGAAGAAAATAAGTAATTTTATCCTTCATAAAACATAACCATACATCCCAAACATCATGGATATCAAGCCACACCATACCGGAGATATAAAAATTGCTGAAGTCACTTCGGATCACATTATTATTCAATCTGCAGAAGACGGATTGGACCTTATGGGAAACATCTATTATCAGGGATTTGATAAAGTCATTCTCTATGAAAAAAATATCACCCCCAGTTTCTTTGATCTTAAAACCAAAATTGCAGGAGAAATTCTGCAAAAGTTTTCCAATTACCGTATGGGATTGACTATTATTGGGGATTTCAGTAAGTATGAAAGTAAAAGTATGAAAGACTTTATCTTTGAAAGTAATAAAACCAGGCACGTTAATTTTGTAGAAACATTGGCAGAAGCCCTCGAAAATTTTTCAAAATAACAAAAACTGTGATAAGATCTCTGTTAACAACAGCATCTTTTATTCTTGTTAAAAATCTCTTTGAAAACAATTTCTAGATTATAAGATACCCTGTAAGACTATTTACAGGGTTTATTTTTCAACCCACTCATTGAAAATCAACATATTCCCAATATCAAGCTGCGCAAAAATAATCTACAAAAATTATTCTTTTGTATAAAAATACTAATGATAAATTGATTTTTAATTTAAAAATTAAATCAAAACAAAATTAATCACCATAAAACAGGCAAATAAAATGAATTATTCATATATTTGCATAAAACACAAGGGTTATGAATTATACTTTTTTAGTAGTCATTCAACATATTACGGCTATTTAAATCATTCTATTTTTTGAATTGTCTTTACAGAATAAAGAAACATTCCCGGCTATAGGGTTTGTAATTTATATCTTGTATTGATCTTCAAGAAATTTCCATATTCAAGCTTATTTAATGACATATCAACTCCAAGGAGTTGTTATACAACTTTTGCGGACATCGCTGAAGCTAAACGAAAAATCTAATAAGATTGCCCTTTAAAAAATAACTATAAAAACACAATTAAAAAGAGTATTAACGCTTAAAACAAACAAATTAACGTACCATAAATACACTTACATGAAAAATTATTTCGTATCAATTATTTTATTTTCAATGAGTTCGTTTGCTTATGCACAAGTTGGGATTAACACACCCAATCCGGATCCAAGCGCTGCATTAGAAGTTTACAGCCAAAATAAAGGAATGTTGATTCCCAGGCTTACAACAGCTAAAAGGGATGCAATTCCCAATCCAGCCAATTCACTTCTCATTTATGACACAGACAAAAAGTGTCTAAGTCAAAACATCGGAACTCCTTCCAGCCCGGATTGGCTATGCATCAGTGGGAATGCTGTAAAAATGTTTTATATGCCAAGTGTATCTTTTGATACTTCTCAAAACGCCACTGCTCAAACCAAAGATCTCTATACCTTGTATAAGAATCAATTTGGTACTCCAAAAGCAAAAAGCACAAGTGCTCCTGCTTCTATTCCTTTCTTCCCTTCAAGTAAAGATCTTTACTATTATGTAACGGATGCTGATCCTAATGTATTCAGAAATATTTCTATTTCGGATTCCGGAGTCATGACGTATGATGTGAGAGCTGCGGCTACAGATTGTTCATTTATTAATATCGTTTTCGTTGTAAAATAGTGGAGTTATGAACAGAAATAGTATAATCTTACATTTTCAAAAAATTCTGTTTATTGCGTCCTTGTTTATTTTCTCACAACATATTACTGCCCAAAATCAACAAGGTACGGGTTATCCTTATTTTGTAAATTTTACCCAGGGGCTACAACCTCAGGAAGCATATAAGGTAGCAACAAGCGGAGTTCAAAATGATGCAACTTTTACTACGGAAGGGTTAAGACTCACCCGTAATGTAACTAACATATCTGGAGGTGTTATCCTTGCGGACAAAAAATTCACCAGTGATCAAGGAATTAAATTCGAATTTGAATATGTTATCTATGGCGGAAATACCAATGGAGGTGACGGGATTTCTATATTTTTGGTAGACGGATCCATTCCCAAAGATCAGCTTAATCTTGGCTACTTTGGTGGAGGGTTAGGCTATACTTTTGTGATGAGAAATCCAAGACAAGGAGGAAATCTGGAAGGTTTAAGAGGCGCTTATTTGGGAATCGGTCTTGATGAATTCGGAAACTTTAAAACCAGATTTCGTCAAGGAGACAGAACCAGAAACGGGCTTACCGACGTATCTATTGCCGATGGCCGGAATAATGTAACTTTAAGAGGTAAACGCGGGAATCAGTATCTTTCGTCTTCTGAACCTGCCGGATACAATGGTTATCCACTGCTTTACAGTACGGCAACCAATGCTTCTCCTTCAAGCAGCAACCGTTCAGTATACTTAAATACTCAGACCGGAAAGCATATTGCCACTCAAAACTCAACTTTTAGCCAGTTTACTATGGAAAACGGAGGAAATTCAATTCCCCAGAATGATTCTGATGCCAGATTCCGTAAGGTATATGTCACTCTAGTTCCTAATCCTGCGGGAGGCTATAATATTACGTTAGAGATCCAGCATGGCAATGTTAAGGAAAAAGTTATTGATAATTATTATTATCCAACATCTTTAAAGTATACAGAGAATGCAATGCAAAATAACCAAGTCAGAACACTGGATACTTCCCCTCCTTCCACTTTCAGAATTGGATTTGCGGCTTCAACCGGAGATGCTAAAAATATACACCTTCTAAAAAATCTGGGAGTTACCAAGCCTTATGCCGCTGAAGTTACCGATGATCTGTTTGCAGGATGTCCGGGGATAAAATCCATATATTCTCCTCTTCTGAACGATGCAGCTTACACCTCAAGAAATGGTCAAAATCCACCTGTCGCTTCCTATGATAATATTGATTTTAATTCATTCCGGTTTCTAGATATCAATGGTGCTGTTATTCCTAATATAACCGGTGGTGTTTATACTAATAGCGAAGGTACATGGACGTATTATCCGGCAACCGGAAAATTAGCCTTTAAACCGGCTAACGGATTTATCGGAGTCGCCAAAATAAGATATGACATCAAAGGCGGAGGAAGGAATGGCTCTGAAGTCCCTTATAACCAAGAAGACTATCGATCTATGCCAGGATTAATACAAGTTAATATTTCCAATACAAACAATTGTAGTAAAGCTTGTGTGATTTCCAATAAAAATGTCACTCAACAAATACAAATCAATCCATAGCAGGAAATGCCATAAAATTTAAAAACCGACTTTTGTCGGTTTTTTTATGTTTACAGGTGAAAGGCTTGAAACCTATGGAACCATTGTAAAAGATCAATTCATTAGAAATCAGCTCTTCATTTCTTTAGATTTAAAATAGTTAACAGCATCTTCTATCGCTTTGTCTATTGGTTTGTAATGAATATCCAGATCTTCTGCTGATTTTTGGTTAGCGTAATAGTTATGAACCTGAAGCGCCTTCATATTAAAAGAACAGAGATTCGTCTTTATGTTTAATCCTCTCAAAACATCTCCTGTCCAGCCTAAAATATTCAGGAATATAGTAGGAATAGGAATCATAAAAGGACTTTGATTTGTAATTCTATTTACTTTTTTGAAAAACTGTTTGTAGCTTAGATTCTCATTAGCCAATAAGTATTTTTCTCCATTCTTTCCGCGCTCCAATGCATGGATCACTCCATTGGCAGCATCTTCAGCGTGAACAAAGTTTTTTCCTCCTTTCGGATAAAAGATCAACTTCTTTTTCCAAGCCCAGAAAATTAATCTACCTGAACTTGGTTTGGTATCATAAGCTCCGATCATAAAAGTAGGATTCAGAATGATAAGTTCTGTATGCTTACGATTTCGTAAAAGATAATTTTCAGCATTCAGTTTACTTTGAGCATAAAAAGAATCTGTAAAAGGGTATTTCTGAACGTTATCTTCATTTCCGGGATATTCCTCACTCCCATATCCGATGGTATTGGCTGAGCTTATAAACAAAAACCTTTTGACTCCACAAACTTCCGCCTGAGAGAAAAGGTGTGCAGTAACATCATAGTTTACTTTTTTATAATCCTCATACCGGATCAGATTCTGGCTTGTTTCTGCGGCGATATGAATGATGCAGTCAACATTTACCAGATATTGTGAAAGATCAGAGGTCAGATACCCCTCAATCAATTTGAGGTTTTTATTTTTTTCGCCCAGATACTTGCTTTTCTGGCGCACCAAAGCAATAACAGAATAACCATTTTGTAATAATTTAATGATAACATTGGTTCCCAGAAGCCCTGTAGCTCCGGTTACAAAAACTTTTTTCATGCTTCGATCTCTCTTTTTATAGCTTGAGTCATCAGGGGAAGCTTAATCCATATGGGAAGAATCTTCATCACCAGCCAGCTTATTGGATTAACCATAATTACGGAATCTTTTTTAAATAACCGCTGAATGGATCGAGCTGCTACTTTATCCGGATTTAAAAGTGTCAACCTACCCCAAAAACCCTGTTTTTCAATTCTTTTACAAACATCGGTATTCGTTTTCATGGCTCCGGGATTCACAACACTTACAAAAACATTGGTATCTTTTAATTCTTCATGCAGCCCTCTTGAAAAGGAATGAATAAAACTTTTGGAGGCAGGATATACCGTTTTAAATCCTATCGGGGAGAATGCGGCCATGCTTGAAACGTTTAAAATATAGGCTTTAGGCTGTTTTAAAAGATTCGGCAGCAATTGATGGGTCATAAGCGAAGTGGCAGTGACATTGACCTGTAAAATGGTGTTGATATAATCCGAAGTGGCCTCAGTAAACTTCTTTGTTCCTCCAAGGCCTGCATTATTGATCAGAATATGGATATTAAAAGACGAATTAAGCCATTCTGTAAGCTTCATCACGTTTTCATTAATGGAAAGATCCACTTCATAACAATGCGCTTTTATATGATACTCTTCTTCAAGTTTCAGTGAAAGTTCTTGTAAATTCTGACCAGGAAGACTGACCAAAATAAGATTGATATTTTTCCTTGCCAGATTTTCAGCAAAAGATTTTCCCAATCCCTGGCTTGCTCCTGTGACTACAGCGTATGATTCTTTGGTATCCATAAGATTAAATTTTACAGGACAAAGCTATCATAGAAATACCCTCTAAATGTTCCGGATTATCTGAGCGAACCTATTTGCTTAGCAAAAGTAAAAACAACACAAAATACTGTATAACAGCAAATTAATCACATTCAAAAAGTAAAAGTTTATAAATCTGAACTTATTTTTTGAACTCAGAAGGAGTTTGCCCGGTCACTTTTTTGAAGGTTGTATTGAAGGAAGTCTTGGAATTGAATCCTGACTCATAAGCGATTCCCAGTATAGATAACTTGCTTCCTGAGTCTTTAAGAAGCTGTTTGGCATATTCAACCCTGAACTCGTTCACATATTGGAAAAAGTTCTTTTGAAAACCTGTATTAATTACATAAGATAAATGATGGGTAGAAACCGAAAGCATTTCTGCCAGTTTAATCAGGTTCAGCTCACTATCCAGATAAGGTTTCTGGATGTTCATTATGTTTTCAAGCTGGGCTTTAATTCTTATCAGTTCTTCATCCGGCATCAGCTTTCTTTTTACCTCTTCAGAATCAGAATCATCTTGAATAGAGATTAATTCCTCCCGTTGTTTTTCTTCTAATGGATAAATTTCTTTTTGCTTTAAAGAATAATATCCAACGCAGTAAATAACTACAAGGAATACAGCATTGATAAAGAAATTTAATGATTTAGGATCATAAAACAGGTTGTATACTACATAGATAATGTTAACAGCAAGAATAACCAGGATAATATATTCCAGCCAATTCAGGTTGATTCCTTCGGTATTGGAAGAGAACTGCTGAATCTTTCGTTGATGTTTTCTGATGGTAATGTAAGACAGTATTGTGTAAAATAATGCCTGAATCAAAATAAGGATAATACTTAAAGGCTCGAAAGGGCTGGTATATCCTATTCTAGCCAATACAAGGCATATTACAAATGCTGCTGGCAGCAACAGATACTTTAGATCTGCAATTTTAAACCTAAAAGAAGGATTGGTATGAAATAATACGCTGAAATAAAAAAAGATAGGGGTCAGATATTGTATAATCCGGACCCAAAAAAGAGAATGAAATTCTATTGCTGACCCTGTTATGAGAAAAAGAATTTCATCCAGCCAGAAAGTAGACCAAAGAAAAAGAAAGATTCCGAACCAGAAATTGGCTTTCCGGTTAACTTTTAAAGGGTTTGCAATATTCAGTAGAGAAAGCAAAACCAATGAACCATAGATAAGTATCACGATGAAACTGTTGAATTCTGATGTGTTCATTGGGTTTGATATTTTAGATTAAAAATAGTCTCTTTATCTTATTCGTTTCCTTACAAAAATCTGATATCCCAGATAAATTAATGGCAGCGACATGACTCCAAGATATAAAATATTACTCATTGCCAGCTGAGGATGCAATACAATAGAATATACCAGTCCGAAAAAGGCTCCTCCAAGGTGGGCAGCATGTCCCAGATTATCCCATTGTTTAGGATTCAGCATCATGTATACAGAATATCCAAAATACAATGTTCCGAATAACCATCCTGGTAAGAAATTCACACTGATTTCATTCGGGGCCATAGCTATTGAAGCAAAAATAATTCCCGAAACAGCTCCTGAGGCTCCGATTGCCGAATACCACGGCTGTTTCTGATAAATCTGTAAACTAAACAGATTTCCAAGGATCATGGATCCAAAGTAGATAATTAAAAACCCAATTTCTCCAAAGAAATGAACCACCACTCCCTGAAAGAAGTACAAGGAAAGCATATTAAAGAACAGGTGCATAAAATCTGCGTGTAAAAATGCAGAACTTATCAGTCTTATATATTCTTTACGGTTAGCAATTGCTCCAACATTGAATTTATATTTTTCAAATAAGAGCGTATTGTTGAAACCCATGTAACTGAATACACAAGTAACCGCAATAATGATCAAAACAATTATATCCATCTGATATTTTTTATTGATTGTTAAGTAAAAACAATGATCTCCCTACTCTGTTTCATTTCCTTCTTCAGCTTGAAACAGATCTCCGATAATCCCACCATCTTCATCCATATCTCCTGTGGGTTCCGGATCTTCATATACTTCCGGTTCTTCTTCTACAGGTTCTGGAATGGTAATATTAATAGCTTTTACTTTAAATTTCGTAAACTGATTGCCTATCGCTTTTATTCCTTTTACCGCAATAAACTCGTCGATATTGATAGTTTCCGGATCACGATCTTTGCCTTTATCTTTTGCAAAAATAATTTCTGCGGTTACATCATTGGCAACGATTACATTTTCAATGAATGAGTTCGGATGCTCAGATGGCATAAAGGTTTGTACGTTTACGGTATTTTCCAGCAGGAATCGCTTGATAAAATAGATCTGCTTTTCCCCGTCATAATAAATACAGGTAATAGGCTGCTCAGGTTTCCACTTTTCCAATACCAGATATTCATCATCAAAACGGTTTCCTAAATCAAAAGAAACCAATTTTACTTCACCATTGGTATTGATTGTTAAAATTTTATCATCACCTTTGAAGCTTCCCAGCAAAGTACCTCTTGCATCAGCATTCAATCTTCTTACCGTATCGTCAAACCAGATTCTTCTTGGCGCCAGTGTAGAAACCCCTTCTTCTTTAAGGTCTACTTTCTTCACTGCATATTTCGTCACCAGATTTCCTTTTGAATCTCTTCCTTTAATAGCCAGATCGGAGAAATTGATCTCCATTTTATTCTTCCTGATTCTAGGGTTTGGCTTTAAAAGCACCGAAACGGTTTCTGCTTCTCCATTTGGGTTGGCTGAGAAATATAACGTTTCCGAACCCTTTTTGTCTGATGCTAATGGATAATCTGTATTTCTTGTGACTCCGGTTACAGAGAAACGTTTCATATAATAAGGTCCTTCTCTTCCTTCACGGTAGATCATGTTGTACACGGTTCTCTTATCATTTTTCTTCCATACAGCAACGTGGAGAATATCTTTTCCGATAAACGTTTTAGCTTCCACTTTTACCACTTTCATGCTGCCATCTTTTCTGAAAGTAATGATATCATCAATATCCGAGCAGTCAAACATATACTGATCTTTCTTCAATGAAGTTCCGATAAAGCCTTCTTCAAAATTGGCATAGAACTTTTCATTGGCTACAGCTACTTTAGTGGCATCAATGGTATCAAAGATTCTCAGTTCTGTTTTTCTCTGCTTGTCTTTCCCGTATTTCTTCTGAATATTTAAGTAATAATCTATAGCATACGTTATCAGGTTGGCAAGGTGATGTTTTACCTGCTCTATTTTACCTTCAAGAGAAGCTATATTTTCTTTAAACTTATCTAAATCAAATCTTGAAATTCTCTTGATTCTGATCTCCGTCAATTTTAGAATATCTTCTTCAGTTACTGCTCTCAAAAGATGCTTGGTATGAGGCTTTAATCCTTTATCAATGGTTATTAAGACGTCTTCCCAGCTCTTCACTTCTTCAATATCGTGATAAATTCTGTTTTCGATGAAGATTCTTTCCAGGGAAGAGAAATGCCAGCTTTCCTGAAGCTCATGAAGTTCTATTTCAAGTTCTTTTTTCAATAACGAAACTGTATGATCCGTATTCATTTTCAGAATATCGGAAACATTCATGAACATTGGTTTATCACCAACAATCACACAGGCATTCGGAGAAATTGTTACCTGGCAGTCTGTAAAGGCATACAGGGCATCAATCGTCTTATCCGGAGAAACATCATTATGAATATGAATCAGGATTTCGACTTTATCAGAAGTATTATCTTCAATTTTCTTGATCTTGATCTTCCCTTTTTCATTAGCTTTCAAGATAGAATCAATAAGATCGCTTGTCGTTTTGGAGTAAGGAAGTTCAGAAATCACCAGCGTATGTTTATCTGTCTGGGTGATTTTGGCTCTGGCTCTTACTTTCCCGCCTCTATGACCATCATTATATTCTGATACATCCAGATAACCGGCTGTTAAAAAATCCGGATAGATTTCAAATTTCTTTCCTTTTAAATAGGCTACAGATGCATTGATAAGCTCATTAAAATTATGCGGAAGGATCTTTGTGGAAAGCCCTACTCCAATTCCTTCCACTCCTTGTGTAAGAAGCAGTGGAAATTTTACCGGAAGATCAATGGGCTCATTATTTCTACCATCATAGGATTTTGTCCATTCTGTAGTTTTAGGATTAAAGACTACTTCCAGGGCAAAAGGGGTCAGTCTGGCTTCAATATACCTCGCTGCTGCTGCAGAATCCCCTGTATAGATATTTCCCCAGTTACCCTGAGTATCTATCAGCAATTCTTTCTGCCCGATCTGCACCATGGCGTCTGTAATGGAAGCATCACCATGAGGGTGATATTTCATGGTGTTTCCCACGATATTAGCCACTTTATTGTAACGGCCATCTTCCAGTTCCCGCATAGAGTGCATAATTCTTCGCTGAACAGGTTTTAACCCATCAAATATCGAAGGAATGGCTCTATCCAAAATCACATAGGAAGCATAATCTAGAAACCAGTCTTTGTAGAGACCGGAAACCTTCTTCAGGCTTTCTCCCTCATGCGAATATTCTTCTGTCGTCATCTGTTATATTAATCTTTTTTCTCTTTATTAGCTTTTACCACTTTATTTAGAGAGAGTTTTAAATCGTTTATTTCTTTTCTGGTCAAGTAAGAAACCTGGTACTTCAGAATGGTAGATCCATTATTCTTACTTGAGACGGTAATATATAATCTTTTGATAAAGAAAATATTAATTACGTCATATTTTATCAGTTTATATTTCGGAAACTCATCATGGAGAGGTTTGCTCAAAAAAGGAATGATATTCCTGTTTTTAAAATGCAGTGCTTCTCCATCACTGTCATATTCAAAAATCTGCCGTCCGTTAAGATGAAAGATTATTAATAATACTATGGGAACAATTATCATCAAATAGCTTTCAACCCCTAATACATTAAATCTGTATTCATTGGCTAAAAACCCAACTATTCCAAACACTGCAATCATTATCAACAGTGTATTAATAAAGTTATAAAATGATGTTTTACTACGGTTACTTAATCTCATTGTGATTCTTATATGGTGTTCATCAGTTGTTAGCTGCTTACTTCATCAAGAATGTGTTTTTTATCAATTTCAGAATCGTCTTCCACTACCAAGTTCTCAAGAATGAAAGTCTGTCTGTCAGGTGTATTTTTACCCATGTAAAATTCTAATAGCTGCTCTATGGTTTGATCTTTTCCAACCACTACCGGCTCTAAACGGATATCTTTTCCGATGAAATGCTTAAACTCATCCGGAGAAATCTCCCCTAATCCCTTAAATCGGGTGATTTCAGGATTTTTTCCAAGATCATTCAATGCTTTTACCCGTTCCGCTTCTGAATAACAATATCGAGTCTCTTTTTTATTTCTCACCCTAAATAATGGGGTTTGAAGAATATAAAGGTGTCCATTTTTAATCAGATCCGGGAAGAATTGCAGGAAGAATGTAATCATCAACAGACGGATGTGCATTCCATCCACATCGGCATCGGTGGCAATAATTACCTGATTGTATCTCAGGTCTTCTAAGCTTTCTTCAATATTTAAAGCGGCCTGAAGAAGGTTAAACTCTTCATTCTCGTACACTACTTTCTTTGTCAATCCATAGCAGTTCAAAGGTTTTCCTTTTAACGAGAATACCGCCTGGGTTTCTACATCTCTTGACTTGGTGATAGATCCTGATGCAGAGTCTCCCTCTGTGATAAAGATCTGCGTATCTCCTTTTCGCTCAGCTTTCTGATCGTTATAATGCTGTCTGCAGTCACGCAGTTTCTTATTGTGAAGAGATACTTTTTTAGCTCTTTCTCTGGCCAGCTTCTGGATTCCGGAAAGTTCTTTTCTCTCTCTCTCAGAGATCAGAATCTTTCTTTGAATGGCTTCAGCTATTTCAGGGTTTTTATGCAGGAAATTATCCAGTTTACTTTTTAGAAAATCAATGATAAAGGTTCTTACAGTAGGTCCATTTGGTCCCATATCATTAGATCCCAGTTTCGTTTTGGTCTGAGATTCGAAAACCGGCTCTTCTACATTGATGGAAATTGCGGCAATGATTGATTTTCTGATATCAGAAGCATCAAAACTTTTATTGAAAAACTCACGGATTGTTTTTACATACGCTTCACGGAAAGCATTCAGGTGAGTACCTCCCTGTGTTGTATTTTGTCCGTTAACGAATGAGAAATAAGTTTCCGTTTGTGATTTATCAGAATGGGTAATGGCAACTTCAATATCTTCATCCTTTAAATGAACAATCGGATAAAGGATATCGCTTTCCAGTTCTTCTTCCAAAAGATCTTTCAGACCGTTTTCAGAAAAATAGGTTTCTCCATTGAATAGTATTTTCAATCCCGGATTCAGATACGCGTAGTTGCGTAGCATTCTTTCGATATACTCTTTTCTGTATTTGAAATGTTGGAAGATTTCTCCATCAGGAATAAAAGAAATTTCAGTTCCATTTCTGTCTGAAGTTTCTTTTTCATCAAAGTTTTCTTTGATCATACCGCGGGAGAATTCTGCTGCTTTCATTCTTCCATCACGGAAAGAGCGCACTCTAAAGTAGTCTGAAAGGGCATTTACAGCTTTTGTACCCACCCCATTCAGTCCGACAGATTTTTTGAACGCTTTACTGTCGTATTTACCTCCGGTATTCATTTTAGAAACGGCATCTACCATCTTCCCCAGTGGAATTCCACGTCCAAAGTCACGAATGGTAACTTTGCCGTCATCCAGCTTTATTTCAATTCTTTTTCCGGCTCTCATCCTGAACTCATCAATGGAGTTATCCAGGATTTCTTTAAGCAAAATGTAAATACCATCATCGGCAGAGGATCCGTCACCCAGTTTCCCGATGTACATGCCGGGACGCAGACGGATATGTTCCTGCCAATCGAGGGTTCTGATATTCTCTTCGGAGTAGGTTGGATTTATTTCTTGTGACATATATAATTTCAGCAAACATACAAAAGTACGAAATTGTCCAAAATTATCCGAATTTTTTCAATCTGTTTTTTTAGTATTTCTCTCGTATTTTGTATTATTATCTTTCAAACTATATCTTTACATTATTATTCATAAAGATGTGAAAATATTATTTATTTTTCTGATAACTTCTTATATTTTTCTTTCATCGTCACTATTTTTTGCCCAAATCCCCGGATTGGTAAATTATAGCGAAGAGCAAGGACTAAATAGTTCATATACTTACACACTAAGCCAGGATCTCAAAGGCTTTATTTGGATTGGAAGTGATAATGGATTATTTCGGTTTGATGGAAAAGAATTCAAACAATACAATAAAAAAAACGGTTTAAAAAACATTGAAGTATTATCCTGCCACCAGTTATCGAATGGAGAAATTTTCATTTTATCTTTTCTGAATGATTTTGCTTATTTGAAAAATGGCAGAATTATTAATTCAGACTCCAATAAAGAACTCAATAAAATGCATTTTGAACATAATCCCAGTATTTATATTCATCAAGATGCAGTCTATATGTATGCGTCCGGCAATCCAGAAAATATTTATATGTACAGGAGCGGAAAAGTTAATACAATCCCATTGTTCATCAACAGAGGCAAGCTTTCAAACACCAACTATGCAATTTCATTCGATCTTGCTAATCATTTACTTTATTTGTCTGATAAAAATTCAACAAAAAATATTGAAGCCTATAATATTGTTACCAAAAAAACTACAAGCTGTAATATTCCATTAGGAAAAAGAGTTACAGTCTATAGAAAAGATGACTTTTATATCTTCAGAAGCAAAGGAAAGATTGAAATTTATAAATTACAGGATAAATTTAATTTTAAAAAGATCCAGAGCTACTCCATTAACGAAAATATTCAGCAAATATTTATAGATAAAAATTACGGGATATGGTTAAGCTTAGAAAATGGAGGTGTATTGCATTTCAAACAAACCTTACTGGATAACAAGAAGCTTACTGATCCTATAAAATTCCTGGACAAATACGTCATCCACAGCATTCTGGTAGATAAGGATAATAATATCTGGTTTTCTACTCAAAACAACGGGATTTTTTTTATTACCGACAAGTTTTTTAAGAGTTATATGCATCTGCCTATCAAGAATAATTCATCCTATATCACAGCTATTGCAGGAAACAAAAATGGGATTTTTTTAGGATACAACGAGGCAAAAAGTGGCATATATCGTTCTCATACAATAAAGGATCTTATTTTTGAAGAGAATAGGAAAATACAGCATAAAGCCATATTTTCAGAGGGAAATACGATAATCTTTGGTCTAAGCAGAAGTCTCATTCAATACAACACCGTTACTCATCAAAAATATATTTTAAACTCAACGGATTACAATCCAAAAAATGTTCTGCCTTACACTAAAGGATCTGCATTAATCTGCTCAAATATAGGTTTAACCGCCTATAATTACACTACCCATACCTATACCCCAATATTACAACAGGAAAGAATATATACTGCTTTACTCTATGATAAAGACAGCTTGTTGGCAGGAACCTTTAAAGACCTCTATAAACTAAATGTAAAAACAAAAAAGAAAACCTTGTTCCTGGAAGGTTATTATTTTACAGACCTTAAAAAATTAAAACAAAATGTATATGTAGGTGCTACCAATTTAAATGGCATCATTCTTTTCAGTAACAACAAAGTCTTAAAAATAATAACGCAAAGCAATGGCCTTATAACCAACCAAATCAAAAAAATAGAGATTGAAAATGATAATGTTTTCTGGGCAAGCACTAATTCTGGTATTAGTAGAGTTGAAATTCTGGGCAAGGCTCTGAAAATTAACAATTTTACACAAACGGATGGTTTACCTTCAAATATTATAGCAGGATGTGTTATAAAAGGAGATACGCTTTTTGCAGGAACCTCAAAAGGATTAGGAATACTTTCAATCAGGAATTTATTAACACAACAAAAATTCATTAATAAAAAAGTTATCATTAATTCTATTACTATTGGCAATCAGGAATTTTTTAATCTCAACCAAAAATTTACAACTAAGACTCCCAATAATAACATCACATTTAACCTGAGCTTTCCGGATTATGCTTCACAAGGGAAAATAAGCTATAAATATAAAATTGAGGGCTTGAATGATAACTGGGAAATCAGCAATTCTTCCCAAATTATATTAAATGCTATTCCCCCCGGAATCTACACTTTTAAAGTTTTTGGATTGGGCTATAACGGAAAACAATCCTATTATTCTTCAGATGTTAATTTTGAAATCAAACCTAAATTCTGGCAGACATGGTGGTTTAAGCTTCTTATAATCGCTTTGGGGGCAGCTATATTATTTATTTTTATCACTTTATATTTTCATAAAAAGAGAAACAAGAAACTGGAAAACCTTTATTATGAAAAGAAGATTGCAGAGCTTGAGCTACAAGCAATAAAGGCACAGATAAATCCTCATTTTATTTACAACTGCCTTAATTCTATCCAGTTTTTACTCTATAAAAAAGATTATGCAGAAACAGAGAATTACCTGAATACTTTCTCACAAATGATCAGAAAAACACTTCATTATTCTGAGAAAACCTTTATGCCTATCCGGGAAGAAGCTGAATACCTGTCTCTGTATCTCAATATGGAGAAACTTCGTTTGAAAGAACAATTTGATTATTCAATACATATATCGGAAACAGTAGACAAAAACTGGACTATTCCTTCCTTGCTGGTACAGCCTTTTGTAGAAAATGCGATAAAACATGGCATTTCAACATTAACGGATCGAAAGGGTAAAATAGACATCCGGTTTGATTATAATGGTACATCTCTTTGTATAACGATTGAGGATAATGGAACCGGAATAAGCAATAAAGATCAGACCACGATAAAATCAGGTTCTTTTGGGGTAAAATTATCCCAAAAGAGAATTGAAACATTTAAGCAGCTTTTTGAGACTAATATTACTTTAGTCATTAAAAATCTTTCTGAGCCAGGATCAGAACAAAAACAAGGAACACAAATTAAACTTTATATTACACCTCATGAGAACTAAAATACAGGCCTGCATCATTGATGATGAACAAGACGGAAGAGATTATATTGCTTTACTGCTGCAAAATGAATTTCCGGAAATTCAGACTATATTTCAAGCATCAAGTGTAGAGGAAGCTTATATTTATCTTTCAAAAAATTTACCTGATATTCTTTTCTTGGATATTCAGCTGAAGGACGGTACTGCTTTCGACCTGTTATCAAAATTCAGATCGATAGATGCTCAGATTATTTTCATAACAGCTTATGAAAATTTTGCTATCCAAGCCATTAAAAATGGCGCCACAGATTATCTTCTAAAGCCGATTAAGAAAATAGATTTTATTATGGCCGTTCATAAAACATTAGAAAATATCAAAAAAAATAAAACAGTTCCTGTGGGTCCTTTGAAAAAAAATAAAATCAGCCTTCCAACTCTGCAGGGTTTTAAATTAACAGACATCAATGATATTATACGATGTGAGGCCGATTCTAGCTATACCACATTTTACCTTGTAGATAAAACTAAAATTATTGTATCCAAGACCCTTCATGAATTTGAAGAATTCCTTACAGAGTATAATTTTTTCAGGATACACCATAAACACCTCATTAATCTTTCCCATCTTAAAGAATACATCAAAGGAAAAGGAGGCCAGGTGATTATGACAGACCGCTCTGTACTCGATGTTTCTGTTCGTAAAAAAATTGATTTTTTATCGAAAATAGAACACATGGAATAATAACAAATCTTTCTTATTATAGCTGTACATTATCATCAAATACAGAAATTGACAATCCATACATAATAAAAAAAAATCTATCCATTTTCCAGCTTACCTATTATATTTTTAAGCATAGCCGGAACAATAAGCTTATGAAATGGCCTTACCGGTAAAAAATACAATACCCCCAACCAGTTATGGAATTTTACAGTTGTAGAAATTGTTAAAGAATTTTCATCCTGTCCGCCCTGGTTTTTATCAAACAACAGAGAGACTCTGAAATTCAAATGTTTGTCATCTTCACCAAGAATGATCTCATTAGTGGTTTTATCAAAAACTTTAAAAAGACCTATACGATCACCTACTTCACAGGTAAAACCCTCATCTTCTCTCTTTGGATCTTTCTGGGTACCGGTTTTCAATCCGAATATCCCTACCATTTTATTTCTGAACGCAAACATTGTTTTCCCCCATTTTGGGCCGCTTGTAAAAAAGGCCTTCCCAATTTGCGTCATATCGAAATTCTGTCCATTTCCTACCAGTCCGCCTTCAAAACTATCTGCATAATCAAACTTTTCATTTCCCTGAGACAAAATGGATCTTGCCGGAAATTCAATCTTCTTAATTTTCATTGTCATTGGTTTTATATTATTTTTAGCATAACAAATGTAAGCATCACTCAGCATATTTAAAAGTAAAAAAACGCATTTTTCAAACAACTGTTTAAATTGCTTTTGCAGATAAAAAATGAACAGTGATTTGTTGGGTGACCGAAAAGTCACGAAAATTTCTTTAATACCTCCTGCTAAAAGGCGCAAACATTTTATCTCCGATAAAATTGTATACTGCTGATAATGGCCACAAATGCACGAATAATTATATTTATGTACAAAGACTATGTGCCCTTTAGTTTGTAAAAAGAAATTAAGTTTACAAAATAAAAGCATTCACAAGAAACAGGGTGAACCATTATGTGTCCAAGGATTCGAGACCTATACATAGATTATGAACCCTGTTTCTTTGAGAATAAGGTCATTATAGAAATTTAGGCTTTGGACCTATTATCAAGGGCTTAGACACGATTCTCAATGTGAATGATAACCTCAAAAAAGTTATGAGACAAAAGTACGTTATCGGCATTGATATTTCCAAATCAAAATTAGATTGTGCTATAATGGATTCTGAGTATAAGATCCAATGTGAGCAGATCATTCCCAACACAGAGAAAGGAATATCTTCATTTTTGAAAGGTATTTTAAAGCTTCTGAAAATAACCAAAGAAGACCTTTTGATTTGCTGTGAAAATACTGGAATTTATAACCGACCATTAGAGAAGTTTTGTTCAAAATCAGAGTATCTGCTTTGGGTGGAACATCCGGTAAAAATCAAAAAGGCGGCCAGTGATTTAAGAGGAAAAGATGATCGAAAAGATGCCAGAAGAATTGCAGAATACGCTGTTCGCTATCACGATAAAATAATGCCTTATGAGGAACCAGAGGAAGTTATACAACGAATGAACGTGCTGGCTAAATCCCGTGATACTTTACTATTGCAAAAAACGGCTTTGGAAAATCAATTAAGGGAAGCCAAAAGTCACGATGTGTATGTGTTTAAGCTATTGACCCAA